>JBFWUW010000154.1:0-3471 GCA_050247075.1 Pirellulales bacterium | reverse complement strand
GCTAACGAATTGCCGATCAGCAACGACTGCGGCGTCCTCCCAAATCGCCCCCGCATTAATCAGGTCATCTTTAATGCCCGGCGAGCCTGTCACACGCACTCCACGATAAACGCCTGCCGAAATGGGAATCCAACCCCCGTGACAGATGGCCGCCACCAATTTGCCGGCAGTGGCGAATTCGCGGACCAAACTCAGCACCTTTGGGTCGCGACGCAGTTTGTCGGGCATGAACCCACCGGGGATCACCACGCCCTGAAAGTCGGATGCCTCAATCTCGCCAATAGCTACATCGGACACGCACGGGTAGCCATGCTTGCCCGCGTACTTGTGGCCAGCCGCCGGCCCCGCGACCGCCACATGCGCCCCCGCTTCTTGCAGTCGCAACTTGGGATACCACAGTTCCAGGTCTTCATAGATGTCATCCACGAACATCAAAAACCGCTGGCCGGCCAGCGGATGCGACTCGTTGCTCACGACAGATTCTCCCAACAAGAATTGAACGACTAAAAACCCGGCCCGTTTGCGACCATGGCGACAATATAGGCCCAACAGCTTGAATAGCTGACAGCTTCTCCGCTGACGGCTTATCATCAAGCCACGCCTACAGCTTACCCAATCAGAGCAGGCATTGCCGCCGGTGCCGCCGGAATAACCGGACGCCTCTTCGACCGCGGCCAGCCGTGCAGCCGATACCATCCTTACCGCTAGCAAATTGTGCAAGCATTGCGCAGGCGGCACAGGCAGCATCGCTAGCACAGGCAGTCATTTTCGCCGGCTGGCGGTTGCTCGTCGATCGCTCCCGCCCTATTGCCAGATACCATGCCCATGCCAAGAATCGATGCTCTGATACTCCTCGCGGCCGCCGGCACCCTGGCAGCTTGGGCAGGGCCGCTGCATGCGCAGTCCAAGGCGCACGATCGGGCCGCGACTCTCACGGTGAAAAGCAGAAGCCGGCCCGTCGCCAGAAGGGCGTCGGCATCGCGGGCGTCGGTTCTGGAGGCCCCGCCAGCGCTCGGCCTGGTTGCACCGGCCAACAACCGCCCCGAGCGAACAAGTTCCGCCGTGCGGCTCAAGGTGGACGACGAAATCCTGCCGGACCCGACAACGCCCCCCGCCCGCCCCGAACCGGTGCCGCCTACCGATCAGCACGAAACCGCCGCCGGCATCACGCTGGAAGAGTTGGAAGCCATCGCTCTCAGCAGCAACCCCACGTTGTTGCAAGCCAACGCCGCGGTACGATCCGCGGAAGGAATCTACGTGCAAAGCGGACTGCCACCGAACCCCAATATCGGCTGGTCTTCCGTTCAAATGGGTGAACCGGGCAACTCGCTGGCTGGCCAGCAGGGCCCGTATTTTGAGCAGATGCTTGTCTTGGGGGGCAAGTTGCGGCTCAATCGCCAGGTTGAGAGCCAGCGCGTGCGGCAAGCCGTTGCCCGTCGCGATGGCCAAGTGCTCGCCGTGCTCAACGATGTCCGCATTGGCTATTACAACGTGCTCATCGCGCAGCGCAAGCTGCAAGTCACACGGCAACTGGTAGAAATTGGGGAAGCCGGCGTCCAGGCCGCCGAAGCCCTGGTGGAAGCCGAACAAGTTAGCCGGGTCGATCTGTTGCAAGCCAAGGTCGAGGCCAACTCCGCCCGCATTCAACACCGTAATGCCATCAACCATTACAACGCCGCTTGGCGCAGCCTGACGGCCGTCATGGGCGCGCCCCACATGCCCGCGGTCCAGGTTGCCGGCGACATTCAGGCCGGCACGCCCCCCCTCGACTGGGATGAGTCGCTGATGCAAATTCTGGCCAGCAGCCCCGAACTGGCCGCTGCCCGGGCGGGTGTAAGCCGCGCACAGTTTTCGATTCAACGTGCCCGGCGCGAGCCGTTTCCCGACGCGGATGTGCAGTACTTCCCCCAACGCGATTTCGGTACCGATGCCAACATCCACAGCGTACAGGCCTATCTGGTCGTCCCCTTATGGAACCAGAACCAAGGAAATATCCGTGCCGCCGAAGCCGATCTGACCGCTGCTCGGGCCGACGTCAACCGCCTGCAACTAGATTTGCAGAACCGTCTGGCGGCGGCCTTTGAAAGGTACGCCAACGCTCGCCAGCAAGCCGAATTGTACTCGCAACAGATTCTGCCCGACGCCCAGGAATCCCTGAATCTTGTGACGCAGGGCTACCGCCAAGGTGAGTTCAATTACCTGTTGCTGCTGACGGCCCAACGCACCTACTTCAATACCAACCTGGAATACCTGGCGGCCCTGCAATCTCTGCGAGAGAACACAGTGGCCATTCAAGGAATGCTGCTGACAGGCAACCTGGAGAGATCGTTTGGCCCGCAATAAGGAGACGACGTTTCGCCTTCCACCGGCCGCCCGCTGGCCCGGCCCGCTCGACCGTTTGGCCTTCACGAATGGTGATGTGAGGGGTACGCTCATGGATTCGGAAAAAAGTGGTTCCGTGTCTCGGCGAGGGTCTGGTCGGCATGGGTGTGTTGCTGCGAATCAAGAATGTCTACAAGAGCTACGGCGACCAGGTGCTGCTGGATGGTGCCGAGGCCACGCTGACCGACGACGTTAAGGTCGGCTTCGTGGGCCGCAACGGGGCCGGCAAAAGCACGCTGTTGCGCGTGCTGCTAGGTGAGGAAGAACTCGACAAGGGAGAGATCGTTCGTCACCCCAAACTGCAATTGGGCTACCTGCGGCAGCACGACCCCTTCTTGCCCGGTGAGACCGCCCTGGAATTCTTGATGCGGGACAGCGGCCAGCCCGACTGGAAGTGCGGCCAGGTGGCCGGCCAGTTCGAACTGAAAGATGCTTATCTGCAAGGGCCGCTGGCCAAACTGTCGGGCGGCTGGCAAACTCGCGTCAAGCTGGCGGCCTTGCTGCTGCACGAGCCCAATCTGTTGCTGCTGGACGAGCCGACTAACTTTCTGGACTTGCGCACGCAGATTCTGCTGGAGCATTTTCTCCGCGGCTACCGCGAGGCCTGCCTGATTGTGTCGCACGACCGGGCCTTTCTGGCCGCCACTTGCAGCCACACGCTCGACCTGTCGCGCGGCAAGCTGACGATGTTCCCCGGCAAGATCGACGCTTTCCTGGAATACCAGCAAGAGCGCCGCCTGCAGGACGAACGGACCAACGCCACCGTGCTGGCCAAGCGCCGCCAGCTTGAGGAATTCATCGCCAAGAACAAAGCCCGCGCCAGCACCGCCACGCGTGCCCGTTCCAAAAGCAAGCAGCTCGACAAGCTGGAAGTTATCGAAATCGTCAGCGACGAGCCAACGGCCAACATTCGCGCGCCGCTGGTTGAACCGCGCAAGGGACCAGCCTTGCGCTGTCGCGGGCTGGCCATCGGCTACCCGGAACGCCAGATCGCCGAGGGGATCGACCTGGAGATCGACCACGGCTCACGGGCGGCCATCGTGGGGGATAACGGCCAAGGAAAGACGACGTTTTTGCGGTCGATAGATC
>JBFWUW010000153.1:0-4656 GCA_050247075.1 Pirellulales bacterium | reverse complement strand
GCCGCGAGTCGGATAAGAAACCCGCCGTTAATCGGCTCGATCCAACTCGCTTTCCAACTGTTCGGCCAGCGACTGCCGACGCTCGATCGAATCGCGCAGGTCATCCAGCGCCGCTTGCAAAACGTCCTGGCCTTCCGCTTGGCGATTCGCCGCGGCGCAGGCCTTGGCCAACACCCGGGCCGCCTCGGCCCGTTGCTCAAGATGGCCAAGTTGCTCGGCAGCCTCCACGGCCCGCCGGCCCGCCCGCATCGCCAGGCGCAGCAGCGGATCATTCAAGTCAGCCAGATCGTCATCTTCCATCGACAATTCGTCTTGCTCCCCGGCTTGTGGCAATGTTGCCGGCTCCGCGTCGAGCTCCTGCGCGGCCGGCTGCTTTTCTGAAACATCGGAGGGTACTTCGCCAGCGTCGTCGGGCGCTGCTCCCTCCTGGCCGGCATCTTCCGCCGCTTCTTCCTCGGTATCCTCGTCGTCGGCATCGTCCTCTGCTTCTTCGTTCTCGTCGGGCATCGCATCCAGGTCCAGTTCGTCGTCCGCCTCGAATCCGGCGTAGTCGCCAATCGCATAGTCGTCGGGACAGGCCACGATGCCGGCAATCTCCGTGTAGCGGACAACGTCGTCCTCGTCGGCCGTTTTCAACAGCCGCTCGCCATAGGCGGCGGCAGCGGCACGGTCGGCCAATTGGTTGAGAATCCAGAACTTCAGCGTCCCTTGTTCGGCTTCGGTCGTGGGATCGGCGGCGATCTGCCGGTCAATCAGTTCCAAGGCGGCTGAAAAATCTCGCCGGGCCAGGGCGATGTACAAACCGGCCGATGCTTCCTCGGCCAACTGGGCTGCGGCCAGCCTGGCTTCGCGGGCGGCAGCCTCGACGGCGATATCCCAATCGCCCGATACAATAGCTGCCAACGGTTTTTCCAAGTCGGCGGGGTGTCCGGTCCAGGCCACACGCCCCTGGCCATCCACAATGAAGGCGGTTGGAATTTCCTCGATTCCGAATGCCTCCAGCCAGTCCCGCGACATCCGCCCCTCGTCTTCATCGGACGACCGGGCCTCGACCGCCACCCGATAGTTCATCTTGTGGCCCATGCCGCGCACAAACGGACGCACATCGTCGATATCCTCATCGGTGCTGACGCCCACAAAGTCCACTGCGGGGTAGCGCCGTTGCAGCCTGCTCAAGTGCGGGATTGTTTCCAGGCAAGGCTCGCACCAGGTGGCCCAGAACTCCACGACGTAGACGGTGCCAGACTCGAAAGATTCCAGCGGCTGCCCGCGGACAAAAGCCTCTACCGCCAGCGGCGGTGCCAGATCGCCCCAAGCCAGTCGGCGATCCTCTTCGCTATCCGCCGCCAGAGTGGCCGCGGCCAGACACAAAACGTGCAACAACATGCGTGGCCTCTCGCGCTGATAGGGTCAGGATCGACCCATCAGTATAGCCAGCCCGCAAGCCGCAAGCGATTGTCACGCCGCTTGCGCCGGCGGAACATCGACCGCGGCATGAACCAAGGCGGGCGAGCGCGGCGGAGCCATCTCAAACACGCGGGTGGGAACCGACCTGGTCCGCGGAAAAACGCCGTGCGAGGCCATCTGCAACTCATCCACCGAGTAGAACGCGGCCGTGTCGAATTGGTGGATCAGCGCCACGACGGCGTGCAGTTCTTTTCGCTTGACGATGGTGAACACAATCTGCACCGGCCCGGTGGCACCGTGGCCGTTGACGGCGGTAACGCCAAAGTTAGCGGATCGCAGATTGGCGATCAGCCCGGCGGCGTCGCGCTTGGTGATGATCCGCACGACCATTGTCCCCAGGGCCAGTTTCTCGGGAATCAAAATCCCCAAGTAGCTGCCCACGGTGAACCCGCCGGCAAAGGCCATGTAGCACGAAATCTCCGTCAGATTGCGCATGATCTGGCTCATGGCGAATAGCCAAATCACGATCTCAAAGAAGCCGATCGCCGGAGCGATGCGCTTCATGCCCCGCGATACAAATATGATGCGGATCGTCCCCAGCGTGACCACCGTCAGTTCCGCGAAGAAGATCACCAGCGGCAGCCAAAACCCCTGCGGGCCGGCCAATCCCAAGAGCATCATCGGTCGAACATCCTTGTTGTCGCGTGACGTTGCAATCGCTGCTGCCTGCTGTCGCCGCCGGCAGCCAGCACGCCCCGCCGATCGCATTCCATGAGGCAGGGCGAGAACCGTACGGAAATCGCCCACCCGCCGCAAGATCAAAGAACCAGCCAGCAGACGCCCAAGCGCCGCCAGCCGCCAATCCGCGGCGGCCCGCTCTATCCGCCGTGAATGACCACGGTCTTCAATTCCGTCATTTCGCGCACCGCGTAGCGCGGGCCCTCTTTGCCCAGGCCGCTCTCTTTCAGTCCGCCATACGGCATCAGGTCGGCCCGCCACTGCGGACCCCAGTTGATTTGCAAGTTGCCACAGTCCACGTCGCGGGCAAACCGCAGGGCCTGGTCGATATCTTGCGTAAAAATGCCCCCACTCAGCCCGTAGCGGCTATCGTTGGCCAGGGCGATAGCTTGCTCCACATTCTTTGCCGGCATGACCGCCACGGCCGGGCCGAACAGTTCATCGCAGCTAATTCGCGAAGTTGGATCGACATCGGCCACCAGCGTCGGCTGAAACAGGCTGCCGCGGCGCTCATTGCCAGCTAGCACCCTGGCCCCGCGCGACACCGCCTCGCCAATCCAGTCGGCCACCCGCTTCGCGTCGGCCTCGCGGATCATTGGCCCTACTTGCGATGTGGGATCGAGCTGGTTGCCGGCCCGTAACGCGGCGACTTTAGGCTTCAAAGCGTCTAGCAGGCCGCCATAGGCACCGGGGGTGGCAATCACGCGCTGCGTGGAAATACAAGTCTGGCCGGCATTGGCAAAGCCGGTGGCAATCGCCGCCTCGACCACGCGGTCCAGATCGGCATCGTCCAGCACCACCAACGGGCTGTTGGAGCCAAGTTCCATCGTCACGCGCTTAATGCCGGCCACGCGGGTGATTCGTTCCCCCACGTCTCGGCTGCCGGTAAAGCTGATCTTACGCACGCGGCCGTCGGAGCAGAGTTTGTCTCCCAGCGTTCCACCCGGTCCGGTCAGGCAGCTTACGGCCAAGGGGGGCAGGCCGGCCTCCAACAAGATTTCCACCAACCGCAAGGCCGACAGCGGCGTATCGCTAGCCGGCTTAACAACCACGGCATTGCCCGCAGCCAGCGCCGGTCCAACTTTGTGGCACACCAGATTGAGCGGAAAGTTGAAGGGCGTAATCGCCACCACTACGCCGCAGGGCACGCGCAAGGTAAAGCCCAGCTTGCCAGCGCCTCCGGGCGCACCATCCAGCGGCAAGACTTCACCCGTCAGCCGTTTGGCTTCCTCGGCGGAGAGTTGCATCGTCTCGGCGGCGCGGTCGGCTTCCAGCCGTCCCTCGGCCAAGACCTTGCCTTCCTCGCTGCTAATCAGGCGGCCCAGATCCTCGTTCCGTTCCACCATCAGTCGCGCGGCCTTGGCCAAAATTTGGCTGCGCTGGTGGCCCGGCATGCGGCGCATGATGGCCGCGCCTGCCACGGCGGCCGCTAGCGCCGCATCGGCATCTTCGGCCGATGCCTGGGGAACCGTGTCGATCGGTGTTCCGTCGAACGGATTCACCACGTCGATCCGTTCCGGGCGATCGACCCATTCTCCGGCAAGAAACATCCGCATGGATGGAAACCTCCGCTCGCGTGGCCAACAGACGTTGCGCAGCCGTTTGCCAAACAGTGCAACGGCGCTCACCCACCGATTATATCCGTGGAATGGCTGGCCGTGGCGAGACCGGCGGGTGGTTGGCAGACATTTGAAGATAATGCATTGCCAGCGAGTTGCATGCGCACCGGCAATTAGACGAGGCCTGGTGAGAACCACGAATCAAACGAATCGAACGAATAAGGATCCTACGGTACGAGTACTTTTAGTCGCTGCCCGCCCCCTTTTGCTCAAGCGAGTTTCCACTCAGGAGATTCATTTGCTGGATTCGATTCGTTTGATTCGTGGTTCTTCTCTTGGCGGGGCAGTACGATCCCGGCGTTTTCGGCCGCGATGCGCACCAGTCTGAGTCTACGGCGTTTTTCGCGGTCTCGGCCCTGCGGGATGGAACGCCGATTGTCGCCGTCGGAGACGGCTCCTACAGCCGAGTGTCACCTACAGCCAAGCGCCACCCACGGCAACGAGGTGGCCCGCTATCGTTGCAGCATCTTCAAATGCCTGGGTGGCCGGGCCGGCAACGCAGCAAATGGCCCAGCGGATGGATGATCCAACCGGGTTGCCCTACGGCGGCGGCCAATGGACTGTTTTGGTTGGAAGGCAACACCGCTGGGCCTTCCAGTTGGTCAGACGCCAGCCGCCGGTATCCTTCCAGCGGATTGGCCCGCGCGCACGCCCGCACGCGCTGCTTTTCGTCCTCGGTCAGCCAATGGTCGCGGGGCACCTAGGCGTTATGCTCGTTGACTTTGCCAAACCGCTGCTTCCAGTCGTGGAACTTGCTGGCTCCGGTGCCGACCCACCGCACCAGGCGGCTGGCCGGAATCTCGGTCTTGCCGCTCCATTCGCGGACGAAATCGACGACGCTGTCGCGGGTGTCGTGAGGAGTCCAAGCACCCTTCAAGGTTCCCCAAGACTT
>JBFWUW010000152.1:0-4701 GCA_050247075.1 Pirellulales bacterium | reverse complement strand
CCCGGCACGACATTTCCAGTGTCGCCGCTAGCCATTCGCTTACCCTCCTGAATGATAGCCAAGTCTAGGGTCCGGTGGGAGTTCTGACAAGCCGGTTGGGAAGGCGTGAAGGTATTAGGATGAGGTATGAGGCATAAGGCATCAGTGAGCCGCGGTGATTGCGCGAGCCTATCGGGCGAATGGTCTGCTAAAATGGGCGGGCGGGCCGTGGGGAAGCGCCGGCGGCCTGAATGTGGCTTTTCCCTTCGATCGTTTCCATTCAATGCGCAAGTTGCGAGGCCAAGAACCATGACGCGCCCTTTGTCTCTGCTATGCTTGCTGGCCGTGGGGCTGTTGATGGGGACCGGGTTGGCGGCGGGTGCCATGCCGGCCGCGGGCAAAGAGGTCTCGTTGAATGGCCACGTCTGGACGTTGCCCGACGATTTTGAGATTGACTTGATCGCCAGTTCACCGCTGGTGGAACGGCCGATAACCGCCGACTTCGACGAGCAGGGCCGGCTATATGTGACCGACTCGTCTGGTTCCAACGACAAGGTCGCCCAGCAGCTCATCGACAAGCCGCACCGCGTGCTCTGCTTGGAGGACACCGACGGGGACGGCCGTTTCGACAAGAGCACGGTCTTTGCCGACAAGCTGATGTTCCCGGAGGGGACGCTGTGGCACGATGGGTCGCTGTACGTCGCGGCTCCCCCCAGCATCTGGAAGCTGACCGATACCGACGGCGACGGCACCGCCGACCAGCGCGAGGAATGGTTTCAGGGCCAAACGCTGACCGGCTGCGCCAACGATTTGCACGGCCCCTACCTGGGACCAGACGGCTACATCTACTGGTGCAAGGGGGCCTTTGCCGAGCAGACCTACCAGCGGCCCGGCAAGCCGCCGCTGGTCACCAAGGCGTCGCATATTTTTCGCTGCCGGCCCGACGCCCCCCGCGACCCGGCCACCGGCGGTATCGCCACCTCGGCCATCGAAAGCGTCATGACCGGCGGCATGGACAATCCGGTGGACACGGTTTTTACGGCGGAAGGGGACCGCATCTTCACCACCACGTTTCTGGTCCACCCGGGCGGCGGCCAGCGCGACGGCCTGATTCACGCGATTTATGGCGGCGTGTATGGCAAACAGCATGCCGTGCTGGATGGCCACCCGCGAACGGGCGAGCTGATGCCGCCGTTGGTCCACCTGGGGGCGGCCGCGCCGTGTGGGCTGGTCTGCCGGGAATCCGACCGCTTGGGAGCCGAGTATCGCGGCAACCTGTTTGCTTGCTGCTTCAACATGCACAAGGTGACGCGGCATCAACTGGCCGACAGCGGGGCGATGCTGCAAGCAACGAGCGAGGATTTTCTCACGTCGTCCAACATCGACTTTCACCCCACCGACATTCAAGAAGACGCCGACGGCAGCCTGATCGTGTGCGACACGGGCGGTTGGTACAAACTCTGCTGTCCGACTTCGCAACTGTGGAAGCCCGACGTGCTGGGTGCCATCTACCGCATCCGGCGGAAGGAAAGCCAGAAGCCGGCGGAACTTTGGCGAGACCCCCGCGGGCTGAAACTCTCTTGGAGCGGCTTAACCACGGAGGCGCTGATTGCGTTGCTGGGCGATGCACGGCCCGCCGTGCGGCGCAGGGCGTTGTTGCAGCTCTCTCGCGGCGATGCCAGCGTGACCGCGGAATTGGCGGCCGCGCTGCCGACCACGAAAGATGTACGGCATCGGCAGGCGATCGTTTGGGCATTGACGCGAATGAACGCCCCCCAGGCACGGCAAGCGGTACGGCTGGCGACGGCCGATGAAGACACCCGCGTGCGCAGGACGGCGTTGCATGCGGTCAGTTTATGGAGAGACAGCAAGGCCGCTCCGCAACTGCGCGGCATGTTGTCAGGCGACACGCACGAGGCCCGGATAGCAGCCGAGGCGCTGGGACGAATGGGCGATGTCGCGGCTGTTCCCAACCTGCTGAATGCCGCCACGTTCGATTCCAGCCGTGCTAAGGAACACGCGTTGATTTACGCCTTGATCGAAATTGGCGATGTCTCCGCGACCGCGGACGGGTTGACCCACGACCGGCCAGCAGCGCGGCGGGCGGCTTTGATCGCCCTGGAAAACATCGACCCCGCCGGATTGCAAGCAGAGTCGATCGCGGCGTTGCTCGATTCGGACCATGCTGAACTGCGGGAAACCTCGGCCTGGATCATCGGCCGCCATGCGGAATGGGGGAACGACCTGGCGGGCTACTTGCGGGACCGCTTGCACCAGACGTTGTCCGAGGAACAGGCCCAGGCAGTTACGGCGCAATTGGCCATGTTCGCCCAGCACGAAGCCATTCAAGGTTTGCTGGCCGAAACGGCGGCCAGCGGAAGCGAAGCAAATGCGTCGCGCCGTCTGGCACTGCAAGCCATGCGGCGATCGGCCCTGCGGGAAATGCCGGCCACTTGGTCGGCCGCTTTGGCGGCGACAATAGACGGCGAAGACCCCGAAATGGCGGGCATGGCGGTAGGGGCGGCGCGGATGCTGCCAGCCCCCAAGGCCGAAACCGGTCCCTTCAACGCCGCGTTACTAAAACTGGCCCAAAACCCCGACACGCCGACGGAATTACGGCTAGACGCTTTGGCCTCGCTGGCTGGAGAACCCGCGCCCCTGGCGGTGGAGTTGTTCGCCTTCGTAAAGGCCAACTTGCTGCCCGACCGCGCCGTGCGCGAGCGGGCAGCGGCCCTGCTAGTGCTGGGCAAGTCGCGGCTCGATGAGGCCCAGTTGCAAACCTTGGCGTTGTCGTTTCGCACGGTCAGCCCTTTGGAAGCCACGCGGTTGCTGGCCCTGTTCGAGCAATCGCGGTCCGCCGCTGTCGGCCAGTTGCTGGCGGCGGAGCTAAGAGCCTCGCCGGCTTTGACCGGGCTGAAAGCCGACAACGTGCGGCACGTCCTGGCGAAATATGGCGATGATTTTTTGGCCCAGGCCGACGAACTGGCATCCGCCATCAATATCGACGAAGCCCAACAAAAGGCCCAGTTGGAGAGCCTGTTAGGCCAGACTTCTGGCGGCGATATCCGTCGCGGGCTGGCCGTGTTTCACAGTACCAAGGCGGCTTGTTTGTCGTGCCATCAATTGGGCTATCTGGGGCAGAACGTAGGCCCCGACATTTCCAAGATCGGCAAGATTCGCACGGAGCGCGATCTGCTGGAAGCAATTGTTTTTCCCAGTGCCAGTTTTGTGCGTAGTTATGAACCGGTGGTCGTTACACTGGTAGATGGCCGCGTCGAGAACGGCATTCTCAAGGAAGACGCCCCGGCCGAGATTGTGCTGGCCAAGAATGCCACCGACCTGCTGCGCATTCCGCGCGACGAGATTGAGGAAATATACCCCAGCCAAACATCCATCATGCCGGCCGGCTTTGGCAAGCATCTCAGCACCCAAGACCTGGCCGACCTGGTAGCATTTTTGAAGTCGCTGCAATAGGTTGGCAATATCAAGTCTTCAGCCCCAAAAGCCCGCCCTAACAGAGTGGTACTTGCTTGATGTTTGGCATTATTTCTCACCTTTCACCAATTCTTTGTGCCTGGGCGGCTTTGCGCCATTGCGCAAAAACACCCTGGCGATGGGCCGTCCATGCTTGTTGGCTTGTGACTGTTACGGTCCTTTACTTCAACACCTCGTCCGCTTCCTCCGCCGAGATCGACTTTGAAACACATGTCGCTCCCATCTTTGAGCGTGCCTGCTACCGCTGCCACGGTGCCGACAAGCAACGCAGCAATTTTCGGCTGGACCGCCAGCGGGATGCGCTAGAAGGGGGTGATCTGGGTGCGTCGATCTTGCCCGGCAAGCCCGACGAAAGTGTGCTCATCAACTACGTCGCCGATCCCAACGCCGATCTGGTTATGCCGCCCGAAGGCGAGCGGTTGACGGCGGAGGAAATTGCCACGCTACGGCAGTGGATTGCCGAGGGGGCCGTCTGGCCGGCGGGCTCGGACGACGTGGAAGAGCAAGAAACCTGGTGGTCGCTGCGTCCATTGGTTCGTTCCGAACCGCCAGAACTAGCGGAGGCCGACCGCTCCTGGGTTCGCACACCGGTTGATGCCTTCATTTTGGCACGGTTACGGGACGAAAAACTTTCACCCGCCCCAGAGGCCGGCCGCCGCACGCTCATCCGTCGACTATACTTTGATCTGGTCGGGCTGCCGCCGCCGGCCGAAGAGGTCGAGGCCTTCGTCAACTCCGCCGACCCCCAGGCTTACGAGCGGTTGGTGGACAAGCTGCTGGCTTCCGATCACTACGGAGAGCGCTGGGCCCGCCACTGGCTAGATGTGGTCCACTTTGGCGAGACGCACGGTTACGACAAGGACAAGCCCCGTCCCAACGCCTGGCCCTATCGCGACTACGTGATCCGCGCGTTCAACAGCGACAAGCCTTACGACCGCTTCATACAAGAGCAACTGGCGGGCGATGTGCTCTTTCCCGACACGGTCGATGGCATCGAGGCGCTGGGCTTTATTTCCGCCGGCCCTTGGGACTTTATCGGCCATGCCGAAGTTCCCGAGAGCAAGAAGGATGGCAAGATCGCGCGGCACCTCGACCGTGACGACATGGTCGGCAACACCATCGGCACGTTCAACAGCCTGACCGTGCAATGCGCCCAGTGCCACAATCACTAGTTCGATCCGATTCCCCAGCTAGATTATGACTACTTGCAGGCGGTGGTTGCCGCCG
>JBFWUW010000151.1:0-4826 GCA_050247075.1 Pirellulales bacterium | reverse complement strand
CCTATCCTTAGATGGTTCGCGGGCCTGCCACGGGTACCGCGTCACGACTTTCGCGTGCCGCAGGCTCCGGCGATGGCGCAACTTGTGGCGTAACTGGTGCCGCAGTGGCCGGTGGCTTCGTCGGTACCGCAACCGGGTCCGCAGCCGGTTTCCACCGCTTCGGAAAATCGGCGGAACTGCACCTGGGCCTCGTACAGGCTGGCCAGTTCGGCGGTCAGACCGGCCAGCTCGGGCGGGGCATCACCCAGGAAGTAGAAGTACAGCGACTCGCCATCGAACAGGTGTTCTACATCCAGCAGGTCCGCCGACAGCCCGTGCTGGCGGATGCGGTCCTCGCAGGCCGCCAAGGCTTCGCTGCGGTTCTTTCGCAGGCGGGCATCGAGCAGGTCGTCTTCGACCGTCATGCCGCGCAAGATCAGTCCGTCTGGCTCGCCCTGCGTGGCCGCGGCGTGCGATAGGACTTCGGCCGTTTCCAATCCGCGAACGGTGCGGGCGATCACCCTGGTGCCGCGCGGGTAGCGCACTGCATCGGCCGAGGCAAACCGCCCGACATTCCCCAACACACCCACACGCAGCAAATGATGCGACATAATGCTCACAGGTAAAGCCCCACTGGCCAACATACCCCGAAATTGATTTTCCGCCTTTTGCGGCCGGAATGCAATTGCATGGGGGGAATGAAAGCAAATGAGGACCACGAATCGAACGAATGAATTTCTGGGCCGGAAGCTTCTTACAAAGGTTGGGGGTTATGGGCCGCCACCAACTTAGGATCCGATACGAAATAACTTCCTCATGCGAACTCCCTCTCCCTCTGGGAGAGGGCCGGGGTGAGGGTTTGGTTGATGGCGGCCATTTCGCCACATCTCCCTCTCCCCAACCCTCTCCCGGAGTACCGGGAGAGGGGGCCAAGAGGGGAAGTTATTTCTTACCGAATCCTTATTGCCTTTGAGAGTACCGCCCGGTCGAAATCTTTATTCGTTAGATTCGTTCGATTCGTGGTCCTTCTCCTGGTACCGCATGTCTTGGCCCAACGGGCGGGGGATGCTGCTTCAACGTGTGGCAAAGCCTTGCTGATGGCTGATGGCTTCTCCGCTGATAGCTTCTCCGCGATATAATGCAAATGTCTTCGGCGGCCGGCGCGGTAACCGGCTGCCGCTTTGGCCGCGGGGGTACATCAACGCGAAAGCAAGCTTATGCAGCAGGCATATATTCTGGGTGGTTGCAGAACCCCGATCGGTAAGTTTCTGGGCGGATTGTCGTCGATGCCGGCACCTCGGCTGGGGGCGGTGGTCGTGGCGGAAGCGATCCGGCGTGGTGGAGTGTCGCCCCAGCAAGTGGACGAAGTCATCCTGGGCAGTGTGTTGCAAGCGGGTCTAGGCCAGGCACCCGCCCGCCAGGCGGCCTTGCTGGCCGGGTTGCCGCCCGAGGTGGCCGCCGTGACCATCAACAAGGTTTGCGGGTCGGGCCTGAAAGCGGTGATGTTGGCGGCCCAAGCCATTCGTTGCGGCGACGCTCAATGCATTGTGGCGGGGGGCATGGAAAGCATGAGCCGAGCGCCGCATCTGCTGGCCGGTGCCCGCGAGGGCTGGAAGTTTGGCGAGCAGAAAGTACTGGACTGCATGCAGCACGACGGGTTGTGGTGCCCATTCGAAAACGTGGCCATGGGGAGCGAAGCCGAGTACATCGCCAACACCCGCCACGTCACCCGCGAAGCGCAAGACGCGCTGGCGCTGGAAAGCCATCGGCGGGCCGTGCAAGCCCAGGCGGCGGGCGAGTTTGACGCCGAGATCGTGGCGGTTTCCGTCCCTTCCCGCAAAGGGGAAGTGGTTGTGGCCCGCGACGAAGGGCCTCGGCCCGACAGCACCTTGGAGAAGCTGCAATCGTTGCCGTCGGCGTTCGACAAGCAAGGGACCGTCACGGCCGGCAATGCCTCGCAAATCAGCGACGGGGCCGCGGCCGTGGTGGTGGCTGACGAGGCGACAGCCGTGGCTAGCTCCGCGGCGATCAAAGCCCGCGTTATTGCCGCCGCCACCAGCGGAGTTCCTCCCAAGGAGATATTCATTGCGCCAGTAAGCGCCATGCAAAAGGTTCTGAAATTGGCTGGCATGACGTTGGCCGATATCGACCTGATTGAACTCAACGAGGCGTTTGCCGCGCAGTGCCTGGCTTGCACCAACGCCTTGGAGGTGGACCTGGCCAAGGTGAATGTTCGCGGCGGGGCGATTGCCTTGGGCCACCCCATTGGCGCCAGCGGAGCAAGGGTGCTGGTGACGCTGCTGTATGCCCTGCGTGACCGGGGCCAGAAACGGGGGCTGGCGTCGCTTTGCTTGGGGGGCGGCAATGCGGTCGCCATGATCGTGGAATTGCTTTAAGCCACAGGACTACTTCCATTGCCAGACGCGCAACGCGATCGCTGCTACGAATGTTTTCGCCCCAGATCGGCCTGTTTTTGTCTGGCTGTTCCAACGGTAGACAACGACACGCACGTCTTGATTTTGCAACATATTCGCGAGCGATTTCATCCGTTCAATACGGCCCGGCTGACGCGGCAGGGTTTGCGGAACGCGACATTGCTGGTCGATCACACGCGGCACCTGGCGGCACGCCTGCGGTTAAGGCCGCGGGCCGGGCTGCTTTATCCGGGACCGGGTTCGCGGCTGATTACGGAAGTACCCGCGGAACAACGGCCAGATCAGTTGGTTGTGCTGGACGGCACCTGGCACCATGCCAAGACCTTGCTGCGCGAGATTGCCCCCTTGCGGGCCTTGCCGCGGTACCGGCTGGCACCCGCCGCGCCCAGCCGGTACCGCATACGTCGGGAGCCCAACACGGCGTTCTTGTCCACGGTCGAAGCCACGGTTGCGGCTTTGCAGGCGTTGGAGCCGGCTACCGAGGGGCTCGAGCGGCTGCTGCTGACCTTTAACGAAATGGTTGAGCGTCAATTGGCCCATCCCAAGTCGTCGCAAGGTTGGCGCAGCAAAAAGCAGCACCGCAACTGCGGCAACATTCCGGCCGCCTTGCTCGATCAGCGGGAAAACATCGTCGTGGCTTACGGAGAGTCGGCCTTGCCGGACCCAGCCTCACTTAACCCGTTGCCCACGCCCGTTTATTGGGTTGCCGAGCGGCTGGGGGATGGGGAGCGATTCGCCCGTGCCATTCAGCCCCAGAATGGTTTACCAGCGGCGCTGCTGGGGCATTTTGAGCTCACGGAGGAACACTTCCGTCATGCCGTGCCGCTGGAAGAGGCTGGCGCAAGTTGGCGGGATTTTCTTCGCGACGATGATATCGTGGTGGTGTACAGCCAGGGGACGGCCCGCCTGCTGCACAGGCTTTGCCCCGCCGGCAGGCCCTGCCTGGTGCTTAAGTCGGTCGATTTGCCGGAGCGCAAGCGAGGCGGAACATTGGATCAACTGGTGGCGGATCGCGGGGTACCCGTTCCGCCCGTGCGGCATCCAGGGCGGGCTGGCCTGCGCCTGGCGAACCTGATTGCGCTGGTCGAGCATCTGCACGAGACGGGGAATACCCGGACGCAGCCGGCGTAGCGCCGCCGTTCTTCGGCGATGGAATCGCCTCCTACAAATGCGCGGCGAATGAACCGCACTGGGGCCAAAACAGAAACGGCCCGTCCACTTGCGCGGACGAGCCGTTTGCTGAATTCAAATGGTTCGCGCGGTCGAATCGATTGGCGGCCCGATCGCACGAGGATTGCTTAGTAACCGCAACCGCAGCTTGGCTCGCAAGCAGGAGCGCAGCAGCTCGGCTCGCAGCAGCTATCGCAGCAGCTATCGCAGCAGCTATGGCAGCACGAGTGGCAGCAGGCCTTGCAGCAATGGATCAAGCGGCTCAGCAAGTGCGGGCGGCAGCAGCAACGAGGCTTGCAGCAGCTATGGCAGCAAGAATCGCAGCACGAGTTGCAGCAGCTAGGCTGAGCGCAGCAGCTTGGTTCGCAGCAAGGGGCGGCGGGAGCGCAGCAGCTTGGCTCGCAGCAAGGAGCGGCGGGAGCGCAGCAGCTCGGTTCGCAGCAGCAGCTTGGCTCGCAGCAGTGACGGTGAAACAGACCAGCCTGGGCGTCGGCGGCAAACACAAACAGCCCAGCAACGGCCACCAAGGCCAAGAACAGACGGGACTTCATGGTAAAAAACTCCTCTGGAGGGACGGAAAACGGTGGGGAGCACGGGATAGTCCCCTGCATTTGGTATCGGCGCGAAGCTGCGTAAGCCTAGAAAACTTTGCCAGATGTCCGCTCGTGGCGGATTTTTGGGTTGCGCAGGCCCGATAATTGGCAGAAATGGGGCGATTCCATCGCCGGCCAGCCTGAGGAGCCGTTAGTAACGGCGTTGATCGGCTGAAGAGAACCGCCCCACGCCGATCAAGCCGGCACCGCGGGAGCCGCGCGGCTACGTTACCAAGATACGGCCACTTTGGTGCCGACCTTTTCGCCCAGCATGATCTGGGCGCTGTCGCCGACGATGGCTAGTTCCAGCAGCCCGCTGGAGCCTATCAGGGCCAGCAGCGTCATGGGGGGCTGGTCGGCATAGGTGTTAAAGATGCCAAACGTCTCATGATCGCCACAGACCACGCGCGTGGCATCGCCGCGCGGCACGTCGCTGAGGGCTTCGGCGGTGATGTCGGTGATCAGATTGCCGAACGAGTCGATGCGGGTCACCGAACCTTGAATTTTTCCGGGCACGATCTGGATCTCCGGCCAGGTGAGTTCGACCCAGCAGTCGCGCGGCGGGCCAAGCAAGTCGGGCGAAAGGCCCCCCGCCAGCCAAGCCGCGACAGGTGCCCGGATGTCGCGTCCATGAAAAGTTGCCGAGACG
>JBFWUW010000150.1:0-4966 GCA_050247075.1 Pirellulales bacterium | reverse complement strand
GTACGGCCTAACACATTGATTGGTAAGTCGATGCGCTCAGTTTCCGGAATCTGCATAGCGACTTGGCATGTTGGTTGCTTTATGCGTTGCCGTTGTTAGCAGTGCCTAGGTGGTTCCTGGCCAGAGACTTGTGGTCGCATGTGGCGGAGCATGGGAACCTCGAAGCGGATTTCAGATACTCTTTTGACAGGCGGTGTTGCATGACCAAAGTCTTGCCCGCGATTGCAGGCTGGGGCGGAGTGTTCTTGTGTTTAACGATGAGTTTGATGTTCTGCGGGCCCGTTCTGGCCCAAGAAGCCGCGGATGAAGGCGCGCCGGCGGCGGCTGATGCCGCGGACGCGACGCCGGCCGAGGCACCTCCGGCCGACGCGGCAGTGGCGCCGCCCGCCAGTGCCAATCAGGCCGATCTGGATGCATTGTGGATGTGTCTGGCCGCGTTTCTGGTGTTTTTCATGCAAGCTGGTTTTGCCTGCGTGGAGACCGGTTTTACGCGGGCCAAGAACGCCTGCAACATCATGATGAAGAATCTGATGGACTTTTGTATTGGATCGCTTTCTTTCTGGCTCCTTGGTTTTGCCTTGATGTTTGGCGTAACCAACGGCGGCTGGATTGGTACCGACAATTACATGTTTGACGGTGTAAAGGCCGCCGTTCAAAAAGGTTCCACCGAATCATTCGCCTGGGGTTTTCTGCTCTTCCAAACGGTATTCTGTGCAACAGCGGCGACCATTGTCAGCGGTGCCGTGGCGGAACGAACCAAATTCTCTACTTACCTGGTTTATTCCATCTTCATTACCGCGGTGATCTACCCCGTGTTCGGAAGTTGGGCCTGGGGTAACCTGTGGATGGGAGAAGCTTGGCTAGCAGCCAAGGGTTTTCACGACTTTGCCGGTTCAACGGTGGTCCACTCTGTCGGCGGATGGTGTGCCTTAGCGGGTGCCATCGTGATCGGGCCTCGAATCGGCAAGTATAAGAACGGCAAGGTTTGTCCGATTCCGGGCCACAATGTGCCGTTGGCATGTATCGGCGTGTTTATCTTGTGGCTCGGTTGGTTTGGCTTCAATCCCGGCAGTACGACTGCGGTTGGCGGCACGGGAGCGACGTTCGCCTACATCGCCGTGACTACGAACGCCTCTGCTTGTGCTGGCGGAATAACAGCCATGATTGCCTCGTGGATTATGTTCAAGAAGCCAGACCCATCTTTCGCCATGAACGGAGCACTCGCTGGCCTTGTGGCGATCACTGCGGGGTGTGATGTGATTTCGGTGCCCTACTCCATCCTCACCGGTGGGATTGCGGGCGTGTTGGTGGTCGCCTCTTGCTTGCTCATCGACCGCATCAAGATCGACGACCCCGTGGGTGCCATCTCCGTTCACGGAGTCTGCGGCGCGTGGGGAACGCTGGCGACGGGCTTGTTTGTTGAATCGGTCAGCGTTGGCACCCAACTGCTCGGCATCGGCGTGGCCTTTGCCTGGGCCTTTGGTGTCAGCCTGGTGCTGTTCCTCATTCTTAAGTTCACGCTGGGTATTCGCGCCAGCGAACAAGAAGAGATCGAAGGGTTGGACATGCACGAACATGGCATGTTGGCCTATCCGCCTGGGTTCGTGGCCGATACGGCCACGGGGAGCGTGCCCGCCAGCGCTTAAGCGGAACTGTCCCATGCATGTCGCAAGTACGATCCGCGAATGTTTGAAGGTCCGGGGCCGAAGCCTCACGGAAAACTCTCTGGCTTCCGCCTGGCCAGTTGGGTATCCCCAAGCCTGGGCGATGGCTTTAGCCGTCGCCCAGGCCGGGATTGCCCGCCTGGAAAAATGCGCCGGCAAGGTGGCCGCTGCCTTCACTCATCGTAATCAGCCGATGCGAAAACTTGCGACAATTGCCGTCGGTCTAAATCCCGAATATGTACCGCGACCGAACGGATGCATAGAATTGGCTGTTGTTCGTCCCAAGTCATCTATCCCTCGTTCAGGAGGCCAAGCGTGGTGGCTGGTAATTGCACCTCCGCGACGACGCCCACTTGCCGAGATAACTCTGGCGAACATTGTCGCACGCCTTCCCGCTGTGCCGCAACGTCCGATCGCCGACCCGTTCTACAATCGCCCCCCTCATCTCCCTCGTTGCGAGGGCCCGGAGCCAAACCATGAAGAAGATTGAAGCCATCATTCGCCACTTTAAGCTGGAAGATGTCAAAGCCGCCTTGGTCAAGGAAGGATTCCACGGCATGACCGTTACCGAGGTTCGCGGGTTTGGCCGCCAGAAAGGCCACAAGGAAACCTTCCGCGGTGCCGAGTACCAGGTCGATTTTGTCCCCAAGGTCAAGATTGAAGTCGCCGTGGCCGATACCGACGCTAAGAAGGTCATCGACGCTATCCTGGGTACCGCCCGCAGCGGCCAGATAGGCGACGGCAAGATCTTTGTCACCGATCTGAGCGAAGTCATCCGTATCCGCACCGGCGAAACAGGCGGCACGGCTTTGTAGAAGGCAGTTTTCTGGCCAATCAAGCTGTTAAGCTGTCAGCGGAGAAGCCATCAGCCATCAGCTTGCGGCAACTGGCCGGGGGGGATGCGGCGGATGGCTGGGTTAACAAATCCGTGGCCGCATGGCTCATGCCATGCTGGCTTGAAACGTGTTCGATTGTCCATGCCAGGCGACCGTGCCTGACAAGGAAAGCCGATCTCGCCTCAAGTCGGCAAAGGCAGGAGCTTTGCGGCTACGTTGTTTTCCCATCCGCGATTTCGCGAAGTTGCTGCAAAACGGGCCGGCTTCTGGCTACAATGGAGCATCGGTCGATTGGGGGCCTGGTTTGGGCCTTCCCGGTCGGATCGAAGTTCCTCCGTTGGCCCCCTCCGCACGATCATGCCAATACGTTGCAGTTACCGGAAGTCGTTTTGTTTGGCCCTTTGCTTGTTGGCCGCGCAGTGCCAAGCAGCCGAACCAGACGAAGTCGAGACACCGGTTGAATTTGTCTCGCAAATTCAACCGCTGCTGGAAACCCGCTGCCTGAGCTGCCATCAGGAAAAGTTGGCCGAGGGGGGACTGCGGCTCGATACGTTGTCCGCCGCGCTGCAGGGTGGGGACAACGGCCCTTCTCTGGTGCCGGGCAAGCCCAAGGAAAGCCCGCTGTTCACGCGTACTCGGCTGGCGGCCGATGACGAGGAACTGATGCCGCCGCGCCGGCAAGGGGGGCCGCTGCCCGCCGACCAGGTCGGCCTGTTGTATGGTTGGATTGCCCAAGGGGCACACTGGCCCGAAGGTTTGAAGCTGGAGCCTAAGGAGCGCATCGACACTGGTCCCCCCAGCCCCGACAATTTTGAACTGGTCCGCCAACTGCACGCCATCATCGCGCAGCGGGCGGAAGAAGCTGCCGATGCCGTACCGGCTGACTACACGGGCAAGATCCCGCAGACCGGTGTCGACTATCAGATGGTCGCCCTCCGCGGTGGTGAATTCCTGATGGGCAGCCCCGACGGCGAGCCCAAGCGCCAAGAGATTGAGGGGCCGCAAGCAAATGTCGCGCTCGATCCGTTCTGGATCGGCAAGTACGAAGTCACTTGGGACGAGTACGAGCCTTTCATGATTACCAAGGCCGACCGCCGCAAGAACGGCGCGCTGCTGAATTTCGATCCGGAGAAGAACACTCTGGTCGATGCCGTCAGCCAGCCGACCAAGCCCTACATCGAGATGAGTTTTGGCATGGGCCAAAAGGGCTTTCCCGCCATCAGCATGACACAACACGCGGCAAATAAGTATTGCCAATGGCTAAGCGCGCAGACGGGCCACTTTTACCGCTTGCCGACCGAGGCCGAATGGGAATACGCCTGCCGGGCCGGCACCACCACGGCATATTCGTTTGGCGACGACCCGGCCCAACTGGGCGAGTACGCCTGGTACTACAAGAACAGCAACGAAAAATACCAAGAGGTCGGCCTGAAAAAGCCCAACCCCTGGGGCCTGTACGACATGCATGGCAACGTCATGGAGTGGACGGCCGACGAGTTTTCGCCCGACTATTTTACCCAGGTCGCAAAGTCGCCCAGAAACCCTTTTTTGCGGCCGCTAACCCCCTATCCCCAAACGGTGCGCGGCGGCGGTTGGGACGACGACCCCGACAAATTGCGCAGCGCTAGCCGCCGCGGTTCGGAGGCGGCCTGGAAGCAGCAAGATCCGCAACTTCCCAAGAGTATCTGGTATCATACGGATGCCCGCTGGCTGGGCTTCCGCGTTGTCCGCCCGGTGAAGATACCCTCGGCGGAAGAGATGTATTATTTTTGGAACAGTACGGCAAACAAGAATTAGATATTTGGTTTTCCCTAACAGGCGAGTTTTCTTGGAGAGAGATTGACCATGCCACATCCTTCTGGCAACCAGCCGAACCGTCGTCAGTTCATCAAGGCGGCCGGTGCCGCCGCGGCCCTAGCGCCGTTGGTCGTGCCGCGCGTGCATGCCGCCGAGCGCAACATCGACACCATCCAAGTCGCTTTGGTTGGTTGTGGTGGTCGCGGGTCGGGAGCCGCCGCCGACGCGCTGAACGTCCCCAGCGCCAAGATGAAGTTGGTGGCCATGGCCGATGTCTTCCAAGACCGGCTCGATCAAAGCTATACCAGCATCAAGGCCAACTTTCAGGCCACGCCAGAAAAAGTCGCCGTCACCAAGGACCAGCAGTTCATCGGCTTCGATGGCTACAAGAAGGCCATGGACTGTCTCAACAAGGGCGACATTGTTATTTTGGCCACTCCGCTGGCTTTCCGATGGGTGCATTACACCTACGCCATCGAAAAGGGGATCAACGTCTTCATGGAGAAGCCGGTGATTGCAGACGGACCCAGCGCCAAACGGATGTTGGAGCTGGCCAAGAAAGCCGACGAAAAGAACATCAAAAGCGCCGTCGGCCTGATGGTGCGGCATTGCCGCGGCCGGCAAGAACTTTACAAGCGGATTCAAGACGGCGAGATCGGAAGGGCGTCG
>JBFWUW010000149.1:0-4974 GCA_050247075.1 Pirellulales bacterium | reverse complement strand
CGGGCTGGCCATCGGCTACCCGGAACGCCAGATCGCCGAGGGGATCGACCTGGAGATCGACCACGGCTCACGGGCGGCCATCGTGGGGGATAACGGCCAAGGAAAGACGACGTTTTTGCGGTCGATCGTCGATTCGCTCACGCCGCTGGCGGGCGAGGTCCGCTGGGGCTACGGCTGCCAGATCGGCATCTACGCCCAACACGTCTACACCAGCCTGCCCGACAAGCAGACGGTGTTGGACTACCTGGAAAGGGCGGCTGCCCCCGGCACCAAGGACCAGCAGATTTTGGACGTGGCCGGGGCGCTGCTGTTTCGCGGTGAGCAGGTCAAGAAGAAGATTTCGGTCCTGTCGGGCGGAGAGCGTGCCCGGCTTTGCCTGGCCGGCTTGCTGCTCAGCCAATACAACGTGCTGATCCTGGATGAGCCGGGGAACCACCTGGATGTCGATACGGTCGAGGCCCTGGCCGAAGCCTTGGTGGCCTACAAGGGAACGGTCGTCTTCACCAGCCACGACCGGCACTTTATGAAGCGGGTGGCGACCTGCATGATCGAGGTCCGCGACGGCCGCGTCATTAGCTACCGGGGGGACTACGACGGCTATCTCTACTCCGTCAACAAAGAGATCGAAGAGGGCGAACGCGAATTGGCCATCGGCATGTCCAAGGCCCCCACATCCGCCGCCAAACCGGCCGCGGCCCCCAAGGCAGCCACGGCCAGGCGTAACGAGCGCGAGATCCGCAAAGAGACCGCCGCCATCGAGCGAACGATTGCCACGCTGGACGAACAAAAGCGGCAAACCAACGCCCAACTAATGTCCGCCACCGACCCGGCGGAAGCCCTCCGCCTGCACAACGAAGTCGTGGCCCTCTCGGAGCAACTGGCGAAAGCGGAGGAGAGGTGGTGCGAGTTGCAGGAAGAGGCGGGGGAGTGAGGAGTGACGAGTGACAAAGTGTTCGGTGTTCAGAAGTTGGCCTGTACTGAACGGCTGAAAGCTGACGGCTGATAGCTTTCAAGCCGACTCCTTGCTTTCCCGATGGCGATTGGCCAAAATGCTTGCCTGCCAGGGCGGCAGTGCGGGCTACGATCAGTTTCGGCCGAACTGAAAACTGATAACTAACAACTGATAACTACCAACTACAAACTCCCCATGATCGACTTCGATCACATCGAGACGCTGAAAAACCAATTCACCGACAAATATGTGACGGTCGATCCTGGCCGGCCCGAATTGGCCCGTTTTCGCGGCCAGACGGGCGTAGTCAAGACAGTCAACATGTCGGGCCGAGCCTTGGTGGAGTTCGACGCCTACAACAATATTGGCTGGTACGACATCAGTCTGGACTTTTTGAAGGTCATCGACCAGCCCCTGCCCAAGGCGGCCCCCGCCGAGGCCAAGGCCGACAAAAAGGCCGCGCCCGCCAAACCCGCCGCCAAGGCCGAATCCGCTGCCGAGGCTGGTCCCAAGAAGAGTTCCACGGCCGACATTTTAGCCGCCGCCCGCGCCGCCAAGGGGAACGCCCCCGCCGCCAAGGCCCCCGCGAAGCCGGCGGAAAAAGCCCCAGCCGAGGCCAAGCCCGCCGCTGCCGCCGGCAAGATGAGCACGGCCGACATTCTGGCGGCCGCCCGCGCTGCCCGTTCCAGCGATGCCGCGACCAAACCGACCCCGTCCAAAGCGGCGGAAACCAAGCCCGCCGCCAAAAGCGAACCGGCAGCCAAATCCGCCGAGCCGGGCAAAAAGCTCTCCACGGCGGATATTCTCGCCGCCGCCCGCGCCAACAAGGCGGCCGTGGCGGAAGCAAAACCAGCCGCGGAAGATGCCAAGGCCCCGGCGGAACACAAACCCGCCGCCAAAACAGAGCCCGCCGCCAAAACAGAGCCCGCCGCTGAAGAACCAGCAGCGGAAAAGCCCGCGGCCTCCAAACCGGTCGCCGGCGACATTCCCACCTCCACCGCCGACAGAATCGCCTGGTGCCGCACCCACGACGGCAAGTAGCCCATTCGTAGCCGGCAAGCTCCAGCTTTGCCGGCTTGTATCTCGCTCGCTCGTCCACGCCAAGCAACCGCCCCTCGAATGGCAGTTTGTCCGGCAATCCAAGCCGGAACGCCGGGTTCCCATTGTCGATAGCCCGCGCGGCTTCGACGAAATGCTCGGAAATCGCCCGTTAAATCTTACGCAAATACCCAAAAGTGACGAATAGGCGACGACTGGGAAAAGTCTGTCGATTACGGCGATCTTGCTGATCTTGCCGGTTGTTCGCGTTGATCGGCGTTTGCCGAATTTGACGGCTGGCGGGGCCGATACCATCCATGTGGGGCAGTTCCTGTTTTTGGCCCGCCGTGGGCCAGCCGCTGGCGATTCGGCTCTGAGTTCGACCTATGCCGTTATTCTCGCGACTTGCCTGCGCACTGCTGATGTGCGCGTGGATCATGGCCGCGGAGGGATTGCGCGCCCACGAGGTTGACCAGTTCGATATTCCCCTGGGCCAAGAACTGGTCGATCAGGGGGAATATTGGGACAACCTGTTGCATGGGGCCGTGGTGCGGGCGGTGGAAAAGACCAACCGCTCCATCGACAACATGCGGCAAGTGCTGCCCGGCCTGCGTGAGATCCACCTGTCGCGGCTGCGGTCGCCGACGGCCCTGACCAAAGCGGTCCGCGACCAGCTTCCCGGGTCGATGATGGCCATCGAAGGGTTGGAGTGGAAGCTGCACCATGGCAGCCCCAAGCCGGAAGACCCCCATCTGGCCCATGCCCATTTCTCATCGCGGATCAACGGCACCTACGGTGCCCTGCCGTACTGGCCAGACCCGCGGGTCTTCAACCGCATGAGCTTGCTGCGTTGCTCCACGATCAAGGTGCATGGGCACTACATCGGCACCGACAAAGTCAGCCACTTCGTGGGGATGGGGATTATCTACCACACGTATTACCGCTATGCCCGCCTGTCGGGCGCAACGCGGGAAGAGGCCATCGGCATGGCCCTGAAAATGGGCCGGTACGGGCCGATCTCCGAGAACTGGCTGGTTGGCGGCATTCCGACCGGCATTTACTCCAGCGCCGACATGGCCGCCAACTACGCCGGGTTGAAGTATTACCTCAACATCACCGAACCGATCACGCTGTGCGGCCAAACCCAGCCGCCATTGGTTGTGTTCGACGGCCAGCACTGGCGGTTGCAACCCCATGCCACCCCGGAGTACTTTGCCCAGTTCGTCTCGCGGCATTGGGATGAAGTGCTCAACCCTTGCCTGTACGAATGGACGTTTCGCTCCAGCATCCGCCGCCGGGTGCAAAGCCATCGCGAGGCCATTCTGGCCCGCTACGCCGGCGACGACCCGGCCCGGCACACGCCGGAATATTTCGATGCGGTGCTGGCCGACTGCCTGACGTACTATGGCGAGGAATATGGCCACAGCGGACAGCTCGACAAGCTGATCACCGTCTCGCGAACCTGTTTCGACCAGCCGACGACCGACGACCCCGCGCTGCGCGCCGCCGGACTGGCCGCCGCCATGCGACCAATGGCAACGGAACAACCACTTCAGACACCTCCGCGGGAGCAGATCGCCGCCCACTGCGAACGTCTGCCGACCACCGCCGTCTGGCAAGCCTGCCACGTCGAGCGTCTCCCCCCCTGCGGCCCACCGACCCCGCCAAAGGCCGTCGCGCCGGTTTATCAGGCACTACGCGAAGCGCGAAGCATGCGGTAGAGGGAAATCTAGTAATCACGCAGAGTTACAATCCGTATAGCGCGAGACCTGGCACCTCTTCCGCTGAACGTGCGCGTGGTATTATAGCCGCGAAATCAGGGGTCTGGCGGCGTTGGCTCGCCCGGCGTCGGAGCATTGAGCGTGTTGTCCGGGACCGCGGTCAGCGATTTCACGAAAGCGGCAAAGGCGGCATGTTCGCGGATGCCGGCGAAGTCGGCGTTCTGCCGGAAGTGGGCGAGCTGCTTTCCGCCAAAGTACCGATCCGTCTGGGCCTTCCGCAAAATCTCCACGACTTTGTCCACCAACGCATCGCCGTCCATTTCCGTCGCCGCGGCGCAGCGGGCCAAAAAACAGGCCGCGTCGTAGCGATGATGGTTTTTATCCTCCTCCTGCTCCTCGGCCCAGGCGGCAAACCGCTCGGCAGTAGCCGTGGCGGCGGCGGTTTCCTGCCGTTTAAGAAGTGCAATTAGCCGAACCGAAACCAACGGCGCGACCTGGGAAACGTCTTGAGCAAACGCCACACCCTCGTCGTCGGCGGCCGGCTCCGCCAGTCGGCAGGCAGCCAGACGTCCTTCCGCGTTCTTTGTCTCTTGAGCAAGAACGTCCGGCCGCTCAAATCGCCTCGCCACGTCTACCGCCTGTTCTAACCATACGATGGCCGCGGCAAAATCCGATCTGTCCATTTCAAGTTTGCCCACCTTAAGAAAGCTTATCAGCAAGTCGCGCTGGGCCTGCGCGTTCCGTGGGTCGGCGGCGGCCAGCCTTTGGAAGATTTCCAGGCTCTTTTGATAGTTCCGCAGAGCTTCGTCAGTCTGACCAAGTTGCAAAGTCACATTGCCTAAACTATTGAATGAAATGCTCAAATCGCGCTGGGCCTGCGCGTTCCCTGGATCTGCCGCGACCAGCCGCTGGCGGATTTCCAAGCTCTGTTGGTAGTTTCGCAGAGCTTCGTCGGTCTGACCAAGTTGCAAAGTCACGTCACCTACCCTATTGAATGAGAAGCTCAAGTCGCGCTGGGCCTGCGCGTTCCGCGGGTCGGCCACGGCCAGCCGCTGGCGGATCTCTAGGCTCGGTTGATAGTTCCGCAGAGCTTCGTCGGTCCGGCCAAGTTGCAGAGTCACGTTGCCCATTGTTTCGAATGAGATGCTCAAATCGCGCTGGGCCTGAGCGTCCCGTGGATCGGCTGCGTCTAGCCATAGGAAGATATTCAGTCACTCTAGATAGTTTCGCAGAGCTTCGTCGGACTGGCCAAGTTGCAAAGTC
>JBFWUW010000148.1:0-5494 GCA_050247075.1 Pirellulales bacterium | reverse complement strand
CGTTCTACGACCGGCGAATGAACTTCGGTCAGGCCAACGGTAGGCGGCGCTCCGCCACTTCGTCCCGGTGCCTCGATAATCACGCACCCCGACCCGGCTTGGTCCTCGCGAATCTTTTGCCTCAGTTTGTCGAAATCGCCCCCGCAATCCGCCAGCATCTCGGCGCGAATACGGTGGATCTCGGCTACCACGGGGTCGTCGTCAAGCGGGGCATCAAAATCGGGCGACATCCAGAACTCCGGCTTGGCGTAGCTGCCGGCCCGGCAGGGCCAAGATTGCGAGGCTGAGTCCTCCGCGGCCTTGCGGACTTGAGCGACGGGTTGCCCAAGATTGGTGATCGTGACCTCCTCGCCGGGCAACAGCCGGTGGATGATTTCCGCGAGGTTGGCCTGAGCTTCTTCGATGGAGATGATCGTCATCTTCGTACCGGCAATTGTGCAGTAATTAGACGTGGCCCGCCTTGGCGCGTAACGGCACTCGGGCTTGTTACTACCTATTGTAGCAGCCGCGTACTCGTCCGATCATCCTTTCAACGGTTCATTCGTCAAAACGCCCAACTCCTGGCACGGCGAACCCGTTGCACTTTCCGTTTTAACCGTACCTGGCGTGGGTGGGTGTAAATTGGCTGAACCGATTGCCCACTTGCATCGCGCCCCTCGTTGAAGCACATTAGACCGTTATCCCCACGCTCTCCCGGAGAAACGGCATGTCTACCCGACGGCAATGGCTGGCCTCGCTGGCCGCGATTGGTGCTGGCCAGGCACTCCTGGCCGAGGCGGTCTCGGCCGATGACAACCCGGCCGCGCAGGTGGCCGATAGCGCGTCGAGCATCCGCATCACCGGGTTGCGGGCCTGGTGGGTCAATCCCAACGTCTTCATCCGCATCGAGACCAGCGCCGGCATTGTGGGGTGGGGGGATATCAAGGGAGTCGATCCGCGCGTTTCCAAGCCGCTGGTGGAGTCGCTGTACGAGTTGTTGGATGGCGAAAACCCCACGCGGATCGAATATCTGTGGCAGAAGATTTACCGCGCCCATCGCGACATACGGGGCGGCGCGCTGATGGTCCACACGCTGGCCGGCATCGACATGGCCTTGTGGGACATCGCCGGCAAACTGTGGGGCGTGCCGGTCTATCGGCTGTTGGGCGGGCCATGCCGTGACAAAATTCGCGTTTATCACACGCCCAAGGCCCGCAAGGTGCCGCCCCCCGATGTGTTTGAACATAGCAGCACGCCAGCGGAACTCGACCGCGTGGTAGCCTCCATCGCCGCGGCCCGCGAGCAGGTTGGCCCCGACGGCGCGGTGATGTTCGACGCCCACAGCGCCTTGCCGCCGGCCACGCTGATTCAACTGGCGGGCAAGCTGCAACCGTACGATGTGCTGTTCATCGAAGAGCCGGCGGTCCCCGGCAACATCGATGTCTTCCGGCGGTTGAAAGAGCAAATTAACATACCGCTGGCGGCCGGCGAGCGCGACCGGACGATCTTTGAGATGCTGCCCTACCTGGAGCATCGCTGTCTCGACATCTTGCAGCCCGACTGCTGCCACACGGGTGGCATTACCTCCATGCGCAAGATTGCCACCCTGGCCGAGGCTTACCAGGTTCCGCTGGCCCCGCATTGCACGGCCAGTTTTCTGGGAATCTCCGCCAGCCTGCACACTACGGCCGCCGTGCCATTGTTCTTGATTCACGAGTTCTATCCCGACAACGGGGGTTTCAACCCACCCGGCCTGTTGCGGATGGAATACCAGATCGACGCCGATGGATACGTCGGCCTGCCGCCAGGGCCTGGCCTGGGTGTGGAAGTCGATGAGCAAAAGGTGGAGGAGGAATCTCGCAAGCCGCAGACCTACCGCTGGCCCGGCCGAAAGCTCAAGGATGGCTCGATCGCCGATTATTAACATCGGCGAGGGAATTGCCTGCTACAGCCCAGGCATTTGAAGATAATGCAACGATAGCGGGCCACCTTGTTGCCGTAGGTGGCACTTGGCTGTAGGAGCCGTCTCGACGGCGACAATCGGCGCTCCATCCTGGAGGGCCGAGACCACGAAAAACGCCGTATACTCCGGCCGGATTGCGCATCGCGACCGAGAACCGCGGGATCGGTACTGCCCCGCTAAGAGAAGATCCACGAATCAGACGAATCCAGCGAATGAATCTCCTGTGTGGAAACTCGCTTGAGGAAACAGGGGGCGGGCAGCGACTAGAAGAACTCGTACCGTAGGATCCTTATTCGTTCGATTCGTTTGATTCGTGGTTCTCACCAGGCTTCGTATAATTGCCGGTGCGCATTCAACTCGCTGGCAATGCAGCATCTTCAAATGTCTGCCTACAGCGGCCACCCGTGGATTTTCGCCCCTTTCTCTGCGATACTAGCCAGTTCGGCGGGCCGTTGGCTCTATTTCTTCTCCATCGCTTCCCTTTCTCTTGAAAATGGCAACCATCCTGGCCGGCGCAACGGCAATTTCCCATGCTCCCCGCCGCGTGGCGGGCGTGAGCGTACCGTGTTACGTCTTTGAGCATGGCCGCGACCTGGCCCGCAGCGTGGCGCAAACCATCGCCAGCGTCATTCGCGAGCGCTACAGCTTTGGCCAACGGGCCGTGCTGGGCCTGCCGACCGGCAGTACGCCCGTCGGCGTCTACCGCGAGTTGGTCCGCATGCACCGGGACGAAGGGCTCGATTTTGCCGGCGTGGTGACGTTCAACCTGGACGAATACTACGGCCTGCCGCGCGACCGGCTGCAAAGTTACCACCGCTGGATGCACGAGCATTTCTTCAAATTCGTCAACATTCCGGCCGAGAATATCCATATTCCCGACGGCATGGTGCCGCTCGATCAGGTCGAAGACCACTGCCGCCAGTACGAAATGCAAATTGCCCGCGCGGGCGGTATTGATGTGCAGCTTTTGGGCATTGGCCGCAACGGGCATATCGGCTTCAACGAGCCGTTCAGCGTGCGCAACAGCCGCACGCGGCTAGCCACGTTGGACCCTGTCACCCGGCGCGATGCCTCCAGCGATTTCTTCAGCGAGGAGAACGTTCCCACGCAGGCCCTGACGATGGGCATCGGTACGATTTTGGATTCGCGGAAGGTCATTTTAATGGCCCTGGGCGAGCACAAAGGGCGGATCATCCGCGACGCCGTGGAAGGCCCGCTGACCGACCGCGTGCCAGCCAGCTTGCTGCGTGAACATCCCGATTGTTCATTTCTGCTCGATGCCGCCGCCGCCAGCGAACTAACCGGCATGGCCACCCCCTGGTCCCTGGGCAACGTCCACTGGACAGACGCGCTCATCAAGAGGGCCGTGCTGTGGCTGGTGGAAAAGTCGGGTAAGGCGCTGCTCAAACTGAGCGATGGCGATTTTCGCGACCATAATCTGCACCAGTTGCTGCGGCATCATGGCCCGGCCTCGGCGCTGGCGCACCGCGTCTTTCGTTGGATGATGGACACCATTGAATATCATCCCGCCGGCAAGGATCCGCGGCGGATCATCTGCTTTAGCCCCCACCCGGACGACGATGTGATCAGCATGGGCGGCACGTTGATCCGCCTGGTGGAGGATGGCCACGAGTGCCATGTGGCCTACATGACCAGCGGCAATATCGCCGTGTTCGACCATGACGCGCAGCGCGTGGCCGACCTGGTTACGGAGTTCAACCGGCTGTTCGGCATCGAGCACGACAAGTCGCGCGAACTGGAGGAAAAAGTCTGCCAGGCGCTGGCCAACAAAGCGCCGGGCGAACCCGACAGCGATTGCGTATTGGCCATCAAGGGCCTGATCCGCTGGAGCGAAGCCAAGGCCGGTGCCATCGTGGCCGGCTGCCGCGAGGAGCATCTCCATTTTCTGGACTTGCCGTTCTACCGCACCGGCACCATCGCCAAGAACCCCATCGGCAGCGAGGACGTGCGGATTGTGCGCGAGCTGATCGAGCGCGTGCAGCCGGCGCAAATCTACGTGGCGGGCGACCTGTCAGACCCGCACGGCACGCACCGTGTTTGTGCAGACGCGATCTTTCGGGCCTTGGCCGAGATCGAAACCGCCAGCGGCACCCGGCCAGAGGTTTTGCTCTATCGGGGTGCCTGGCAAGAGTGGCCGGCGCACGAGATTGAGATTGCCGTGCCGCTGAGTTCGCAAGACATGGACCGCAAGCGCGAGGCCATCTTTATGCACGAGTCGCAAAAGGACGAGGCACTCTTTCCGGGTGCCGACCCGCGCGAATTCTGGCAGCGGGCCGAGGACCGCAACCGCAACACGGCCGACACCTACAACCGGATTGGCCTGCCGGAATACTACGCGTTGGAGGGCTTTGTGCGCTGGAACGGCGAGCCGATTTAGGCGGTAGTACGCTGCTCCGTTTCGCAAAGCCGCCGCCGTCCGTATGATGGATGCATGACGACTTCCATCTACGACTTTGACGTGCTGGTGATCGGCGCGGGCCACGCCGGCACCGAGGCGGCACTGGCGGCTGCCCGGCTGGGGGCAAAGACCGCCTTGCTGACGACCAACTGCGATACCGTGGGCCAAATGAGCTGCAACCCGGCCATCGGCGGAGTCGCCAAGGGGCAGATTGTGCGCGAGGTCGATGCCCTGGGGGGCGTCATGGGCCAGGCGATCGACGCCACGGGCATTCAGTTTCGCTTGCTCAACCGCCGCAAGGGGCCGGCCATGCACAGCCCGCGGGCACAGGCGGATAAAAAGCTCTACCAGCAAGAGATCAAGCGGTTGGTCGAAAGCCAGCCAAATCTCACGCTGCGGCAAGAGGTGGTGGAGGACTTGCTGGTTGAGGACCATGCCGGCGGCAAACGCGTGACAGGCGTGCGAGTACGGGGAGACGCCGTCTACAGGGCTCGGGCCGTCATACTGACTACCGGAACTTTTTTGCAAGCGATAATGCACACGGGCGAAGCCCAAACGGCCGGGGGCCGCGCCGGCGAGGGAACGACCGCTGGCATTAGCGGCGCGCTAACGCGGCTGGGTTTTCGGCTGGCGCGCTTCAAGACTGGTACGCCGCCGCGGCTGAACGGCCGCACCATCGACTTCAGCCGAACCGAGTTGCAGCCCGGCGACGAACAGCCGCAGCCGTTCTCGTTCATGAGTGATAGCGTCTCGCAGCCGCAAATACCGTGTTGGATTACCCACACCAACCAGGCCGTGCATGAATTGATCCGCGCCAATCTACATCGCGCGCCGATGTATTCCGGCCAGATCGAGTCGCGCGGACCAAGGTATTGCCCCTCCATTGAAGACAAGGTCGTGCGGTTTGCCGACAAGGACCGGCATCAATTGTTTCTGGAACCCGAAGGGCGGAATACGCACGAGGTGTACGTCAACGGCGTTTCGACAAGCTTGCCGCGCGACGTTCAAGATGCGATTTTCCGCCAGATTCCGGGCTTGGAACGGGCCGAGATCATGCGTTACGGGTACGCCGTGGAGTACGACTATTGCCCGCCCGAGCAGTTGCGGCCCACCTTGGAAACCAAGGACGTATC
>JBFWUW010000147.1:0-5768 GCA_050247075.1 Pirellulales bacterium | reverse complement strand
GCCGGGCGGTCAGCGGCGTAACCGACGTTCAACACAGCCCGCTGCTGCTGTCGCTCGACGCGCCTTTTCTCAGCCACCAAGACCGCGTAGAGGCTCTGTTTCTTACCACGCTGTCGCGCTTGCCGACCGACGAAGAGCGGCAGGTGTTTGTGGCGCATGTCGCGGAGCAAAGCGACGAAGTCGCCGCGCGACGCGCCGTGGCCGATGTCTTGTGGGCGTTGTTGAACAGTGCCGAGTTTGTCCTCAACCATTAGAGGCGGGGATGAGGATCAAAGTCGCAATCCACTCCCCGCGATGGCGGCCCGCCGCCGGAATGGCCTGCCTGGCGGCCGTGATGCTGGCTGGTTGTTTCAACTCGTCACCCCCCGCGCCGCCGCCCGCCGCCGCCCCCGTCGCCGTGCAACCGGCGGCCGTCGAACCTCCGGAAACGGAAGAAGCGGCAGACGACTCCAGCGCATCGCCAACCGCGGACGAGCCTTCCGCCACGGAATACGCGGCACCGCCAGCCCTGTCCGCTGCGCAGCTCGATGAATCATCCGAGCGCCTGTTGATCCTCTCCCCCACCGGCCCGTTGCTGGTGCGGGTGTTGATCTTGCTCGATGGCCAGCCCTGGCGGCGGGAATTATCCCAAGATGTTGACCGCCTGTTGGCCGCCGCCGATACCGATGGCGACGGCACGCCCCTTTGGCCAGAAGCCGCCGCCAGCGAAGCCTTCGATGCCGGCCCGTTTGCCGAGTCGCCCGACAACGCCGCCGACCGCCGCGCGCTCATCCGCAGTTGCGATCTCAACCGCGACGGCATCGTCGATCGACTGGAACTGCGCCGGCTGCTGACACGCGGGCAACGGTCCGATCCCGAGTTCTCGCTCGACTCTGTCCCTACCTCTCAAGACAACGACCCGCGGCGTTCGCCCTTGTGGCCGCTGGTCGATGCCGACGACGACCAGGCGATAACAGCGGCCGATGCGGGGTTAGCCGCGGCCAGCCTGAAACTGCGCGACACCGACGACGACGATCTGCTCTATCCGGACGAACTGGGCCTGTCGGCCGGCATGGACGCCATGGGCCAGCCGCAACAAATGCCCAACGCCGCGCGCTACGACGAATCCGACACGCAACGGGTGCGGCGGCTGGGCGACCACACCAACTGGTCGCTGTTGCGTTACACGCTCAAGGAGTTGTACGCCTACGAAGGCTCCTCCGTGGAAGAGGCCCCGTTCTTCTCCCACCTGGGGACGCAGCTAGATACCGACGCCGATGGCCGCATCTCCGCCGCCGAGGTCGAAGGGCTCGCCCGTGCCGCGCCCCATATCGACCTGGAACTGCGGCTCAACTCGGCCGACGATGAACCCTCTGGAGTGTGGCTGCGCGGCGAAGTAGCTGCCGGCGTTTGGGGGCTTGTCGCGGCCCAAGCAGCGGAGGGACTGGTCGCTCTGGAAGGCAACGGCCTGCGGCTGCGGTTCGATGTCCGCGACCTGAGCAAAAGCCAGAACCATCAGGCCGTCGTCGATGCCCAGTTGGCCGCGCTCGACGCCAACAAAGATGGCTACCTGGAAAAGTCCGAAATGCCCGACGAGGCCGCGGGTGGCGAACAATTCGACGCGGCCGACGCCGATGGCGACGGCAAGCTCTATCCCCAAGAAATGCTGGCCTACGCCCGGCAACAGGCGGTCCCGGGCGCGCGGCGCATCCGGGCTTCCACCGCCGCGGCCGGCGATCCGTTGTTTACCTGGCTAGATGCCTCGCACGATGGCCGGCTTTCGCCGCGCGAATGGACCCAGGCGGCGGCCCGGCTGCTGCTGCTCGACGCCAACCAAGACAACCGCTGCGACCCGGCGGAGATACCACTGGGCATATCGCTGACCTTCACCCGCGGCGGGGCCGACAACACGTCCGGCGGCAACCCAGCCGTTGCCCTGCCGGTCGCCTTGCCCGCCCCGTCTGGCACGCCGGCAATCGGCCCGGTCTGGTTCGTGCAAATGGACAGCAACGGTGACGGCGACATCAGCCCGCGCGAGTTCCTGGGGAACAACTCGCAATTCCAACAACTCGACACCAACCAAGACGGCTTCATCACCCCCCAGGAGGCCATGCCGTAGCGGCCGGGGGTATGTCTCCATTCGAACCGATCGCGCGGAAGGTTGCAGCGGAAAGAATGGATGTCGCTGAGAGACTTAAAGTCAACGAGCAACTGAGTATGGTCCCAACTCCCGTAAAACAGGTTGCAAGTTCTCGGATGACGTACTCCAATCGGCGGCATGTTAGTCTCTTGTTGATGTTGCTCGCGGCTTCGGGATGCACAAGAAGCACGACCGAACAAGATTGTTGCGATGAGGCAGACCGATTGATTGGACTTAAAGCTTACGACCGAGCCCGACTTAAACTAAACGAAGCCCAAGCCATTAATCCGTTGAGCGCCCGCGCATTCAACGGCCTGGGTAGGATTCTCAAAGCCGAGTGTCGAGTTCCAGAGGCAATGCTGCATTTCGACAAGGCACTCGCGCAAGACAACAGATTTGTCGATGCGTACACGAATCGAGGATCGTTGTTTGCCGATATGGGACGCTATGACGATGCCATTCGCGACCTCGACAAAGCAATCTCGCTCGATCCCCACAATCTGGCTGCATTGAATAATCGCGGAGAAATAAAAATCTGGATGAACGATTACGATAGAGCCGTGGCGGATCTAAGTGCCGCCATTCAGGTTGATTCAAGCAATCAAATCGTTTTATCCAATCGGGGTCGAGCGTACATGCGTTCAGGAAGCTATAGCGCGGCGCTGGCTGACCTGAATCGAGCAATTGAACTGGACCACACTTCTTATCGGTCATGGCAACGGCGGGCAAGGGTATTGTGCGAGTTAGGCCGGCTCGATGAAGCATCGAGCGACATCGAAGAAGCCCTTCGATTAGAGACGACCGCTCTATCGCTTTTCACCCGTTCTAAGATACGAGAAGCGCAAGGCGATTCCGCGAGCGCGACAATCGATAAACAACAGTCCCTTCGCTTGAACCCGCAAGTAGAGGAAATCTACTAGCCCATTGGAAGTCGCCGCTCAGGGACACCAGTAGCCACCCAGCCCAAAGACTCGGGGGATGGTCCACGTAGCCGCAAAGTTCCTGCTTTGCCGGCTTGATGTGCGAGTGGCTGCTGCTTCTTGCACGGGGTTGCTGGGCATGAGTCGTCAATGGCGGCGCGGGCCCTCCCCCAGCTCCTCTCCCGCAGCGGGGAGCGGGGGCGGATGTTGGGGTTGGAGCGTCCAGGGTGAAGTCATCGCTTTGGAAGTGGCGGCGAGCGCTTCTTGTTCCAAAATCGCCGTGTTTTGGGGGGTTGTGGTGCAGGTAGGCGTAGCTGCAAGGCTCCTGCTTTGCTGGCTTGATGCGCATGTGGATGCTCTATCTTGCGCGGGGTTGCTGGGCATGAGTCGTCAATGGCGGCGCGGCCCCTCCCCCGGCGCCTCTCCCGCAGCGGGGAGAGGGGTGGCGGAAGTTGGGGTTGGAACGTCCAGCATGAAAGCATCGCCTTGAAAGTGGCGGCGAGCGCTTCCTGTTCCAAAATCGCCGTGTTTTGGGGGGTTGTGGTACAGGTAAGCGTCACCCCAAAGCTCCTGCTTTGCCGGCTTGATGCGCAAGTCGTTGTCGCTGCTCGCGCTGGGTTGATGGGCATGGATCGTCAATGGCGGTGCAAGCGGCAATCGCGCCCGCGCGACGTGCAAAGGCCGCGTCGGCGCGCAAAGCTAGACGCCTGCGATTGTACCAGAGAAAATATTTTGGTAAACTATTAAAATATATATTTCAATGTATATTTTTGACATGCGCCAAAGTCCGAGACCGTAGATTGCGGCTCTCTCGTCAATGATGGTGGGACATCGCGAGTCTGCCGGGGGCGATTGGCCAGTCAATTTCCGCTTGTCCCACCCTACGTCCGCTATTTATCAGGCATGCGCCAAGGTGCGATTAGACGCAATGGGGCCAATTCCTGACGCGACCAACACCAGGCCGGCCCGCGCCGGCGGACGTTTCCAACGGCAGCGGCCGAAAATGAGGCGGGTGGCCGGCGATGGCGGGCTTGCTCGTTGCCCGAGTGCCGTTGAGAGCCTACCGCACATCCATCAAGGCCCGCTTGTGGACTTGGGCCAAGCAAGCGGCCACCGCTCCACGGCCGCCTGGGTTTCCGTGGTGGTGGAAGCCATGCGCCAGATTAGGTAACATGCCTTTCAACCCCATGTTACCTCGTCGATCCAGCCGCGATGGCCACACGCTCCCGCGATGGGTGCCACTGGGCCGGTTGCGAGACCAGATGACACCCGACTGGCATGATTCGACGAGACGACTTCGATATTGAGATCGGACACAATGACCAGGGCACTTACGTTCGCGTAATGCACAAGCCAACTGGAAATGCGCGGCTGGCGGAATCGATTGGGCAGAACGCGGTCGGAAGGGTGCTCGAATCAGCAATCGCCGAACTTCGCGGACTGCTGTTTGCCCCAAACGATGTTGTATTTGATACCGGACGATCCTCTGGCGGCGACTTCATTCGCGTCAGGCACTGGCCGACGGGTATCGAACGTGCCGCGATGCGTCGCGAAAGTACCCATGAAATCCTTCTGGATGCGGTCCTCGAGGAAGTGTACGCGGGCACACGCAGGCAGGATGCAAAGTAGCTTGCCTTCCGGCTGCTTCCATCACCGGTCTTCAGGAATGCAATGGAACAATGGGATCCACGCGAAGCCGCCAAGCGTGCGTTCCGCGAATGGAAGATCATCTTCGGCGGCACGATGATCCCTGCCGTTTGGCGGCATGCGAGGAATATGGTGAAAGATGCGAACGAGACTATGAATTGGCTGATCTGGCTGTTCGGGGTGCCCGGCCCTTTCGTGATCGGTTTTTTGTGGGGTGCCTGGCGTGGGCGTCGGGATTCCTTCGCCCCTGTCGTGCTGCTGCTGGCACCGATTGTTTCAGGCGTCGTGGTTTGCGGCGCGATGTTTGCTACCAACTTGGCCTTGGGTGAGCGGAATCCCAGGGACACCATGCTCGGCTTGGCGGTCGCATTCGTGATTTACGGGGGCATTTACGTTCTTATCGGGATGGTCCCCGCCCTCCTCGGTTGCGCGGCGGGACAGTTGGGCAAAATCTGGCTCATTCGCCGCAATGAGGGCCTTCGACAGAGCGAAAACGCGGAGCAGAACCCCGTGAAGCCAGGGGGATAACGAGTGCCGCCAATCCGCGATCGCTCAGGAAGCCGTGCAGGGTGGCGGTGGTACAACATTGTCGTGACAAGTCTTATTGCGTTTCGTGCGGCGAATGAGCCTAGGCCGACCAACGGGAAGGCCGAAAACTAGGCAATTTGAAGCGTTCGCACGGGATCACTATTCAAACGAACCGCTATAAGTAGGCCCTCGGGGTAGTCCTTCCGGCGTGCATGAACGATGGATTTCTCCAGACACGTCCTGAGTGCCCGCGGAGGCAACTTGGGGTGGGTCGTCTGTTCCGTTTCAAGCCGGTAAGGAGATGGTCCGAATCAACTTCCCGGTTTCGCCTCACTTCGAGGAAAGCGATAACCGAAACGGTGTGGCATGACCGGAGGAATCAGACGGCAAGTGGCCGATGGATCGCGCAAAGAAGAACCACGGATCACACGGCGCGGCGTAGCCGCAACCAACGCGTCTATTTCGCAAGAAAAGAAACCAGGGAGCATTCGGGCGGGCCAACAAGCATTCCGTCCGAGGAAATCGCACGCAAAGACGCAAAGGCGCAAAGGGAG
>JBFWUW010000146.1:0-5883 GCA_050247075.1 Pirellulales bacterium | reverse complement strand
GCACCGAGTCAAACCGCGCGATGGCGCCGCTGGCCAATCCATAGGTCGCATGAACCTCATCTCCCGCTAATGGGCCAATCCCTTCGTTCCCGTCCTTAACGTCAGACTTTTGTATCGGCTGCCCCTTTTGCAGCACGATTGACTGGCACCAAGTCGGCTCGCCGCCCAAATGCCGGATCAGATCCATCACATGGCTGCCCAGCACCCACAGGTCTTCGCCGCCGCCGCGGCTGGCGTCCTCCTTGCCGCGTCCGCGATATTCCAGCACGCGGCCCAACTTGCCTTCGGCCAGCAGTTGCTTGACAACCGCCGTCTTGGGGCTGTAGTGCGTTTGATGTGCAATGGCCAGTTTGACGTGGGTCCGCTCACAAGCCGCTACGATCTCGTCCGCCTCCTCCAGGCTGCGGCAGAACGGCTTTTCCATATAGATATGGATGCCACGTTCAGCGGCAGCGAGTACCATGTCGCGATGCTGGTCGATCCACCGCGGGCCGATTCCCACGATGTCGGGCTTGATCTCATCCAGCATCTGGCGGTAGTCGGCGTAGGCCTTGGTCAAAGACAGCCTCTGCGCCGCCTTGGCCAGCCCCTCCTTGTTGTCGTCGGCCACCGCCAGCAATTCAACGTTGGGTAGTTCCTTCCAGACGGTATCTACTCCGTGTCCATAGTCACCCTTGCCGGTGCGGCCAATGACAGCGGCTCGATAGGTCTTGGGCATGGTGGTTCTCTCGTTGTGCAAGGTGAGTTCGAGTCAGGGTTTTGATTGTAACCCATTGGAACGCAGTTTCCTGCCCGGCCAAACCAGTTGGAACGTCAACTCCGCTGGGCCATTCGCTGCGCTGCTGACTTAGGCACCTGCCGTTTTCTCCACGGCCAAATATTTGCTCAAACAGAATGTTGATGGATTCTATGCTGATGGCTATTCCCGCCGCTATCCTTGCTATCACCAACAGGTGCGTAAGCGATTGCCATACCAAACTCGGTAGGCTACGCAAACTTTCCCGCCACACAAGCGGCACAAGCGGTCCTTTCGTTGCTTCTGGTAAATTCGGAAGCCCGCGGCTGCCGATTCTATAGGGCAGCGACGAATGGATTCGGCAGTGTTATCCCGCTTGGCCGCCCGTCGCGCCAGCGGCGGTCTTTGGTACCGAACCCACCGACCTTTGTCGTCTTATTTCGACGAAGACAGGAAGGCCCACAGTGCTTCGGCTCTCGATCGTGATTCCCGCGTTGCGCCGGGTGGAATTGTTGGAAAACAGCCTTGTTAGCGTGCTGCAACACCGGCCCGCCGACACGGAAGTTATTCTCGTTCATTCCGAGCCCTATGCCGACCCGCACGGTTTGGAAGGTGAAATTCGCCTGGTGGCCGCTCCCTCGGGGGCATCGCTGGTCGAGACTGCCAATCTAGGTTTTCGCCACGCCCGCGGCCCGATTGTGCATCTGCTGGGCTGCGGCGCGGAAGTCACCGAAGGCTGGACCGACGAGCCACTGCGGCAATTTGCCGACGATCGCGTGGCCGCCGTGGCGTCGCTGGTTTTGAACCTCCGCCGCCCACAGCAAACGCTTTCGGCGGGAGTTGCCTGGAGCCGGGGCGGCAGAGCCTTCCAGCGTTGCGCCGGCCGTCCAGCAGCCAAGGCCGCGGCGGCCAAGGCCAAGGTGCTCGGTCCCAGCAGCCTGGCGGCCTTCTACCGAAAGTCGGTCCTGGTCAACCTGCGCGGTCTTGAACCGTGGGCGGGCGATGCCTTGGCCGACGTGGAAATGGCGCTGCGGATTCGCGAACTAGACATGGAGTGCCGCTTCGAGCCGCAATCACTGGTCTACGCCGATGGCACGGCTGCTCCGCTGGCCGGTTTTCGGGCGGCCCGCGCGGCGGAACGCATCTATCGCCGCCACCGCGCCAAGTTTGGCTGGACGGCGGCCCTGATGCATCCGTTCTCGATCGCCGCTGAATGCCTGGCCAGTATCGCGCGGCCCGCCATGTTGACCGCGCCGATCGGCCGCCTGGCGGCACGCCTGGAACGCCCGTCAGATGGCCTGACCGAAGCGGCAGATGCTGTAACTGGCGCAGCCGATACCTCTTCGCGAACCGGACTGCGGCTCGATACGCCCCATGCCGCCCGGCCCACGCGCAACGCGGAGACGCGGAAATCGTGGGCATCCGCCAGCAAGTAAGCGGTCAATCGCTACGTTTCGCTGACACCGGGGAGCAGCCGCAACGCCGCTTCGATCTCGATCAGCACATCGGCATCAGTCTCGTGGTTTCGCCGCTCTTGCAGCACCGTGGCTGCTTGCGATGACAATTGTCGGCCCAAGGCCCAGGCACAGGCCCCACGCACCAACGGCTCAATATCTTGCAGCCCCTTCCGCAGCGCGCCAATGGCCATTGGCGTGGGCCGGTTGCCCAGTACGATAGCGGCGTTGCGCAACAGGCCACGGCGTTTGGGCCGCCACAACGGCGTGCGGCGAAACCGTTGTCGAAAGCCCGTATCATCGATAAAGAACAGCTCGCACAGATCAACCGGTGCGTCTTCGCCTTCCTCCGCCATAGAGAGTGGCTCGCTGCGTGCTGCGTGGTGGTTCCAAGGGCAAACATCCTGGCAGATATCGCAACCGAACAGCCAATCACCGATGCCGGGGCGAAGTTCCGGCGGCACTGGCGAGCGATGTTCGATCGTCAGATAACTGATACAGCGCCGCGCATCGAGGACATACGGCTGGACGAAGGCGTCTGTCGGGCAGGCATCCAGGCAGGCCGTGCAGGTGCCGCAATGATCAGCCGCTTGAGGATCATCGGGGGGAAGTTCCAGGTCGGTCAGCAACGCGGCCAGAAAAAACCAACTGCCGAATTGCCGATGAAGCACGAGCGTGTTCTTACCAACCCATCCCAGCCCCGCCAACACGGCGTATTCGCGTTCTAACAAAGGTGCCGAATCGACCACGCCACGAACCTTTGCGTCAGGTGCCAGCCGCCGGAGTTCATCGCACAGGGCATGCAGCCGTTCGTGAATCACATCGTGATAGTCGCGCCCCCAAGCGTAGCGAGATACCCGTCCTTGGCCCGCCCCGGCCGCCGGCGGGTCTTGCTGGCGATACGGATAGGCCAGCATCAACATGCTGCGCACGCCTTCCAGCACATGCCGCGGGTGTTCATACGCCGTGGCGCGATCGTTCAGATAGCCCATCTCGCCCGCGTAGCCCGCTGACAGCCACTCGCGCAGATTTGCCACGCCCGACGCGGTTACAGCCGGGCAAACGCCGGCCATGGCAAAACCGAGGCGGCTGCTCTCGGCCTTGAGTCGGGCGGCAATGGCCGTGTTGTCGATAGCTGGAACGGACACAATCGGGTGGGTGAAAGGGGACTCATACGAAATGTTTGACAACTGATCGCGAAAAGCGCATATTCTGGATGCTGTCGGCGCGACCCTGCCCCTTGTGCCGGCGTGCATTTGCCCCGCTGGTCCCTGCCCCACCAGCGGGGTCTTTCTTTGCGCCTAGCGATAATTGGGCCGCTCACGGGTTGTCTGGCGTCACGTCCGCCCGTGGCCTTCCACGCGATTCGCCCCTAAGTTCCGCCAGGCGGCGCAAGGCCTCTTTACGGACTTCGCCGGTCAGGCGGCGCGCAGCCATTTGGTAGTAAATCTTGGCCGTTCCCGACTTGCCCTCTTCCTCCGCCACCAGCGCTCGTTCCAAGAGATCCTCGCCTTCGCGGCGGGTGGCGTCTTGTTGATTGGCCTGACGTTGGCGGATTTCGGCCACGCTGGCGGGACCAGCCGGACGGTCATCGGCCGCGCGAACAAAGGCTTGTTGCAGGCGGTGCTGTTCCTGCTCGGCCAACGATGCAGCCAGCGGCAATGATTCTTGCCTGGCCCGCGCCAGCACCTGGCGATCCAACTCGTCGAAGTCGATGATCGTGGCGGAGACAAACACGCCCGACGCGCCAGTTTCCACCCCCAAACCAGGACGCGAGGCAAAGGGCCGCGGGCCGAATTCGTTCCGTCCCTCGCGACGGCGGCCGATGCCACCCAGCCACATTCCTCCGCGATCGGGGACCGAGACGGTCGTATCGACGGTAAAAACCTGTAGCGTCGGCAACTGCACCGACGCGGGCAGGCTCTGGCCGGCTGCCGCATTGGCCACAAACAAAAGGCAAGAAATCGCCAGGGCCGTTCTCATGGCTCGCTCCTTCCGCTGAACTTGCCGCCCCTGGCGTATTCTATCGCAAAAGGACTTCTCTGGCGACGGAAATGGGCGATCCGGCGGGCCTGCCCGTTCAGGTCTGGCTGGCGGCCGGTTCGGATGGCGCGACCGGGTGCATGTGGTCGCCGCGGTGGACGAAGACCTGGTTGCGGCCGGCGGCCTTGGCCTTGTACAGGGCCGCATCGGCCCGGGCCAGCAATTCCTTGCCAGTCTCGCAGTCGAGCGCGGCGGCCACACCGCCGCTAACGGTGACTCGCGTTTCTTGAGCCACCTTGGCGCGAAGCCGCTCGCAAAGCAGCGCCGCTCCGTCGAGTTCCGTTTGCGGCATGAGCAGAACGAACTCTTCGCCGCCGTAACGCGCGATCAAGTCGGTCTCGCGGACGCACGATTCCAGAATCCGGGCCACCGATTGCAAGACCGCATCGCCGGCCAGGTGGCCGTGGTTGTCGTTGACCGCCTTGAAATGGTCGATGTCGAAGATCACTAGCGAGAAGCAGAATCCGTACCGCGCCCGCAGGGCAATGTGGCCGGCCAAGGTTTCGTCCAGGGCACGGCGGTTGCTGAGGTTGGTGAGTGGGTCGGTGCGAACATCGGTGAACGACATTAGCTTGTTGCCTTGCTGACGCAGGTCGTCGTGGCACTGCGACAATTGGTTGGCTAGACGCATGGTGGGCCGCAGCAACTCCTCGGCAATCTGGCAAAGTTGTTGCCAGTTCCCCTCGTCGGCTTCATCGCACAGATTGCCCAACCGCTGCTTGAACTGGGCCAAGCTGGTCTCGTGGCTCTCGACGTGCGCGCGAATCGCCGCGGAAATGCGGTCCAATTCGCGCGAGACCGCCTTGGCTCGCTTCAGCTCTACCTTGGCCTTCTCCACGGTGCCGCGAACGGAATCTCGTGCGCGGATCCCCACCCAATAACCCAACAACGCCACCGTGGACAACGCCAGCACGGGGGAGACGAATTGGGCGGCATGCATGAGGGATGGAAACAACACGTCACTCCGGGACTCAGCAGTCCAACCGCGAGCCGAAGCCCTTCATGCAGAAAAAGCCGATCGAAAACAGCACCCCTAGCACGACCAGCCATTCCTTCATGCCAAAGCAGTTGATCGTCTGCCAAAAAGCGTGATACCAGCTCATCATGGGAAAAATGCTCCAAAAATGCCCGCCGCCAGTGCGCAGCGCTGGCTGGTGCCTGGGCGTGGGCCTACCTCAAGCATAGGTTGCGTTTTGCCACCGCGCGGGAGAAACAGCGGAAATTGGGGCTAATTGCAAAACCAACCGCGAGGCGTGTGCTGACAAACTCTGACATGCTGGCGATTGATAGCAGTGCCGCCTGGCATCGGTCGTTGCACTTTGTTCGCCAAGGCAGCTAAAGCCGCATTGGGCGGAATCTCGATATTGGGAGGGCGTGGAAATGTACCTTTTGGGCGAGCGGTTTGAACCACCGTGAGCTACTCCATAACAGAAGTCCGCATGGCAAACGGGACGATCCAGGTGAGCGGCCTTGGAAAGGGGCCGCACCGGAACATCTTGATGGTCGTGCTAGCTGCCGGCTTGCTGGCCGGTTGCAGCCTCAATCGCCCCCGTCACTCAACCGCACCCGTTAGCGGTAACATCAAGGACTCCACCCCCTGCAAACCGCCGCCGCTATACCTTCCGGAGCGCAGTGAAGTAGGCTATACGC
>JBFWUW010000145.1:0-6058 GCA_050247075.1 Pirellulales bacterium | reverse complement strand
GGCCAACTCGGTGGCGTTGGCGCGCAGCGTGTTGGTGAAGCCAATCGCCGGGGCCGCCAAAGCGCTAGCGCCCGCCATGTGCTTCATAAAGTGCCGGCGGTTCATACCGGAAGGAATCAGACTCATGAGTGTTTCTCCCAGGGAAAAAAAGAAAACAGGCCTTAATGGTTAAAAATAAACTCGTTCGTATTCAGCACGACCCACCAGACATCTTGCAACGCCCCCAACGTGTCGCCCTTGCGGGCGGCCCAGGCGGCGTCGGCGATTTGAATCTCTTTCTTGGTTGGATTGCGGGACAGGGCGGTCAAGAACAACTGGTTCAGCTTTTTGGCGGGCTTGGACTCTGTATTGGCCACCTGATGCAAGAAGGTCCCCTGGCTGCCGCTGACGGCGTTATTGACAAGTTCGCCATTCCACATCATCAATGTTTGCGGGATCGTGCCGTTAAACGTGGTGGTTTCGTCCTTTTCGTCGGTGCCAAAGGCAATCGTAAACTGCCGCAGCCAGTCCGCCTTGCGGCGCTCCTGGGCCGCGTAGTCGCCACCACCCGTCCGTTCGGCCCCGGTGGCCACAATCAGCGATTGATACAACTCTTCGGCTCGCATCTGGCGAAGATAAAAATGGCTGAACAACGGGCGCTCGCCCAGGGCGGGGTCGTCCTTGCTGTTCTTGGGTGTCACCCGGCTGGAAAGCGAATAGGCCTCGCTGAGTGTAATCCAACGGATAAGCTGTTTGTTGTCAAAACCGTGGTTGGCAAAGTGCTGCCCCAGGCGCTCCAGCAATTCAGGATGCGAAGCCGAATTATGGGGGCCCATATCATCCACCGGCTTGGTAAAGCCGTAACCCAAAAAGTGGCCCCACATGCGGTTCACCTGGGCCGCCGGCATATTCGGCGAGCGGACAATCAATTTGGCCAATTCATCGCGGCGGTTAATATCGGCGACCAGGCCCGAGGGATTGATCGCCGTGCCATCAATAAACACGGGATAAGCAACCTTGAGCAGCCCGTTGCGAAGTTCGTAGTAGATTTCGGCCTCTTTACCGTCCTTGAGTCCCTCGCCAAAGAAGTCTTGGTCCACCAAGCGGGCACCGTTGCGATTGTCGGCCGTTTGCATGCGGACACCGCGCGTCTGTCGCAAAAACGCGTTCAACTGCCAGAACTGGTCTTGCTTCCAATCATTGAACGGGTGGTTGTGGCACTGCGTGCATTGCACTTGCAGCCCCATGAAAATCTTGGCGGTCTTGGCGGTAGCTGGTGTGGCGTTTTCATCCAGATTGTGCAGGATGAAATTGGTGGCACCATTGAAGTCATCCGCGCCGGGAGTGTTCGACCCCTTGGCGCTGACCAGGTCATGGACCAGGTCGTTGTAGGGCTTGTTGGACAGCATGGCGCGGCGCAGATACTGCTGCAGGCCGGCGCGGCTGACCATGGAGTTTTGCTCGGTGCCGCCATTGCGGCCGATCAGGATGTTGGTCCAGATGGTCGTCCAATTGCGGGCGAACTCTTCAATGTAATCGTCCGAATCGAGCAGCCGATCAACCAGCCGGGCACGTTTGTCCTTGGATTTGTCGGCCGCGAACCGCGTGGTCTCATCGGCCGTGGGTATCCGCCCCAAAATGTCCAAAAAGACACGGCGGATCCACTCGTGGTCGGTGGCAACGGGCGATGGAGCGACCCCAGCGGCTTCCCACTGCTTGCGGATTTGTTCGTTGATGAAAGCAATGACATCGGCATCGCCACTGGCCGAGGCCAGCGAGCCCGCACTATTTGACCGAGGAGCAGGCGTATCGGTGCCGGGCTGCGTGGGCGAGGCCGGAAAGGGAATGGCCGGATCGGAATTGACCGATACGTCACCCGATGGCAAACTCTTGGCCGCCGCATTCTTGGCCATCAAGGCGGCCTGCTGGTCGCGACGCTCTTGGGCCAGTCGCTCGCGCTCGGTCAGTTCCTCGACCGTGATTCCTTGGTTCGCGGCGGCAATTTGCCGATCGAGAGCTTGCCGCTCTTCTGGAGAAAGGAGCTTGCGGGACTTGCCCTCTGGCGTGGTGGAGTGGCTATCCGTCGAACCTGGCTGATTGCCCGCCAAATTCTGATCGCCGAATTGTGGCATATTTCGGTAAGCCGCATAACCGGCAGCAACTAGCATCAAGCCAGCCGCAATGCTTAGCCAACGCATGCGCGACCGGCGACGGCTGCGAGTTGCCTGGTACTGTTCCAACCGGGCCGCGGCGGATGCGGGTGCCTCTGTATCCGCCGAACTTGAGCGTGCTACCGTCGGAGCCAAACTTGGGACCGCGTTCGTCGGCAACTCCGCAGTCACCGGGGCCTCGGGACGTACCCCTGGAGACGTCCCGAGGCGAACCGGCGTTGAACTGGCAAAAATAGGTTGCGTGTCTTGTGACGGCTGCGGCACTTCTGGCGTGGGAGCAGCGGCATGACCGTTGGCGGTATGAATATCAACAGTATGGCTATCGGCGGCGATTTGCGGTTGCGAGCGCCGCTGCAGCCAGGCTGCTAGAATCTGGTCGGAAAGGTCGGGCGGAGTCTGGCCCCCCATCAACTCCGCAAGGCATGCGTCCAGCACGGGATCGGCCCCGTCGTGCCGCGTAGGTTCATGCTCGTCGTTCATGGTAGTTTCCTTTCAATGCATTCCCGCAACTGCTGCTTGGCCCGTTGCAGCAAGTTTTTAGCCCCGTCCTCGCTTAGTCCCAAATTCGCGGCAATGGCTGCCCGCGTTTGATCCTCGCGATATTTGAGCTTGAGGGCTTTCCTTGATTTGTCGGTAAGTACCTTTAAACAATCATCCAAGGCTACTAACATCGCCTCGCCGTTGTCGCTGGCCCCCCAGCGGTCCCAATCGGCATCAACCGCATCCCAGTCTGTCAGCGGAACCGATCGGGCCAGTTTGCGTTGAGCCGTCACCAGCAAGTTGCGGGCAGTCTTTCGCAGGTAGCCCGCCGTGGCCGAAGGGTGATAATCGGCGAAAGGCTGCTGCAAAATGGTTAAAAAGGTCTCTTGAGTGAATTCGTCCGCTGTAGCGGCATCGCAACCGAGCATTCGCAGATATCGCCAAACACCAGCCTGGTGCTTCCGGATCAGGCTGGCTATGTCTCGTCCGGTGGTCATAGCTGCAGCTTTCACACCCTAATAACGCGCGGCAGGCGGAAATGTACTCAAGAAAAACCGATAGAAATGTTGCCGGCGGCCCGGCCGAGGCTGTAACCTGCTGCAAAATAACGCCTTAGGGATTTATGGCCGATGCAAAAAACTGGCGACAGTTGATTGTCTTGGCCGCCGCGATTGGCGGAATCGGCATGAGTCTGACCTTTGTGCCGCGATCCGTTATTTACGAAGTAGAAACGACGTTTGCAACCGTACCGGAAACGGACGACGGGCTAATTCAATGGTTGGAGGACCAACCCGACATGTTTCGGGTCTTCGTGAGGCGAGTTCCCGGAGGGCAACGTTGGCGGATTACGGTCACTTATGGCCGGTCAGAAAACTCGGGGGGACCGCCACATCCGGACTTGGATCGGGCCGCCAGGCAGCTAGGATACGCGCTTCCAATGGGGCCGTTTGAACACTCGTATCGGAATTAAAGATCGGTACGAAATAACTTCCCCGTTTGGCTCCCTCTTCCGGTACTCCGGGAGAGGGTTGGGGAGAGGGGGATGTGGCGAAATAGACGCCATCAGCCGGCCCTCACCCCGGCCCTCTCCCGAAGGGAGAGGGAGTTCGCATGAGGAAGTTATTTGGTATCGGAATTAATCGCCCCCAATCGGCGATGGAATCGCCTCCTACTAATTAAGTTCATACCAACCTATGCCAACAGTTGCTGATCTGGCCGACTTCCTGGAATCGTACGCCCCCTCTGCCTTGGCCGAGGAATGGGACAACGTGGGCTTGCTTGTGGGGGACCGCGGCCGGCCGGTGGAACGGGCGATGACTTGCTTGACGATCACGCCCGACAGCGCCGCCGAGGCAATCGCCGAACGGGCCAACGTGATCGTGACCCACCACCCGCTGCCATTTCGACCGCTGAAACGCCTGACGGCAGACACCACGCCCGGCCGCCTGCTGCTGGACCTGATTGCCGCCGGCATTTCCATCTACAGCCCGCACACGGCGTTTGACTCTGCTTTGGGAGGCATCAACCGCCGCCTTGCCGAAGGGCTTGGCCTGTCCGGTATTTTGCCGTTGGATACCACGCTGGACGAACTCGGTGCCGGAAGATTCGGCCAACTGCCCAAGACCATCACATTGCGGGAGCTTGCCCAGCAAACGAAGGCCTTCTTGAAAATCGGCCAGTTGCAGTCGGTCGGCCAGCTCGATCAACCGATTGCCCGCGTGGCCGTGGCCTGCGGCAGCGCAGGGCAGTTTCTTGAACAGGCCCGGCGGTTGGGCTGCCAGGCACTACTGACGGGCGAAACGAATTTCCACACCTGCCTGGAAGCCGAATCGACCGGCGTGGGCCTGCTGCTGTGCGGCCATTACGCCAGCGAGCGGTTTGGGGTGGAGGCCCTGGCGGACGTACTAGCCCAACAATTTACCGGCATGACCGTTTGGGCAAGCCGCCGGGAGCACGACCCGCTGCAATGGGTGTAACGCTCTCTAAAACACCGGCTTGATTTGCTTCAACCTATCTTCCGTCAGTTTCATCAGGCGGTCTTCCTCGGCTTCCGTGGGGGCTTCGTAGGTCACGGAGAACCGCAAGAATGCGCCGGCATCGTCCCACGGTACGGTGACGATGGAGTGTTGCGTTATCAGATACTGGCTGGCTGCCTCGCCATTGGAAAATGGCGTGCCATCGGCCAGCCCTTTGGGAGAAGGCGTATAGAGAAAGTACGTGCCGCCCGGCATTTTGCAGGTAAAGCCGCATCGCGTGAGCACCTCCACCAGCTTTTGCAGCCGGCGGCGGTATTTTTCACGCACGCGCACGGGGATGTCGTCGTTGTCCAAGGCGGCCGCGCCGGCCTGTTGGATGGCGGCGAACTGGCCGGAGTCGCTGTTGTCCTTGACATCGGCAAAGGCTTGCACGATCCGTTCGTGGCCGCACACAAAGCCAATCCGCCAGCCGATCATGTGAAAGCCCTTCGATAGCGAATGGACTTCCACGCCGACTTCCTTGGCGCCCGGCACCGACAGAAAGCTCAGCGGGTGCCCTTCGTAAGTCAGCAACACGTGGGCGGCGTCTTGCACCACGACAATGTCATTGGTTTGGGCGAACTCAATGACTTGCTTGTAAAAGTCGACCGTGGCCACGCGCCCCGTGGGGCTGTTGGGGTAATTGATCACCAACAGCTTGGCGCGGCGGCGGATTTCGGCCGGAATGCCCGCCAGATCCGGAAAAAAGTCGTTCTCCGGCAGCAATGGCAGCCGATGAACCTCACCGCCGTAGTACTTGGTGTGCGTACCCGCCACCGGATAACCGGGTACCGTCATCAACGTGACATCGCCCGGGTTGATAAAACAGGCGGGCAGCACGGCCAAGGCCGGCTTCGAGCCGATGCAATGGTTGACCTCTTTGACCGGGTCGATATGCACGCCCAAGTTGCGCTGCATGAAGCGGGCGGCAGCGTCTTTAAAGGCTTGAATGCCGTTATCGGGATAGCCGCGGTTTTCGGGCTTGTTGATCTCCTCGGCCATTTTTAGACGAACCGCCTCGTCGGCCATTTCGTCGTTCTCGCCAATGCCAAAGTCGATCAACTGCCGCTCGGGATGATCGGCCAGCGCCTTGCGCTTGGCCCGTTTGATCTTCTCAAACTTGTAAATCTCGGTTCCTTTGCCGTACTCGATTCCGCCAATGCGGTCGGCAAATAGCTTTTGAAAATAGGGGTCAGGCATGGGAGGAAAGTATGAAGGATGAAGGCAGAAGGACGAAGGGATGCTAGGCGCGTTGCTTGGCGTTTTTGATGCAGGTGACGAAGATGGCGATCAGTTCGTCGGCTTCTTGGCGAAGGCTGACGAGTTTCGATGCAGGCACCATACCCGATTGTTCTAATAATTCCAGCCAGTAAGCGGTTTCGTCGATTTCTTGAAGGGCCGACTGAAGCTTGC
>JBFWUW010000144.1:0-6244 GCA_050247075.1 Pirellulales bacterium | reverse complement strand
GCAAACGCCGCGCTAGGAGAAGGCACTTCCTCCAACCGTTTCAATCATGCTAGCGGCCAAAGTTTTGGGAAATGGCACAACGGCTGGAGATGGAAGAGGGTGAGGAGGCCTGGATACTCAGCACACATGACAGCAACGCTGATGCCGCCACAGCCGAGCAGATCGTCTCCGCTCGTTACGGGATTCCGACGACGTTTTGGGTCGAGGCGAATACCTCTCGCAGAACCCTAGCGCAAATCGCGCACATTTACGAATCGATCGATCCACTGGCGCTTCATCGCGGTGCCTTGTGGGCTTTGTCAGACCACCATCGACGGCTAGAGCATCCGTTCCTGCGTTGCGGGCGAACGCGCGAGAAGTTCGGCCGGCGGGTTTCTTTCCAGTGCCGTGCGTGCAACCTGTTGCCGCAGGTCATGGAGATTCCGATTCCAACGGGTGGTCCTAAGCATCAATGGCAGCCAATCATCCACATCGACGTGCAGCAGTACAGTGGCCAAGTCTTCTCGCTCGATGTCACCAAGTATCACCACTACATCGCCGACGGCATCGTGACGCACAACTGCTTCTATGGTTGGCGCGAAGGGGCCGCTCACTTGTTCTTGGGGCCGAACAACGCGACGGATTTGTGGCAGATCAAAAAAGTGAATCCGCAGTCGATGATTCACTTGACTGAAAAGCCAGTTGAGTTAGCCGTGCGAGCGATGCAATATTCGTCGCGCGAGGGCGAGAACGTTCTGGACCTGTTCGGCGGTAGCGGCTCAACGCTGATTGCCGCGGAGCAGACCAAACGCCACGCCTACCTGATGGAACTCGATTGCCTTTACGCAGATGTGATTGTCCAGCGGTGGGAGAAGTTCACCGGCCGGAAGGCGGAACGCATTCCCGCCAATGAAAACATACCGGTGTCGGCGGACTCGTAGGAGGTCACATGCGCCCTTTCGGTCAGCCGAAACCGGCTGCCCTAAACCGATCCAACCGGGGCCAAAGGTGGGCCGACGGGCGTTGGTCCAACCGCACCGCGAGGCCGCGTGTAGCGGCCTCGTGGGGAACGTGGTGGGAAACGGGCCTAGCCCGTCGCCTACCCTTTGAACTTGAACTGGCCCCGCTCGGTCTTCACAAACCGGGCCTCCTTCCCCTTGGTGTTGATCTCCCGCAGGATGGCGCTGTAAAGCGTCGCCTGCGGCGTCTTGCCGCCGGGGCTGGTCCAGTAGCCCTTGGCGCTCATCGTTTCGATCATCTGCTTGGTATTCATTGGCGCCTTCGCTTCGGCCAGCACCTTGGCGGCGGCGTCCAGGGCGCTGACCTTCTTGGGCTTGTTTTCGGTCTTCTTGCTAGCGGGCTTGGCCTTGGCAGGCTTCTTGCCCTTAGGCTTCGGCGCGTCGCCCGGCTCGTGGCACTTCTTGCATTCCCGCTCGCCATCGTCATCGGTGTGCCATTCGTGCTTGCCGCCCGCGGGGCATTCGCCTTTGACCGTCTTCGCCTCCTCGGCCTGCGCCGTCTTGCCTGCTGTTTTCGGCTTCGCGGCTGGCTTGGTCGCCTTGGGGGCCTTGGCCTTGGCGGTCTTCTTAGCGCTCATCGTTATTCTCCTGGTAATCGATCGCGATGGTTAGGCTGCCATCATCAGGCGGCGGGAACCACCCGCCGCGACGCGCCCAACAGGCGCGTTTCGGCTGTCGCGAGTCATGGATTGGTCACCTCGAAATCGCAGGCCCAGAGTTCGCCTTGCTCATTCCGATGCAGTTCGACGCCCGTTCCCGTGATGACCTCGAGTAGGTACAGCCAGCCGTCGTCAAGTTCGGCGGCGCGGACGACCGCCGTGCCGACGGCATGTCCTTGGGCCAGGTTGAATCGCACCGTGGTTCCAAGTGGCAGTGCGGATTCTGCGTCCGGAATATTTCGACCTGGATTCATGATTTGTCTCCGGCTGGCGGCGTCGGTTGGGGATAGTGCTGGTCCCGAAGCGGCGGGTCGAGTTGATCGGCGATCGACAGCAGCACCTCGATTAGGTCGTTCGCATCGATGTGCGATGAGCGCCGACCTTTGTCGAGTTCCGTTTGCATGGCATCGGTCACGTTGCGCAGCGCCTCGGCAACCGCGTACTGGGACAACTTCGGGTCGTTCATGTTCGTTCTCCGTTAGGGGGTTACTCGTCGCCATAGGCCAAGTCCGCCAACCCGGCGGCCAGGAAATCAACGATCGCGGTGGCCACCGCGTCCGCGGCGGGTACGTCCCTGCCGCGGTCCCAATTGAAGACCGTCTGTTTGTCCGCCAATCGCTGCACCCAAAGTTTCGAGATTTGGCTGTCACCGATTTCCCATTCGCGGTTCTCGGCGTGCGCCGGAAAGACCAGGGCGTCGAAGCGGTGCCCGTTAAGCCGCCCGCAGACCCAGGTGCCGTTGCCGGCAGCCCGGCGCGTCACCTTGGTGATTTCGAGGTCGTCGCCCACTTCGAATTCGTTGGCGTCGTTCGTGGCGTTCATCGTTCTTCTCCCGCGTGTCGGTTTTTTTCGTTGGCCCCATCGCACAAACACACATGAGCCATGCGGGCGAAAAGACATCAAGCGACATTCGCCTTGAATTCTCAGGATTCCCAGCAGCGCTTTAGGGCAGCCTAAAACCATGCAAAACGATGAAGAGCGAACCCCGCTGAATCCGACCGCGCTGGCGGTTGGCGACGCCGCGAAATTGCTGGCGAAGGTCGACGGCACACCGATCAACGAAGAGTTGTTGCGTGGCGACGTCGCAGCCGGTGCGCCCGCGAATGCGAACGGCACGATCAATCTGGTTCATTACGCCGCGTGGCTCGTGAAGGAGATGGCTAGTGGCGAGTGACCCACGCAAGCTACGACCAAGCGAGCTTTGTCGCCTGCTCAACTCGACCCCGCTGGGCGAGGTGATCAACGAGCGGCAGTTGCACCGGCACCGCACCCGCGCCGGCATGCGGATCGGTGATTCCCGGTTTGTGGACTTGTTGCGTTACGTGGCCTGGCTGGTGGATGTGCGGCACGCCCCCAAGCCCGAACCCGATGCCGATCCCTATGGCACGCTTAAGGAACGGGCTCGCGCTCGCAACGCCGCGTTGTCCCTCGCCGGGCGCGACATCGGCGAACTACCTGCCATCGTCAATTCCGCGCGGAAGGAGCGGGCTGCAACTGATTTCCGGTTCTTCTGTGAGTCGTACTTCCCGCTGACGTTCCACCTGCCCTGGTCGCCCGACCATCTGAAGGTCATCGCCAAGATCGAGCAGGCTGTGTTGCGAGGCGGGCTATTCGCAATGGCGATGCCACGAGGTAGTGGCAAGTCCACGATCTGTGAATGTGCTTGTATCTGGGCGGCGCTGTATGGGCACCGCGAATTTGTCTGTCTGATCGGCTCCGACGAAGGGCATGCGATGGACATGCTCGACTCGATCAAGATGGAACTGGACGGCAACGACTTGCTGCTTGAGGACTTTCCCGAAGTCGTCTATCCCATCCAGTCGCTGGACGGCATCGCCAATCGTTGCAATGGGCAGCTCTACCACGGCGAACGGACGCATATCGGCTGGACGGCGCGCGAGATCGTCTTGCCGACGATGCCCGGCAGCAAGGCCAGCGGCGCGATCGTGAAGGTTGCCGGGATCACCGGTCGTATCCGCGGCATGAAATACAAGCGAGCCGATGGTCGGACGGTTCGTCCCACGCTGGTCGTGATCGACGATCCGCAAACCGACGAATCGGCCAGGTCGCTATCCCAATGTGTCACGCGCGAAAGCATCCTGGCGGGCGCCATTCTGGGCTTGGCCGGCCCCGGCAAGAAGATTGCCGGCGTCATGCCTTGCACGGTGATCCGGCCGAGCGACATGGCCGACAGCATTTTGGATCGCGACCGCCATCCGGAATGGAACGGCGAACGGACCAAGATGGTCTATGCCTTTCCATCCAACGAGAAGCTGTGGCAGCGATACGGCGAGTTGCGTGCCGAGAGCCTGCGCATGCACGGTGATATCTATCTGGCGACCGAATTCTATGCGGCCAACCGTGAACCAATGGATGCTGGCGCCGACGTCGCCTGGCGCGAGCGATTCAATCACGATGAACTGTCGGCCACGCAGCATGCGATGAACCTGAAGTTGCAGGACGAAGCAGCGTTCTTTGCCGAATATCAGAACGAACCGCTGCCCGCAGACACGGCCGGCGAGGATGAACTGACCGCAGACCAGATCGCGGCCAAGATCAACCGCATGCAGCGCCGCGCGGTCCCGATTGGCTGCAACCACCTGACGATGTTCGTAGACGTGCAAGCGACCGTTCTGTTCTTCGTGGTGGCCGCCTGGGAAGACGACTTCACGGGTTACGTCGTCGACTACGGGTCGTTTCCCGATCAGAAGCGTCCCTACTTCACCCTCCGCGATGCCCGCTCCACCTTGGCACTGGCTACCAAAGCCAGTGGGCTGGAAGGGGCGATCTACGCCGGCATGGAGCGACTGACCGCTGACTACATTGGCCGCGAATGGCGTCGCGACGATGGAGCCATGCTGCGGATTGAATGTTGCCTCGTCGATGCCAACTGGGGTTCGTCCACTGACGTCGTTTACCAGTTCTGCCGCCAATCGGCGTATGCCGGCATCGTCATTCCGAGTCACGGGCGATTCGTAGGAGCTTCGAGCCAGCCCTTCTCTGAATACAAGCGCCGGCCTGGCGATAGGATCGGGCACAATTGGCGGATGCCCAATGTGCATGGCAAGCGCGCTGTACGTCACGTCGTCTTCGACACCAACTACTGGAAGACATTCATACAAGCTCGCCTGGCCGTGACGATGGGCGATCGGGGATGTCTCTCGCTATTCGGTGATCGGGCAGAACCACATCGCTTGTTTGCCGACCATCTTACGGCCGAGTACCGCGTGAAGACCGGGGGCCGCGGTCGCACCGTTGATGAGTGGAAGCAACGTCCCGAGCGGGGCGACAACCATTGGCTCGATTGCCTGGTTGGTTGCGCTGTCGCCGCCTCAATGCACGGTGCAACGTTCGCTGGTGCTGGTGGTGCCGTCAATCCCGTTCGCCGTGAGCGTGTGAGCTTTGCCGATTTACAGCGAGGTCGCCATCGATGAAGGAAAAGATACCGGAGAAGCAGGAGCGAGGCATTGAATGTCCGTCATGCGGCTGCCGCCATCTGTATGTGCTCTACACGCGGCACCGGGCAAACTCCGTTGTCCGGGTGCGAACTTGCCGACATTGCTCGCGGAGAATCGTGACGCATGAGCGCGTAGTTGGATAGTTGAGTCTCACGTTGGGATGTACTTGCTGACGAGTCTCAAGGCCTTCGGGCGGCAGTTCCGATGTGTTTTCCGGCGGCAACGCGGCACGCTGACGAAGCCGTGGAACGCCGATCGCCAAGATGGCTGCCGCCTCGCGGAGGCACTCATCAGGCGACGGGCGCAAAGCATCAGCGCAGTCAAGCACAGGGATTGTCCTCAGGTGGATAGTGCCCGCTGGGTCGCTCCGGGAAAGATAAAACGCGCGGCCGTATGCTGTTAACCTACCGGACACGGGTTCGAGTTGTCGGAAAAGAAATGTTAACCGTCCAACTGCGGAGGTCTGACGTGGACCCCATGCGCTGGACCATTTTTGGCGTTGCCGTCGCGAGCCTAAGCGGGTGCGTGCCGTGAACCACGGCGGTCGAAGCGGCCATCCAGCAGCGCTCGAATTCCCCGGCTTTCAGGCTTCACCCACTAGACTAGATTCCTTGAGAGTCCAAAACCTGATTGCTGCTCGCGCTTGCTGAGTTTATACTCGCCGATCACCGAAAGGGAGTTCTTCGATGGTTGGCAGGGATGCGTGGAGTTTGTAGGAGAGTAGTGGGAGCGGGTGCGTTTGCTGTTTCTGCGCCACGAATTTTCACCCCGTGGGGTAGCGGGCCCGATTCCGAACAAGGTTTGAAAGATCGATTCCGGTCTCATTATCGTGAATGAAGCAAGGTAAGTAGTTTATTGGTTTTCCATCCACCGATTTACTCAGCACGGACAGAGATCTTCTCGTTAACATTAACAGGAGGTTCGAAATGTCACGGATCAAATCAGAGCGTGGACCGGATCGCACGGGTAATGGTATCTCCCGTCGCGAAATGCTGGGTTGCACTAGCCCTTAAACAAGCGAGTCGTGGTGGCCGTTTGCTGGATTGCCTCGGCGCGTGAGGATTCGCCGCGGCGTTTGGGTGGGGGGCGCCGGGAGAAAGGAATCGGGTTGTGGGTTGAGCATGAGGAG
>JBFWUW010000143.1:0-6274 GCA_050247075.1 Pirellulales bacterium | reverse complement strand
TCCGACGTGTCTTGGCCACTTGCCGCCATAGACCAGCCAGACAGGCAGACCCCCAAGCAGAATCGCACGCCGCACCGCGCCGGCCACGAAGAGCCACGGATTCCACCTCGGCCGCTAGCGCGCTGGTTCTTGTTCACGGCAGCAACTCCTGGATGAGGGGGGCGGGGATCGCTACGGAATACTTGCCCCGCTTGAAGACGAAACCGATCATCTGGCCATCGAGGCCAATTAGTATCCCTTCGGCTGACAGGTCTGGCAACATAAGATCCAACACGAGCCGGGGGATCGCCCGCGGATCCGTCGGGGACGGATCGAGGTCTATGACTTTGCCCGAGGTGGACGAAAGCGTGGGCGAACTCAACTCGCTGTAAGCGGCCTTTTGCCCGGTACTGAACGCCAGCGCCGCCACCTCCCAGGTTGGAATTCCATGCAGATCCGCCTTGGCCACCAACGGGCACCAGTGTGGAAGGTCACGGTCGACGGTTAGCAGGCCAAGGTTGTGGCGCTGGCTATCGGAAGACCCTTGGTCTTCCAGATCAAATCCGGAGTGAAGTTTCATGCCGGCAACCGCCACGAACGGTTCGCCTAGCGCGGGATAAAAGACGAACGCATCGCCATCTTCGGACAGTTCGCGAAGCGCCGCCACCTTGGTCGCGGAAGTAACCACCGATCGCGGCCCCACCGCAACTCCCGTGGCAAACGGCAGCCGGGTATTGGCCGACGTCCCCCAAGCAATCCAGACGACCGACGGCTCGGCCTTTCGTACGGCTTCATCCAACGAGATGGTTGGCTTCGGCGGCGGCTTGGGTTTCGGTGGTGGTGGTGAGGGAGCCGTGGAACCCGGAGGCACATCCGTCGTGTCTGGACCGGGCGAGCTAGACGGATCGCGCGGTGGAAGTGAAGGCTCGGGTGGAAGAGGAGTTGCTGAAGGCGTGGCGGCGTTCGGAGCGTCAACCTTCGGTGCTTCCGACACGGCAGCGTGGCCGCCAAACCGCAAGGCAACGGCCACCCCAACCACCGCCACGAGCATCGTGCCCGTCAACGCGATGATCCAGGGCCACGTTTGGTTTGCACTGCCGTTAGCTATCGACCATGCGGCCAACGGCGATGCCGCCATCGGCCGGCCGCGGGCAAGCTCGGTGGGCTTTTCGACGCGCGGCCCGGCATGCGCCAGCGCGATGGGCACAGGCGCAGCCTTGGCGGCGGTTTCGCGAGGAACAGATGGAACCGCTGGCGTCGCTTCGACCATGGCGGACTTGCCAGCGGGCAGCGGCGGAGGGTCGAAAACCGCGCAGGGCCCTCCTTCGCCCAAACGGATGATGTCTCCCGCGAGCAGCCAAAACGTGCGGCCGGGCGGCTTGGAGCCAACTTGCAAAAACGATTCGCCACAGGCTTCAATCATCCAGCGATTGCCGACGGGACGCAAGACGGCGTGCCTGACGGCGATAGTTGGATCGTCGATCGGCAACTCGCAATCGGCCCCGCGGCCAATTGTCGATGGTTTGCGCCCCACGGCCAAGCGCCGACCACTGGGCAGTTCGACCGTAACATTCATAAGGCCCCCCCGTTGCCGTCGTCCAGCGAAAGTGACTCGACTGGGTTCTCGGCGCGCAGCCGCTGGTCCCATTCCTTGAGCTTGGCGTCGCTGATGCCGCTCGAACGCTCAATATTCAGCATGGCGGGCTGGGCCAGTCCGGGAAGCTTTCCCTCCACGGTTAGCCGGCCATTTTCTTCATAGGTGAAACGGACGTCGATGGCCGTTCCGGCCGGCAATCCCTCCGGCAACGGCTTGATGACGCAGGTTCCAATGGCAGTCGAGTTGTTGCCGGCCCTGTCTCCTCCCTCGATCACTGGGATCAATACGCTTCGCTGATTATCCTTGGCCGTCTGAAACCGCTTGTGGTTGGAAGCTGGCAGAATCGAGTTGCGTGGTATCACCACCGTATTGTGAGGACGGCCAGTGGCGGGTTCCTTTCCCAGCACGCCGAGGTTGTGGGAGTTGACGTTTCGTACCCGCACGACGGTCGATTGCCCGGCTTGGCGAGCGGCGACGAAACCAGCGTAGATTGCGGCGCCATGTGCTACGGCCTCGTCGGCGGCCAGTTGGCGGTCAACTGGCAGGCCCGACTCGTGCTCCAGCATTTCTGCTACCATTGGCATTCGCGTCGAGCCCCCCACCAGCAACAGGCGGGTGATGTCGCCCCACGACTGTCCCGCATCTTTGAGGACGTTGCGCACGGTAAAGCGGGTTCGGTCCAGAAGATCGGCGGTGAGTTCCGCGAATTGCGGCCGGGTGATGGCCAGCCGAATGCCATTCCCCCGATACTCGAGCGAAATACTGGCCTGGTCCCGGGCGGAGAGAGTCCGTTTGGCGTCTTCCGCCTCGCGCAGAAGCCGCTGCATGCCAGATGGCTCCGAGCGGGGGTCTAGGCTGGGATAACTTGCCACGAACTGATCGGCGATCGTGTCGGCGATGCGGCGGTCCCAGTCGGAGCCGCCTAGGCAGACATCTCCACCGGTGGCGATGGCCGTGAAATTGCCTTGGTCGATCTCCATGATGGTGACGTCGAACGTTCCGCCCCCCAGATCGTACACCAGAACTCGCTCTGCCCGTTGCGAGTTTCCCGAGCGATCGAGGAAGCCAGTCTGGTAGCCGTAGGCAATCGCGGCCGCGGTTGGCTCGTTTATGATTTCAATCTGCTCGAAACCGGCCAAACTCCCGGCATCCTGGGTTGCCTTTCTACGCGGTTCGTTGAAGAAGGCGGGGACCGTGACCACGGCCTGGCGGATTGGTCCCAGCCGCATTTCGGAATCGCGCTTGAGCTTTTCGAGAATCAACGACTGAATAACTTCGGGCGGAATCCACTCGCCACCGATCTGCCGTGTATAGCGGCTGTTTCCCATGTCCCGCTTGGCAAAGTCAGCGATGCAACCGGGCACGAGGGGCGCGGCCTTGGCCGCCTCTTTGCCCACCACGATTTTCTGGTCGTCGAAAAGCACCACGCTGGGCGTCAGCAAGTCTCCTTCCGTGTTAGGGATCGTGCAAGGCCGCCCTGTAGAATCTAGGTACGCCACCACAGAAAAGGTAGTGCCTAGATCGATGCCAATTGGAGGACTTGCAGCTGCCATGTCGAAACCGTGAGCGGTTGCCTCCCCCCATTTCAGCCCCCCCCGTTCGGGACTATTGTAGGACATCGAGAGTCAAAGACCAACAATTCGGTCAATTTATTTTGAGCTATGAAAAGGCAGCGATTTCCAGTAGGTGCAAGCCCCACCCAGAGACAGCGTGTGGTCAATTTTCTATACCGTGGCTTTGCGTCATCGACTTGTGGGTTAGCGAACTGATGAACGGTTTGAAATTCAGCCGACAGCGTTGGGACAGGCCGTTCGTTTGGATGTGAATTGCGGCCAGTGTATGCGGTCGCCGCGGGGAATCGGCGAGGCGGATTCCCGGTCAAAGCACGCAGTGTTCACGCCGCGCAGCGATGGTAATTCTTCAACCGTCCGCCGAGGCGGTCGCGGCAGACAATTTCGTCGGCGGGTTTTCCAACGTCCGGGTCGGGTTCGATGATCTTGTGATCCAGACCTTGATGGTTTCTCTCGGCGTGGTAATGGGCCATGAATTCCTCGGTCGCCCGCCGCAGCGCGTCCTCGCGGAAGAAAATCATTCGATCCAGCGCTTCGGATTTCAGCGATCGGAAGAACCGTTCGATCCAGGCGTTGCAATTCGGAGATCTTTGCGGCAGCAGCACCGGCTCGACACTTTCCGACTTCAGAATGGCCTTGAACTGCTCGGTAAACTTGGTGTCGCGGTCCATGAGAACGTACCTGTACGGCGCTCGCAGGAAGCCGTCCTCGAAATTCGTCAACTCCTTCGCCATGTTCTCCACCTTCGGCCCGGTCGGGTTCGGCGTGCAGCCGACGAATTTCACCCGCCGCATCGCCAAGTGTATGGCGAACAGCAAGTAAAACGTGATCAATCCGTTCTTCGTCCAGACTTCGACCGTCGTGAAATCAATCGCCGCCAATTGGTCCCAGTGGGCTTTCAAGAAAGTGTTCCATGTCATCGTCCGCCGGCGGGTTGGTGCCGGCTCGATACCGTTGGCTTTCAAAATGTTCCCCACCGATTGGTCGGATATCGTGTGCCCCACGTTCCCCAGCGCGTCGGCGATGCGGTCGTAGCCCCATGTCGGGTTTTCACTGGCGAACTTCAACACTAGGTCCGCCACCTCTTGTGGCACCGGCGGCCGGCCCTGCGTCTTCCACTTTTCGGCATGGTTCCACTTTTTGGCCACCAGCATGCGATGCCACCGCAAGATCGTGTCGGGCGTAAACAGCGTGCCAACCTGTTCCATCGCTTTCCGCCCCAGCAGCTTGCCCTTGACCGCCAGCCGCCGTCGCTGGTCGTCGTTCAACAACAACCGCTTCTTGCCCTGCAGCTCCCGCAGTATGGCGTTCTCCGTCCGCGGATACTCAATCACCGCCTGCTGCTCTCGATCGACCCAACCAACCAATATCGCCACCAGTAACCACCACGGTTGAAGCACGAAATTCATGCTTGCTGCCCATTCCAATGGTTTACGTTCGTGGCGGGCAACGTCGATCCAAGTAGACGCGGCACTTGGGCTCGACGCTGTCCCAAACGACCACCACGGACCATTCGGAGAGCGACGGATCCCCATCCCAAACATAGCCAAGCGACTCTGGGTTCCCACCGTAAGAAAATGTCGTCACGCGCGGATAGCCCGCATAGGTTGCTATCTCGCCGCCACCACGACTGGCACTGTTCGTAGCGATGACCGCGGCACGACCACTTCTTGCGACAAGCCAGCTAGACAGCCCGGCGAGCAGGCGACCGAGCCAATTCCGCCGTGACAAAAAATAGAGATTCATCTAGGCGCTCCGCGTTTGATAGCGATTGGCCGGTGCGAAATTCGAATGACGCCTGGCCCAATAGGTTGCCGCGTTGACCTGCCTGCATGGAGTGGGGCGAGAACTCAAATTGCCCTGAGCGGTTGCGATTCGCCAAACCCAGGCAATGTCGCTCCATCATCCCCCACAACGTTGCAGCGTTGCCATGAAATACAACAAGATTCCGCCATGGCGTTAGCCGATTCGGAGGCTACTATTCGATCCGGTGGCCGTTTGTCATTTGGCGCTTCAAGACCCGCCGCTTTGAGCGCTACAAATGCCGCCGGGGCTGCCCCAGGTGATACGGCGGCACGTTGGGCAACTCAATGGCCCCCAGACAGCCAGGGCAACTTCGCCAGGCGGAGTCTGCGGCGACCTCTTCTGGGGCGGTGGGCGCGCCGGTGGGCTTTGCACCGTCGCTGGCCGAGGGATCGTCGTTCTTGGTGGCCTCAGCTCCGTCGTTTTGGCAGAGGCGTCGCCTCTCTGGCTCTTCAGCCGGCAGCCCTTGCTGGTAATTTCGATGATTTCCGCATGGCGCAGGACGCGATCGGCGGCGGCGGTGGCCATATCACAGAACCGTTTAGGGAAATGCAGAGGCCAGCCTGAGCGCTGGCCCGGGGGCCAAAACGGAAGTGTGGACGGCATCCTGCTGGGGGGCGCATATGCCTCTCAGCTTCGAGATTGGCATTCAGGCGATTAACCGTCCATGCACGAGGCCATCTAATCCTCGCTCTCGCCCGATATCCACACCTTGAGTTCACGTTGAACCGTGACGCGGCCAATTGGCCAGCGGCTTCTAAATTATTCCATTAAATGCGTCATAATTAAGTGAGCAGATCGGTGTAGTAGTTCTAGACCGAACGGCATGTCTACTTAGGGAGCATCTATGAAGGACGAACGACTTATGGCCACTGAAGGTACGGGAGAGCCCATGCCTGAACGGGGCGAGCGGGCAGAATCCGCACCCGTTAGTGAATCGCAACAAGCATTTGCAGTGCTGGTGGGTAAGCGATTGGCTGAGTTATGGGATATCGAGATTGCCCGATCCGTTGGGGAATTGGATTCAAAGTCAACGTAGTGGTGATGGGGCGATGCGTGTCGGAATTGACAACCAAAACATTCAAGGGCCTCAACGGTAGACATTCTCTCGTCAACGGCCTCTTCAGCGGAAAACGGCACAACGTGTCCGCCGGCCAGAATGAACCCCCATACGCTGTATTTTTCGGGTCTTCAGCAGGGCTTTGTCGAACAATCGTTGAGTTTCCTGCGTAATTTAGCGAGCGAACGGACGCCCTCTTTACGCCGGAAGGAACGTGATATGGTTGCAGCAGTGAAAGCGTCGTACAAGATCACGAATTGGAAG
>JBFWUW010000142.1:0-6672 GCA_050247075.1 Pirellulales bacterium | reverse complement strand
CGATTTCTTGAAGGGCCGACTGAAGCTTGCTGACAAATTCTGGCCCGCTCCTGGCGCGGCACCCTTCGCGGTACTGTGCCCCGACCGAGGTGCCACAGCGCAGCAACTGCTTGCCCAACACCTGTGCTTCCGTCGATGAAGGCAACGCGCCAAACAACCGAATGATCCGCAAAGCAAACTGTGTCGTCCGCATTCGCAAGTCAGCCGGCACGCGACCATCACTAAATTCGGCACTCATTCTTCCGCCTTCCGCCTTCCGCCTTCATCCTTTCCTCCTCCTTCCTTTTCTCCTATCTCGATCGCCGTTTCCTCGTCGCCGGCGGGCAGGACGAAGACTTTGCCGTCACCCATGCGGCCGGTGCGGGCAGCTTCGACCACGCGGCGGAGGATTTCATCGACGCGGGCGTCGTCGACCCACAGCGTGATCTCGACCTTGGGCAGAAAGGCTTGCGAGTACTCGCTGCCCACGTACTGGTCCAGGTAGCTCTTCTGGCGGCCATAGCCTTGCACCTCGCGCACCGTGCAGGCTTCCAGAGGCGCCAGGCGCAGTTCGTCCAGAACTTTCTCGGCCAGGTATGGCTTGACGATGGCGATGACTTGCTTCAAGGGGGCACTCAGCAGGCGGAACGGAAGGAAACGGCTCATTATCGACCGCCACCAGTCGAAACGCAACGCTGCGCGAGTGGCGGAGCGCAGGCAGACATGTGAAGATAATGCAACGATAGCGGGCCACCTTGTGGCCGTGGGTGGCACTTGGCTGTAGGAGCCGTCTCCGACGGCGACCACGGGCGTTCCATCTTGGAGGGCCGAGACCGCCAAAAACGCCGTATACTCAGGCCGGATTGTGCATCGCGGCCGAGAATGGCGGGATCGTACCACCCCGCCAAGAGAAGAACCACGAATCAAACGAATCTAACGAATAAGAATCTTATGGTACGAGTTCTTCTTGTCGCTGCCCGCCCTCTTTTCCTCAAGCGAGTTTCCACTCAGGAGGTTTATTCGCTAGATTCGTTTGATTCGTGGTTCTCACCAAGCCTCGTCCAATTGCCGGTGCGCATTCAATTCGCTGGCAATGCACTATCTTCAAATGTCTGGATCGCCGGACCGTGGCAATCAGCGATATCGGGGATGAATGGACGAATTGAATCCTACATCCCATTCCAACAACGATCGCGCCGCCGACTACAGAGAGCCCGCGGTCGTGCGCCGCGCGGGGGCTTTGCGCTGCAAGCTGGCAGCCAATCTCACTAGCCGGATCAGCTCGTGCCGTTCCAGATAACGGCGGTGGTCACACTCAATCGCAGCCGGGCCGGTCTCGCGCGACTCCAGCAAATGGATTAGATTAATCAACCCCTCGCTGCTCATCGCCGCCAGCCGCTCTGGCGAAAGCTCGATCGGTCCTTCGTCGGTCTGCCAAGGGTTGATTGCCATGGGCGGTGCCCTAAATAGGTGGTCCATCGTGGTCGCGGCGGCAGCGTCATCGGCTGCCTGCGATCCCCCAGTGCAAAAACCGCACCAATAGCCACGATCCCCCGCATCCACCATAAAATGCGGGTAAACTGAGCGCTGGCCTAGAACAGGCGTTGTCGATCTGCCCGATCCTTAGACATGCCCTGCCTAACATCGGGGCTTGAATCGAATTCATTCATCTACGTTAATGGATGGCGGGGCTGCCTTTCGCGGGTGTCAGAAAATCGCCCTGAGGAATTTCATGCAAAATAAGCGTCGTGGCACGTTTTCGATTTCGGCCTTGGCTTGGAGCGTGGCGCTGTTAATGGCGTTTACTGATCGGGCGAGCGCGGAAACGCCGCCCGACGAGGTGCGCTTCAATCGCGATATTCGTCCGATCATGTCAGACACCTGTTTCAAGTGTCACGGCCCGGCGGAACAGCAAGCCGGATTGCGCCTCGATAAGCGCGAGGCGGCCCTTGCTCCGGCTGAAAGCGGGGCCATCCCAATCGTCCCCGGCAAGCCCGACGACAGCGAGATCATCCGCCGCGTCTTCTCCACCGATGCCGCGCTGCGGATGCCGCCAGCCGATTCGCACAAATCGCTCACGCCCAATCAGCAGCAACTCTTCCGCCGTTGGGTGGCGCAAGGGGCTGTCTACGAACAGCATTGGTCGTTTGAACCGTTGACCGCGGCGGCCCCTCCACAAGCCGTCGAATTGGCCAAGGCCAACAACCCCATCGACCTGTTCATCGCCGACCGCTTGCGCCGCGACGGGCTGGCCATGTCGGAAGAGGCCGAGCGCGAAATACTTATCCGCCGCGTGGCATTTGCCCTCACCGGTTTGCCTCCCAGCTTGCCCGAGGTCGACGCCTATCTGGCGGATACTTCGCCCGACGCCTACGCCAATATGGTCGACCGTTATCTTGGCTCTCAGCAATTTGGCGAGGAACAAGCCCGGCACTGGTTGGACGTGGCCCGCTATGCCGACACGCACGGCTTGCACTTGGACAACGAACGGCAAATGTGGGCCTACCGCGACTATGTCGTGAAGTCGTTCAACCAAAACAAGCCCTTCGACCAATTCACGGTGGAGCAGTTGGCGGGCGACCTGCTGCCCGACCCTTCCCTGGACCAACTGGTGGCGACAGGCTTCATTCGCTGTAACGTGACGACGGGCGAGGGGGGCTCGATCAACGAGGAATGGATCTTTCGCAACGCGGTCGATCGGGCCAGCACCACCGCCGAAGCCTGGCTCGGCCTGACCGCTGGCTGCGCCGTCTGCCACGACCATAAATTCGACCCACTGTCGGCCAAGGACTTTTACTCGTTTTACGCTTTTTTCCATTCGGCGGCCGATCCGCCGTTGGATGGCAACGTATTGCTCACCGCCCCCACCACCAAATTGGCCACGGCCGAACATGTGGCGCGGCTGGCGGAATTCGACCAGCAAATCGCCGGCAAGCAACAGCAATTGGATGCACAGACCGCGGCCGTGGCCTATTCCGATCCGGCCACGCTCGATCCGCCCCCACCCGTGTCGGCAATCGACGACGTTTGGTTTGACGACGCCTTTCCGGAAGGGGGCAAGGCCGCTGCCAGCCCCGGCCACCCCACACTGTTCGTCACGGCGGCCAATGGCCAGGTCTTTCATGGCGAAAAGGCCCTGAAGCGCACCGACAAGGGGCTGACGCAAGATGTTTACGAAGGGCAGCGGCCCCTGGCGATACCGAACGAGGGCCGGCTCTATGCCCATGTTTGGATCGACCCGCAAGACCCTCCCAAAACCTTAATGTTGCAATACTTTAAGTCGGGCTGGCTGCATCGCGCGGTATGGGGCGACTATGACGCCATCGAATGGGGCGCTCGCGATACCACCGAGCGGGTGCTCATCGGCCCGCTGCCCAAAGCAGGCGAATGGGTGCGGTTGCAAGCCGCCGCGTCCAAAATCGGCCTAAGGCCGGGCGACGCCGTAACGGGCTTTGCGTTCACCCAGTTTGGCGGCACGGTCTATTGGGACCAGGCCGGCGTCGAGGGAATCAACAACCCGGCCACAGACCCGCGCCGTTCTCTGCGGGCCTATTGGAAGCAACAAGCCGGCAAGGATACCGCCGGGGCACCGGCCGATTTGAACCAGGCACTCAAAGCCGGTCCCGAACCCGCGCCCGCCGCGGACACCGCCGCCAAGGTACGCAACTATTACTTGCAACAGGTCTGCCAACAGACCGCGTCGCAATTGGCTCCGCTGGTCCAAGAACTGGCCGGCTTGCGCCAGCAGCGGGATGATTTTGACAAGAGCATCCCCTCGTCATTCATCTACCGCGATCTGCCCCAGCCGCGCGAAAGCTTCGTCATGTTGCGCGGGCAGTACAACAAGCCGGGCGAACCGGTCCAGCCGGGTGTACCAGCAATTTTGCCGCCGCTGGCCCTTTCCGCCGACAGCCAGCGCGCCAACCGCTTGGATCTGGCCCGCTGGCTGGTTTCGCCGGAGAATCCCTTGACGGCCCGCGTGACCGTCAACCGTTTCTGGCAGCAGATGTTTGGCGTGGGGCTGGTCAAGACCAGCTTCGACTTTGGATCGCAGGGAGAAACGCCCAGCCACCCGGAATTGCTCGATTGGCTGGCGGTGGAATTCCGCGAGAGCGGTTGGAATGTCAAGTCGCTGCTGCGGCTGATGGTGATGTCGGCGGCCTTCCGCCAGTCGTCCGCCGTAACGCCAGAACAATGGCAGCACGATCCACAAAACCGGCTGTACGCCCGCGGGCCCAGAATTCGCCTGGATGCCGAGCAGCTTCGCGACAATGCACTGTTCGTCAGCGGGCTACTGAACCCCGCCATGGGCGGGCGCGGCGTCCATCCTTACCAGCCCCCCAACATTTGGGAACCGGTCGGCTTCACCGGATCGAACACGGCCAACTACAAGCAAGATACCGGCGCGGCTTTGTACCGCCGCAGTATCTATGTCTTCTTCAAACGGACCGCGCCCCCGCCCTTCATGGTCAATTTCGATGCCCCCAACCGGGAACAGTTCTGCACCGTGCGCGAACGCAGCAACACGCCGCTGCAAGCCTTGCAGTTGATGAACGACGTGCAGCACTTTGAGGCAGCCCGGGCGCTGGCCGAACGGATGATGGCCCAAGTCGGCTTATCGCCAGCGGAGCGGATTGCCCTGGGATACCGACTAGTGCTGTCTCGCCAGCCATCCGCGGAGGAAGCGTCGGTCGTCCAAGCCTTGTTCGCGGCGGAACTCGCCAAATACCAGCAACACCCCGAGGCAGCAGCCAAAGTCATCCGCAATGGCGAATCAGCCCCCAAGCCGGAACTGCCCGAGGCCGAACTAGCCGCTTCTACTCTGGTAGCCAATCTGCTGCTGAACTTGGATGAGACGGTAACGCGGAACTGAACTTAGTTTTGATCGAATCACATCCGCAGTCACCGCCAGCATGGCCGCTATCGCGCCTTGCCCGCCACTTTGGCGGTTCGGCCTTACAATCGTTAAAGCCGTCGGAATCCCAACGACGATGGAATTTCATGGCAGTGGCCGGCTGTGACCTCCCATTGGATGGCGACGGAACGCTGTGTTGACGATTCATCCGGGGGGATGGCATGGCATACAGGCATTCTTGGTGGACAAGGGCCTTTGCTTTTATGCTTGCGGCGATGGGTATTGTTGTCACGGCACGCGCCCAACAGCCAGTCGAGTTGCTGCGCTTTCCGCCCGTGGTTCTTGAAGAACCTCACCCGCCGGTACAGCTTACCCTGCCTGAGGCCAAGGCTATGGCCCTGGAACACAATCCCACACTGGCGCTGGCCCGCTTAAACACCGAGGAAAAACAGCACGCGCTGCGGGCCGTGCATTCGGACTATCTGCCCAAGGTATTGGGAAGCTTCGCCTATCTGCATTATGACAGTCCGCTGGGTTCGGTGTTTACCTTGCGCAATGGGCTCTCGGTGCCCGTAAACCTGGTCGAACAGGACCAGACTTTGGGGACGGTCATGGGGGCCCAGCCCATTACGGCGCTATTAAAAGTTCGCGGGCTGGAACGCATCACCGCCGCCGACGGTGAGATTGCCTGCCTGGACGTTGTCAAAGCACGGCGGGCCGTATTGGGGGGCGTCGAGCAGTTGTATGTCGGCATTTGGGCCACGCACCGCATTCGCCAGACATTGAGCGACGCCTTGACGGCCGCCAAACCGTTTGAAAACAGCAAAGACCCAGACTTGCGCGCCGCCTATTGGGAAACCGTGCAAGGCATGGACGAAGCCGAAGGGCAACTCGACCAGTTGCAATCGCAATTAAACGCACTGCTAGGATTGCCGTTCGACTCACAACTAATTCTGGCGGACCTGCCGCCGTGCGGATCGCCCGTCGCCTCGGCCAGGCACGCGGTGGAATTGGCCGTGACCCACAGCCCCGATGTCTGCGAAGCGGTGCAAAACCTGGAAAAGGCCCATGCCGCGCTGGCCATCGTCAAGACCGACTGCCTTCCCGATGTCAACGTCTTTGGCGGCTACCTTAACCAGAATGGCATCGGAGCGATTCAGAGCAACATTGGCTTTGTGGGCGGAACGGCCAGCTACACGCTGTTCGATGCGGGCAAGCGTCGGCATTTAATCCGCAAGAGCGAGACCGACATCGCCATGGCGCAGGCCGCCATTCGCAAGGCTCGCGAGGAGACCGCGGCCAATGCCCACAAGGCCTTTCGCAACTACCAGCAAACCGCCCGCGTGGCCCATACGGCCGGCCGCATGTTAGCCGTGCGCCAGGCAATTGCCCAGAAGAAGGCGGCCACCCCCGCCGCGTTGGACGCGGGCAAAGACCTTCTCAACGCCCAAGTCGACGCCATCAAGGCCGAAGTGGCCCATCGCATCGCCTGCGGCGAACTGCTGAATGTCATGGGCCAGCAGTAACCCAGGCGAATCGTAGGGTGGGACAAGCGGCCATTCGTGGTCACTTGAAATACGGTCAACCCGTGCTTGTCCAACCAATTGCGGCTGGCGCGTCCATCGAGGTTCAAGGAACCACGGATAAGAGGGGCGTATGTCCTCCCGGAGGACGGAACCTTTTGAATTGCCCAGGCATTCATGCCTGGGGTCGGCGACCCTATCCAATCGTCGTCTGCCTTCCCCACGGCATTTGTTCATCCATCGAACCCATTCGGCCGGTGGCCAGCCGTAGCTACATGGCTCCTGCCTTGTAGCTTGCGCCGTGGCCAGGGGTGG
>JBFWUW010000141.1:0-6737 GCA_050247075.1 Pirellulales bacterium | reverse complement strand
GGTGTTTCCAATTCTGAACCACCTCATCGTCAAACCAAAACGTAATCGACCCGCGCTTCACCAGCGACTCGTTGTATTGCTTCCAATTCGTGATCTTGTACGACGCTTTCACTGCTGCAACCATATCGCGTTCCTTCCGGCGTAAAGAGGGCGTCCGTTCGCTCGCTAAATTACGCAGGAAACTCAACGATTGTTCGACAAAGCCTTCGGGATTTGCGATCGTTTGCTGCGCTTCGGGCATTACGACTGAACGGAAAGAAAGTAGTGAAATGGGACTGCGATGCGCTTAGACTAGTAAATAGGATTGAACGGTTGGACTTGGTAAATACAGATATAACAAACGATCATATTTCGTATTTGCAGTGCCTTCCAGTATTGCAATATCTCGATGTTGCCGGTACGGCGATCAACGATGATTGCATTGACAGCTTGAAGAAAATGCATCATTTGCGACACTTGTGTTTAAGTAGGACGGATATCTCGTTCGAAGGATTTGAACAACTTAGAGCCGCGCTGCCATCAGATTGCAAGATTGAAATCAACGGTTATGTTTACTGAACGGCTTCTTTGCTCTTCCGTTTTCTGGTGTAATACTCATTGAAATGGGCTTGGAAGCCGCGGGCTATGGCCACGGCAATCGCATCTTATCTCGCGACAAAACTGAGAAGCATGCGTTCTAGCAGCCCGTTGAAAAACCCTTGACACGCATGGTAGTGTAACGCCCAAGGGTGCTTGCAAGTAGAAATGTTACACACGGATGGCGAGGAGTGCCGATGGCTTTGGGTAAGAGGAAGCGGGAGCAGCAAGAGTTGTGGGTGGCAACAACTGACTTGCCGCGGTCGCCGGGCCATCCGTTTTATGGCAAGCTCAACGAACTGCTGGCCGAGGCGGGCTTCGACGCCTGGATCGAGAAGCTCTGCCAGCCGCACTATGCCGAAGAAGGCCGACCGGGCATTCCGCCGGGCGTCTACTTCCGCATGATCCTGGTCGGCTACTTCGAGGGGATCGGCTCGCAGCGCGGCATCGCCTGGCGGTGCAGCGACAGCCGCTCCCTGGCGGAGTTCCTGGGCCTGCCGGCGACCGACGAAACGCCCGACCACTCTAGCATGACGCGGGTGCATAAGCGGCTGCCGCTGGAAATTCACGAGCAGATGTTTCAATTCGTGCTGAAGATAGCCGACGAGAAAGGGCTGCTGAAGGGCCGCACGGTGGTGGTGGATTCGACCATGCTGGAAGCCAACGCAGCCATGAAGAGCATCGTCCGCAAAGACACGGGCCAGGAATGGAAGGACTACCTGCGGCGGCTGATGCAAGAGCAAGGCTTGATCGAAAAAGATCACGAGCCGACGGACGAGGAATTGCGGCGTTTCGACCAGCAGCGGAAAGACAAGACCGCATCGAACGACGAGTGGGAATCCGCGACCGATCCCGACAGCCGCATTACCCGCATGAAAGACAAGTCTACGCACCTGGCGTACAAGTCCGAGCATGGGGTGGACGAGGTGACCGACCTGATCCTGGCGGCCGAGGTCTATCACGCCAACCACGGCGATACGCAGTCGATGGTTGGCAGCGTGATGCAGGCGAAGATCAACGTGCGGGCAGCAAGGCGAAGATTGTCGAGGTCGCGGCCGACAAGGACTACCATGCCGCAGCCACGCTGGAACTGGCCGACGACCTGGGCTTGCGGACGTACATTCCCGAGAAGAAGCAGCAACACAACTCGGTGTGGACCGAAAAGCCAGAGGAATACAAGCGGTGTGTGTGCAACAATCGCCGCCGCATGAAAGGTGATCGAGACAAGGCCTTGGACAAGCATCCCACTCGCCCCTTGCAAACAAAAGCACTGCCATCAAAGCACTGCTAGCGATGCGGTCATTGCTTATACTTTCCACACCGCCAGTAACGAGGCCGGCGGCAACATCAAGGAGATGGGTAATCACTGACGCTCGATTGGATCAGCACTGACAGCAACTCTTTGCGGCAATTAACGATTCCTTTAAGTTGATTCTTCATCCCCCCCGAACCGATGACTGGTGATAGGGATACGATATGTAACGTCTTTTAGTCCTATGACACAATTCGGAAGGGTGCCAACATGGGGCGGCTTGTTATCGGGATAGTTTCATTATTGGCCGTCGGCTGCACACATGTGCAACTTCGCCGAAACACCATCCACCAAGCACAAACAGTCGCTGACATCTATCAGCAGCAAGTAATGGATAATCTGGCGAGGTTTGCCTACGATTTCGATTCACTGCCACACTTCTCGGTCGCGGTCACCGGCGCGTCGCAGGTAACAGATAGTGGCAGCTTATCGTACACGATCCAGTGGATGGGTAACCTCGTAACGAATACGCTGAATCCAACTGTACAACGTCAAGCCCAAGAGTCATGGACTCTTAGCCCAATCAGCGGCCCACGACGGCTCGAACTAATGCGATGCGCTTATCAAACGGCCATCGCACCTTGCATTCAGCGCGGAAGAAGCGAAAACTGTCCAGGGTGTTCTCGGGCATTCAACTGCTTCTATATGGGCGATCCTCAAATAGAAGTGCCCGAGCCGAATGAAAATGGATTCATCACATCCAAATGCATTGACCCAGGCATATGTTGGCTTGGAGCCGGCCCTAAGAAGTGTATTCCTAGGACATGCGGGTGCTCACTCGTCGGTCACTTCTGTGGCACATATGTCTGGCTGCTGCCGGGCGGCCAGGAGGAATTGAGCAAGCTAACCATTGCCATCCTCGATTATGCCATCAAAGATCCTGCGCCTCCCCCGATTATCCCCAGCAAGAGTGTGGTGGTATACTTGGACGAGTACGGACTGCCAACCACCAAAGACCAAGCCACGACAGAGGTGTCGGCAATTATCCCGTTGAATCGTCCATCTAGTGAAGTTGTAGCCGCTGACCGGAGAGACGATGCGGCCGCCCACATCAAGAAACGAATTGACCAGATTGATGCTCAGATTCGATCCCATTCAATCGACGGCGACACCTTAAGGCTTTTTCAAAAACAGTTTTGGACTCAAGAGGAAATGGAAAGGGCAAGTGAAGTATCCCCCGAGGATCAACGGAAAGCCCGAGAGGTACTTGACCTAAATAAGGAGAGGGAGAAGCTACGTCAACTGCAGGACCGGCTGAGAGCATCGCCACCATCGACCTCGGCCGAGCCAGTCGTCCCGAGGCCAACCTACCTGCCCGAACGGACGACATCGGAAGTGCCTGGGTTCAGCTCCAATTTGTTGCTTCTTAGGCAGCAACTTCAAACGGTAACCCCCGTGCCAACTCGGTAATCATCGGTAAAAGCTGTTCAGGGCTTTGCCACTGAAGCCATTGCAAGGTGTGCAACCGCAAGAAGCCATTGCACTTCGAACTAACCGTTAACGCATCGCCATCATTTAGGGTGCTGGCGGCGCGGCGGCAGTGTTCGGCGGCGGGCGGCTATACAACCGGTACATGCTACGGGACATGCCTAAGCATTGCTTAGCTATAAGTCACATTCCTGCAATCGGTTACAGCGAACCAGTTTTTGACTCGAAATCAGATGCCGGGCAACCGGTTGCGGGTTCGACTCCCGTGCCCTCCGCTGACTTGGGTAGCCGTCGTCGTAACCCGATGACGGCTTTTGTTTTGCGCTGCGTTCATCTCTTGGGGCCTCCGTGCTGTGCTGAAATTGTGCTGAAAACGGAACCTTATCTACTGATCCTGCGGGCCATTGCCGGATGGCGGGACGACCGCCGCCGAGGCCGCATCAAGCCGCTGCATGGCCGCCTGCGAAGCCTGGTCGGCGATGTGCGTGTAAAGCTTCAAAACGTCCTGGTCCACGTGCCCCACCCAGCTGCGGACAACGGCTTCAGGCGTGCCCTTGGTGAGCGCGTGCGAGATGAAGCTGTGACGAAATGTGTGAAGATGCCCTGGTAGTCCCAAACGCTTCAAAATCCGTTGTAAGTATTGCAGCAACCGCCGCTCCGAAATCTGATGGCGGCCGTCTGGATAGAGCTTGGAGGCGGCGGCCGTGACCACCCACAGCGCATGCCGAGGCAACGACGTTAGCAGCTCCCTGGCCGCCGCGCTCATCGGCACGGCCCGTTGGTCGCCGCTCTTCGGTTGCCAGCCTTCCTTGGGCCGGATGTGCAGGACGCCCCGCTCGAAGTCAACGTCCTCCCACGTCAAGTGCTTGAGTTCACCTACCCGCATGCCGGTCTCGGCCAGCAGCACCAGCGAAGACAGGTGTGGTCCGCCAGCCTTGCCGACGATCAGGTCGACCTGGTGCCGCGTCCAGCACGGTTGACGGCTTGGTTTGGGACGCTTGAGCCGCATTCCCCGTAGCGGGTCGTTGTTCAACAACTCGCGGCGCACCGCAAAATTGACCAATTGCCGGAGGATGACCGTCTCATTATGCACGGTCTTGGGCTTGGCGCCGGCCGCCACTCGGACGGCCCGGTAGGCATCCACAAATGTCAGATTGACGGCGGCCAGCGAAGTCACTTTGCGGCACTGCGCCAGCTCCTTGAGCCGGCGGCAGGTGAGTTCGATCTTGGCGATGGTTTTCGCGGCCCGGCCTTCCGTCCGCTGGTGGGCCAAGTAGACCTCGACGGCTTTGTCGATTGTCACCGCCTTGGCCGCTTCGCGATGCCGACCCTCCAGAATGTCAGCTTCCAGTCGAATGGCCAGTTGCCGGGCTTGTTTTTTGCTGGTGGTCTTTAACGACCGGCGATGCTGTTTGCCGTCGACTTGGAAGTTGGCATACCACCGCTCGCCGCGTTCGAAGATGCTGACGATTTCGCCGATCTTTTCGGACGGTGTGTCGGGCGGTTTATCGTTGTTTTCGGTCATTGCTCAAGTCCCTCGTTGAAGATGATTTTGATGAGTCGGTCGCGGTAGATGCGGACATGCTTGCCGACCTTCCGCGAGCATTTGCCGAGCATGCCACGCGACCGCCAGTCGTAGAGCGTCGCTTTGGGAACCTGCAGCAACTCGGCCGCCTGTTTCAAGGTCAGAACAGGGGGAAACCGCTCGGCCCAGAACGAGCTCGAGAACGGAGCGGAGATCTCCGCGTCCGTGAGTTTCAAAGACAACTTGACGTCCATGGCCGAATCGCAAATTTGGGTTTCTTAGGCGATCACCGCTGCGATCGCAGAAACCAAATCATGTGCGAGTTACGGCTGTCCGGCTAACGGCGGTGCGCCGGCGGTGCGCCGAAGGTCAGCGCTTCCGCCAGATGATGCCCGTGCCCGTCCCATCAGCCTCAAACTTGATTAACAGCAGACCTGTATTCAGACTGCCGATAGCTTCCCGCAGGCGATGAGACTCTGCTTGGCCGCCCTTGCCCAGCTTGCCGCTGCCTGGAATTGGATTGTCGATTCGTACGGGCCAGCCTTCCAATTGGAAAGCATCGAGAATGGCAACGACATTCTTGGCAATTGTGAGACTACGAAAATGCCGAACAACCTTGCCGAGGAATGATAATTCTCTCAATGCCCGATTCCAATGCGGCCTTGGGTCAGGAGGTGGCGTTGAGCCTTCTGTTTCACCGATGCCGCGCAGCAGCCTGCGATACTCCACCTCAAGCAGTCCACCATTCTGATACGCCAGTTCAATGATCGCCCGAGGTTGACTCGAGGGGTGAACCCTCCGCCAAATCCCCAAGGTACCCCAGCGATAGAAGGCACCATGCAAGCAACGGCCCGGCAGGCCTTCCAGGATTTCTTGGTCGACCGAACAGGTCTCAATCTCTGGGTTGTCGTCCAAGCCCGCGATTGGTGGCTCGGATGGTAGCCATTCGAGAACAACTTGCCGTTCTTGCGAGGACATTAGTTCTCGCCACATTCGGACCGCTGCCGTCCTCCCGGAAAGAGTTGCGAGCAGTTCACGCAGCCGCTCCTCCGTCGCCGAATCAAGAACCTCAGCAGACATGGCAGAATCCATTTACATTTGCTGCTTGAGCGATATCCTTCGCCGACCCTGCTCGACCGTTCATCTGGCATGCCCGTCCCTTGGGCCCTTTGAAACCAATCGGCCCAAGTTACCCCGGCAGATCGATTGCTGGTCCCCGTGAACTTCAACCATGTGCGCGACAGACCAGCGGAGAACAAAGATCTTTTCTCATGGTATTATGACACATTTGCCGCAAGTATTTAGCTCCATGTGCGATTCTTTCCCAAGATCAACACGCCGACTTGCCGCGCTCTTGCGCTTCGGAATGCCGCTTTGTCGACCGCACTCCTGGCTTGGTGCCATCGTCGCGCGACCACCCCCCAGAAAAATGGCCTCCTCAGCAGAATTTGTGGGTGGATTTGCCGTTGTTTCGTGCTGAAGTCCCTGATTTACCGTGGTTTCCGCATGTTTTCAGTCAGATGCAATTTGGATCCGAGATTGTCCCGTGCTAATTTGGCGGCGGGCTGGGCGGAGGATAGGGCTCTGCGGGGACGCAACCCGAGCGTCGACCCAGTGGCCAAGACCGAAGGAAACGCCGGGAATTCTCGGCGTTTCCTCTTTCTAGTGGCTCCTTCGGGATTGGCAACAGAGCGATAAATCCCAGGGGGGGCCGGGGGACGGCTGTCCCCCGTATTTATTACGAACTCTACCCACGAATACTGCTGAAGGGCTTTGTTGACTAACTCGATTCGGTACGAGGCATTCCAAGTTGTGTGAATTGATTGAGAATCCTACATCTCAGACGAGCCTCGGTGGATTGGTTTTCGAAAAGTCGGTTTTTCAAACCCCCGCCGA
>JBFWUW010000140.1:0-7037 GCA_050247075.1 Pirellulales bacterium | reverse complement strand
CGTTAGTGCTTCATTCCGCGCACCATGAGCGTTCCCGCGACTTTCTTCCCGCCAAGCCCTGCCTTATGCCGCAACCTTATCGCACCACCCGCCGCGTTGAATTGCGCGATACCGACGCGGCTGGCATTGCCCATTTCTCCGCGTTTATTCAGTACATGGAACAGGCCGAGCATGAGTTCTTGCGGCACCTGGGTCTGAGCGTACTGATGCATGACGACGCTGGCGAGATCAGTTGGCCCCGCGTCAGCGTGCAGTGCGACTACCAGGGGGCGGTCCGATTTGAAGATGTGGTCGATGTCGATTTACGGCTGGACCGGCTTGGCTCCAAGAGCGCCACGTACACTTTTTTGTTTGAACATGCCGGGCGGACGATTGCCTCAGGCCGCATGACATCGGTCTGCTGCCGGCTCAATCCCCACCACCCGCCCCAGTCGATCGTCATTCCCCCTTCCATCGCCGACAAACTGCGTCCCTGGGCCGACTAGCCGCGGTTTACTCTCGCTTTCGACCGTTAAGCAACTTTGACCATGCCCTTGACCTACCTGGAAAACCTCACGCTGCGGCTGGCCCAAGGGGCCAATCGCCTCGACGGGCGGCTGCGCGCGCGGCAGGCCGGCTTTTTCCAGCAGTCACAGAATGAGGACGGCGGCTTTCCCGGCCGCCAAGGGGGCAGCGATTTGTACTACACCGGCTTCGGACTGCGGGGGCTGGCGCTGCTGGGCGAATTGGACGGCGAACCGGCCGAGCGGGCCGCCAGGTTCTTGAAGAGCCGACTGGGGGGGCACGCGCCGATCGTCGATTTCTTCTCGCTGCTGTACGGGGCGGGCCTGCTGAAGACCGCGGCGGGCATCGATATCTTCGCCGAAGTCAGCGGCGACTATGCCACGGCGATCGCCAACATGTTCGAGAGCTTCCGCCGGCCCGATGGCGGCTACGCCAAGACCGAAGAGGGGCAATCCAGCAGCACATACTATTCGTTTCTGGTGGTCTTGTCGTGCGAATTGATCGAGCGGCCCGTCACCGAGCCACGCCGGCTGGTCGACTTTGTCCGCTCGCGGCAGCGCGAGGATGGCGGATTCGTGGAGATCGGGCCGATGAAACGGAGCGGCACCAACCCCACCGCCGCCGCCATTGGCACGCTCAAAGTGTTGGACGCCGTCGATCCGCCCACGCGCGAAGCCGTAATCGACTTTCTCGCCGAGTCGCAGTCCGACGAAGGAGGCTTGCTGGCCAACACCCGCATCCCCATCGCCGACATTCTCAGCACCTTCACTGGTACGTTGACGCTGCTAGACCTGGCAAGCCTGGACGCCATCGACGCCGGGGCCGCGCGGCGTTACGTGGCCAGCATGGAACTGCCCACTGGCGGCTTTGTCGGAGGCGCTTGGGACCAGGGGACCGACGTGGAATACGCCTTCTACGGCCTGGCGGCATTGGCCCTGTTGAGCGACGGTTGAAGCGAACCGCTTCAGCTCAACACGGCCAGAATGTCGTTCTCGCCTACGATGAGTAGTTCCTCGCCGTCCACCAGCACTTCGGTCCCGCCCCAGCGGCTGAAGAGTACGCGGTCTCCCTCGGCCACGCGCGGCGCGGCCCGTTTGCCGGTTGGCAACAACCGGCCGTCTCCCACCGACAATACCCGCCCTTGCTGGGGCTTTTCCTTGGCCGAATCGGGCAGCACAATGCCGCCGGCGGTGGTTTCCTCGGCCGTCTCGCGACGTAGAACGACCTTGTCTCCCAAGGGAATAACTTTCATCGACGCGATCTCTCCGTTGGCGGCACGGCCTGGCATCCCCACGGGGATGCCGCGAATGGGAGACGAATCACTCCGCCAGAACTCCACCCGCAGGCCGGGATTCTCCCGCGCCGCGTGCTAGCATTCAAGCCCCAGCCGGGCTGCGCCAGGTCATTCGTGGCCAAAGACGACGATATCGCCGTCGCGGGCCGGCAATTCCATTTGCACAACCGCCCCATCTGGTTCAGTCTTCCACTGCATGGGGCCGTGGCGGCCGCTGATGGCGGATGTGGGCGCCTTGGGCAGCATCACCCGCAACGGCAGCGAGACGGCTTTCGTGGCCGAGTCATTGAACAAAAAGACCACCGTCTGACGCGGCCCATCGTGAACCACCGTGAAGAGTTCAGGCTGGCCGCTCTGGCCGGCCTGAACGTGCGGACGGACCTTGCCCAACGTGGCGGCATTCGTGGCCAACGGAAGCAAATGCGGTTTGCGTTGCAAGAAAACCTGGCTCTGAAAGGCATTCAAGATCGCCTGGCCGCGGCCGAATTGATGCCGGACAATTGCAGGCGAGCCATTGGCAAAGCTGGCCAGCGCCCGGCCCTCGTTCAACGCATAGGCGGGCCGGCAGTACGAACCGGCAAACTGCATGGCCGGCAACACCTGGCCCGCGGCAACGGTGATGGCCTGGGGCGCGGCCTTGTCGTCGGCGGCGGGCGCAGGCAAGACGGGGCCGCGGTCCTTCAATCCAAAGACTTCATCGAACGTGCCGGAAGTTTCACCATATTCTTGCCCGGAAAGCGCGGCATAGGTCGCCCACAGAGTGCCGCCATCCGCCACCCATTGCTTGATCTTGGCCTGAGTCTGGCTGGCAACATGGGGGTCGCAGACGTAGAGCACGCGGTAATTCTTGAGGGCATCGCCTTGAATAATTTCTTCCTCGCCGACGATCTCCCAGGGAATCTGTGCGTCGGACAGGGCCGTTGCCACTCCCAACCGATCGCGGCCAAAGTCGTAGGAGAAATGCCTGGCGTTGATCTCAGACGTATTAGCCACCAGCAAGGCGGCGTCCGCCGGCCGGTTGGTGGATGCCAGCAGATCATCTTCCGTGCGGCCGGCGAGCCGCAACGATTGGCCGATATCTTGCATGGTGGCCGCGTCTTCACCCCACACCGGCCCGATATTGTGGATCGGCCCGTACAGATAAAACACCATCAGCCGGCAGCCTTGCGACAGATTCGCCAGCACCCGGCCCTTGGGCATGCCCCCCACCACGTAAGAACCGAGCTGTTGTTGTGGAGGCTTTTTGCCACCGTCTCTATCATCCACCGGTTGCCGGGCGGCCGCCCGCAGCAAGCCCATGGCAAAGGCCACGTTAACGGTTCCACCCGTCCAGTCCTCGGTATACAGGCCATCGAACGCCTGCCGCCGGCCCAGGTCGAAGATGTTGAGCGCTCCGTCCCACATGGTGCCCGACTGCGCCGGAGCCGCCTGCAAATTGACGGTCGCCCGGAAGTCGTCTGGCGCATGTCGGTGCAAGGCAGCCGTCACCTGCCGGTAAAAGCGGCAAGTGTATTCACTACGAAACTTTTGCGTCCAATGGTAGACCCGCTTTTCGTATTTGATGTCTAACGTGGGACGGGCTTCCTCTTCCTTTCCCTCCGTAGCGATGCTATCCAGCACATCGGCGGCCAGTCCGTCATCCGTGGCGGACAAGTCGCCATCCAGCCCGCGTTCCTCGGCGGCGGCTACGGCCCGGTCGGTCTCCGCTATTCTTCTCTGCCGTTCCAGCGCCAATTGCAGCCGGGGATCTGACTGCACGATGTAGTCGATCGCCCGCACGTCGTCCCATTTCTTGGCACCCAAGAAATCGGGCTTCAGTCCGTTTTGTTGCAGGTATTCGACAAACAGTTGGTGATGGAACGGCTGGCCGTTGATTTCCAAGCTGGAGACCGCCGGGCCGATCTCATCCCCCACGATTCCCCAGCGGGCGTGTTGCCAGCACCACGATTTGTCCTGGTCCAGGCCGCGATAGAAAGCATCGGCCTGTTCAAATACCTCGCTCTCGGCGGTCTCCAACCAGGTTTGGCCGGCCCGGCGCTTAGTAATGCCGTCGAAGCTCAGTCCATAGATGAATGGGTGCGTAACGCCGCCGTCGATGCGGTACTTGTCCGCCAAGCGGTCGAACAGGCCGTTGTCCTCGTAGTGGATACAGGCCGCGTTGAGCCCCAGATAGTTCGATGTCCGCATGAAATAGTCGAACTCCGTCGGCGTCTCGAAGAAGTGGCCCATGGTCGTCGCGATGATCTGGCGCGGCCCTTCGTTCGCCTGAAAGCCCAAATTCTCGGCGATCTCAAATCGCCGCCGGGCCCATTCGCCAAAGCTTTCAACCTGGGCCAGCGATGCCTGATCCAGGCCCGTGGGCATGCGAATGCGCATGCCGCCCCGGCCAACTTCCTCAATCCCTTCGTGATAGACGCGGGCTGGATCGGGCCGGGTGGACACCTGATAGGCCACTCGCACATTTTGCAGCGGCCGGCCGGTGCCATCCCTTTCCGTCAGCAAATGCAATTGTGAGAACCAGGTGTAGGCAGCCGAGTGCAACGACACGCCCCAGGCCGACCACTCGCCAGGCTGGATCAGGTTGTCAGGATCGCTTGCCAAAGGGCGGGCATCGGCCTTGGTGCGGGCGGTCTGGCCGCGAAACAAATAGCAAGCGGTGTCGCCCAACATGCCGCGCTCGGAGTAGGGCGTATGGACGCAATACCAATGAACGTAAAACGGCTCGGATGGGGAATCCTCCTCCCGCAAGAGTTTGACGCGTACCCATACGGGGCCAGTGACATCGCGATAGTCCGGCAAGTAGCTGTCGTTGGGTGTCAGCAGCAGGCAATCGGGAGCGGCCGCGGCGGTAAACCGCAGCCTCAACGGCAGGGATCGGGGTGATTCTCCAGCGGAAAGCTCCAACTCAAACCGCTGCCAGTGAAAGCCGGTGCCGTTGGCCGGCATGTCGGCACCGCAGGTAAAAGACTGTTCGCCAGCCAGAACCGAGAACGGCTTATACAGCGTATTGCCATTGCGCGTTTGATACCGCACATGCATAAACCATTTGCCGCCGTGCGGAAGTTCGGCCGTGGCGGAGGCTTCCACCGGCTTTTTGGCAGTGGGCAATTCACGAGGCACCAACAGCGCGCCCGCGCTGGCACCCTCGGCGGCTTGTGCCATGGCCGCCGCGGGCGCGTCACTTTCAGCGGCAGTCTTGAATTGTTCCGCCTCGACCGTCACCACCGAGGAAAGAAACGTGCCCGCTTTGGGGGTTTCGTGTTTTTTACCTTGGGGGACCAATTCCTCGGCGGAAAGCCGCGTCGCCACGGCCAGTTCCTTGGCGAAGGAAATCCGTTGGGGTAAGTCGGCCTTGTTCGGCTTGGCCGCGGGATTGCCGTAATACAAATAGAGCGAGACGGGCTTTTGGCCTCGTTCGCCCGGCTGGCCAAGCTCATCATCGGGAAGCTGGCACCACAACCGGCAGGTCCCGTCGTCACGGCCCCAGCCAATCACTCCACAAGGCAAGGCTCGCCCATCCCGTGTTACCACACGCAGGTCGGCACCTTGCGCCGCGCACCGCCCGGTATTGAACATCAACAAGGGGTCTGGCTCTTGCAGGAACGCAATTCCCTCTTCCACGGCATCCAGTCCCGGACCTTCCAACTCGGCCAGCCGGCGGAATCGCCAATCAGGATTCCACCAGTTGCCGCCATTCTTGTTCAGATCGTCCAGCAGGTCGAGCGTATCGTCGCCACCTTGGGCCAATGCACGCGTCGTGCCAGCCCACGTTCCGGCCGCCGCCAAAACAAGCAGCAACGCGACCGTGCTGCGAAACCAGGATATCTTCCCACCCGATAACATCGGTTGCGGCATGACGAATATCCTCGATGGTAACTTGCAATCCAAGCCAATACCCAGGCAAAACTAACTGCTTGCATTAGGGGACGCAACAATGCGCCGCGGCCGACAGCGTGCCGCTAAAAAGGGAATCGACAGCTAATCACTTCCGTCTGTTTCCGACCCAGCGACAGGCGGCTACTTTTCCTCGCCCGTGTCCAGCACGGCCAGAAAGGCTTTCTGCGGAATATCGACGCTGCCGATCGACTTCATCCGCTTCTTGCCCTCTTTTTGCTTGGCCCACAGCTTGCGCTTGCGGGTGATGTCGCCGCCGTAACACTTGGCCGTGACATTCTTGCGCATGGCCGAGATAGTCTCGCGGGCGATGATGCGGCTGCCGATGGCGGCTTGGATGGCAATCTCGAACATGTGCCGGTCGATTTCGCTGCGCAGCTTCTTGCAGACGGCCCGCCCCCGGCGGTCGGCATCCTTGCGATGGCAAATCACCGACAGCGCATCGACCTTCTTGCCGCTGACCAAAATATCCAGCTTGCAAAGGTCGGCCTCTTGGTAGCCCAGCAACTCGTAGTCCATCGTGCCGTATCCGCGGGTGACGCTCTTGAGCTTGTCGTGCAAGTCGTAGATCACCTCGGCCAGCGGCAGATCGAACGTTAACATGGCCCGCGTGGGGGAGAGATACTCGGTCTTGACATAAACGCCGCGGCGATCGGTCGAAAGCTGCATCACCGGGCCGATCGACTCGGTTTGCAGGACGAAGTTCACCCGCACCACCGGCTGGCGGAACTCGGCGATATCGCCTGAGTCGGGCACGTCTTGCGGCGAGTGGATCATCAGGCTTTCGCCCGTCTTCTTGATGACTTCGTAGGTTACGTTGGGGGCGGTCTGCACCAGGTCCAGATTGGCCTCCCCCTCTAGCCGCTGCTGGATGATCTCCATGTGCAACAGGCCCAAGAACCCGCAGCGAAATCCAAAGCCCAAGGCATCGCTGGTTTCAGGGGCAAACTCAAAGCTGGGGTCGTTGATGGAAAGCTTGGTGAGGGCGTCGCGCAGTTCCTCAAAGTTCTCGCCGTCGGCCGGATAGAGGCCGCAATAGACCATCCGCTGCGGCGGTTTGTAGCCGGCCAGGGCCGCCGCCGCGCCGTCGCCGGGAATACTGACCGTATCGCCAATGTGTACCTGATCGAGCGACTTGATATTGCAGATGAGATAGCCGACTTGCCCGGCTTGCAGCGTCTCGCAAGCTTGCCGTTGCGGTACAAACTGGCCCAGTTCCAGCACCTCAAACACCGTGCCCGTCTTGAGGAAGCGAATCTTTTGGCCGCGGCGGACGGTGCCGTTCATCAGCCGCACGTAGGTAATGGCGCCGCGGTATTCGTCATAGTGCGAATCGAACACCATC
>JBFWUW010000139.1:0-7391 GCA_050247075.1 Pirellulales bacterium | reverse complement strand
ACTGACCGTCGTGTTTCCATCCTGCAGTCATGGCTACTTTCTCCTGCGGCAAACGCCGCGCTAGGAGAAGGCACTTCCTCCAACCGTTTCAATCATGCTAGCGGCCAAAGTTTTGGGAAATGGCACAGTCGTCGTTCTGGACCAGCACCACGCGGATCGGCCCGCTCGCCGAGCGGTTCACCGCCAGAAACGTCTTGTACGTTTTGGTCACCGGCTTGCCATACACGAAGCACTCGATGGATTGCCAGCCTCGCGACTGCCCGGCGCGCTTCGCCAGGCTGATGCGATGCTTTCCATACTTTCGCGGGCGGCCGCGGCCGCGTGGCCTCTTCGACACGTCGGGCGGCAACTCCCACAACGCGGCATCCTTGCGCAAGCGGCTGACGACGGTCACTTCGGCGGCGCGCATGTCGTGAAGGAACGGACGCTTGGCATAAGCCCCATCGGCCACGAGCCACACGCGTTTTCCCGCTTGTTGCAAGAGTTTCGCCGCCCAGGCGGCCAGATTCGCGCCGATCGCCAGCTTGGTGGCGAACTTCCACTTCAACTTCTTGGGCAGCATGGCCACGTCGATTTGGCGGACGTACAACCCGGCGATGAGCGGCAGGCTGATGGTGTTCCACAACCGATGCCGCAAGGCCAGCGACAACGTCACCCAATTGTGGCGGTAGAGAAACTTCTGATCGGTGGGGCCGGGCGTGGGGTTGTGGTGAATGCCGGCCCCTTGCACCTTGGGTCCGAACCGCTTGGTGGGCGTGTCGTCCAGCGCCAACAACGCGCGGTCGCCGATAGGCAACTGCCTCACCAACAAGATCAGCAATCGCCTGGCCACGAGAGCGGGCTTGCGTCCCAGGGCGGCGATGAAGTAATAATAGTTGGAGAAGCTGGTGTCCACGCCGGCGGCACGCAACCACGATGTGACGGTGCGGCGGCCACTCCCGAACAGCATGCCCATGAACACCACGGACAATCGCCAGCGGCTGCGGCCGTGAATACCCGCCGCCAACCAATTGACCCACTCGGCGAATTCCTCTGGTGCTTTCCACGTCGCCATCCTTGGCTCTCCCTTCCGCGAGTGTCTTAGACACCACTAGCGTGACGGGAGAGCCATTTTTAATAAATACTAACGCTGATCGGGAATCGTTTTTTCAGAAGGTGCTGGCGAGATAGAGGATCGCCACAATTGAAAGCGAGATACGTCATGGAACTGAATGTGCATTTGCTGTGCGGCGATGTCGATCGCATGGTGCCCGATTGCCTGGATTCGATGTCGGAGATATTCTCTCAGGTTCAAGACGCTCGTTTCTTTGAACGTCCCAATGTCGTCATCGTCGGACCTGAATCGGTCGTGACGTATCCTACTTCAACCATCACGCGGATTGATTTCCTGCTCGACCCCCTACCCAATGACTGGATGCCCGCCAGTCCAAAGCGACCGATCGTGCAGGAGATTTCCGAGGATGCCTGGCAGTCGCGTGCCTGGCTATCGAGAGACGAAGGCCATTGCTCGGACAGCGACGGAGCGCTGGCCGCTTTCACCGCATCGACCGACAGCGCCACGCGAAAACCGTAGCGGTTGAAGCGGATGCTGGGCAAGGCCGCGAAACGCCGCGACGAATGGCCGAAGGGCCCACCAAAGAACCAATCGCCACCGCGCAGTACGCGGGAGTTGCGATTCGAGAATCCGCATGCGGGATCGATGGCGGGCTGTTTTTCAAATTGCTCGTAGAACGTTGGACTCCAGGCGTCCTGGACCCATTCCCAAACATTGCCGTGAACGTCGAAGAGTCCGAGCGGATTGGCCTTCAACTCGCCGACAGGATGCGTCCGGGCACCGCTGCTTGCGCCGGTCCAACCGGCCAGCAGCAATGCCTCGTCCTGATCGTCGATCCAGTACCGCGTGGTGGTTCCACCACGGCAGGAAAACTCCCACTCGGCCTCAGATGGCAAACGATATCCATTCCCATCCAGGGTCGTCACTGTCTCGCCGTTGCGAAAATAGTACGGCTTGCGTTTCTCTTGCACGCTGAGCTTGGCGCAAAACTCGGCCGCGTCGTTCCAACTCACCATTTCCACGGGGTGGTTCGTTGTGTCCAGTCCGACAACGGCGACATGGCCCGCCCCCTGCGGCGCAAAGTGGGACGGATTCTGCCCCATGATTCTCTCAAACTCAGCCTGCGTCACCTCGTGGACGCCCAAATAAAGCGGCTGGGTTAGCGCGACTATGTGTTGGGGCAATTCGCTCTTTGAGAACTCCAGCCATTGCTGCTGATTGTTGATGATCTTGAGTATCGTTTCCATCGCCTCGGGCGTGCTCCCCATCGCGAACTCACCCGGCGGAATGAGGACGAACTTCATGCCGATGGAGTTGGTGTACTCCACCGGCACGCCGAGGTGTGCAGCCCACTCCTCTTGATGCTTCTTCGCCTGCCCGGCGTCGAACGGCGCAATTGCCGGCGCGGGGGCATCGGCGGGCCAACCATGCCAATTGCTGCCTGCTGATTCGGCCGGCGATCTGCCGGAACCAGCCTGCAGCCGCAATCGGATGTTGCGGTACCACACCTGGCCCGTGTTGCTTTGCAAGACGATCCGGCCAGGGCCCACGGCACCGTATTGGGGATTATTCGCGAACTGCGGTTGCTTGGCGGCACGCTGTTTCCAGTCTTCGCTGCCCAACGTGTAGGAGACAATTCGCTTGCCGTTGAGCCAATGTTCTACCTCCGCGCCGCAAACGACAATTCGGGCCTGATTCCATTCGCCCGCGGGCTTCGTCGCGTCCTCACTGGGGGCGTACAGCGAAAAGACCGACCCGGCGGACGTCTCGGGCCGATTGCCGTTGGGATGGCCCTGGTTATCGACGATCTGATATTCGGGAGATGCGATCAACAACCCATCCGTCGTCGACGGCTTGGTTGCCCCGCCCCAGGTATAGAACACGCCCCCATTGGCACCTGGGGCTACTTTCCAATCGAGTTCCAGCTCAAAGCTATCGTACGTATCGACCGTGGCGATGGTGGTTTTGCTCCCCGGCGCGACGATGCTCTCCTCTTCGACCTTCCAGTCGGGCGGAATCGCGTCACCGGCAACGCCGCGCCAGCCCGCGAACGTGCGACCATCGAATACGGATTTCCAGTCGGCTGGGGACGGCTCGATGTCGTCCGTGACAACTGCCGCGGGTGGAGCGCTACGCTGCACGTTTCCCAGCGGATCGCCGTTCAGCGTGGCCTGCATTTTGTCCGGCAATAATTCAATCTTCAGCGTGACAACTTCGCCCTTCTTGAGCATGAAGTTGGTCGTGTCGAATTCCAGGTCGCCGCGCTTGATGGTGAAGGTGCGGTCGCCCGGTGTGAGCTGAATTTCTTCCTTGTCGGCCTTGCGGATCGTGGCGCCATTCTCCGTGACCAGCACTTCTATTGCCGGGTCGTTGGTCTCAATCCGCACCGTGCCGTTCTTGCCGGGCAAGAGCAGAATAATCCCCAGCAGCAGGGCGATTGCCCCACCACCCGCCAACGCGGCAATCCGCGCGGCCGGCGGAAGCTTGCTCCAGCCGCCACGGAATCCCTTGGCTGGTTTCTTGTCCTTGTTTGATTTCGACGGTGCCCAATTGGCTGCTGCGCCAAGTTGCGAGGACTCAATAGCAGCATTGGAGATGGCCGCCAACGGATCGAAAGCTGGCAAGGCAGTTTCGGCCGAATAGCTGCCCGCCGAGGACATCTTCGTTGAACTTCCTTCGTGGGTAGCACGGCCGGTGCCAGAGGCTTGCCCCAGGTCTTCTTCCGTGACCGGCTCGCCCAGCGATTTCTTCAGCAGCACCTGCAAGTTGCAGCCGCCACAGTAGGGTGCGAGTGCCTCGGCCACCTGGTCGGGCGTGGAAAACCGCTCATCGGGGTTTTTGGCCAACATGCCAAACACAATCTGCACTAGCCCCTCCGGCAGGTCGGGCCGCTGCTCGCGAATGTCGGGCGTGGGGGTCATGGCCAGAGCCATCAGCTTCTTGACCGGCGTGTCGTACTTGCCCCCTTCATACGGTGCCTTAGCGGCCAGCAGCTTGAACAGCGTGGCCCCCAGCGAATAAATGTCGGCCCGGATATCGACCTGGTGGCTATCGCCCCCTTGCTCTGGAGCCATGTAGTCGATCGTCCCCATCACCTGCCCGGTGCTGGTCAACCCGTGGCCGTCGGGCGTGTGGGCTTCGGTCAGCAGGGCCAGGCCGAGGTCGAGAACCTTGAGTACCGGCGGCGTGCGTTTGCGTTGCGACTTGGTGAGCATCAGGTTCGACGGCTTGATGTCGCGGTGGACCATGCCATGCTCGTGCGCCTCTTGCAGACCGATAGCCGCCTGCCGCACCAGTTCACAAGCGTCGGCAATCGGTAGCGGACCTAGCGTTTTGACCACGTCGGACAGATCGCGTCCTTCGACGTATTCCATCACCAGAAAGTAAGTGCCATCGACCGAACCCGCATCGAGCGCACGCACAATGTGGGGGTGGTCGAGCCGCCCGACTGCTTTCATCTCACGCTCGAACCGCGCCACGGCGGCGCTATCGTCCAGCTTGCCAGCGGCCAATACCTTCAGCGCGACCAGTTTTTCCAACATGGTGTGCTGGGCCTGGTAGACCTTGCCCATGCCGCCTTGGCCCAAAACCTTGAGCAGTTTGTAGACGCCTAGCTGGCCAAGTGCGCTGGCCACGGTCACTGCCAATGCCGGATCGGGCGGTGCGGGTGCAGCCGGAGTAACTCTCGCGGGCGAAGAGAAGGATCGACCTTCGTGCGAGGTATCGCTGGCCTGAAGGTCGAGCGTTTGATCGAAGGCGGAATGGGAAGCGGGGCCTGCCTCTGGTTGGCTCGTCTGCGTATCACGCCCTTGTCGCGCATGGACAACGGCCGTCGCGCCCGGCACGACGATGGCATTGCGACACTGTGGGCACTTGCCCTTCTTGCCGGCCAGCTCAGGCTTGACGCTGAGCTTTTTTTGGCACGCAGGACATGCGAAGGAAATCATCCACGACACCTATGTCGTTTGCGAACCTCAAGAGCCAATCGGCCGAGTCACCGTCAGGGACTACCATACCACCAGAAGGAAGTGTAAGCAAATTGTACGACGAACAACCTATTGCCAAAGTCGTGCGCTTCCGACGGCTGAAGTGGACCCCAAAAACTGGACCAGTGGATAAGGTGTAAGCCACTGGCCTAATCTTACGGACTGGCCAGGGCTGGGCCGACGTGCGATAGCTTGAGGAACATTTCCACCAAGGTATGGCAGCCGGTTTGTTGGCGAAGTTCCTCCAGCGTACCCTCGCAGACGATTCGCCCTTGGTGCAGCAGGCCGAAACGGTCGCATTGCCGTTCAGCTTCGTCGAGGCGATGCGTGGTGATGATGACCGCTTTGCCTTCACCGCGGACCAGCGCCATGTACTCCATGACAATCTGACTGCCCAGCACATCCAGGCCAAGGGTTGGCTCGTCGAGCAGCACAACGGGGGGGTCGTGAATGAGCGCCCGGGCCAGGTTTAACCGCTGCTTCTGGCCGGTGCTCATGGTTACGCAGCGGCGGTCGAGCAGTTCCTCAATCTCGAATAGCCTTCCCAGTTGCAAAGTCCGCTGGCGGGCCAGGTCGGGGGGCATGCCGTACAGATCGGCGAAAAATAACAACGTCTCGCGAGCCGACAGCCAAGGGTAAACGCCGGCATTGGACGAAACAAATCCCACCCGGCGCTTGACCTCGTCGGGAAATTCGTCCGAACGGTAGCCGGAAATAGCCGAGTAGCCCGTCGTGGGGCTAAGCAGCCCCAACAGCATCCGCAAGGTGGTCGTCTTTCCGGCCCCGTTTGGTCCCAACAGCCCAAAAACCTCGCCCCGCGGCACGCGAAACGACACGCCATCGACGGCTGTCAATTCACTGCCGTCCGACAGCGGAAAGCATTTTCGCAGATTATGCACTTCAATCATGGCAACTCCGCGATGGCCAACGGCCGGCGACACTTCTTTCAAGCTTGTCGCCGTCGGAGACGGCTCCTACAAGCAAGCAAGGCAGCGTTGGGCCTTCGCTTCAGGCTACTCGATGCCGAACCAAACAGCAAAGAGCGGATTGTCGCCGTCGGAGACGACCCCTATAAACAGGCCGTGCGCGGTGGGTGTTGCGGTGTGCATCTCACGGTACGATGGACTTGGCTATGGCCGCCGTTCGTTCACGAGAGCTGGAAATGCCGCAACTTGAGCTGCTTTACGATGTCGGTCCCTGCTTTGCCTTCAATAAGGCCCCCGGCGTGGCGACCCAGGCCCCGCCGCAATTCGATAGCATGGAAGTCCGTGTGAAAGCGTGGCTGCGCGAGCGCGAGGGAAAACCGCCGACCGACAACGTCTATCTGGGCGTGCCGCATCGCCTCGACCGGCCGGCGTCGGGCGTGCTGATGTTTACGCGCCATGTGCGGGCGGCCCGCAAGATTTCCGAACAGTTCGAGCGGCGGACCGTCAAGAAAACCTACTGGGCCTTAGTAGCTGGACTTGTCACGCCCGAAGCTGGCACCTGGACCGACTACATCAAAAAAGTCTACGGCCACCCGCGTGCGGAACTGGTGGAATCCGGCGACCCCGACGGCCGGCCGGCCATCCTGCACTACCGCACCGTGGGCCACACGCCGCACGGTTCCCGGTTAGAGATCGAACTGGAAACAGGCCGCACGCATCAGATACGAGTGCAGGCGGCTGCCCGCGGTTGGCCGGTGCTGGGAGACGCCTTTTACGGATGCACGGTTCCCTTCGGCCCGCAACATGCCGAGGAGCGGCAGCGAGCCATCGCCCTGCACGGCCGCAGCCTGAGCTTTGTCCATCCCGTCAGCCGGGAGGAGGTGACGGTGGTTGCACCATTGCCGGCCGAGTGGGGAAAGGAATAAAGGAATGAAAGGCCAGTAGCTGTCACCATTCAGCCCTTCTCAAGAAGCTGATTATTGACAACTTTTAGCCAACTGGTTTCGTTGGCTGCCTGCGGGTGCGGATGATTCGCGACAATTTCGCGGCGGCATATTCTGCTTGAAAGGGTGTTATTTTTTGCTTGACAGCCTCCAACGCTTCCGTACAATCAGTCCAATTGAGATTGATTCTCAGTATCTGTAGCCAGCTCCCAAGCCAGCCAAGATCGAAAACGGTGGTTCAGCGACGATTGCTTCGCTGCCACGATTTGGCTGTTCTTCTTAATTGGGAGGTTTTCATGTCTCGCGGGAATCGTCGTTCCGCATTTACCTTGGTGGAAATGCTAGTCGTGATTGTCATTATCGCCATGCTTGTCGGCATGCTCATGCCCGCCGTGCAAAAGGCTCGCGAATCGGCCCGTAGGTCTCAATGCGCCAACAACCTTAAACAAATTGCCCTGGCCACACATACCTTTCATGAGCA
>JBFWUW010000138.1:0-8042 GCA_050247075.1 Pirellulales bacterium | reverse complement strand
GATAATCGGGGTTACCACTTGCTGCCGAGCATGCACCGAGGGATGCGCGCAGAAGAACTTCGATTTCTCCCCCGCCAAGGGAAGCCGCGCAAGGCATTCCGGCAGCTTCATGGTCCACCTGATCTTTGCCCAAGAATAGCAGTCGGTTTCTGATTCTCCGACAAATAACACAGCTTCAATAGGTGCTTCTCAGGACTCCTCCACATCAAAAAGAGGGCTTAACGGTATGTCGTAAAAGAAGACTTTGACTTCGGCCGGTCCATCCACCCTGCAACTCACCAACTTTCCCGCATTGTCGTAAGTATAGGTGTAGGTCTTTCCAGCCAGGCAGGAAGCGGCGAGCGGGGGCTCCATGCTCCTACGGGATTTCCCGGATCGCAACACTTGCTGGCCGGACTTCGCCGCAAGACCCCCGAGCAGCCCACCTACCAATGTTCGCAACAATTGCCGTCGAGAGACAAACTGGAAGTCTTTCATGTCGCACTCCTTGATAGCTGGAAATGGCAGGATATGAACACTCCCCCTTCATCAATTGTTTGCCTTGGCCAGGGGTTTGTAGCGCACGTCACCCAGCTTGCTGGCATCGATCGTCATCGGTGAACGACTTGCAAACGCATCGTGAACACCGGAAGTGGCGTTGAGCCGATTCGTTTGGGAGCTGCGGCTGGAAACCACGCCTCCGCGAAGGATCAACCGGATTCGAGACTTCACCAAGAAGGGTGGAATGCGGATGCCGAAAAGATACATGGTCCACCCACAGGTAAGACCGCAGAAGTGAGTGAACAAGATTCTCTCGAAGGAAAGCCATCCGTCAAGAAAAATCCCTTCAAAAACATCATATGGGCTTTCGGTTATGCGACTCCCTGGAAGGTCATGATCCTAGATGCTCACATTCCAACGACCAGTCTATTTTGGCCTGCAACGTGCTCTTGCCGAGGCGGTCGTAGAAGGCATGGTCATAGTCGGGGCAGCCCAGCAACGCGGTGAACGCCGTTTTCCGCAACACATGGCCGCGGACCATGACGCAACCGAAGCCAATGCCGCCAATTACCTGCAGACCCTGCTCCGGTTGCGTGAAGTTTCGCAGGGAATGGTCTCAGGCCACGTAGTGACCTAGGGCCCTTGAAAACTGGCTATTTGTGGGTTGTGCACCGTCGCTGGTAGGTGCATCACTCTTCGGGTGGGGCCAGTTCCGCCACTTCCGGGCAGTCGATCGCTAGGCTGGTCCGATGGGGCGGTAATTTTCGCCGATGATGGAAATGACTTCCGTGTGGCGGAAGAAAGACAAAACACATGCAGCAAGAATTTCGGGATGGTCATCCCCGCCTGTGCCGCCAATAATTTGCGCTACGTCGCTCTTGTGGTTGGCAATTTGAATTGCCGCCACCTTTCATACCGACACGGGCCACAAGGACCAACGCTTCTTACTTGGAGAAGGTTGTGCGACAAAGAGATGGTGCTGGCTCGCGGGGAGGCCAGCAAGACTGACTTGTGTTGTTCAAACAGATCGAGGGTCGTTCCCGATGAAGTCAACGCATATCGAGGAACTGAAACGGAAGATCATCGAGGTTCATGGTTCGTGGACCGCGCACAATATCCATTTGGGCGAAGGGGTGTTCACCATTGGTCACGACATTTGCGGTGACAACATCAAGCTCAATCGCATTTTACAAATCGTTAGAGATTTAACGAGCGGGCCGCCAGAATCGCTACGAATATTGGATTTGGGATGCCTGGAAGGCCTCTATTCCACCGCGTTTGCGAGCCAGGGTGCGTCAGTCGTTGCCATTGAAGGTCGGCAGTCTAACCTAGCTAAGGCCCAGTTTGCCAAAGCTATGCTAGGTCTAAAGCACTTGACTTTATTGCATGAGGATGTTCGGTGCCTGAATCCGGATCGACATGGCTTCTTCGACGTTGTTCTTTGCCTCGGGCTTCTCTATCACTTAGACGCTCCGGACGTATTCTGTTTCCTGCAGCAGATTTCAGAAGTGTGCCAGCACTTTGCGGTGTTTGATACGCACATCTGCCAAGAGGCGTCCGCCAACCGGGAATTCGCAGGTCGGACATTTTGGGGGAGCGTCTACAACGAGCATGCGCCCGATGCTAGCATGGCGCAGAAGCTCGCCGCTCCATGGGCGTCTCTCGACAACACCGCCAGCTTTTGGCTTACGAGACAATCGCTAATTGACGCACTAGACTTGGCCGGATTTTCATCAGTATTTGAGTGTCATTTGCCCTTCGAGCCGAACAAGCCTGCCGACCGCTTGACTCTCGTGGCAATGAAAGGGCAAAAAGTCATGTCGCAGACGTAACACCATGCTGAGTTCCATGACATTCTGGACTTTCGTGCGCGAGTTCTCGCCTTTTTAGCCTGCCCCGGGCGGGCAATGGCCATCCACCCGGTTGCTTGGCCGGTGGGGTTGGTCATGATCGGGTGATGACCACCGTAACTCGCACCCAACGTCGTTACAATCACCGTCTCTGGAATCTGGTCCGCACTACGCGGGACATCCACTGAGCCGTTCAATGAGGCGTCTCCCGTTCGACGGCGCGAGGCTGGCTGACGAAACCGGACGCCCATGTTGTTACCGTCGATGCGTTCGACATCGACGTGTCTCAGCTGCAGCGGGAAATATTGTAGCTACGCAGACGAATGCAGAACCTGCCTTCGCTCCTACGGGTGTTGTTGGTTGTGTTCCGAATATCCAGCTAGCCCACGACGGTTTCCTTGAATCACCAAGAACCGAAGCGGCCCTCTCGCGGCGAAAATAGCGATCGAGCCCCTGATAGCTAAAAAATTGCCTCGCTGTCCGTGTGGAGTGAGCCAGTCGCCCTCTCCACCAGGTGTCGCAAAGACGCCTGGCGGCACTTGCGGACTGCGATTCATTTCCAAAACGGCCCCCGACACCGAACCCGGTGCCGGGGGGCCGTGGAGGAGGGATTGCTAGTCACGGCGTCCCTTGAGCCGGATGTCGCCGGAGTGCAAGCTGCAACCGACTCCGATAGCGGCCGCGGCCAGAAAGACGATCCACGATTGCGTGACCAGTCCCAGACCGGCCGCCACGATCAGCGTCCCGTTGACGACGGCGACATTGAGTTTCTTGCGTGCGCCCATGAATGCTCCTGTTTGATGTTAAAGGCGGGCCAGGGCCCGCGCGAAGCGTTGTCCAACAAAGGCATGAACCATACAAAACGAGGCACATGGCGAAGTCTCCCTGGTGAATTAAGGAAAGAAGCGAAGATTAGTTACCGGCCATAATCAACTCACTGGCCAGCAGATTAAGCGACAAATCGGCATCGATTGGCTGTTGCCGCAACCAACGGACGAACTGATGCAGCATCAGGCCGGCCGCGACGTTGGCCGTGTAGATCGTGCTGCGGGCCGTGCAACTCCCCGATTGGGCTTCCCCCTGGGAAAACAGTGTCGTCGGATAGTGCTCGCGGCCTTGCTCGTCGGCCACGGTCACGATCCGCATGGTTTCTCCCAGCATCCGGCCATCGGTCCAGAAACGGCAACGGGGACCGACGCCGCGCCAAATGGCTTGCCGGGCCGAGATCGAATCGACGCAGCAGAACACGGCCTCGCCCACGGTCAGGCTGGGACGGTAGCGATCCTCCACGGGCTGCACGGCCATCCGTGGATCTATCTTCAGAATGGACTGCTGGAGGGCCAAGACTTTCGGAAGTCCCAAGTCAGACTGCAAATAGCCTTGGGTGGTGACGTTGCTGGCATTGACCCGGTCGAAGTCCACCAGTTGCAGGCGTTCCGCGCCGAGCGAGGCCAGTTGCAGCGCCACCTGCCGACCGATGGCTCCCACGCCGACCACGGTCACCGAAATCGCGGCCAGTTGCTGGTGGGGGACCAACTCAGCTTGCCGGACGAAACGATCGGTCAACATGGATGACTCCTGGTGTTGGGGGGATGGCTAATTTGTCCCAATAAGCCGCGTCGCGAGACGCGTGTGTGATCCATCGAGATCTCTCCGTTAAGAAAGCTGCCGATCTGGGCCTACCACGGGTCCAGTTCCCAATCATCCAACCGCCTGGCCCGTTCGTCGGACCCTGCGGCTGCCGTGGTCCCCGCCGCGGCCAAGGCCGGTCGTGGAACCCACATTTCGACATGCTTGTCGTACTCCGCCTGCCAGGCGGGCAGGTCGCTGGCCGGAAAGCGGCCCGAGTAATCGACTTCCGAGCGGAGCCGAAAGTCTCCCCGCCAGCCGCCATTAATGCGTAGCCGGGCATAGGTCTGGCCGCCGCGGGCCAGGATGAACATCACGGCCCAATCGCAGTCGCTAAATACGCGGTCCCAGGTCTCTTCGTCGGTCAGGCTCGGCTCGGCCGACCTGCCAGGATGGGTGTGCAGCCAGATCCGCCCAAAGCTCTGGGGATGCCGGCCCAGATCGACCTGCCGATCGAAGTAATCGGCAACGGCGGCATCTTGAAACACCACGCTGACCGACGAGCAGACCTGGTCGACCAGGACAAAGTCCTCGATCCGCAACAGGTCATCGTCCGAGGAGAGGCCAAAGCCGCCGATTTCGGTCGGTCCCCGGTCACGCAGGTACAGCAACTTCGCCCAGGCGTAGGGGCTGAATCGCAGCGTCGGCTGGGGGCGGGGCTTCTGGTGACGCCAGGTCTTGATGCTCATCGGGTGAATTCTCCGGGGGTAGGTCTTCGACGCAGGCGGCGCAACGACCGGCCTGCAAACAGCTTTGGCAGAAATGATGGTCGCAACCTGTGCAGGCCCGCGAACAAGCCATACAGACGTATTGGTCGCAGTTGTGACAGAGGCCGCGGCATTCCGAGCAGTACGAATGGCCGCAATCCTCGCAACTTGCACTGCAATCGAGGCAAATCTGGCTATCGCAGCGTTCGCAGGAGGTAATGTCGTCGTCCGACATCAGGTCGCCGCAGTCACCGCAGTCGGACCCGTGCCATCTTTCCAACGACACGAAGGCGCTCGACCCGTTGTAGGTCTGCAAGACTTGCCGCACGAGGACAAAGAAATCCCACAACCGCCCCTGAGACAGGGCCGCGCGGATGGCATGGTGCCCCTCGCCCTCGCAAAGGATGCCATCCTGGACGTGGGGATGAATGGTATCGGAGTTGCTGGCGGCCGGGCTGGGATCGAGGGCCATCACGTGATAGGCACGGTACTCGTCGAGCTGGTCGCAGCGGACCACGATCTCGAACCGCCCCAAGGGAACCTCTTCCAAATTGATCGGCTCCGTGACGACCGACAGTTGGTTCAAGCGCAGGTCGATGCGCAGCTCGGGAAACTCCCTGCCCAGCGCCTGCAGGTCGGCCAGCACGTCCCGCAAGGTGGCGGTGGCGCGGGCCGGCTTGATCGCCTTGCAGATATTGAGTTCATCTTCCAGCCGCAATCGAACCAAGGAGGCCGCGCGGGCGACCTCCGATGTGACGGACAGTTGGGCCGTCGGCCACGCACGCTGACGGACAAACTCCAATCTGGCGTTGGCTTGCAGGAGTTGCTGCCAGGCCGCGATGGCTGGGGAGAAATCGGGGAATTCGGTGGATGGGGGGAGTCTGGACTGTAATCGCACGGCCATGCGCACCATGGTGCGCAGTGAAAGCATGGTCATGAGGAATTAGCTCCGAGAACAGAAAAAAGGCGGGGCCGCCGACAAGCGTGCGGCGGCCCCGCCCGACATGGGTGTTACGCCGCCCCTTCGATCTTGACCGGGGTGAAGCTGATCCGGTCGCCATCTTGCAGGGCCTGTTCGGCCGAGACGGGCAGACGATTGACCCGGATAAGGTAGTTCTGCGGTTTGGAGCCGCCGACTTGGCGATCGAAGAGTTGCTTGACGGTCGTCCCCTCGGCGACTTCGACGTAATCCGCGAAACCACCGCCATCGTTGTTGATCACCAGAATCTTCATAGGGTACCTGTGGGGAAAGAGGTTAGTTAAGGAGCGTTGTTACGGGGAGTTGTTAGGCAGCGACGACTGCGACTGCCGGGCCGGTCTGGGAGCGGCAGCCATTCCGACGGTGTTCGCCGGTAGTCCTGAATCGCCGCCGGCCACGCCGCTGGCCACCACGGACCAATAGCCAGGATGGGCGGCTTGGCGCTTTGGTCCGTGGCCTACGCCACGGCCGGGCATACGGCCTCCGGGGTCGCATCGAGCGTTGCGTCACGATCGGCCTGGAGTTGGTCCCAATCGATGACGTAAGGCCCGAGTTGTTCATGGTCCGCATCGGGCACCTCGACGGCCGGATCGGCCAGGAGAAACCCCAGCCGCTTGATGGTGGAGATCGGTTCGCCCGTGGCCCGCGCCACGGCCTGATACAATTGACGAGTTCGCATGGCAGACTCCTTCAGGAAAAGAGGGGGAAACGAAACAACCCCGCCTTGGGGCCAGCGGGCCGCCAAGACGGGGTCAAAGGGAGAGTTCCAGTTGGGCCTCTTCGACGAGTGGCCGATGCCAAGGGGTAGGCTATTTACGATGGCGAGCTCTCGGCCGGGCAGCCGCCTTGGAGCGAACGGGCAGGTTGTCCAAGTGATCGGCGATGGCGTCGCAGAGGTTTTCGAGGCCGGACAACAGCTCGAGATCGCCGGCCGTCAACCTAATAGTGGGAGTATTCCGGCCGCGGCACAGGAGGCGTGCCAGCATGGCCCGCTGGCGACGAAACAAGCGGGTATCAATCGCCAGGCCAGCCAGACGAGCGATGGGTGGCCGCATAGCACGATTTGATCGGCTCATGGGTAGTCTTCTCCGAGTAGTTTGGATTGTCGGTTGCACTAGAGCGATGCGGCACGAATCCTCTGCCCGCTTTGGCCTTTGCCGCGACGAGTGCGGTCCAGCGGCGTTAGGAATCACCCTGGTATTCCTGCCAAGGGATATCTTTTTGCGCCGCGTCAATAACCAGTCGAAGCGGGCTCAGTTCTTGCTGAGCGATCGCGACGTCGGTGTCTCTACCGTTGGTCAGCGATTGACGCAGGTTCGGGTGAGACAGCGTGTAAACCAGCAGCACTTGTTTTCTGGACGGATTGCTAGAAGCTGCCAACGGTCGGAGATCACGACCCGGCAGATGCCCCGCTTGACGCTGGGGGTATGTGCCTGTTGGGCCAGAGCAAGAGGTCGACTTGCTACTGGGCCAGCGGGGCCGCAAATAGACGTCGTCCGGCAAGCAGCACATCGCGGCCCGGAGTGCGCTGCTTGGCGAATGGCTAGGAAGCGCCCTCACGTATTGATGACGCAAAACGCGCAAATATTTAGATAGCAATAGGTTGCGTCACCGCATTGGTTCGCCGGAGCGCGATCGCCGGGGATGGAAAGCCAAGATTCCCGGATGTCGAAACGTTTGCGAACGGCAATCGTCCAGATCGTGCATTACCGCGATCGACGATTCCGCCAATTGGACATGATTTGTCCGTGTCGCCAAATGAAAGGTCAAGGTTGCCGACTTGCGGTGCCGATCCCAGCGTGCTGACCTGAAAACACCGTCGTGGGTCGACCGAAAGAATGGCAATAGTTGCACCGATCGTCCGAGTTTCGCGGCAACCAATCGCTTGCTAGCCAGAGGAAATATCCGTCGAATCGCTCGTTTGATTAACTTGACCAAACGGTAACGGCGATCCGGTCATTGACCTATCTCGGGTTCTCCTTGATGAACTTCAACGCCAGCTCGGCCAATTTTTTCCACTCGGCCGGCCGACCCAGTGCCTTGTGGTTATCGACATGTTTCAATTTCTCGGCCACCAGCATCTCACGCCACCGTAGAATTCTTTTCGGCGTAATCAGCGTGCTGACTACCTGCATTAATTTGCGGGCCAGCAACTCCCTTTCACGCCCGGAGCGAAGTTGCTGCTCTTCATTCAGCAAGAGAATATTCTCGCCGCACAACTATCGCGGTACGACGTCTTCCATTTGCAGATATCTGATCGCGGCTTGTTGTGAAGTGGACCCCAAAAACTGGACCAGTGGATAAGGTGTAAACCACTGGCCCGATTTTGGGCTGGGCAACCGGGAGGTTTGGAGCATGAAGCGCGTGACACGGAAGACGAATGGCAAGCGGCATCGG
>JBFWUW010000137.1:0-8113 GCA_050247075.1 Pirellulales bacterium | reverse complement strand
CCCGATTCACATGGCAGCGCGGGTCTGGCAGCGTCTCGAAGTGACGTAAGATTCCGCGAACCTCCGGCTCGGCAATTTCCATCATTGCGATCCCTCTCCGTGTCTTGGCAATTCGAACAGAAACGTGTATAGATTTATAGCAAAAGTAATCTTGCCGCGCCAGCCTATTCTACGCAGAGTGCGCGATGGCCTTGACAGGATAGCCGATATGTGTACAGATGTTCAATACTAAAAATAGTCAGAAACGAGATGAAAAAACAACCTCGGATATCACAGATTTCACGGATGGGTTTGATGGATGAACGAATGCCTTTGTGAAAGCCGATGACAGGTTCTTGATGAATGGACCGGGCATTTATGCCTAAGTCGGTACTGGCAATTCACGGCCCCTGGCGGGCAACGCCGTGAAGCAAATTTCGGAAATAACTTGCCTTTTTCACTGGGCATGGTGTAAGCAATGGAGCGCGGATTATCCGCCAGGGGGCCGTCATGTTGCTTCGCGCGGCGGTGGGGGGCACAATGCTTCGTTTGGGTTTTCCACTCTTGCCAGCCTCTGGGTCAAATGACGTCATCTACCGATTCGCCTTATCATTCGCCCGCTGGCCTGCCTGAGCAAACCGAGCCTCCGGGCGATGGAACGGAAGTCACCCGGCTGGCCGACCTGTCGGCCACCCAATGGAAGTCGGGCATTGCCGCCTGGCTGGGTTGGCTATTCGATGGGCTGGACATGCACCTCTATACGCTGGTGGCCCTCCCCTTCGTGGCCGAACTGTCGGGATTTGCCGATTTTCAAAGCCTGTCGAAGGTTGATAAAGACCTGGTTAGCGAGCGGGCGGCCTGGATTCAAGCCGCGTTTTTGATCGGCTGGGCGTTGGGAGGCGGATTCTTTGGCCGCATCGGCGACCGTATTGGCCGCAGCCGGGCCTTGGTGTTGACGATCTTGACCTACGCTTGCTTTACGGGCTTGTCGTATTTCGCACAGGCCTGGTGGCATCTGCTGGCCTTTCGCTTTCTGGCAGCGCTGGGCATTGGGGGCGAGTGGGCCGTGGGGGCGTCGTTGCTCAGCGAAACGTGGCCCCGCCAATGGCGTCCCTGGGTGGCGGCTGTGCTACAGACAGCGGTCAACTGCGGGGTATTGTTGGCCGCGGTTGCCGGTTTTGCGCTAGCCGGCTTCTCCAGCCGCACGGTCTTTCTGGTGGGGATCGCTCCCGCGTTGATTGTGCTGTGGATTCGCAAGGCCGTGCCCGAGCCGGCCGAATGGCACGCCGCGCGGGGGGGCACCGGCGGAACACTGCCGGGCGTGGCCGACCTGTTTCGCGGGGAGGTGCGGCGGGTGACGGTGTTGACGGTCATCGTGTGCGCCTGTTCGCTGACCGCCCATTGGGCGTTTACGTTTTGGGCACCCCAGCACATTAAAACAGTGCCCGAAGTGGCCTCCTGGAATGATGCCGAGAAACAGCAACTCGTCAGCGTCATGTTGGGCGTGATGATGATCTCCTCGATCGTGGGCAATTTCGTGGCGGCGGCGCTGGCCAAGCTGATGGGCTACCGCAAGGCCATTGCCCTGATGTGCGCGGCCTACTTTATGATGATGGTGTTCACCTACGCCGTGCCGCGCAGCCATACCCAGATTGTGTGGTGCATGTGGGGCCTGGGGGGCGCGTCGGGCCTGTTTGGCCTGTTCACCATGTTTTTGCCGCCGCTGTTTCCCACGTTGCTGCGAACCACCGGAGCCGGCTTCAGCTACAACATCGGCCGCATTGCCGCCGCCGCCGGCACGCTGGCGTTCGCGCTGATGTTCAATGTCTCCAACTACGGCATCGCGCTGATCTGCGCCGCTGTCCTCTTTCTACCCGCCGGAGCCGTCGTCATGCTGATGCCAGAACCGGAGGAAAGGATGAAGGCGGAAGGCGGAAGGCGGAAGGATGAAGGCGGAAGGATGAAGGATGAAGGCGGAAGGATGAAGGATGAAGGATGAAGGATGAAGGATGAAGGATGAAGGATGAAGGATGAAAGCTGTCAGCGGAGAAGCTGTCAGCCATCAGATTTCGGTCCACCTGGATAAGCTGATTGCTGACGGCTAATAGCTCCTAATTTGCCACATCCGTCCGAACACCGAACACTGAACACCGAACACTGAAAACTGAAAACTGAGAACCGAACACCGAACACTGAAAACTCCCTACAACCGCTACCTCCGCACCAAGCCGGGCAACTTTGGCAAACATAACCGTTTCCGCTCTCTTTTCTGCCAAGGTCGGCGGGACGGTTTCACGATGAATAACCTGGGAAGGCTGGGGGTCTGGTGAGGTTCTCGGCCCGACAGGATTGGTTTCGTGGTCAGAATTCAGGAATGCAACGGCCCGCGCTTGCCGCCGGCACGATTGCCATGCCCATTGGCCCACCTGACTGACGCAACGCACCCGATCCAAGAAGCTGCCGCGGAGAGCTAGCGAATTCTGGGGAGAATCTCGCCAGGCCGCCGCGGGAGTGCCGCAACTCGGTTGAGGAACAGGACTGTCGGCAGCGCGCTAAGACATCGGACAAAGAGAGAGTCGCTTCCTCTCGGGCCTCTTTGGGTCGGCCCGTCCGCATGCCGCCCGCGTCGCCGTCGGCGGCCCTGTTCCCGCCGAGCTTTTTTGTTGGCCGGCAGCGCGGGGCAGGTTTCGAGCCAGGCCGAATCGGCGGGGATATCAAGCCCCAAACCGCCGCAGCACGAGTTCGCAAACGTCGATGTCGGCCAGGGTTGGGCTAGACAGTACGTCAGGTTCAGACGACAAGATAATGCCGCGCTGCGATTCATCCAAAGCCGGCGCGCCGTGCGAACCGCGAACCAGCGAGGGATCGAGCGGAATGGCCCGCGTCGCCAGGTCAAAGTGCAATTCCACCGGATCGTAGCCCGGCTTGCGATGGATATCGACCGTGCGGGCATACGCCGGTGCCAGGGAGTCGTCGAACCACCAGTAGTAGGCTTGCCAACTGTTGGGCGTTGAGATGAGCACGATCTCACCGCTGCGGGCGTGATCCAAGCCGTACCGTGACCGCTCATCGCCCACCAGCACCTCGGCCACGCCCGGCTGGCCGCGGAACAACGAGGCGGCCCGCTCGATGGTGGCGGCATCGGCATTCCGCACGAAGATGTGCGAGAACTGGTGGTCCACCAGGGCCCAGGCCTGGCTGGCCGCAAAATCGAGCTGTTCGCCTTGGTCTTCGCGAACCGACAATAGGCCCGCCTCGCGCAGGATGCGGTTGGGGTAGAGGACATGATCGACCGGCAGAATGGCGTATTCGCTGGCCACCAGCCACAGCGGCGTGGGGCGGCCAGGGGCGGCTCCGGCGTAGGCCTCATGAAAGCCGGCCAGCAGCTTGCCGATGGTGTCGTCGAGCTCTTCCACGGCCGTGCGGGCCTGCGCACTGTCGGGACCGCTACGCTGCGCGGCATAATCCAAATGGGGCAAATAGATGTAGAAAAAGTTGGGCCGCCAGGCTTTCGCCGCCAGCACGGCCGATTGCACGATCCAATCGGTCGATTTGATATTAGCCATCGGGCCCCAAAAATTCATCAACGGAAAATGCCCCAGCTTGTCCCGCAGCTCGCCGTACAACTCGGTCGGCCGGGTGTAGCACCATAGAGATTCGCTGCCATCGGGGTTATGAATGGGGGCGGGCGTGCAGATATAGTCGGCCCCGCAACCTTTGCTATGCAGCGGAAACCACACGGCCGAGGTGATCTCTGGGTCGCGCTGATGCAGCAAGTCCCAAATCTGCGGCTGCAGAATGCATTCGTTCCAGGCGGTCCACATTTCCACCTGCCGCTTGTCGCGGTCGTAAAACCCATTGGCCACCACGCCATGCTCGCGCGGCGTTTTGCCGGTCGTCATGTTGGCTTGAACGGGGCAGGTCACACAGGGAAAGCCCGGACCCAGCGTGGCCTGGCCGCCCCCCGCCGCCAACGCCCGCAGATTGGGCATGGCCGACAGGTCTTGTTTTCGCAAACCAGGAATCGAGAGCAATACGACAAATTCAGGCATCAAACCGGGGCTCCACAAACGGCTTCTTTGGCAGACGAACGGCAGGCATAAGATAACCGCTGCCGAGCGGGAATCCAAAGGGCGCTGGCCGTTCAATCGACGAACAGGAACTCGTTGCCGCCTAACAAGACTTGCGTGTATTGCCGCCAAAGCTCGTCGCTGATGCCGGCCTCGCCCGCGGATTCCCCCAGGAAGGACACGGCCAGAGATGTTTCGCGATCGGTCGCCGGCCGGCCAAAAAGGAGATGGTACGCCCTGTCGATTTGCTGATGCGGGCCTGCGGGCCGTTCGGCCCGCAACCGCGCGGCAAACGCTGAGGCTTGCGTGGAGATCAGGCCGCTATTTAGGACGAAAAGCTGCTGCAAGGGGGTGGTGGTCGGCTCGCGGCCGGGGCTATGCACGATCGGGTCGGGAAAATCGTACAGCCGTAGCAAGTCGTGTAGCTCGCGGCGGCGGATAACGGCATACAACGTGCGCCGCCGATTAGCCACGTCCTCCAACTCCAAGGCAGGTCCTCCCACGGTTTGGTCCAACTGGCCCGACACGCTCAACATGGCGTCCCGCCAGGCTTCTACATCGAGACGGCGGCGGTTCATGCGCCACAGCAATTTGTTGGTGCCATCGAGCCGGGCGACCTCGGGCCGGTCGTCGCTGGCCTGTTGATAGGCGGCCGACAGCAGCATTTCTCGGTGCAGCCCCTTCAAGGACCAGCCCTCCGAGACAAACCGGGCCGCCAGGTCGTCCAGCAACGCGGGATGGGTTGGCCGGCTGCCTTGTACGCCGAAATTGCTCATGGTATCGACCAGCGGCTGGCCAAAATGCTGTTTCCAAACGCGATTAACAAACACGCGGGCTGCCAGCGGGGCTCCTTCTTGGGTGATGGCCAACGCCAGGTCCAGCCGGCCGCTGCCGGTACGAAACGGCTCGGTGTTTTCGGAAGAAAGCACCGTCAAAAACCGCCGCGGCACGACTGCGCCGGGATTGCCCGGATTGCCGCGAATCTGGATGGCCACGTCTTGCGGCTCGCCCGGCCGGTAGACCAATTTCGTGCGGCTTTCTCCATCGGGCAGCACATGCAGGCTGGCCTCTTCCAGGGCAAAGGCCAGGGGGCTGTCATAATGGGGCGTGGCCGCGCGAATCGCGGTTATTTCCGCCTTGAGCAACGTGGCCCATTGATGCGTGTCGGGGGGAGGCTGAGCAGTTTGCAGCCGTTTGAGCCGCGCTTCAAGCGCCGCCACGCGGTCGTGCGCCTGCCGCACCACGGCAGCCTGCTCTTCCGGTAGAATATGCCGCGGCATGGGCCGCACGCTGGCCAGCACGCCGGCCAAGGCGTAATAGTCGGCACTGGTCACGGCGTCGAACTTGTGGTCGTGGCAGCGGGCACAAGCCACAGTCAGCCCCAGCAGGCCGGCGGTGAGCATGTTGATTCCTTCTTCCCACTCTTCGGCCACTACGGCCTTGATGACCGTGTGGTCCAGCTTCAATTCCTTCCAATACGACGGACCCAGCCCCAGCATTCCCAGCGCTGCCATGTCGGACGGCCGCGCATCGGGGAGTTGGTCGGCGGCAAGCTGCAATGTCAGAAAACGGTCATAGGGCAGATCGGCGTTGATCGCCGCCACGACCCAATCGCGGTAGAGCCAGGCCTGCCCGCCCGTCCGTGCCCACAATTCCGGCACGTCGCAGTAGCGGACAACGTCGAGCCACACACGGCCCCAGCGCTCTCCGTAGTGGGGCGAATCGAGCAGGCGTTCGACCACGGCTTCGTAGGCCGTGGGAGACGAATCGTTGACGAACGCTTCAACGTCTTCCGGCGTAGGGGGCAAGCCAGTCAGATCGAATGTCACACGGCGTAACAGCGTGCGGCGGTCGGCGGCGGGCGACGGGGCAAGTCCCTGCTGTTCCATTTCGGCCAGCAAAAAATGGTCGATCCGCCGCCGAGGCCAGCCGTTTTGCCGAACCGTCGGCAATGCCCGCGTGGCCAGAGGTTGAAACGCCCAATGCCGCCGCGCGGCTTCAAAGTCTATCTTCTTCGAGGCGGCAGATTCGCCGTCCTTTTCGCTGCTCGCCGGAAAGGGCGCGCCGCGGGCAACCCATTCGCGCAGCAAGGCAATTTCGGCGTCGGGCAATTTGCCTGCCGGCGGCATGTCGAGATCGCCCCGATAAAGCAAAGCTTGGATCAGCAGGCTTTCGTCGGGCTTGCCAGGCGCGACCGCCGGGCCGGTATCGCCCCCCTTGTGCAAGGCTGCGGCACGATCAAGCCGCAGCCCCCCCTGCAATATCTTGGCTTCCGCCGAGTGGCACTCGTAGCAGCGCTGAACCAACAGCGGGCGGATCTTGCGTTCAAAAAACTGGCCATCCTCTTCCGCAACAGCCGCTACCTCTGATTTATTCTCCTCCGCGCGCACTTTGCTCGGAAAAAGAAGAGCCAGGAGGAGGATGAGCAGTGGTGGACAGCCTCGCGATTTGTGCTGTCGTAGGAAGGAAGAAAGCATTGGAATTTTCAGTTCTTGTGTTCAGACGGATGCGGCAAACCAGGAGCTATTAGCTGTCAGTAATCAGCTATTAGCTTCTTCAAGAGGGCTGATGGCTGACAGCTTCTCCGCTGATAGCCTTCATCCTTCATCCTTCATTCTTGCCAGTTGCGACCGTGCAGGCAAATTCCAGCCTGGCGGCTACTTTGCCCTCAACGCTGACTTTGCCTTTGAGAAAGAAGGCGTCGGCCAGGCGCTCGGTCAGTTCAACTTCGATGTCGATCGTTTCGCCCGGACGGACAATCCGCTTGAAGCGGATGTCGTTCATGCGGGTGGCGACCGGCACACGGCCCGGCCCGGCGGCGGCCGTCTGGCGCGAGAGCAATATGGCACCGGCTTGCATGGCTGCTTCGCACAGTAGCACGCCCGGCACGATTGGATAGTCGGGGTAATGCCCGGCGAAGAAGTATTCATCGCCGGCAAAGTGCTTGCGGCAATGGATACTGGCATCTTCTTGCCGCACGATTTCATCAACCAACAAAAACGGCGGACGATGAGGAATGGCGGCCTGGATCGCGGCTAGTGTCATGGCCTGTCCTGGGTGCGGCGATCGAAGATTACAGTGCGCTACGGTTGGGGCGTGGCCGCGGCTTCCGAAGCGCGGCGGCTCTTCAGCAATAGCGAATCGACATCGTTGGCCACGATCACGCCGTAATTGACCGCGCCCAGCCAGCCAGACATGATGATGCCCACACTGCCGGCATGAAACAACCCCCTGACTTGCTCCGGGATGGCACGGCTGACCGCCAGCCCCTCGAACTTGGTGCCAAAACTGGCCCCTTCCAGATGCCGCGTGTAATGCTGAAACGTCCGCGGCGTGGAACATTCGACATGGTCCAGCTTGGCCCGCACGTCGGGAACGTACTTTTCCAGGGCATCCAGCGTGGTTTCGATCAGGTCTTGCTTGCTGGCCTGGTACTCTTCATCGGGCAAGTCGGCCCAGTCGCGGAAGTTGGCGTTGGTGCTGGAAACGACAAGCCAGCGGTCGCTGCCGGGGCGCGTGCGCGGGTAATAGAACGAATACGTGCGGCTGGTGACATCACGGCTGAGTAGGGCCTCGGTGCGGAAGCGGGGGGCCGTGCTGCTGAACAGCAAGTCGCCGCAGCTTTCGTCGATCGACTCGCCGGGCCGCAGGGCAATATAGACCTGGCAGCTAGAATTGTTGAGCCGCACCGCTTTGGCATCTTCGATAAACTTGCGGTCGAAATGCTCCTCGCCGGTCAAATGAAAGATCGTCGATTTGAGATTGGCGTTGGAGATTAGTGCCTGGCACTTGATGTGGCGGCCGTTGACGGTAACGCCTTCCACACGGCCTTGGCGAACGTGGATCTTTTGCACCTCGCTGCGAATCCGCAGATCGACGCCGTTGGCCAGCAAGTCGGCTTTCATCAGCCCCACCAGACGGTCGGTTCCCCCTTCAAACGTGTAGACCCCCTTTGACATGAAGTTGCTGAACACAATGCCGTAGCTAATGGCCGGGTCTTCCAACGTCGATCCATTGGCATAGGTGATCGGCTCCATCAACAGGCGGATCACATCCTCGCGGCC
>JBFWUW010000136.1:0-8141 GCA_050247075.1 Pirellulales bacterium | reverse complement strand
CGCAATTCTTGGAATTGTCGCGGCCGCGCGTTGCGTCGGCGGATTCCCGACATCATACTGTCACTCGCAGTTGCCCCAGATTGCCAGCCCCTCTTAGTCCAACAGGTTGGGTTGGCAAACCCACTCTTCTTTACCTCGCCCGTCGACGTACCCATTCGTCGATCGAAGCGACGTTCGTGAGTGTTCGACGAGCAGGTTCCTTCTGCCGGAAGGTGCCAGTGGCGGTTATAGCGTTCTTGTGCGGATTCAGGCATCGCCCGGCAGGCGGTGTCTGCCGAAGTGACGCTAACTCGATGCTTTCGATCTTCTAGCTTTGGCGGCATTCTGCTACCGTACTCCGCCGCACTTGGGGTTTCGTGGAGTGTAACAGGTGAAAGGACTTCGGTGGCTAAGGCTGGCCCCAACTTTTCTCAGGTAAGGATCGTGGGATGAATCGTGGCACCGCTACCGCCAATGTTTCGCCGGCATCCCCTGCGGCCAGCCCGCTACGGCGCGTTCCCTATCCGGCGAATGTTGATAAGAAGAGCATTATTTGGTGGTACGTCATTCCCTTTGCGATATTCCATTTAATGCTGCCGTTGGCGTTTGTGCCTTGGCTATTTAGTTGGACCGGCCTGATCATGGTGCCGCTGGGGAACTACATCTTTTGTTCCATGGGCATTGGAGGTGGCTATCACCGCTTGTTAACGCACCACGGTTTTCGTTGCCCGAAATGGTTTGAGCACACGTTGGCCCTGTTAGGCGTTTGCTGTCTGCAAGACACGCCTGCCCGCTGGGTGGCCATTCACCGCTTGCATCATAAACACTCGGACGAACAAGAAGACCCGCACACGCCGCTGGTGAACTTGTTTTGGAGCCACATGGGCTGGCTGCTGGTCGAGAACCGCTACCTGAGTTCCATCGATACCTACGAGAAGTACGCCCGGGACGTGCTGGAGGACCGTTTCTATCTCAACATGGAACGGAACGGCATGTGGGGCATCATCTACGCCGTTCATGCCGTCCTGTTCTTTTTGGCGGGGCTGGCCATTGGCTGGGCCACGACCGGCCTGTATATGGGGGGCGTGCAGTTCGGCTTGAGCCTGGTGTTGTGGGGTGTGATTTTTCGGACGATCTACACCTGGCACGTTACCTGGGGCATCAACTCGTTCTCGCACCGCTTTGGCTACACCAATTACGACACCGGCGAGAACAGCCGCAACAACTGGCTGTTTGCCTTGGCGACCAACGGCGAAGGCTGGCACAACAACCACCATGCGGATCCCCGCAGCGCCAAACATGGCCATCGCTGGTGGGAACTGGACGTGACCTATCTGACTCTATGCGCCTTTGAAAAGATTGGCATCGTGCAAGGCCTGGTCCGTCCCGCCCGGCTTGATGAACTGGCGGCCAAACCAGCCCCCAGCATTGATCCGGAGCAGACGCCCAACGCGGCATGACTTCGCGGGGCCCTTTAATCTTGTCCTCCCTGCGCCAAGTCGCTCAGGGCTTGTTCCAGGGCTGGGTCGGGCGGGCCGCCTAATGAAAGCACCTTTTGCCAATCGGCTTGGGCGGCGGGCAAGTCGCGCAGTTTGAGATAGCAATGCGCCCTGGAGTGATAGTACAAGAGCTGGCCAGGTTGGGCGGCAATGGCGTTGGTGTAGTCTTGAATCGCGCTGTGAAGATCGCCAGCCTCTTCATGGGCCTGCGCACGGCCAAAGTACGAGATGGACGGCTCCTCGGAGCGGGCGATGGCTTGGGTGTAATCCTCAATGGCCAATTGCGGCTTGTTCAAACGTCGCCAGGCTTCGCCGCGCATGCGAAACGAATCGGGCCGGATCGTCCCCAAGTCGATGGCTACGGTGTAGTCGCCGCGGGCGGCTTCCCAGTCTTGAATGGTCGAGTGGAGCAGCCCGCGGTTGTACCAGGCATTGGCATAAATGGGGTATATTTCTACGGCCCGGTCGTGATCGGCCAGCGAAGCCTGATAGTTGCCCAAGAGCATGTGGGCGGAACCGCGGGCGCTATAAGCCTGAAAGTAGTTCGGTTGGGCCGACACGGCCCGATCGAGATAAGGTAAGGCCCCAGACGGGTCGTCACGATCGAGCAAGCCCAAGGCGTAGTTGGTCAAGGCCCGCGCGTTGTCGGGGCGTTTTTCCATCGTGTCGCGCCACATGGCCTCGGGCGAGCGATAGTCCACATTGCGGGCATAGGTCTGCACTGCCATCGCCAAAGCCGCCGCGAAAACAATTGCCCAAGCAGCGCGGCGCGGCGTTACCAAGCGGCTTTTGGCAGCCAACGATTGCAGCTCAACGGGCATTTTTCGCCGTACCAGGTGATATAACAAAAACGGCACCAACACGCACAGCAGTACCACCACTGCCAACGGTTCGTACATGCGATGCTCGGCCATGGTCTGCGTGACGACGGGCACAATGCTGGAAGTAGGGGCCAGCGTGGCCCAAAAGAAGCAACCCAGGAAACCGAGCCAGGGAACATTCCGGACGGCCAGCAACGTTCCCACCATTAACCCGGCCACCAGCAACCCGTGCGGGAGCAGCCACAGGCCGGGTTCGACCAGGGCGGTGCCGTAGTCCAACACCAGCGGACGGGGCCACAGGCAGAGCCGCAAGTAATGTGTAATCGCTGGCAACTGGGTCAGGGCGTATTGCCAGACCGTCACTCCTTGGCCGAAGCCGGCCGAACGGCCGCGTCCTGGCGTACCCATGACCAACAAGATCAACAGCAGCCAGGTGGCGGCCAGCGCGAGGTAGAGTTTTCCGCGGGCCTGCCAGGCGGCACGGAACGAGCCACTGACAAAGGTTCGATCGTACAAGATCGCCAAAATCGGTGCCCCCACCATGACTTCTTTAGAAGCCATTCCCAACGTACAGGCCGCCACACAGGCCATGCTCCAACCGCTGCGCTGGGGCGAGTCGCAGGCTTTCGCCAGACAATACAGCGTGACGAGCAAGAACAGCCCAACAAGCGATTCGGCCCTCTGCACCAGGTAAGTTACAGACTCAGTCTGCAAGGGATGCACGGCCCACAACAGCGCGATGCTGAATGCCAAGGGGAGCGCGGCTCGCCGCACGTAGAGTGGCATGGAAGGTAGCAAAAAGGTGTGCCGCAACAACGCTAACAGCGTTAAAGCCGCCGCTAGATGAATCGCCAGATTCGTCAGATGGTAGCCGCGGACGTGCAATTCCGAAACCGCGTAGTTCAGCGCCAGCGACAGATTGACGAGCGGCCGGCCATCGACCGTGGTGCCGTTGTTGGCCGGCTTGAGAATAGGCCACAAGGGCCACAACTGGCGAATGGCGCGGTTCTCGCGGATGCCCGGGATGTCATCGAATAAGAACGGGCCATCCAGACTATTGCTGTACGCCAATGCCACGACCGCCACTATTAAGCTAACCGCCAGGCTGGTGGCCAGCCCCGTAGGGCGTGGCACGGACTCAACGCCCGAATCCGCTGTCGATCCCTTCGCCAGGCGCACATCGGCGGCGGCAGCCCTGGCCGCGGACTCGTTCACCGGTCCAGGTGCCCTTTGGGAAGACTTATCTTGGGAGCTGGACGTCGCCTTGGCTTTGGGCTGCTTGCGACGAGACATAAATCAAAGTGCCAGGTAGGTTTTCAAAGCCCGCGCAACAAGCCACAATTCATCGGCGGGTGGTTGACGATTCCATCCTAACCAAGAATGAGTAGGGGATGAAGGCATGAGACGGGCGGAGGTAGGAAGTAGGACATTGGAAAGTTGAAAGCTGATTGCTTCTCCGCTGATGGCTTCTCCGCTCCTCCTCTCACCACTTCCCCCAACCCGGCCTTCCGACTAAACAAGAGCCTATCTTTCCCGCGCATTTTCTGACTCGTCCGCCCGACACCGGAGCCGCGACTTGAATATCGGATCGACGTTGATTGTGGATACTTTTGCCGAGGCCTTTGGCATGCGCTATGCGCGGCTGATTGTCACGGCGCACGACGATTATTGGCTGGACGCCGCCGCGCGGGCCTTGACCGGCTACGCCACCTCGATCATCGCCTGCGATGCCGAGGTTGGCATTGAACGCCCGCTAAGCGCTAGCGAAACGCCCGACGGCCGCCCCGGCTTTGCCGCGCTGCTGTTTGGCGTGTCGAACGACGGGCTGGCCAAGGCCCTGGCCAACCGCACCGGCCAATGCCTGATGACCTGCCCCACCACGGCGGTTTTCAACGGACTGCCCGACGCCGCCGAGAAGCTGCCGCTGGGCAAGCATGTACGGTTTTTTGGCGACGGCTTCCAGAAAAGCAAACAGGTCGCCGGGCGGCGGTATTGGCGCGTGCCGGTGATGGATGGCGAATTCCTGATCGAGGACAAGGTGGGAGTGGCTCGCGGCGTCGCTGGCGGAAACCTGATCTTGCAGGCATCTTCAGTGCCAGCCTGCCTGGCGGCCGTACGCCGCGCTGTCGAAGCCCTGGCGGGCCGGCCGGGGGTGATTGCACCGTTTCCGGGGGGAGTCGCCCGCAGCGGCAGCAAAGTCGGCTCGCGCTACAAGGGCTTGCCTGCCTCAACGGCCGACGCCTACTGCCCTACGCTGCGCGGGCGGACGGAAACACAATTGCTGGAAGGCGTAAACTGCGCGCTGGAGATTGTCCTGGACGGCATCGACGAGGCGACGGTAGCGGGGGGCATGGCTACGGCCATGCAAGCCGCCGCTGGTGACGGCTTACTGGCCATCGGGGCGGGCAACTATGGCGGCAAACTGGGCAAGTTTCATTTTCATCTGCGAAAATTGGTTGAGTCGGAGCCGAGTTGATCGACACCCGATTCATCGATGCGCTGCCAGGCTCGCAAAAAGGCCGTGTCGTGCTAACGATCGAGGCCGGCCAGACCAAGGACCTCGGCGCGATCAAACTTGCCCCCAAACTCTTCGAGCATGATTGACGGGCCGCGCGTGCTTTCGTCGCCTAGGCCGATTCGTACAACGGGGTGATGACTTGTCCGCTGGCCAGTCCGATCGGCCGGCCGAGTTGATCGTGCAGTTCCGACCCCGCCGCCAGCCCCAAGGCGTTGAACAAGGTCGTTCCCAAATCATCCGGCGAAAACGATGTGGTGATGGGATAGGCCCCAATGGAATCGGAACGGCCAATGGCCTGCCCCCCTTGCACGCCCCCCCCGGCAAACAAGGCCGAGTACGATTGCGGCCAATGGTTGCGGCCGACATGTTTGGCACCCGGCACCAGCGAAATCTTTGGCGTCCGGCCGAACTCGCCCGTCATGACAACCAGGGTCTCTTCCAACAGGCCGCTGGCGGACATGTCATCGAGCAAAGCGGAAAGCCCCTGGTCCAACGGCGGCAAGAGTTTATCGCGGAGGCCGACAAAGTTGTTCTCGTGCGTGTCCCAGGTTTGCACGCCCCCCATGTTGGCTTGCACGATCGTCACGCCCGCCTGCACCAGGCGGCGGGCCAACAACAGCGACTGGCCAAACGAGTGCCGCCCGTAACGGTCGCGGACCTCCGCCGGTTCGCGGTCGATTTCAAAGGCGGCCGCCATTTTGCCTGCCGTTAGCAAGTTGACGGCCAAGGCGTGTTGTTCGCCAAAGGCGGCTTCCTCGGCCGCATTGATTAGCTGCAACCTTTGCTGCTCAAACTCGGCCACCAATCGCTGCCGCTGGTTCAGCCGGTCGATGGTGATACCGGCCGGCAAGGAGAGCGTTTCATCGCGAAAGTTAGGCTGGTTGGGATCTTGCTCGATCTGCCAAGGGTCGTGCCTGGCTCCGATAAATCCAGCGTGCTGCCCCGGCCACAAGAAGGTTCCGCCGATCAGGCGGTGCGGCAATGACACGCCATTGGGAATGCCGTCCTCGCGGGGGCGCAGCATATCGTAGGCGGCGGCATAACAGGGCCAGTCGCCGCGGGTGGCAAAGTTTTCGGCGTCGCCCGGCTTTTGGTTGGGCAAGACATGGCCGGTCAAGGCTTTGTGCGTGGCCGGAAAGTGGTTGTTCTCTTGATGCGACATCGAGCGCACCAGCGCATAGTGCCGTGTCCGCTGGGCGAGTAATGGCAGATGTTCCCCCACGATGATGCCCGGCGTGTCGGAGGCGATGGGATTGAACTCTCCCCGGATGCCGTCGGGCGCGTCAGGTTTAAGATCAAACGTCTCATGCTGAGCCAGCCCGCCTGGCAGATAGATCAAGATCACGGCCTTGGCCCGCCGCGCGGGAGAGGCTGTGTTGGCTGGCAGCCCTGCCTGGGCAATATTGTTGCCCTCGGCCCCCGGCGAATTCTTTGCGCCCAACACCGCGGGCAGTCCAAAGGCTGAAGCGCACCCTGCCCGCAGCCATTGCCGTCGGCTGAATCGCCATTGAAACTGCCCCCAAGTTGCTGCCGTAAACGCCATGCTTTTTTCCCGTGAGGATTGGCTGCATTTCCACCACTACCTTAACAACGTACTCGGTGGTCGTCGAGTTCGCGAGCGTACAACCCGCTTGCTGGGTGGTGCCTGAAACTGGACCGAACTCGACAATGGACGATGGTTGATTCCCGCGCAGGGGCTGGAAGAGGCAACGTGCGCAAGATAATATGCCGCTTGCCGTTGCGTTGCCGCCGTGGTTTCCGCCGAAAGCAAAATTGCAGCGGGCCAAGAGTCAAGAGTATTGTCACCCAAACACCACTAAGAGCCGCTGCCCGATGAAATTCGCCATTTGCAATGAGACGTTTCAAGATTGGCCCTTCGATAAGGCTTGTGCCACGGCACGCGAGTGCGGGTACACGGGTATCGAGATCGCTCCTTTCACCCTGGCGGGCAACGTGCGCGATATTTCGGCCGCGAAGCGGGAGGAAGTCCGCCAGCAGGCGGCTGCGGCCGGGTTGGAAGTCATCGGCCTGCACTGGCTGTTGGCCAAAACGACGGGTTACCACCTCACCAGCGCCGACGCCGCCATCCGCCGCGCCACGGCCGATTACATCGCCGACCTGGCCCGTTGCTGCCGCGATGTGGGCGGTTCGTTGATGGTGTTTGGCTCGCCGCTGCAGCGCAATCTACCGCCGGAAATGAGCCACGACGAAGGAATGCGGCACGCGGCGGAGGTTTTTCAATCGGTGGTGCCCGTGCTGGAAGAGACCGGCGTGACAATCGCTCTGGAACCGTTGGGACCGGTCGAGGGAAACTTTTTGAATACGGCCGAACTCGGCGCGCAATTAGCCGCCATGATCGGCTCGCCCACCTGCCGCTTGCATCTGGATTGCAAAGCCATGTCCACCGAGGCGACGTCCATCCCCGACATCATTCGCCAGCAGAAGGATCTGACGATTCACTTCCACGCCAACGACCCCAACAAGCTGGGGCCTGGCATGGGTGAGTTGGATTTCCATCCCATCTTCGCCGCCCTGGGCGAGACCGATTATCGCGGTTGGGTCTCCGTCGAGGTCTTCGACTACTCACCCGGCCCGGAGCATATCGCCCGCGTCAGTATGGAGTATATGCAGCAGGTGTTGGTGGATTTAGCGGAGGGGGTGAAGTGAGGGTGTTCGGTTTTCGGTGTTCAGGGGCGAATGACTGTAGGAAGCGATTCCATCGCCGATGGCGGCGGTGCCCTATGCGTCAATCGGCGATGGAATCGCCTTCTACATTTTGGATGGGCGTTGCTATCGCCCTTCTTTTTGCGGGCAGTGCGGGCGTTGCTGGCAGGCTAATCGCCTTCATGCCGCCAACTGATCTTTGCTCCCCCGTCCGGTTTTGGTACTACCCGCCACTTGAGTTGCGACCTCATGTGTGAATTTGGCCGGTAGACGGGCTTGCGCTGCGCTTGCCCAGTGGTTCCACCGCGGTTTGACCGACGGGAGTCAGGCAGATGAAAAAGTACGTGCAAATCTTCCGTGAGAAGGTATTGGCGCCGCGGACCCTGAAGTGGACCGCCGGAGTGCTGGCCGTGGCCGTGCCCGGCACGGTGGCCGCCGTCAACTTGCCCAAACTGTGGAACAAGCCGGCCGCGGTAGCCGCGGCCGAAGGCGAGGGCGAAGAGGCCAAATCGGCCGCCGCCAAAGACCCGTTCGAGTCGGGTTCGTTTAGCAAGAAGCTCGACAAGCCGACCATGAAATTCGACATCGACCGCTACTACCAGTCGTTCAAGTCTGCCTCGCGCGATCCGTATGATGCGGCCCCGCCCGAACCGGCCAAGG
>JBFWUW010000135.1:0-8277 GCA_050247075.1 Pirellulales bacterium | reverse complement strand
TTTGAGCTGCGCGTGCAAGTTCTCTTGATCGCAGCGGTCGTTGGCCGAAAACACGATCTCGCCCGGCGTGCTCAGGCGATCGTTGGTGATATAGAAGAAGTAAATATAGTCATCGAATATCCGCTGCAGGAGGCCGGGCGGCCTGGGGACACCCAACCTTTGACCGCGTGAACACCCTCGTCGGATCGCGAACGTAAGGTATTGCAGGGAAGCCCGTTACGCTCATTTCAGGCCAAGCGGGCTTTCCTCATCGCCCAGGATGCCACCCAGAAGGGCCGGCAGTCCGATCTTGTGCGGAGGGATGCTGACGCTAGCGCGGCGGATGATAACACGGCGGCGATCGCCAATGCCCAGTTCGATTTTGTCACGGCCCTGGCCGATGCCGACGTCGACTGGCAATTGCCCCGGCCGATTTCGTAACATCCGTTCCATAAATATGTTAGGTCGTCAACGCCACCGCGATGGTCCCACGCTCAAACTATGGGTGTCCCCCTGGCTGTGGGTGTCCCCCTGGCTGTGGGCGTCTCCCTGGCTGTGGGCGTCTCCCTGGCTGTGGGCGTCTCCCTGGCTGTGGGCGTCCCCCTGGCTGTGTCCCCCTGGCTGGCTGCCTCCCCCTGGCTGCCGGAGTACAGGCTGGCTGGAGTCTGACCAGCGGGAAGGCCCAGCGGTGCTGCATTCCAACCAGAACAGCCGATTGGATGCCGCCGTAGTGCAACCTGGTTGGATCATCCATCCTCTGGGCCATTTGCTTCGCTGACGGCCCGGCCGCCCGCCGGTCTCGCCACGGCCAAGATGGCCGGACATCAACAAAAAAGCGAGTCCGTCACCGATCAGCCACATGCGGTGGCCAGATCGGTGACGGACTCGCTCCCCATCACCCAAAATCTGTCTAAATAGCGTTGTACCGACCGGAAAAAAACGCCCCGACTTGGGTGGATGAGGCGGAGCATCCACCCAAGCCATTGGGGCATCCTTCTGGCTTGCAACCCTTGCCCATCCCTGAGCCAAGGCCTTGTTGAACGTAGGAGCCGGTATCGAATTTCCCTTACGCTACGGCTCGTTTTCTCTTCGTTGCAGCCTTCCCTGACCGCATGGTTGGCAGACAAAAGCAAGGCGTGTGCCAGAACCGATTGGCGTCAGCGGAATGTTCCGTAACTACTAATCAGCACGCCTTTTAAGAACATTCTTGCTGAATCGAATGCCGGTACTCTCCGGTGCCATTCTGCTTAGGCCATTGGCAGTACGTGCCGGATAACTGCGCAAAACGCTTGGGACGCCTGAATGGGACCGCATTGGGAATTGTCAAGCGTGTAAGATACGAACCGCCCGCGGTTGCGGTTAGGATCGGCCAAGAAACCCGCGAATTCGAGACTGGCCATGTTAGGCCCCATTTTCTCCATCGAACTGATGACCGCCGGACGCCGGGCCCGGTTTGTCGCGCTGCGCGGCATCTACGCGGGTTTCTTGCTGGCGACGTTGTGCATCAGCTACAGCAGCTTCACCGATTTTGATTACAACAGCGCCACGCGCGGCCGGGCCAACTTCGCCCAGGGCTTTTTCCAACTCTTTGCCTGGGTGCAGTTGGGCGCGGTTCTGGTGCTGGGACCGGGGTTGACTGCGGGTACCATTGCCCAAGAGCGAGAACGGCGGACGCTGGACTATTTGCTGGCCAGCGACTTGCGCAGTGGCGAGATCATTTTGGGCAAGTTTACGGCCCGCGCCATGAGCGTGGCCTGGCTGATCGCGGCCGGAATGCCGGTGATGGCTTGCGCCACGTTGATGGGGGGCATAGAAGGCTGGAACCTGTTTTTGGTGTTCGTAGCGGCGATGGGCACGTTGCTGATGGTCTCGGCCGCGTCGTTGGCGGTATCGGTCAAAGCCCGGCGTGCCCGCGACGCCATCGTGGGTGCGTACCTGTTGATTGCCTGCTGGCTGGTGGCCGCACCCGCGGCCACCATGTTGCTCTACGCAACCTTGCCGGCCGCCACGGGCCTCTGGGGCGGCGTGCTGTATGATTGGCTGGCGGCCACCATCGAAACGGCCCGATGGATGCTGTTGGCGCCCAACCCGGCGGTGGCACTGGTTGATCTATTCAAACTGCGGCCGGTCGGCATCAGCCTCGACAGCTTCGGCGAGGTATTTTCGCCCTGGAGAACGGTCGGCCGGATGGTGGCCGCGCAAGCCGTGATCGTGGCGATTTGCCTGGCCTGGTCCGCCTGGACCGTACGCCGCGCGCATCGCAAAGGGCAGTCGGAATCCAAACGGCCCAAGGCCCGCGCCTGGCGGCTCTTGCGGCCCAACCTGTTTGAACCGGCCATGCTGTGGAAGGAAATGTTTGCCGAACGTAGCGGGCGTCTGGGGCTGGCGGCCAGCATTGCCAAATGGCTGATCGTGCTGGTGGTGCTGGGCATCTCCGGCTATGTGCTGGTGATTATGTACATCCAGTTCAGCAGCTTCGGCGGCGGCCCTGGCCGGCCAGGCTTCGGCAGTGTTTACTTGTACTACGCGCTGACCATGACCTCCTTTCTGGCTTGCCTGGGATTGCTGCTGGCGGCGGGCCGCGCGGCAACCTTGATCAGTTCCGAGAAAGAACGCGACTGCTGGCTGACGCTGATCAGTACCGATCTGGCTGGCCGGCAGATCGTGTGGGGCAAGGTGCTGGGCAATGTTTGGTCCAGCCGCGGGCTGCTCTTGCTGTTGTCCATTGTTTGGTTGCCGGGCCTGCTGTTCGATATCTCAACGATCGTGCCCTATGCCATGTTCATGGCCACGCTGTTGGTGTTGTTACTGTTCGTCAGCTCGCTGGGGGTGTTGTTTTCGCTGAAGAGCGTAAGTTCGATGCGGGCCATCGCAGGCGTCACCTTTTTGTTGCTGGTGCTGGGGGGAGGTTACTGGATGTGCTGCTTTCCGGTCATGTTTACGGGAAGCGGCGGCGAGGGATTCATTTTATTCGCGGCTCCCACCGTGCCGTTTCTGCTGGCCTTTCCGGGAATGGTGTTCTTCAACAATGGGCCCAACCCCCACTCCTCCGAATTCGTACTGGCGATCATGGCTTATTGGATCGGCCTGATTGGATACCTGGTGGCCGGTGGCAGCCTGGGCGGGTTTGCCGCCAACGAGTTCGACCGGTTCGCCGGCCGGATCGTGCCGCGCAACGCAGGGCCGACCCCACCCCATCGTGCCATCGCCACGGACAGCGGCGAAAGCCCCTTTAAGCCGAGCGAGATCGCGGAATCGATTCCCCCAACGTTCGACCAGGATTAACCCCGATAAGACATGCCCAATCCCGTCCCCACGTCGCGAATACACGCCGTTGTCGATCGGCCGCCGTGCCAAGATGCGCGATACGTTTTGTATTGGATGACCGCCGCGCGGCGTACAACCTGGAACTTTGGCTTGCAACGGGCCGTGGAGTGGTCCGCCGAATTGGGGCGGCCGCTGTTGGTGCTGGAAGCATTGCGGTGCGGCTATCGCTGGGCCAGCGACCGCCTGCATGCCTTTGTACTGCAAGGCATGGCTGACAACGAGCGGCGATTGGCCGGTGCCTCCGTGCGGTACTATCCCTATGTCGAACCGCGGCCCGGGGCGGGCACCGGCCTGTTGGAGAGGCTGGCGGAGGACGCCGCCGTGGTGGTCACTGATGAGTTTCCCTGCTTTTTCTTGCCGCGCATGGTGCAAGCCGCCGCCGAACGAGTCTCCACGCGCATGGAGCAAGTCGACTCCAACGGTTTGCTGCCCCTGCGAGCCGCCGACCATGCATTTCCCACGGCCTATGCGTTTCGACGGTTTTTGCAGAAGACATTGCCAGAGCATCTGCCGAACATGCCGCTGGCCGATCCCTTGAAGGGCTTGTCGCTGCCCGCGGCGGTCATTCCGCGGGAAGTGCTAACGCGCTGGCCGCGCGCAGCGCCGGAGATTCTGTCAGGCGAAACGGCCATGTTGTCTCAACTTCCCATTGACCATGCCGTAGGGCCAGCCATCATGCGCGGCGGCAGCGAAGCGGCCGGGCGATGTGTCACAGTCTTTCTCAAGCAGCGGCTGGGCCGTTACAGCGACGATCGCAATGAGCCGGCGGCCGAAGCCACCAGCGGCTTCTCACCCTATTTGCACTTTGGGCATCTGTCGTCGCACGAGGTCTTCTCCCGCATTATCGCCCAGGAAGACTGGACGCCAGAACAACTAGGTCCTAAGGCAGCCGGCCAGCGCGAGGGCTGGTGGGGAATGAGCCCCTCGGCCGAGGGCTTTCTGGATCAGCTCATCACCTGGCGCGAGCTGGGTTACAACTTTTGCCACCACCGGCCCGACGACTACGGCCAGTACAAGTCGCTGCCCGACTGGGCACAAAAGACGTTGGACAAGCACGCGACTGACACACGTCCGACGCTCTATTCGCTGGAGGAACTGGAACAGGCCCGCACGCACGATGCGCTGTGGAACGCGGCACAGCGGCAACTGCTGCGCGAGGGCCGCATGCACAATTACTTGCGGATGCTGTGGGGCAAGAAGATCTTGGAATGGTCGCCCAGCCCCGCCGAAGCTTTGGATGTACTGATCGAGTTGAATAACAAGTACGCCGTGGATGGCCGCAACCCCAACTCGTACAGCGGCATCTTCTGGACGCTGGGTCGTTACGACCGGCCGTGGGGACCAGAGCGCCCCATCTTTGGGACCATCCGCTACATGAGTTCCGACAACACAGCCCGCAAGCTGGATGTGAAGGGCTACCTGGCGCGGTATGGGAAGGCGGAAGGAGAAAGGCGAAAGGATGAAGGATGAAAGCTAATGGCTGACAGCTTCTCCGCTGACAGCTTTAGCGCCTACACCAACACCTGGCTGATCGGCGTGCCGTGGTAGTTGATGAGGACCGGGCGGCCGTCGGGGGTGAGGTATTCCTTGGTGCAGTCGATGCCCAGCAGTTTGTAGATCGTCGCGGCGAAGTCGTGCGTGGTGTGGGAAGTGCCGACGGGTCGCTCGCAATTGCGGTCGGTTTCGCCGAAGGTCGTCCCCATCTTGATGCCCGCCCCAGACAGGCAGATGGCGTTGGCGTAGCCCCAGTGGTCGCGCCCCGCCTGGCCGTTCACCCGCGGAGTGCGGCCAAACTCACCCAGCCAGGCGACCAAGGTATTCTCGAACAGCCCCCGTTGTTGCAAGTCCTCCAACAAGGCCGACCACCATTGGTCTAGGTCGGGCAGGCGAGAAGTCTTGAGCGTCTTGAAGTTGTCTTGATGGGTGTCCCACCAGTGCGTTTCGACCGAGACAAACCGCGTCCCCGCCTCGATCAACCGCCGCGCCAACAGCGCGGCCTGCCCGTTGCGCGTCCGTCCGTAACGGTCGCGGGTGGCTTCGTCCTCTTCGTCCAGCTTGAAGGCCCGCTTGGCCGAAGGAGAGGTGATCAGGTCATACGCCTGGTTGTAGAACTGGTTCCGCTCGCCAATGGCGGCTACCGTTTTGTCTTGTTGCTTTTGCCAACGGTCGAGGGCCGCCAGCATGTTTCGTCGCCGCGCTGTGCGGTCGGCCCCCACGGCATCGGGGATGGTCACATCCAACACGCTGAACTTGGGATCGTTGGGGTCTCCCTTGATCGTCAGCGGGCTATACGCCGAACCCATGTAGCCCGCCCCCGTGTAAGGAGCGGCCTTGCCGGAAATAATCATGTACGGCGGCAGCGAGTTTTGCCAACCTTGCTCGCGGCTGACGACCGAACCATAGGCCGGGTAAATCAGCGCGCCGGGAGGCTGGCCGCTAGGGTCTGGACGTTGCGGGTAGCCGGTCAACATGTAATGCACGGCCGCCACATGGTCGCCGCTTTCGGAATGCGTCACGCTCTTGAGCAGGCAGACCTTGTCCATTTGCCGGGCCATCAGCGGCAGATGTTCGCAAACCGGAGTGCCGGCGACGTTGCTCTCGATGGGGCTGAAGTCGCCGCGGATCTCGACCGGGGCGTTGGGCTTCATGTCGAAGGTGTCGATGTTGCTTGGCCCGCCCCCCATCCACAGCAAGATGACATTCAGCGGCTTACGCGTGGCGGAAGGTTGGGCGGCCTCGGCCTGCAAAACTCGCGGCAGGCTCAACCCCAGCAGCGACAACCCGCCCACTTGCAGCGCCGCTCGACGGCTCACCCCGCCGCAGGTCCGCGATTGGCTAGAACCAAGTGAAAGCATGCGCTGCTCCAAACCGATGGGCCTACCTAACTAATGGCAGCCGTTCTTCAAACGAAATCCACGGCACGATTATAACGCATCAAAGTTTGCAATTGCAATGCAGCGTAGCTGCAAACAGGCATTTGAAGATAATGCAACGATAGCGGGCCACCTCGTTGCCGTGGGTGGTACTTGGCTGTAGGAGCCGTCTCCGACGGCGACAATCGGCGTTCCATGCTGGAGGGCCGAGAGCGCGAAAAACGCCGTATACTCGGGCCAGATTGCGCATCGCGGCCGAGAACGGCGGGATCGTACTGCCCCGCCAAGAGCAGTACCACGAATCAAACGAATGAATCTCCTTACTGGAAACTCGCTTGAGGAAAAGGGGTCGGGCAGCGACTAGAAGAACTCGTACCGTCGGATACTTATTCGTTAGATTCGTTTGATTCGTGGTTTTCACCAAGCCTCGTATCATTAGCCGGTGCGCATTCAAATCGCTGGCAATGCATTGTCTTCAAATGTCTGTGCCGCAAACCTCTGGCTTCGCCGGCTTAATGCACGAGCGGTTGCCGCTGATCGCGCGGGGTCGGTGGGCATGGATTGTTGAATGCGGGGCTCCCCGCCCTTCTGTCGCAACAACCCGTAAGCCGCACGACTTCGAGTATGAGTCGGGACCACAGCGCAAAAAACCGCGCGGGAGAAAATCTCCCGCGCGGCTGCCATGCGGTTATCGCTACAAATGGAATCGAAAGCGGGGTTAGTTGATCCCCTTTTCGTCCAATGGCGTAATGCGGAACACGGTTTCATCGCCGGTGGGGACCGTGGTGCTGCCGGCGGGCAGATGATTGCGTCCGCGGGGAGTCATTAGCAAGCAATAGACCAGGTAATCAATGTCTTGGCTGATCGTCCGGACGTGGCCGTCGCAGAACGAAACATTGACGATGTTGGGGTGCAACGCCGACGGACGGGCGAATTCCATGTCCAGGTAAGTTGGATCGCCACCGATGTTACGGTTGATGTAGCCGTTGTTGCTGGGCGGGGCGGCCGATTGCGGTGGGCCAAGGGCACCAGCACCGTTGCGCCAGTTGCAGCCCAATTGCCGCTCGTACAACGGGTTGTTGGTGGTGCCTGTACCATCGCCAACCAGATACCAACTTACGGCGTCGGCATTCTCGGTCATCATGATGGTGTTGGTGCTGCCGTCACCCGTGCTAACGTAGGCTTCCGTCTGGCGGCTGAGTGGGACACGCATGGTCGTATCGCCAACATCGGCCAGAGCCAAGTACTCGCGCAGATCAAAGAAAACGCCGTTGGCGGGCCAGTCAGACGGAATCGAGCCGCCCGCGGTAGCTGCAACATCGGGCAAGCCCGAATTGACCACAAAGGCCGAGGAAGCCCAGGTATTGGCACCGGACGCCGGATTGGTCGGGCACTTGACGATGTCCAACTCTTGGGTGGGCTGCGGTGCCCCCGCGAAGTTGTAAAGTGGCGATTCATACAAGTCCAACCGCTCCAATTGCGGCAAGATCATCCAAACCCAACTGCGGCGGGTGAACGCCGTATCGTTCGTGGGGAACATCTCATTGACGTAACCCGGATAAGCTCCCTTGGTTTTCTCGAACTGAATGGTGGCTAGCGTCAGGTTCCGCATGTTGTTGCGGCAAGTGTTTTGGCGGCCCGTCTCCCGTGCGGCCTGAACCGCAGGAAACAGCAGAGCCATTAGCATGCCGATGATGCTGATAACCACTAACAATTCGACCAGGGTGAACGCGCTTCGTTTCGCTCGACGTCGCATGGCATTGGCTCCCACGAAAAAAACCCCTGTACGGAGATGAAATTCTTGACCCGGTTGCAGTATCAGCGAATGCAGCGAAAATTTCCAGCTTAAAGTCGCTAGAATTCACGGAAAGCTGAATGCTGCAACAGACTTAGGCAAAATGACGCAGCCCCTTCCGCAATATCATACACCCCATTTTCACCCTATTCGTCGTCGGAGACGGCTTCTACCACAATTCTACCAGTGCATGACCTGCCCGCCATCGACATTCATCGTTTGGCCCGTGATGTTCTGGCCGCGGTGGGATGCCAGAAACACGGCCAACGCCGCGATATCCTCCGGTTCTTGCCAACGGCCTAG
>JBFWUW010000134.1:0-8716 GCA_050247075.1 Pirellulales bacterium | reverse complement strand
TCCGTGTCTTGGCAATTCGAACAGAAACGTGTATAGATTTATAGCAAAAGTAATCTTGCCGCGCCAGCCTATTCTACGCAGAGTGCGCGATGGCCTTGAGCAGGCGCAGACAATATATGTCAAAATATATACTTTAATAGTTTACAAAATGAGCATATCGTGTATAATTGCCAGCGTTCGGCTTTGCGCGCCGACGTGGCATTTGCACGTCCAGCGGGCGCGAAGGCCCCAAACCGCCCCAGCATCGTCGTCCGCCGCGTGCTCGAACGGCATGGCCGTGGCGGGCGGCCTATCGGGCGAGTCCTTAATTACGGCTACCGTTGCCGGCCGATCAGCCAACGTGGAAGCGCGACCTTTCTCGCCGCCACTCCGCCGACCGGTACGTGCCACGGGGCCTGTCCATATTTTTGAAACGCGGTTGCCACGCGGGGCGCTATCGGTGCGCACTCGCCAAAATTCACGCTTTTTGTAGGCAAACCTGCACCACAACCCCCCAAAACACGGCAATTTTGGAACAGGTAAGGCCGATTGGCCCTCCCCGTAGCGGCATGGCTCCCGCCTTGCCGCTGGCGGTGAGCCTGATTGTCCCTTGCCTTTCGGCATTTAACGCACGATGGAAAACCATTCGCACATCATGCCGGCAAAGCAGGAGCTTTGCGTCTACGTTTACCTGCACCACAACCCCCCGAAACACGGCAATTTTGGAACAGGAAGCGCTCAAACCTACCGCCACATCCAGGGCGATGACTTTACCCTGGACGTTCCAACCCCAACATCCGCCCCCCTCTCCCCGCTGCGGGAGAGGAGTTGGGGGTGAGGGGCGGCACCACCATCGTTGATCCATGTCCATCGACCCTGCGCAAGATGCAGAATCCAATCGCACATCAAGCCGGCAATGCAGGAGCTTTGCAGCTACGTGTACCCGCACCACACCCCCGCGTTGGAACGGCCGCGCATCGCTCGCTACACTAAGCCCTGCCAACCGTGCGACTCACGAACGGCCAGTTCACTTGCCATTCTCCGGCTGACGGCTGATCGCTGCTCCGCTGACAGCTAAGCCAGGCTAAATCACCCATCGCTAACGGCTCGTCCCATGAAACCGTCCGACCAACCAGCCCAGCGGCGACTAGGCACGGCCCACCTGTCGTTGGCCGTGTTGGCCATGCTGAGCGCCGGTTGGTTGCAAAGCGGATTGACGCCAGACCCGTGGTGGCAAGGGCAGATCGACCGGTTGGAAGGCATGCGTGATTTCGTGGCCGCCTTTCGATTGGCGAGCGTGGCCTGCTTGCTGCTAACGGTGCTGTTGGAATGGCGGATTGGCCTGGCGTTGCGGCGGGGGGATACCATTGCCCGACAAGTGCCAAGGGTGGCTTGTGCGGCCTACGGGCTAGTGGCGATTTCCGCGCTAGCCGCCATCGCGCGCGGGCCGACTTCGCGGACATTGCTGGCCGACCTCGACGAGTGGCTGGCGGTGCTGGCCACGGTGACGGCCCTGGCCGGCATCTTGCACGCCGTCGGTTTGTTCTCCAAGAGACCGGCGCATGGCAAGCTATCGCCCGCGGCCAGGCCGCAAACCTCGCCCCAGCGTCTGCTACTGTTGACCCGTGGGCTGGCCCTGGCCAGCGTAGCGACCGTAGCGGCATTGGCCGCGCTGGAAACGCGGCCGCGAATCCTCAAGGGGGAGCTGGCCACATCCGAAGTGGGCCAACTAAACGACGACATTCGCAACGAGGTCATCGTCTACGCGGCGTTGGATTCCGAGTTTTCCGAGCCGATCTTGCAAGTCTTCACGCGACAGACCGGCATTGCCGTGCTGCCAAAGTTTGATGTTGAATCGACCAAGACGGTTGGCCTGACCCAGTTGATCATCGCCGAGAGGGCTCGCCCCCGTTGTGACCTGTTTTGGAACAATGAGATCCTCAACACGTTGCGGTTGGAGGAACGGGGGTTGTTGCAGGCGTACATTCCGCCCACGGCCCAGGGGCTGCCGGCTGCATTTCGCGCGGCGGACGGCAACTGGCACGGGTTTGCGGCCCGGGCACGCGTGCTGCTGGTGAACACCAAACTGGTGCCGCCAGACGATTGGCCGCGTTCGATTGACGAACTGGCGAACGAGCGCTGGCGGGGCCGCTGCGGGCTGGCCAAGCCATTGTTTGGCACAACGGCCACCCACGCCGCCTGCCTGTTTGCCTCGCTGGGACCGGACGACGCGCGACAATTGTTTCGCGATATCAAAGCCAACCAGGCCCAGATTATGTCGGGGAACAAACAGGTGGCTTTGGCGGTGTCGGCGGGCGAACTAGCTTTCGGACTGACCGACACCGACGACGCCATCATGGAGGTTGAACAAGGGCAGCCGGTGGCAATTATTTACCCCGATCAAATGGAAGGAGCCTTGGGGACGCTGTTCATCCCCAACACCTTGGCCATCATCCGGGGCGGGCCGCATCCCCAACAAGCTCGCTTGCTAGTGGACTATTTGCTCACGCCAGAGGTAGAAAATCGTCTGGCGGACGGGGCCAGCGCGCAGATTCCCTTGCTTCCGGACACCAAAGAACAACGGCGGGTGGAGACTCCTCGGACGATTCGCGCGATGCGGATCGACTTTCGCGCGGCGCTGGAGCAGTGGGATACCGCCGCGGAATTTCTCCGCGCCGAGTTCACGACCGATTGAGTGGTTTAAAGATACGCGGCCAGCCATTCGTTGGTCTTTTGTTCGGCATCGGGCGGCACACTGTGTCCGCGGCGATGATTGAGCAAGCCTAGTGCGGGCTGACCGCCGTACAAGCGATAGACTGGCAGGGCGGATTCAATGAATGGCCAACTGCGGTCGCCATCGGCCGAGTCGCCTCCCAGCAGCAAGAAGGCCCGCGGGGCGATTAACGCCAGCAATTCGTGATGCTCGCGCGCCCAGCGCCCGGCCTTTACATCTTCCCCCAGATACCAAGGGGCATCCCAGTTGGTGAACTTCAAACCGATTCCCCCTTCACTGGAGACCGCGGCCTTGATCCGTTCGTCGAACGCCGCCAAATACAGGGCCTCTTTCGCGCCCAGCGAGTGCCCCACCGCGCCGATTCGCCCGGCATCGACCTCCGGCAGATTCTCCAGCACGTCCACAGCGCGCACGGCATCCCACAACATCTTGGCCATTCCCAGGCTGTGGGGATGCCGCTGCCGGAAACGCTCGACCAACTGCAAGTAATCCCCTTCGCCTTGCCACAAGAAGCAACGGGGGCAGAAGGCCACCATGCCCAGCCGAGCCAGCTTGAGGCCGAAGAAATCCTCGGGGTCGCCTTCCACGCCGGCAGGCTGGCGAATGGTAATGGCCGTGGTGGAATGCATGGCCACTACGCCCGGCACGCGGCCGGTGAGTTTGGCGGGACGCAGCAAATAGCCTTCAACGGGCAGGCCCGGCTCGCTTTCGTAGCGGACCAACTGGCGAATGCAGCCCTCGGGCCGGTCCTCTTCCAAGACTTCCAGTCGCGGCTTGGGCCGCGGCAGTTGCAGCGGGCCAAGAAAATCGAGCCATGCGCGGCGCAGTTCCACCCGGTGCTGTTTCCACGCGGGCAGATCGGCGATGGTTCCGCCGCTGCCGTCGGCCAGCAAGGAAGGCAGTTGTGGGGCGTCGGCCGGAAGTTGGCTGGGCGGTTGCTGCACGTTGGCCAGCCAGGGGACGCCGGGCCGGGGCGGCTCATCGCCCAACAGTACAGGCCAACGGCCCAATGTCACGGCAGTGGCGATTGCGCCCCCCGCCGCCAAAATTTCTCGCCGATGCGGCTGTTTTCTCATGTCGATTGCATCTCCCAAACGGCACGCGGATTGTTGCCTGGATAAATCGTAATGCGCTGCCGTGGCCCATTCAACGTCGGCATGGTTTGCAGCCTTGAGGCGGCGTGATACGATTCGGTGTATTCCTTGTGGCGATGGAAATCGCCTACTGCAACGGCCAGCGGATATCATTCCCATTACCTGTCAAGCAGGATGCGCATGTCCACGCACGTTAGCGACTTCAGCACGGTGCCGGCCGCCTGGACGCACCAGCATTTATTGACGTTGGAAAGCTTGTCGGCCGACGAGATTAATTTGATCCTCGACACGGCGGTGCAATTCAAGGAAGCCACGGCGGATTGCCGCGCCAAGATTCCGGTGCTGACCGGCAAGACTATTGCCAACCTGTTCTTTGAGAACTCCACCCGCACCAAGACCAGCTTCGCTCTGGCGGCGCGGCGGCTGGGTGCCGACACGGTCGATTTTTCGTCGTCGGGCAGCAGCCTGTCGAAGGGTGAGACGTTCATCGACACGGCCCGTAACATTGAGGCCATGGGCGTTGACGCCGTGGTGGTGCGGCATCGCACGCCGGGCACGCCGCAACTATTGGCGCAAAGCCTGGACTGCTCGGTCATCAACGCTGGCGACGGCCCGCACGAGCATCCTACGCAAGGTCTGCTGGATATTCTCTCCATTCGCGAGCGGCGCGGTGAACTGGCTGGCCTCACCGTGGCGCTGGTGGGGGATATCGCGCATAGCCGCACGGCGCGGTCCAACATTTGGGGCCTGAAAAAACTAGGTGCCCACGTCATTGTGTGTGGTCCGTCGACGTTGGTATCGCCCCATTGGAAGGAAATGGGGGTCGAGGTTTCGCACAGCCTGGACGATATCCTGCCCCGTTGCGACGTGCTGAACTTGCTGCGGATTCAGTTCGAGCGGCAGGCCCTGCGGCCCTTCCCCTCGGTTCGCGAGTATGCCTTGCTGTACGCCATGAACCGCCAACGGTTGGCGCGGGCCAAGGACGACATCTCCATTCTGGCCCCCGGCCCCATCAACCGCGGCGTCGAGATCACGCCGGACGTGGCAGACGGCCCGCACTCGCTGATTCTAGCGCAAGTCGCCAACGGACTGGCCGTGCGGATGGCCGTGCTGTGGCTATGTTGCGGCGACCGGTAGCCCCGTAGCGACACGGCCCCCGCCATGCCGGCTGGATGCGCGAATGGATTGTCCATTCCGGGCAAGCCCGATCGGCATGGATCATCGACCGGCCATTCAAGCCAGCAAGGCAGGAGCCATGCGGCAACGTTCTCATGGACCTTAAGGCGTGCCTTGAGCAGGAATCCGCAGTTCCAACCCAATCGGCAGCAGGTCGGGGCTGCACAGCAAATCGCGGTTGGCCTCCATGATTTCGGCCGCCCGCGACGAATCGCCCAAATAGCGGCGGGCCAATTTCTCCAGGGTATCGCCATCGTGTACGCGATGCGTGCGTAGCTTCGGCTCGCTCGGCTCTGCGGCCGCCGCGGGCAAGTCGGTCCCTGGAAACTTCAGGCCAATCCGGGGTGGTTGCGGATCAACCCACGGTTGAAGCGGCTTCTGGTCGGGCAGGGGCGCGTCGACTGACGGTGGATTGCCGGCCGTAGCCGGCACGACAACGGCGCTAGGCACGCCGGAAGCAGGCCGTTCGATGACAGCCTCTGGCTGGCCCACCCGCGGCGGCACCTCGTTCATGGCCGGTCGAGTCAATACGACGGCCGGTGCCAGAGTGTCCTCGCCGGGTGGCTTGGACGGCTTGCGAAATAGCAACGCCACCACCAGGCCGGTCGCTACCACGCCGCCCGCGATCAAGATTGGTTGTTTGCTCCGCATCACGATGACCTCCCCCCTCGCCTGCTACCCGGCAGCGCGCGGTTCCGCTAATCCATGCATCGGCCAATCGCCGCGGATGGGTTGAGCCAAATTGGAAGCGTTTGGGGAAATCGTTTTGGAACCCGTATGGTCGCCGTCGGAGACGGCTCCTGCGGTTTTTGGCGATGGAATCGCCTTCTACGCAGCTACCGCCGTCGATTGGCCGAGCCGGCCGAGGCGTTTCGTGGGCGGTCGACGATGGGCGACGTGGCGTTGGCCAGGCGGACCGCCTCGGCCTTGTCTCCCACGTCCGAGACGATTTGCAGCAACAGGTCTTGGTCTTGCGGATCTACGTTGTCCATCCGCTCGGCCAGGGCCAGCATGGCCTCGGGATTGACGCCGGCCGTCTTGGAAAAGCTCCCCACGAATTTCATCGCTTCGACAAAGTTGTCGTCGATGATCCTGCCCACCAGCGGGTTGAAGGTCTTGGCGATCAGGTCGAGGCCCACGTTATCCATGCGGATGAACGTGTCGAGCCGGCTGGTGATGTAGAACTCGCCGTTCGGCTCGCGGACGTAACCCGTCTTCAACAGCATCACCACATGCCCCTGCACCGCCTTGGGAAACATCGACCCGTCGTACACGCCGCGGGTGTAAACCACATGGGTGTCGTGGTCGCGGTACAGAAATTGGGCGTCGGCGGTGGTCCCTTGATTGTCGTCGATGCTGAACCGGGCTTCGTCGGTACGGTCCACCTTAAGCTGCGTCAGGCCCATCATCCGCCACATTTTGACCGTTACGTCGGGATGTTCTAGAAAGTATTGGTACAGCGCGGGGTCTGCCCGCACCACTTGCACCGGCAGCCGGCGGTAGACGCTGACATGCTTGAGAACGTACTGCACCTGCGCGCGGGCTTGCGGGTCGAGCTTATTCAGGGGTATCAGCCGGATGGCCTCGTCGCGGGCGGCACGGCTGGAAGTCGCTTTGCTGGGGTCGGCGGCATTTGCCGACGTGGAGTGGGCCAACCAGGCCAGCGCCAGCAACGCCATCAGCGCCAACCAGCGGCAGACTGTCGCCACAAGTGAAGACCGAATCCGTGGCGCACATTGCTTTTCCGCAACCGTGAGTACAGACATGAATGCCTCCCCTGGCAAATAATCACCGGAACATGGTCCGGCCGAACAAACAAGCACGCCTGCCTCCTGGCGATGCTTCCCCCACTGAACTCAATAATTCGGCCAATAGAACCGCCTCGGCACAGTTAAAAGCGGCAAAATTTGCCGGAAGTGCCGGTTTTGCCGGCGAGGGCTGCCGCTAGAAGTGCTGGCAATCACGTCGCCGCACGGTTCGCGCCGTGTGGGCTTGATACGAACAAAGATGGACCGTGCGCTTCACTACGGACCCAGATCCCCGCGGCCATACACGCCTCGACTGTATCCGCAAGCTGACGGCCGACAGCTTCTCCGCTGACAGCTTCTCCGCCGTTACACGGCTTCTCCACCGCGCTCGCCCGTCCGAATGCGAATGCAATCATCCAGCGGCAGGACGAATATCTTGCCGTCGCCGATCTGGCCGGTCTTGCCCGTGCGGCCCCCTTTGATGATCGCCTCGACGGTCGGCTCCACAAAGTCGTCGTTGACGGCAATCTGAATCTGCACCTTGCGGACCAGGTTGATCGTGAACTCGTGCCCGCGATAGACCTCGGCGTGCCCCTTTTGCCGGCCAAAGCCTTGGCAATCCATGACGGTCAGTCGGAAGACTTCCACCTCGGTCAGGGCCGCTTTGACGGCCTCCAGGCGGCTGGGTTGGATGATGGCGATAATCAGCTTCATGGACGACGCTCCGCGGGTGGATTCACAACATTGATGTTAGCCCTGACGGCGGAGAGCCTCAAGTGGCGTCCGCGAAGATCGGCCTGATGCGTTTTGACAGACAAAATCGGTAACAGTCGCGTTGGCGGTGCCAATTTCCGCGGCTGGCTGGGGTAAAGAGTGGCTGGAGTCTGAGCAACGAGAAGGCCCAGCGGAGTCGCATTCCAACCAGAACAGCCGACGGACGCCGCCGCAGGGCAACCGAGTTGGATCATCAATCCGTCGGTCTCGCCACGGCCCAGTTGGTTGGCTGTTGCGCTACCAGATTTGACGGTCAAGAGTCATCAGGAGCCGTCTCCTGACGGCGACAATCGGCGCTCCATTGGTAGGTTCCGATTCGATGGCTGGGCGGTTCTTGTTCCACGTTACCTGCACCATTTCGCGGTGTGGTGCAGGTAATGACGGTCTTTCTATTCCGCGAAATCGTAGCCTTTTGTCGTCATCGCGACCGCGTTACCTGTTCCACTACGGGGTGTGGCGCAGGTAAGGTTCGTCGCTAATCGGCGTTCGATTGGTAGGTTCCGATTCGATGGTTGGGCGGTTCTTGTTCCACGTTACACGCACCATTTCACGGTGCGGTGCAGGTTAGAAATGCAAGCTTTTCCCACAAATCAAGGGGTTTTTCGTTGGGGCGGCCGCGTTACCTGTTCCAACAACGGGGGTGTGGTGCAGGTTGCGACTGTGGCCTGTTGCCACAGGCCCGGCGCGCATTGTCAGCGCCCCGCGTGACGACCGCGTTTCAAAAATATGGATAGGCCCCGTGACACGTACCGGTCGGCGGAGGGAGCGGCGAGAAAGAGGTCGCTCCCAAGTTGGCCGAGCAGCCGGCAGCGGTAGCCGTAATAAGTGACTCGCCCGATCGACCGCCTGCCACGGCCATGCTGTTCGAGCACGCGGCGGACAACGATGCCTGGGCGGTTTGGGGGCTTCGCGCCCGTTGGACGTGCAAAAGCCACGTCGGCGCGCAAAGCCGGACGCCGGCAATTGTACACGATCTATACTATTTGTAAACTAATAAAACATATATTTAGACACATATTGACTGCGCCTGCTCAAGGGCCATTATGCCGGCGATATTGGGCTTGGCGGTCGCCTGCGTGCCCGGTGTGCCATTTCCCAAAACTTTGGCCGCTAGCATGATTGAAACGGTTGGAGGAAGTGCCTTCTCCTAGCGCGGCGTTTGCCGCAGGAGAAAGTAGCCATGACTGCAGGATGGAAACACGACGGTCAGT
>JBFWUW010000133.1:0-9277 GCA_050247075.1 Pirellulales bacterium | reverse complement strand
CAAGATCTTGGCCGCCACCCAGGCCGACCTGGAGCGGGCCGTCGAGAACGATCCCGAACTCATCGAAAGCTACCTGCTGCTGGGACAGATCAGCGGATTTCCCGGCGGTGACAAAGATGCCGGCATTGAAGCGCTCGACAAGGCCGTGGAAATGGCAGACAACCATGCCGAAACGCTGGTCAAGGCCCTGATGCTGCGGGCAAGCCTGCGTGAAGAAGCGGAGGATCGGCTGGAAGACCTCAACCTGGCCCTCAAGGCCGACCCAACCAACGTCGATGGACTGCGGGCCCGCGCCGCGATTTTGTTTGACCAAAAAGAATATGACGAAGGCCTCAAGGATCTCGATGCGGCCCTGGCCGAGGACGAAGAGAATGGTCCCACGCACGAGTTGCGGGGGATGATTCTGGCCCAACAAGAAAAGTACGAGGAAGCCCTGGCCGCCTTGGACAAGGCGGTTGATCTGCAGCCCCGGTCGGCCATCGCCCACGCCCAACGGGGCCGTATTAAGCTGGCCATGAACGATGCCAAGGAGGCCCTGCACGACCTGGACCTGGCCTTGGCCTTCTCGCCAGACAACCCGCAGATTTTGATGTTGCGGGCCGGCGCGCACCAGATGGCGGGCAACAACAAGAAAGCCCTGGCCGATGTCGAGGCGGTGTTGAAGATCGCGCCCGACTCCGCCCAGGCCCATCGGGCCAAGGCGCTGCTGCTGGCCGGGACGGGCAATCTCAAAGACGCCGTTATTGATCTTCAGGCGGCTCTGGAGGACAACCCCAAAGACAGCACCATGCTGTTGCAGTTGGGAATCATGTACTCACAGATGAAAGACAAGCAGCGGGCCATTCAAGCCTTTACCGAGGCGATCGAGGCGAATCCCAATGATGGGCAAGCGTATCAAATGCGCGGCGACACCTACATCGGCATGGGCGAGCATGTCGAGGCCCTGGCCGACTACGACAAGGCCCTGGAGTTTGAACCCGACAACACCGGCGTGCTGAACAACGCCGCCTGGCTGTTGGCCACATCGCCCGACGATGAACTGCGCGACGGCCCGCGGGCTATCGCCCTGGCCGAGGAAGCTTGCCGGTTGACCGATTACCAAAAGCCGCACATCGTTAGCACCCTGGCCGCCGGGTTTGCCGAGACGGGTGACTTTGAAACGGCCATCAAGTGGTCGACCAAGGCCGTCGAGCTTGGTGCCGATGAGACCGTGCGCGAGCACCTGGAAAAGGAACTGGAAAGCTACAAGGATGGCAAGCCGTGGCGCGAACGTCAGTTGGATGACGCGGACGACGAGGAGATGGAAGAAGGGGATGATGGTGAAGATGACGACGATGACGACGATGAAGATGACGACGACGATGTAACTTCCCGTTCGCGCACGTCGCGGTAGTTTCATCACCAGGGGCGAATTGCTGCGATGACGCTGCTGTATACCGACCCGATCTTCCTGCGACACGAAACCGGCAAGCATCCTGAGCGTGCCGAGCGGCTGGTGCAAATCACCCGCCAATTGCAGCGGACAGGCCTGGATGAGCAATGCACCCGCCCGACGTGGCAGCCGGTATCGTCGGAACGCTTGTCGCGAGTTCATTCCCTGGACTACGCGGCCAGCGTGCAAGACTTTGCTCGCGGTGGCGGCGGCCGGATCGAGGAGGACACGGTCGTCTCGGCCAATTCCGCGGCGGCCGCGCTGCACGCCGCCGGGGCCGTTTGCGATGGCGTCGAGCGCGTCGTTCGCGGTGAGGACCGCTCGGCCCTCTGTCTGGTCCGTCCGCCAGGGCATCATGCCTTGCCGCAAGCGGCGATGGGGTTCTGCCTGTTCAATAGCATCGCCATTGGCGCGCGTCTGGCCACGGCCGAGTTTAGGCTGGACCGCGTGCTGATCGTCGATTGGGATGTCCACCACGGCAACGGCACCCAGGACACGTTTTGGCGCGATGGGCAAGTCGGCTTTTTTTCCATCCATCGTTGGCCTTTCTACCCCGGCACCGGCACGTCCCAAGAAACGGGCGCGGGCCCGGGCCTGGGGACGACACTGAACCTGCCGGTCGAGTACGACACGCCGCGGAAAGACTTCTTGGCGCTGTTCACCCGCGAGCTGGCGGCATTCGCCGACCGGCTCCGTCCGCAACTTGTGCTGATTAGCGCCGGCTTCGACGCGCACCGCGACGATCCCATTGGCTCGCTGGGGCTAGAGACGGAAGACTTTGGCGAATTGACCAGGACCGTCTTACAAATTGCCCGTCAACATTGCGGCGGCCGAATCGTGAGCGTGCTGGAAGGGGGCTACAACACGGGCATTCTGGCCGGTTGCGTGGAGCTGCATCTGCGCGAACTCCTGGCCGCCGCTGGGGGAGAATAACCAAATCCGTGGCACATGTTCCCCGCTGCTACCGCCGGGTGACCTCGGCATCCGGGTCGTTCAACAGCAGCTTGGGGCGTAGCTGCCAGGTTTCGTCGAAGAAGTCGGCGGCGACGATCTTGCCGGGCCACAAGCTGTCGGGCGGGGTTCGCAGATCGACCACGGCCCAGTCGGGCAGCTTGGCGACTTGCCGGGCGTTGTTGAGATAGGCAAACTCGCGGAAGGTGAAACTGCTGTTGAGAACGACGTAGCGGTCTGGGTTGAGTGGGTTGGGGTAGATGGCGATTAAGGCGTGCTGGTCCGCGGAATAGGTTTCGGCGTCTTCATCGTCGCGGTCAACCGTGATCGACTCTTCGTTCCAGGCGATCGGCAGGTGGGAAGCGACTTTGGCCAGCAGCGTGTTGTTTTGGGGATCACCCCACAGCACCAAGTTGGCCGTGGCGATGTCTTCTTCCGTCACGTCGCGGTCGTCCTTCACCCGCGCGTGCCCGCGGAAATGCCGCCGCCACTGCTCGATGGCCCGTTCTAGTTCGGCCGCGGCCCATTGCCCAACGGCTTTGTTGGCGGTCTGCCCCGTCGGCCGCACAAACAAGAACGAATCCATCAAGGCATCGTCGATCGGTCCTTGCAGATTGTGCTTTTTGACCAGATCGGCCTGGGGCCGGCGTCCCAACCGCCAGCCGTCGGGCGTGCGATGCAGCGACACCCGCCACGACCGGTCGCTCTTGGGGCGGGGGGCCTCGAATTCGTCCTCATCAATCACCAGCAGCACTGGCTGCGTCAAGCTGAAGGGGCACCAGCCCGAAGGCATGTCGAGCGTGAGATCGGAGACGTTGGAGGTTACCAGCTCGACATCGGCGCCGATGCTAATCATGCCGTCGACCTGGGCCCGTTCCCAATGTTGCTGCAAGCCATCTACCACCAGCCAGGCCAGGCGGTTGTACTTCAGGGTGTAAGTCACGAAATGAAGATCGAGCGGTTGGCGGTCGCGGCCGGTCTCGGCGATGCTCTGCATGGCCCGATCAACGATCGCCGCCGCCTGGGGATGATAGCTGTGAGCGGTTTGCGGGCCGATAATATGTTGCAGTTCCATTTCCTCGTTTTCCAGGGCCGTGGCCATGATGTCGGCCGCCTGCTTTTGAATGTCGTCCTCGCCGCTGTAGGCCACGGTCGGGCAATGGAACAGATTCAAGGCCCAGTCGGTGCAGTCGTACCAATGCCAGAGCTTGCGTTCGTACCAGGTCGGCGCGAGGGTTTCTTTCTGAAAGAACTGCAAGAACTCGGGAGTCTCCGCGAACCCGGCGCCCGGATTAGCCCCCACCCAGCGATCCGGAAAATGGACGGCGAACTGCCAACAGGCCGCGCCCCCCATGGAAAACCCCCGGACGGCGATCCGCTGATCGTCGATGCGGTAGCGGCCGCGGACAGAGTCGAGCGCTTCCAGCACGTCGGTTTCGCCGGCGAACTTAAAAGCGTTGGAATAGCGTCCATAAGGATGAAGCACGATCGTATCGCGCGGGGTGAACTGGCCCGGCTGCACCCGGCGGCTGCGCAGAAAATTCAGCTCGCTAAGGGTTTCTCCACGGCCGTGGAACCAGATATCGAGCCGATGCCGCTGGCTGCCGCCGGCGGCATACGACTCTGGCACGACCAAGCCATACGGCTGCACCGAGCCATCGATGCGAGAGACGTAACCGCGCACCACCAGCCCGGTCGCCGTTGTCCAAGGGGCCTGGTTGGCGGCCAGTTGTTTGGCCCGCTCTTGGCCCTCTTCCAGCAACTTGTAGGCGTCGGTGATTTCGGCGGGATCGAAGAACTCTTGATAGACCAGTGCATCGTGGACGGCCCGATGATAGATTTCCACGTCGGGCAGCAACGCCGTGATGCTGGCGTCCTGGCGCGACTTTAGCCTGTCGATGGACTGTTGCAATTCCGCCAGGCCCGCCGTCAGCTTTTGCCGATCGGCGGCGGGGACTTCCACACCCAACTTGGGAACCCTGCGAACATTGGCCGGATCGTTGTCGGCCAGCCCGTCGGCTCGGGCGGACAAAGCCGCCAGGGATAGCAGTACGATTGCCAGGCCGATGTTGTGCAACGCATGGATGGTTCGGCCCAGCCGCTGGTCTTTGGTAGGTCCAAGGGCGAACGGCTTGTGATGAAGATTCATAGGCGTAGGGCAGGCAGCGTGGGAGGGGACCATGTTCGTGGGAATGCTATTGTGCGGCAGGCGAACCAAGAATTCTAGTCGGGGAAGGCCAATGGAGGCCCGTTCCCCGACGTTCGACAAGAATCGCCCGGCGGGCAGGCCAGCGGAATTGCCACGCGGCGGCGCAGTCGCGGCCGCGCTTTACGGATTCAGAGCAGGTCCAAATCGGTGAGACCACCGCTGGTGAGCCTGGACATGACAAGGAATTGGCGTTGAGGATTTCCCAATTCCACGCACTGATAGAATCAACCGGCCAACACAGACGAGCGGGTCGCCCCCGGCTCGCGACGGAATGCGGTCTTGGACTGCGTACCCTGGCCAGTTCGGGCGTTGGTGCCGAGGCACTTTTCCGCCGGTCGAGCGCCAAACGTCAATAGTCAACGCCCACGGTGGCACGGTAACCCGTGAAGCCCATGTTGGCATTGTCATCCGGCAAGCCGTCCAATCCGGCGTTGGCAGCGTTGCCGGCGTTCAGCCAGGCCTGGCCGACCAACCCGCCGCGAGCAAACAGCCGGGCGGTTGTCCCCAGCCAATAGCCATATTCGCCGCCAATCTCGAATTCAAAGATGGATAGCGGCGACCAGCGGGCGGCGGAGGCGTTAACGGCCGGGTGCGCGAAAGCCGGCCCGACGGACAGAGTGGAAGTGACATCCTGTGTGGAATCACCGAACAGCAACGATCCGCGGGCATTGCCGTAGAGAGCCAATCCGGTTTGTCCGAAAGCACGACGGCCTTCCAAGGAGATTGTCGGTCCCCAGCCGCTAAAGCGATGCAGCGAGTTCACCGATTGCGCGGCCGGGCCGCCCACCGCAACAGGAGTGATCGTCGCCACGTATTGCTGCCGAATGATGGCGTAACGCACGCCGCCCGAGAAGGTCCAGGTCCATTGGTCGTGGTCGATAGCCTGAAAGGCTTCCAAGTCGTACACATACAGGTTTAGATTGCTGGAAACCCGGAATACGTCACCCGGAGTAGCACTCGAGACGTTGGTATTGACGAGCGGTGTCGCTGCGAACAGCGGCGATTGCGACGCGACGGTATTTCCGGCCGGCAGAGTGAAGACGACATCGTTGGCGGCGTATTCGTAGTACCAGGCTCGTCCCCGCACCCCAAAACCGTTCGGGCCGACAAAACCCAAGAAGGCAAACGGGGCAAACTCGTGGTCGTTGTTGATTTCCAATCGCCCCAGAGATGGTCCCGGGCCGGTCACAATGCCCGCCTGGTTATTGGTCCACATGGGCTTGATGAAGTAGACGCCGCCTCCCGCGATAAAGCCCGCCCCGCGTCCCTGGCAAGACTCGCCACAGGGGACGCCGAACATGTTGTTGCTCCAGCCACCTTGCGTTTCGTAGGGGTCGCACCCCCACGCTTCGCCGCCGGGCTGTACGATCATGCCTTGGCCGGCCATGCCGTCCGGTTCGGCGACCATTGCTCCGTCATACTGGGCCAGCCGCGCTCCACGGCTGCTGCTGTTGGAGCCGATCTGCGTCCCTTGGCCCCGTGCCTGGACGCATACTAGCAACGCCAGGATGGCCAGCAGGCTTCCACGCAAAGTGTGACTGTGCATTGCTTGCACTCCTCATAGCGCGAAACCGCCGCCAACGCCCAGGCGTCGGCCGCCGCCGCTGCTGACTTGAGACAATTTTGAGAAAAAGGTAGAGGGGGCGTAAATACCCGCCGCGAGCGGCTGGCCGCAAGGGCAATTTTTTTCCAGGAATTGGCGGAAGGATCGTCTGGTTGCTAAGCTGGCAGCGGCCCGACGAGCAGGCATCCAGCGAGCGATACCCGGCTGGTTGTCTTGCCAGCCGTTTCCACCACATCTTGACGGGCCGATCACTTCTTAACAGGGCATGCCAATGAACGGAGATGAAGCGCCGCGTACACCGCCGCCGCTACCCCCCATTTTTGAACTCCGACCGCGCCCTTTTACGCCCCCCGCCGCGCGGCCGCGCGGCGGGCCGCGGTGGATCGTGTGGATCGTCGCCGCGTTCTTGTTGATGGCCGCCGGGGCGGGCATGGGGGCCATTGTGTATTTTGCCACGGCCCAGCAACGGCCTATCGCGGCCAAGCGCACGCCCGTTGAACAGCGGGCCGAGGTGGTCCGCGTGTTGACCGAATACGATGCCAGCGCAGACCTGTCGGCCATTTTGACACCCGACAATTGGAAGGAGCACCAGGCGGTCGCGGCGATGTTGGGGCAAGGCGAAAACGCCCTGGAGCGAAAAGACCAGACGGCATTCCGCCGGCACTTTGACTTCCACCGTTTTTTTCGAGTCATTGAAGAGTCAGGCGCGATGCGGTCCTTGTCGTCCGCCGAACGCCGCCTGTACCGCCGGGAACTGGCCGATGCGATCACCTTTGACACAAGCTGCCCCAAGTTGACGTTGCTGGCGATGATGCCGGCCGCGGACGGCTTTCAGACACGCGTGGCGTATGCCGTGGCACGCGACGAACTGATGCAAGAAGAAATCGAGTTGCGGCTGTGGCTGTCGAACGACCAGGACGAGTGGAAAATTGTTGACTGGCAGCGGCTTGACTTGGGGCTGACCAAGACAGGCTGGTTCATCGACACGGTTCGCAATGCCAGTCACCCGTCCAACGACGCCGTCGACCGCTGGAGCGACTTGATGGGTGAGTGCCGGCAACATCGCGACTCGGGCGACACCAAGGCGGCCGCCGTGGCCTTGCGGGCAGCCGAAAAAGAGCCCGTGCCCGCCGCTCGCCGCGACATGCTGCTGGTTATCGTGGGTTACAACTGGCAACAGTTGGGCGAATACGACGAAGCCTTACGCGTGTACGACCTGGTGCAGCAGCCCGACGATACTCCGGGTGCCTATTTTGGCCGCATGGTTTGCTGCCAATGGAGTGATCCCAACCGGGCTGTCGCCAGCGCGGAACAATATGAAAAGGTGATCGGCCCGACGCTCAACTTGTGCCAGATCAAGGCCGCCGCGCTGCGGCGGCTCAACCGCCGCGAAGCGGCCGCCTTGGAATGGCAACATGTGTTGCGTTTCAGTCCGGAAGACCGAACGGCCTTGGCGGAATCGCTGTTGTTGCTGCCCGTCGACCAGCGAGCCGAGTTCTTTACGCGAATCGACAAGCTGAGGAACGCGACGGCCGTGGCGGCCGACCTGGCCTCGCGACTGTCGTACCGCGATTTTTCCGCGGCAGCCGAGTTGACGGCCTATGTCGTCAATCGCGACCCGGCATCGCCGCGGACGGCTGCGCTGCTGGCCCAGGGGGCCGAACGGGACGAAGAGTACGAGCAAGCCGCGGAGTATTATCGCACAGCCCTGCAGCGTGCGCCCAACGCGGAGGACCGCACACAATACGCCAGCCAACTGCAACTGGCCCTGGCCAATGCAGGCAAAGCCGTTGAGGCCTATGAAACGGCCGCCGACCAGCAGGCCGCATTTGAAAACCTGGCTTATTATCACGATGAAGGCGACGTGGAAATCACCCAGCAGGAGTTCCAATCGCTGCTGACGCTACACCGGCAACGCCATCCCGATGATGCCGAAGGCCTGCGGCGATGGGCGAATCAACTGATCGAGGAGGAACGCTTCGACGAGGCCGAGCAAGCCCTTACGGCGGCCCTGGCCACGGCTGGCGAGGAAGATCCTCAGGGGCTGCGTTACACGTTGTCCACGATCTTGCTGAAGAGGAAAACGGCCTTGGAGGCGTTTGAGGCACTCGGTTCGCGGAAGGAGGTTTTCCCCTCGTTGGCCAGCCAGGTTGAGAGCCAGGATCGTTGGGATGAATTGCAGCCTTTATTGGATGCCTACAAGCTCATCCAAGACGATGACCCGCAAGGCCACTACCACGCCGGCTTGCTGGCCCAGCACGAACAGCGGCTGCACGCGGCGCTAGAGCGGTTTCGCCGTGCCGTGGAGTTGGCGTCTGAGGAAGAGGGCTGGATGTATGATGTCGCCTGGCAAGACGCCGCCGTGGCGTTGGGAAATTGGCTGGCGTATTACCAACACGGCACCGATCGCGGCCAGAAGTTCGACCAGTTGGCATCCCGTTTTCGACGGAGCGAAAACTGGGAGGAGCTTGACCGTCTTCTCGCCCTGTATCGGCAAGAATTCCCCGACGACCCGCGGCCCGGGCTGCAACAAGCGGAAGCGGCCTGGCAACGCCAGCAATACGCGGAGTGTGCCGATCTGTGTGCGGCCGCTTTGCTCCAGACAAATTCCGGCGGCGGCATCAGCTCGTGGCAGTTGGACCAGTTACGGCAGAAAAGGCTGAGTTCTCTATTGCGATTGAAGCGGTTTGAGGAAGCCCAGGCCTGGGCACAAGAGGATTATCGCGGCAGCCATGACAGCGCCAATCTGGCGATTGTCTGCGCCTTGTCAGGCGATACCGAGGGAGCGTTGCGGCACGCTATACAATTTGCGCAACAGGAAGAATCGGCGGCGCGGCTGTACAACAATTTGGAAGCGGGGCCGCTATTCATGGGAGAAGCCTTCCGCGAACTGCATCAGCAGCATCCACCAGCGGTGCCCGGCGAGGGGGACTACTCTTCGACCGCGACGGTCCTCTTTGGCGGCATTGCCCAGGACATCGATGCCCCAACCAGCCCAAGGCCAGCGCGCATAGCTGGGTAGTCTGCACAGGCTGGCGCGAATGGCTTTTACGTGGTACACCTTAGTCCTTCGAGGCGACTCGCTTGTCTTGCGATACAGGTTCGCGAAACGAGTTCGCCA
>JBFWUW010000132.1:0-9619 GCA_050247075.1 Pirellulales bacterium | reverse complement strand
GTCACCATGCTCAAGCGTCATCCCATCAAAGACAGCCTCCGCGGCAAGATGATCGGTTGTATGCTCAACACCAAGCTTCTTACGGAAGTTCTTGCCCTGCAACAAGATTGATATGCGCTGACCGTGCAACCAGCCTGGCCGCGCTGGCCATGCTTGACCCGCAATCGGACTGGCGCATTCACGAATTCGCGGAATCGCCGCGCCCCGGCCAAGAGTCGTGGGCGCTGTTACGCGGCGACGAGGGTATTATCTTGGCAACGGGCGGCATGCCTTATGACGACCATTGGAACATCGAAAAGCTTCCCGAAGACCTGAGGTCGAAGATGCAGGCCGCATCGGCCTGGCTGGCGGTCGAAACGATCGAGTCCAACCCCGCCACGCGGGAAACACTGCGCACGCTGGCCCGCCAGTTGGCCCAGCAACTGACGGCGGAGAAATCCATGGCGGCCTATTTGCCGGGGGAATTCCAACTGTTTCTTGTTACCGAGGAGTTCTTGGTCGTCTGGCGGAATTCAAGATCGCTCGATCCGTTTCGCCAGCAGGGTATTTATCCTCCCTTTCATGAGGAATCGGCGGAAGGCGCGGAGGCGCGAGCAGCGATCAACGCCCGCCGGCAATTTAACAAAGACTTACGGCAAGCGGCGCTACAGGACCGGCCAGCCGATGGGCCTCCGCTGGAAGTGCTGGTTAAAGTCGGCAACGCTATTCGCCACGAACAACATTGGCTGCGGGTGAGGCAGGCCCAGCGCAGCTACGGCGGTGTGCAAGTGGATGCCGAATGGGACACCCCCTCGCCGATGTTTCCAGATTGGCGGGCCGGTATGCCCGTGCGAGTCGATCAGTACGAGATACAGGGCTGGCGTGTGGGGGACGCACCCGCTTCCCTGCGTCCCGGTGCGTCGATGCATCGGGTTGAGTAACGGGCCGGACTGGCTGGGGCTTCCCCTTGCGCGGCGGCCGGCGCTCTGGTATTTTGGTGTCTTTCCGGTCGCTGTGCCGCTGCTTTCCGCCCTTTGATCTTTTCCGCAAAAGTCCATGCCTACGCCTCCCGTCTTTCACCTGCAGCGTTCTCAAATCGCCGGCCTGGATGTGGGCGAACTCGCCAAGCAGTTTGGCACTCCGACGTATATTTACGACGCCGCCAAAATTGTCGAACGGGTCAAGGATCTGCATCGTTTTGACTATGTACGTTACGCGCAGAAGGCCTGCTCCAACATCGCCATTCTGGACCTGGTGCGGCGGCATGGGGTGTTGGTCGATGCCACCAGCGCGGGCGAGGTGCGCCGGGCCATGGCGGCCGGCTATGCCACCCACGGAGAGCCGCCGCCGATTGTCTACACGGCCGACATTTTCGACCGAGAATCGCTCAATTTGGTGGTCGAACTGGGCCTGCACGTTAACTGCGGCTCGCCCGACATGATCGACCAACTTGGCGAGCGAGCGCCGGGCAGCCATATCACGTTGCGGATCAACCCCGGTTTCGGCCACGGCCATAGCCAAAAGACCAACACCGGCGGAGAGCAATCGAAGCATGGCATTTGGCACACGCAAATCGCCGACTGCCTGCGGCGGGCCGACCATCACGGACTGGGCGTGACGGGTTTGCATTTGCATATCGGTTCCGGGACCGATCTGGAACATCTGTCGCAAGTCTGCGGGGCGATGGAGAAGTTGGCGGCCGAGGTGGGCCGCTCGCTGACATCCATCAGCGCTGGCGGCGGTTTGCCAGTCCCTTACAAGGCGGGCGATACCTACCTTGACCTGGATGTGTACTACGATCTGTGGGACGCCACCCGCAAGCGGTTGGAAGACCGCGTGGGCCACAAGCTAACGCTGGAGTTGGAGCCGGGGCGTTACCTGGTGGCCGAAAGCGGCTATTTGTTGTCGGAAATTCGGGCCATCAAGCAGATGGGAAACAACACCTTTTATCTCTTGGATGCCGGCTTTAACAATCTGGCGCGGCCGATCTTATACGGTGCCTATCACCCCATGTCGATCGCCGCCGCCGGAGATACGGCGGAACGCAAGCTGCGCGACGTGGTGGTCGGGGGGCCGCTGTGCGAGTCGGGGGATATCTTCACCCAGCAAGATGGCGGCTTTGTCTGCACGCGCAGCCTGCCGGCGGCGGAAGTGGGTGATTTTTTGGTGATTGAAAACGCCGGCGCTTACGGCTTTGCCATGGGCTCCAACTATAACTCCAAGCCGCTGGCCGCCGAGGTCTTGGTCGAGTCGGGCCAGCCGCATCTCATTCGTGCCCGGCAGACCTTTGACGACATGATCCGCGGTGAGTCGATACCAAAGGAAAGGATGAAGGCGGAAGGATGAAGGATGAAAGGGAGGCTCCCCGCATTTGCCAAACAGGGCCGCAAAGGATACCGTAAGCCTATTCGTCGGTTGGAGTAAAGGATCACCCAATTCAAGGAGTAGTCATGGCGAAGATTCCCGGTTCCAGCGAACCTACCGAAAACGGTCCCTCGGCGGCGGCACCCGCGGGCGAAGGCCAGCGGCAAGCGGTGCAAGTCGATGACTCGCAGGCGGTGGCTGGGTACGCCAACTTTTGCCGCGTTACCGGCACGCCGGAAGAGGTCATTCTCGATCTCGGCCTGAACCCCAACCCGTTCGGCCCGCCGACCGAGCCGATCCACGTCAAGCAGCGGATTATTGTCAACTACTTCACTGCCAAGCGAATGCTGGCCGCGCTGCAATACACGGTACAGCGGCACGAGGCGGCCTTTGGCGTGTTGGAAGTCGACGTGCAAAAGCGCGTCAAGGCACCGCCCAAGGCACAACCGGTGTCGTAATCCTGTAGGAGGCGATTCCATCGCCGATGCGAGATGTAGGAGGCGATTCCATCGCCGACAGGAACGAATGACGTGCGAATCGGCGATGGAATCGCCTCCTACAGGACTGATTGGCAATGACATCATCCTTGCGGCAGGCGGTCCAGGGGATCATCGACGCCGGACGGATCGGCACGCCGGTGGCCGTGCGGGTGGTGGCCCATGAATTCGCGGCCGCCAGTTCGTTGGATACTCGTCTGGCGGGATTGCTAGAAGAGTCCTGCCATTGGTTGAAGACGGAGTTTGAACAGATTGCCGCCTTGGGCAGCGAAGAGAGCGGCCAGATGAGCCTGCTGGCGCGCTGTCGGGGGGGGCAAACCGTGTTGGCAACCACCGGCACTTTTGGCGCAGGGCTGCCGCTGTTCGAGTTGTCGGTGGTCGGCACGCGCGGTGTCATTCATTGGCGAGGCGATGCCAATACAGCGGCCAGGCAGCACATCACCGATGAATGGCACTTCCTGGACGATTCCGCGTTGAAGGCGATTCGTCGGGCCCTGTCGCGCACCGCCGCGTCAACGTCCGCCGGCGCTTCACCCGCGGCATCGCGGACTGCGGCACGCCAAGCCAAACAAGTGCCGGCCGGCCCCATGCCGTGGGGTGTATTGCTAATCGGCGGCAGCCATACGCATCAGGAAAACTACGCGGCAGCGTTCGCGGCCGACCGCCGCTGCCGGTTGGTGGGACTAAGCGATGCAGCCGACATTTCGCCTCGGCGGGCAGCACTCAACCAGCGGCTGGCGCAAGAACTGAAGATACCACTACTGCCCGATCTGGCGGCTGCGCTGCAGAGCGACGATGTCCATATCGTGAGCGTGTGCGCGGAACCCGAACGCCGCGCAGCGATCATTTTGCAAGCCGCCGCCGCCGGTAAGCATCTGTATCTCGACAAGCCGCTGGCGGCTTCGCGGCAAGAAGGCCGCGACATTGCCGCCGCCGTGCAACAAGCGGGCGTCCGCAGCCACATGTTCAACTTGGCGCACAGCCCGGCTTCGCTACGGGCACGCCGTCTGGCGGAGTCTGGAACTCTAGGAGAATTACGAGCGGTCCATTGCGATTTGTTCTTCGCCAAGGGACATGGCGGCGAAGCCACGTTGGCCGGGCCACGGCGAGAGAGCGATTGTCCGGCGAATTTTGAGACGATTGACGCCAAGCGGGAGTTTTACAACGTGGGAGTCTACCCGGCGGTTTGGCTGCGCGGCCTGCTGCAACGGCCGGTGAAGCAAGTCCATGCCACGACCGGCAACTACTTCTTCGCGGAACACCAGCGGCAAGACATGGAGGATTTTGGCGCGGCGCTGATCGAATATGAGGGGGGGACCGTGGCCACCATCATGGCAGGCAGGACCGGGTGGCGGTCGCACCCTGCCTCGGGATTGCAACGCACCTGCCTGGTGGGCAGTCGCCAGGTAGAAGCGGTGGACGCCTTCCTGCCTCGGCTAGAAATTTGGGCCGACGAAGAACCGTGGACGGCGCCCCGACGGCACCCAGACGATCCGATGGGGTTTTGGTCGAGCACCCAGGCCGAGTCGGGCGTGCGTCCCAAACTGGGTTGGGTCTTGCCTGGCCCGGCCGGCCCATTTGACGCAGCCTATTTCTTGGATTGCCTGGAGCAAGGGCGAGAGAGCGAAGCCTCGGCCACGGCGGCGGCCGATGTCTTGAATCTGTTGTTGGATTGCTATGCGTCCGCCGCCCGCCCGTTGTAGGAGGCGTTTCTATCGCCGAGCCAGGCTGTAGGAGGCGTTTCCTACGCCGATTGGCACATGACATTCAGTGGCATCGGCGTTAGAAACGCCTCCTACAGCGTTGCCACGGCACGATTTCGGCCAAGAATCGCACTTGCTGCTCTTTTCTTTCGCCAGCCGATGATATAATTTAGACATCTACAGGTGTCAAAAAGACCACCCCTTTGGGAGCACGCAAACCATCATGGCTGTTACATTGACTGAAAAGGCCGTTGCCGAAGTGAAGCGTACCATGGAAACCTCGCAAGCGCCGGAAGGGACCGTGCTGCGCGTGGGCGTTCGCGGCGGCGGATGCGCCGGCTACGACTACGTCTTCGGATTTGACACATCATTCGACGAAAAGGCCGACTCGAAGTACGACTACGACGGGCTGACGCTGGTGGTCGACAAGAAGAGTTCCTTGCTTTTGGACGGCACTACCATCGACTACTACGATGGCTTGGAAAAGCGGGGCTTTCAGTTCTTGAACCCCAACGCCGTCAAGACCTGCGGCTGCGGCAGCTCGTTCCAGGCGTAACCCGTCGCGGAACACTACAGCGGCTAACGTCCGCATGGCACCTCTCTAAGGTGCGTTGGTCCACCGGCCAATGCATCTTTTTTCTTGCCGCTTCACGCCATTTCTCCAGCGGTGTTGCCACAATACGCCGCGCAACGCTAAGCTATGGGCCGTTCGGAGTGGCCCGCCGCCGTGCGGTCGTTTCTGTAGTCTTGAGACCCTCCGCAAAGGAGTGCTTGCGTGTTTGTCGCCGCGTCGAGTGAGTGTTTCCCCGATCTCTCGCTGGAAGCCGCCTTGGAGCGGTTGGTCGGGCTGGAATATACATCCATCGAAATCGCCATCCGCGAGGACAGCCAGCAGTTGAAGCCGTCGGAAGTCGCCTCGAACTTGGACCGCGCCATTCTGGCCTGCCGCGAAACGCAACGTCTGACGCCGGTTGCCTATACGGCGGACATTCAGGCAACGGGCGACGACTATTTCCAGCAGTTCACGGCGATTTGCCGTCTGGCCAAGGCAACCAAGGTGGTCAGTATCACCGTCCCTTCCGCCGAATTAGGAACCCCTTTCAACGAGGAAATCGAGCGCTTGCGGGAACTCGTCCGCATCTCCTCGTTGGATGGCGTGTTGGTCAGTGTGAAAACCGAGGTGGGCCGCATGACGGAAGACCCTGACACGGCTGTTGTGCTGTGCGACCACGTTAAGGGCTTGGGGATCACGCTCGATCCCACGCACTATATCTACAACGCCAAGAAAACCAACTACGACCAGCTCTTGAAGCACGTCTACCATGTGCAGTTGCGGGACTCCAACAAAGACCATTTTCAGACCCGCATCGGCCAGGGCGAGATTGAATATGGCCGCCTGGTCACGCAACTGGGCAAGTTCCGCTACAACCGTGCCTTGTCGGTGCATATCGAAGACTTGCCTGGCTCCGATATCGACCATAACGGCGAAATGCGCAAAATGCGGCTGCTGTTGGAAAGCTTGCTGTAGCCGTTGAACAACACCAACCTCGTCATGGCTTCAAGACCCGCCTCGCGCAGTTCCGATTTGACACCCCGCGTCAAGGTTTGGGTGGAAGCCGAAGGTGAGTACGTCTTTGGCCACGGACTGAGCGAGATACTGCTGGCAGTCCAAGAAACGGGCAACATCAAACAGGCCGCCGCCGGCCTCGGCAAGAGCTACCGACACGTTTGGAGCAGGATCAAGGAAGCCGAGGCGGCTTTGGGAATTTCTCTGGTGGAAGCCCGGGTGGGGGGGGCCACTACTCGCCGCAGTTGTTTGACGCCGGCCGCCCAGGAACTACTGGCCGATTTCGTGGCCCTGCGCGAACGAATGCTGGCGGTCGTCCAGGAAGAATTCGCCAAGCGCTTTCGGACTCGCGTTTCGCCAGGTGCCGTGCGGCCCACACGCCGGCCCAATGGTTAGCCCGTGTGGAATGCGATTCCATCGCCGATCGAGGAGGGTTTGGCGATTCTTCGGCGATGGAAGCGCCTCCTACAATCCCCGATCATCACACCAATGAATCGTCGGATTCCCCCCTCGCCTTGCTTGCCCGATTGGGGCTGGCGACTCATACTAAAGGCATCCTTCCGGCGGTTCTGACTGGAATCGCCAGCGTATGGCCCTGCCTGAACTTTCCCTGCTCTTCGTGGGGTTTTAGAAATCGCGCTTGTCGAAAACGGGCAAGCTTGTTGGCTCTTCACTGGACGCCGTTTCGCACACGAAAGTACCTCGATATGAATTCGCCAATTAACCTTCGCACTGCCATCCGGTTTTTGGCCGGCTGTTCTCTTGTGGCCGCCTTGCTCGCCAGCGGCTGGATGATGCTCGATCTATCCGCCGAGGCCGCCGCGCCGGCCAAGGGCAAGAAGGTGTCCCAGAAAAAGACGGCCGGACAAGCCGACTGGCCCCAGTGGCGGGGGCCGAACCGGGATGGAATCTCGCCCTCGACCGGATTGTTGACCGCATGGCCCAAGGATGGTCCCAAGCTGTTGTGGACCTGCCGCGACCTGGGACGGGGCTTTGCCAGTTGCGCCGTGGTGGGAGACCGCTTGTACACCTTGGGAAGTGATGGCAAGACGGCCCAAGTGATTGCCGTAAACACCCAAAACGGCAAGGCCGTTTGGACCGCCGATCTGGGCGCACAGTTCGAAAACAATTGGGGAGGCGGCCCACGCGGCACGCCCACCGTGGATGGCGACTTTGTCTACGCGCTCGACGCCGTCGGCACTCTGGCCTGTCTGGAGCGAACCAGCGGCCAGAAAATCTGGAGCAGGAGCCTGGTGGACGACTTTGGCGGCCGGGTGCCGAATTGGGGTTACTGCGAATCGCCCCTGGTGGACGGCAACAAAGTGCTGGCCACGCCGGGCGGCAAGAACTGCATCGTAGCGCTAGATAAGAAAACGGGCGAGAAAATCTGGTTCAGCCAGGGAGATGGCCAGGACCAATTCAACGAAGGGGCACACTATGCCTCCTTGGTCAAGGGAAGCGTGGGCGGCAAGGATATCTACACCACTCAGACCAGCCGCGGAATCGTCGGTGTCGCGGCCGACGATGGCCGGCTGCAGTTCCGCTTCGACAAGACCGGCAACGGTACAGCCACCATCCCCACCCCCATTTTTCACAACGAATATATCTATGGCACGTCGGGATACGGCACGGGCTGCGGGCTGGTCAAGCTCTCGGCTGGCGGGCAGGGCGTGACCGCGGAAGAAGTTTACTTCAACAAGGAAATGAAGAACCAGCATGGCGGCGTGATTTTGGTGGGCGACCATGTCTATGGACATTCCGATGGCGGCGGCTGGCTCTGCCAAGACCTCATGACGGGCGAAGTCGCCTGGCGCGAACGATCGTTCAATAAAGGTTCGGTGGCCTATGCCGACGGCTACTTGTACGGCTACACGGAAGGGAACGGCGAGGTGGCCTTGTTCAAGGCCAGCCCAGAGGGCTACGAGGAGACCGGCCGGTTTACGATTCCCGAAAAAACCCAACTGCCGCGCGGATCGGGGCAGATCTGGTCGCACCCGGTCGTGGCTGGCGGGCAGCTCTACTTGCGCGATCAGGACTTGCTGTTTTGCTACCAGGTGGGCAAATAACTTGACGCTGCAACCCGCCCTGAGCCAGGTCTGCTCGCTGCATGCCGCGTGGGAGCAAGATATCGAGGACTACGCTGCCGGCGCTTGCCGCGCGGTTGAGCTTTGGCTGGGCAAGCTAGAAGGCTGGCTGCACGGCCACTCGCTCGATGAAGCCCTGGCGGTGCTGGCCCGTCATGAAGTCACCGCGCCGGTTGCCAGTTTTCAAGGGGGGCTGTTGATTAGCCAGGGAGATGCCCGCCGCGAGCATTGGCAACATTTCTCGCGACGTTTGGAAATTTGCCGCCATTTGGGCGTGCAAACGCTGGTGGTGGCCGGCGACCTGACAGGCCCCTTGGGCGAGGAAGACATCGACCGGGCACGCACCTCGTTGCGGCAAGCGGCGCGGCAAGCGGGCGACTTTGGCGTGAGGCTGGCCTGGGAGTTTCAGTCCCAGGCCACCCTGGCCAACAACGTGCAAACCGCGCTGGCCCTGCTGGCGGATGCCGCCGAGCCCAACCTGGGCCTGTGCCTGGACATCTTTCACTACTACACCGGTCCCAGCAAATTTGAAGACCTGGCCTATTTGACGCCCCACAATTTGTTCCATGTGCAGCTTTGCGATCTGTCGGGCCAGGCGCGGGAACTGGCCACTGATGCCGACCGCATTCTGCCCGGCGATGGCGACTTTCAGCTTCAACCGATCGTGGCCCAATTGCAAGCCATCGGCTACCGGGGGCACGTTTCGGTCGAACTGATGAATCCACAAATTTGGCGAATTCCCCCGCGGCAATTTGGCGAAATCGCCATCACGGCCCTCCGCCGGTTGTTGGGACAGGCCAGCATGGGATAAGGAATAAGCTGTCAGCGGAGAAGCTGTCAGCCGTCAGACTGGCACTCTTGCCGCTACGGCAGCCCGTCGCCTTGATCGGCGGGCAGAGGTGTTCGGTCGATGGTGTACGAAACGTCGCTCAGATGCGCCTGTGGCCCCTCGAAGAAGGCGTGGACCGTGTAGTAGTGTAGCGCACCGCGGAAAGCATAAACCGCATGACGCCGCGGCACTTCATAGTCGGCTTCCACGAGTTCGGCCTCGTCGTCGGGCTGGCGGCCGGCGATGGTGTAAACGCTGTCGGGCGTGAAATAAGTCTTGTCGGCGTTGATCACATATGGTGGCAGCCATTGCCGCAATTCTTCATGCAACGATTGCGCCTTTCGCTTGGCGTGCCAGTCGATTTGCAGGCCCACCAAAACGGCCAGCAGCGCCAGCAAGGCCAGGGGGCGAATAGCGAACCTGAATCTGGAAGCTGGCGATTGCACTCGTAGTGTTTCGTCCATCTTGAATCGCTCGCGAGAGGGACTTGTCGAAATGGCCGCCAAGGGCCGCCGGCAATCGGTCACTGGCGGGCCAACCACGAATGTAACGGTTGGCCAGCCCAGCGTACAACTTTTTTTGCTGGCGATCGGCCT
>JBFWUW010000131.1:0-9725 GCA_050247075.1 Pirellulales bacterium | reverse complement strand
CCCCATGCCCGCCCCCCAGCGCCTGCCGCCAACGGGGCCACCCCTTATGTGGCGGAGTAAACCCGGTACGTTTGCAGGCGGCGTCGATGCGCGGAAACAAAATCGACTCGGCCACCGATTGCTGTTGCACCCAGTTCAAATACATCGGATCTCGAAAACGGTCCTTGATCGGAATCAGCGTATTCTCGCTCAAGGCGTGCCACGTCGATTCCAGCCCCGACACAACGGTAAAGGTTCTCCGCAAGGAGTCGAAGATCGCTTGCAACCCATTGGCCAGCCCCTTGATGATCGACTGCGCGGCCATCGTTTCCGGGCTGCTGGGATCGGCCTGCGATGCCAGGCTAAGTTGCGACACGATGGGATCGAGCTGGTCGAACGCCAGCACCGTCGGGCCGGCCAGGCTCATCATCCAAGAGAGGGCCTCCACGATCTTGCGGGGTTCTTCTTGGGCATTGGCAAATCCCAAGAGGACTCGCAACTCTTCATCGACCGGGTTGGCATTCAGCCAAGACAAGCCCGCCTGACGGATTTCCATTCTGGCCGATGATGTGGCGATAACGGCCCGAATAACGTCCCGATATTTATCGACGCACCGCGGATCGCGCGGGCGGATGGTCTCAATGATCTTGTTGATATTCTTGGGCAGATACTTCTCGGAATTGCCTTTGAGATCGGCCAACGCGCGATCGACCGAGTAACGCAACTTGACGGTCCCCAGAAACCGCAGCAGCAGCAACTCTTGTTGCGGCTGCTCGTTATCGCAGTACTGCTGCAAGGAATCGAGATAGCCTTGCAGCACGGTCTCCCAGAAATCGCGGACGCCGGTCATATCGACCAGCACAAAACCCATTCCCCGGGCCAACGCTTGCCGGCGGCAGGTAGCCAGCCAATGCGTCTTGCCGCTTCCCGCGGGACCGACAACGACCCAACCAAAGGGGCTATTGCCATCCCGCCGCAGCGCAAGTTCGTCAAGGCTGTTGGCAAAGTCTTGCCGCAACTCGTGATGCAACTCATTGGAATCGAAGGGCGGATCGGTCCAGACGCTCTTAAGATGCATCGTCCAGTCGAAGTCGATGGCGCGCAATGCTTCGAGTTCCGGCGACGGTACGAGCGGCTTCTTGGTGCTAGTGACAATGGCCATGCTTACTTCCTTGCCAGGGAGATAATGGATTTTGGGTGCGATTTTCGCCGTGGGTCATAGCGGCCCGATACGCTATTCCTTGCCGGTCAAATACAGAATGTGTCGCGGACTGCCCATGCTGTTCGCCAGGGCCGCCTCCCGGTCCCGCGCCTCGATCTCTTGCGGGTTGTCCAAGGGATAAATGTTGGCCGCGTACGATTGCTCCAGGTCGAGCAAGGCCCGGTCTACCTCGGCGCGGGGAATGTCGGGCAGGGTGGCCCGCAGGTCGGCCAGGCGGATGCGGGTTTGATACGCGCCGTCGCTCAGCCGATGGCAGGCCGAAATGATCCGCTGGCGGGCTTGGGCCAGGTTGGCCGGCTGGGGTCGTTCATCGGGCAGCGGGGCATCAATGTGGCCCGCGGCGGCCGATTGCCGGGCGGGTGCTTCGCTCGGCGGCTGGCAGAGGTCGGCCAACGACAAACGGCCCGCCGCGACCTGCGATTTCATTTGCGTCAGCAAGCGGTGCAATACGATCGACTCGGGTTTTGTGCTCGGCGTGTACTCATCCAGGTGCTGCTCCATCCATAGCCAGCCCGGCTCGGCCAGTTCCACTTGTTCAAACTTCTGCTTGGGCTGGAGTGTTGTCGGAGTGGCCTTGACGAGTCCGAATTTGACGGCCTTTTTCAGGTCGGCGTCGCTGGGCTTGATGTCCATGCCGGCCACCTGGGCCGTGCCGCCCGGCTGCAACATCAGCCGCAATAGCAACATCATCAGCTTAGGCGTGGCTTTGAAATCCTTGACACTGGGGGCGGGCTTCGGCGCGGCGGGCTTGCGAACCGCGGGCTTCCGCGGGGCTTTCGGCTTGGGGGCCTCTGGCGGCGGCGCGGGATGGCTCTCAACCCATGCGCGGCCTTGGGGGGTCAAGCAGACGTAATCCGCCGCGCGGCTACCGCCAGCTGGTTTGCGCTTATCGAGTTGGATCATGCCCCCCTCGGCCAACTGCTTGCGCTCGGCCGGCTTGAGGGCCGGTTTGATCTCCTTCGTAAACGAACCCTCTGGCAGCGAGACCAACAAGCGAAGGAATTTTGCTTGGGCGGTTGTCAATTGGAAGTCCATGTCAAAAGTTCCTGATTGATAAGATTGTGCCAACAGAAACGTCCCGCCGACGTGCCGGCTAAATGCCCAATAGCCTAGTAGGGTGGGACAAGCGGATATCGGCCCTTCCATTCGAATACGGTTCGTCCGCGATGTCCCACCAAATGCGGCTGCCATTGCGAATCATGGTGGGACAAGCGGCCTGCCGGCGGCCACGAATAGATAGCCTCACCGCGATGTGCCACCAGCGCCGTTGTCCATGACGGTTTATGGTGGGACATCGCGGATCGCCCGTCTGGACATGGGCAATCGCTGGCCGCTTGTCCCACCCTACCGGCCGGACCCCGCTCAATCGCAACATCGATGTCCCCCGCCATCGCCGCTCCCCATTTGGCCATCGTCAAGCGTCATTGCAACCATCTCTGCCGCCACGGTGAAAGGCCACCAACCGCTGTATCCGCCGCATGGCTCGTTCTACATCTTGCATCACGTCGTCATGCGGCAGCCGCAGCACCAGGTAGCCGCTCACGTTCAGCTCAAAATCGCGCAGCCGGTCATGTGCAAAGGCGTCCGGCCGCGTGTGCCAGTAGAAGCCATCGACCTCGACCACGAGTTTACCATCCCGCCATACCAAGTCCACCAAATGGCGGGTGTGGTACCGGGTCTCGACCCATTGGTTGCATTCAAACAGGCCGGCCAGCATTTCATCCGCCGTCAGCCGCCGTGCCAAGAGCTGCTCGCCGGGGCTAGCCGGGTGCGGCAGCCCAATCAAGGGCGTCACCACCAGGCCGGTTGTGCGGCGCTCCCGCTGAACTGGCAACGTCGGCCCAGCCCCTGCCACGGCAGAGCCGGCCGGCGTTGTGGCCGGTGCGCGCGGCGGCGATGGCGGCCCGGCATCGGGGCGGCCCGATGCGGGATTGAACTCAGACTCGCTAACGTCCGCTGGCCGTTCCATCGCGGTTGGGCTGGCCAGTTCCAGCGCGTCGTAGGCAATACTGTCGAGTTCCGGCGAGCGCAACAATTGAGGCGGCACCAGCACTACGACCGCCGCGCCGGTTTCGGCCGCCAGCCATTCCGCGGCACGGGCCAGCCCCATCAGATGCGTTGCCTCCGGCGAGTCGTCGCACACCGCCATTACAATCTCGCAGCGCGTGGGCGAAATGGCCAGGGCCAACTGCTCGGCTTCCATCGGGCCGCCCAGCTTAAGTAGCCGCGGTGATTGGCCCGCCGCGCAAAGTTGGTCGGCTGCCCGCAGCCAGACATCCATCACTCGCCGCCGGCATTGGGCCAGTTCGGCCGCGTGGCACAACACCGCCGCCTGCTCATGGCCGGGCCGCGGACCAGGCATTTCGGGCCGGCCGTACCAAGCCGGCCACAACGCGCCCGCCACGTCGGCTAATGCATCGAGCGTGTCGTCGATCACCCGCGTATGGGCGGGCAAAGGCCGAAAACCAAGCCCCACCAACCGGCCCGCGGCAGCTTCCCTGGGCAGCCGTTCTAACTGCTGCATTTCCGCGACAACATCCTCCACGGCGGCCAGCCGCGCCGTGCCAGCGGGCAACGAGGCAATCAGCGTAACCAAGGAGTCTGTAGGCAACATCGGTCGATCATCTCATGTGGAAAGCGATTCCATTGCCCATTCGCTGTAGGAGGCGATTCCATCGCCGACGCCTGAATCGTCCGCGCTAGCCACTATTTCGCAACGACTTCCACGGTTCGTCCTGGCTGACATCGACCAGCGGCGGCCCGGAAATTTTGGCGGGCGACAAAATGGCCAGCAGCCGCAGCGTGCTGTCGCCGGCGTTATACGAGCCATGCACCACATCCATCGGGATATGGGCCGAGTCGCCCGGTCCCAGCAACCGCATCTGGCGATCGACCCATTGCTCGCAGCGGCCCTCCAGCACGTAAATGATCTCTTCAAACTCGGGATGCCGGTGAAAGGCGTGCCCCAGGCCGGGCGGAATGTGGACCCGCACCAGCAGCAGCTTGTCGGCGTCGGGCGTAATGTCGGGCCGGCAAAGCCAGTCGTGCGGGCCCCAAGGAAGCTGTTCGACGACCATGTTTTCGGCCGTCACAAAACGGGTCGGTTCGTGGGACATGAATTGCCTCTTGTGCGGAAAGTCGTTCGGAAACCGTTGCTGAATCGTCCTTGCCAGGAACCGGCTTCGCTAGCTTGTGTCAGGCATCATAGCGGGCCGATCGGAACGTGTGCCAAGTAAATCTGGTGGCAAACTCCCTCTCCCGGTACTCCGGGAGAGGGCTGGGGAGAGGGAGATGTGGTGGTTCGTACTCCATGCGCGGCAGCCCTCACCCCGGCCCTCTCCCAAAGGGAGAGGGAGACAAGCGGCTGGAGCATGTTCCAGTCCGCTGGCTGGCAGGCATGTTCTACCGGCCCGGAAACTCTTAGACTACCATGCCCTCGAAAACTGTCACTTGCAGCCTGCCGCCGGCTTCCATCCCGGCGCGTTGGCGAAGGACTTCGCCGGAGTTTCTTGGAAAGGACTTTTGCATGCGCGTCACCCCCATCAATTCCACCAGCACGCAAACCGCGGCCGACGCCGTGGTGATTGGATGGCACTCATCAGGCGCGCCCAGCCCGGCAGCGGCCGCCATCGACAAAGCGTCGGGCGGGTTGATCGCCAAGCTGGTCGAACGCCAGGAGTTCTCTGGCAAATCGTGCGAGCTGCTGGCCTTGCATGGAGTGGCGGGCGTGGCGGCCGCACAGGTCTTGCTGGTGGGCCTGGGCGAACGGGGACAGGCCGATCGCAAGTTGGCCTATCGCGCGGCGGCGGCGGCCGCCAAGCAACTGGCGGGCAAACAGCGCGGCGACGTGGCATTCTTCCTCGACGATGGTTGGACGCCCGAGCTGACGGAAGCCGGCGTCTGCGGCGCACTCAACGGCTGCGTGGGCCAAGACCTTTACCGGGCCGAAAAGAAACGGCTGCCGTTTGAAGGCTTGTTGTGGGCCGGCGGCGAGACGGCCGCCGTGGAGCGCGGCCAGATCGTGGGCCAGGCCGTCAACCTGACTCGGCGGCTGGTGAACGAACCGCCGCAAAACATCTACCCTCAGTCCTTTGCCGAACAGGCCCAAACCGAAGCCAAAGGTTGCGGCCTGCAATTGGAGGTTTGGGATCTGGACCGCCTGCAAGCCGAGCGTTGCGGGTCGCTGCTGGCCGTATCGCTGGGCACGTCGCGGCCGCCACGGCTGGTGATCGCGCGGCACAATGGCGGGCCCGACGGCCAGGCTCCGTTGGCCCTGGTGGGCAAGGGGGTCACGTTCGACTCCGGCGGCCTGTCGCTCAAGCCGAGCGAAGGCATGGCCACCATGAAATGCGACATGGCCGGCGCGGCGACGGTGCTGGGAGCCATGACCGCCATCGCCCGCCTGAAGCTGCCCGTGAATGTCATCGGCCTGATGGGGTTGGTGGAAAACATGCCCGGGCCAGCGGCCATGAAACTGGGCGATGTGCTGACGGCGCGCAATGGCCGCACCATCGAAGTGCTGAACACCGATGCCGAGGGCCGGCTGGTGCTGGCCGACGTGCTGGATGTGGCGGTCGAGCGGGGAGCCGGCAAGATTGTCGACCTGGCAACGCTGACGGGTGCCTGCGTGGTGGCCTTGGGCCTGGACGTGGCGGGCCTGATGAGCAACGACCCCGATTGGAGCGAGAGCGTGCTGGCCGCCAGTCGGCTGTGCGGCGAGGATGCCTGGCCGCTGCCGATGTTCTCCGACTACGACGAGCACATCAAGAGCGAAGTGGCCGACATCAAGAACATTGGCAATGGCCGTTGGGGCGGGGCCATCACGGCGGCCAAGTTCCTGGAACAGTTCGTGGCGGGTAAGCCCTGGGTCCATCTCGATATCGCCGGGCCAGCCTTTCTGGACAAGGCCAAGCCGTGGTGCGACGGCGGCGGCAGCGGCGCGTTCGTGCGGACCTTGGTGGAATTGGCCCGACAATGGACCGGGTGACGGTTGGCCATTAGTCGGTAGGGTGGGACAAGCGGAGATCGATTCATCCATTCGCTTACGGTTAACCGCGATGTCCCACCGATTGCGGCCGTAGGGAGGGACAAGCGGAGATCGATTTATCCATTCGCTTACGGTTTATCCGCGATGTCCCACCGATTGCGGCCGCCATCGCGAGTCATGGTGGGACATCGCGGGTGAGCCGGTTTCAAGTTGCGGGACACAATGCCGCTTGTCCCACCCTACCGGCATTGGCGGAATGGGCCGGGTGATGGCTGGCCATTAGCTCTTGCCATCCAAACCAAACGCTTGCCGCAACTCGTTGAAGTAGGCCAGATAGTCCGCCAGGGGAATTCCATCCACGCTGGCTTCGCGGCGTCGCGACACGCCATCCACTGCGGCCGCGTCGCGGACGAGTACTTCCATCAAACGCCCCAAGTCGTCGGCCCGCCAGGCGCGGGCCGCGGCAAGCTGGTTGCGAGCATGGCATACGCCCAAGGCCAAGGCATACCCGCCCCAATTGCTGACTCCGGCCAGCAGCACCTGGTTGGTCTCAATCCGGCAGATGATCTTGGCCCGTTCGGGCTGGCCCAGCGCCGCCAGCACATCCTCAAAGCAAATCGCCCCCACGCCGATCTCGTTGCCGCCGTCGGCCACGCCGATCGTGCGGACGGGCAAGCCTTCTTCCTCCACGATCTCAAACAGCCGATGGGCCTTGGCGGTATGCCCCTCGATCGGCTCGCCGCGCATGTTGTGGCAGAGGTTGTACGACTCAATTGGCACCAGATCGAACAAAGACTCCACCACGGCATCGGCCGAACGCTGTTGCGCGGCCCACGAGAAGACCGTGTGGCTTGGACCACAGCGCTCGATCGCCACCAGGTGGCTAAGCTTCCTGCCGAAATCGCTGGCCAGGAACCGCCGCACCCAAGCGTCGGTGCGCGGCGTGATGCCGTTTTGCCAGCGGATGGAGTCATCGGGTTCAGGCGACTCAAAGGGGATCGTCTCGATGATCGACCGCGGCAATCGCCAGTTGTCGGCACCCGCTTCCAACAGCGGACGCCCGTACTCGTCGCTCAGCAGACGAACCCGCACACCTAGCTCTAGCAGCGCGCGGGCCAAGAAGAGCGCGCCGGGCGGGCCGTCGGTTTCCGCCGTCCAGCCATGTTCCACCGGGATGCAAAACCCGGTGACGATAGCGACATGCGTGGCCGTCTGGGCCAGATCGGCCACCGCCTGTTGATAGTGGCCGGCCGCCAGGTATCCGCGCTGGCTGCGATAACCGGCCAACCCGCGACGGCCAGGATCGCGCCGCAACAGGCTCTCGACATGGTCCAGTTGTTCGACAGGCATAGGGTACGATTGGCTGGCTCAAAAGCGACATTGGATCGGCCGTAGCGTGGGCTTCAGCCCACGAATGGCGGATAGTACGTGGGCTAAAGCCCACGCCACAAAGATCTCCCATCGGCTAGGCACTCGCCTCCTCCAGGTTGAATGGAACCGATTGTCATCGACAGCGGCGGTTTCATCAATCGGAGGCGAAACGCTGGAATCGGGTAATCGCCATAATCGGCGCAACCGTGCGCCGCGGCTGACCTAAACTTACTGTACGCACAACCGTTTCACCGCTTGCGAGAGTCTTCTGGCCATGCACATGCCGATCACGATCAAACGCCAACCGACCGCCGGTATGCCATGCGCGGCTATGCTGTTGGCGGCCATCTGTTTCAGCCTGGCCTGGCCGGCGTTCGCGCTGGCTGCCGGCGGCAAGGGCAAGTTTAGCCTGACCGTGGTGGACGCCGAGACCAAGGATCCGCTGCCCTGCCGCATTCACTTGCGGTCGCCCAATGGCAAGCCGCGGCGTGTCGGCAAATGGCCCTATTGGCACGACCATTTCACGTTCGACGGAACGCTGGAGATGCAACTGCCCTATGGAACCTACACCTTCGATCTGGAACATGGGCCGGAGTACCACCGCCGCACGGGGCATTTTGTGCTGGAGAAATTCGCCGACGATAGCCAGGTGGCGGAGTTGCCCCGCTATGTCGATATGGCCAGCGAGGGCTGGTGGTCGGGCGACTTGTGCGTGGCCCGTCCGCAACGCGAGATGGAACTGTTGATGCGGGCAGAGGACTTGCACGTCGCCCAACTGGTGACCTGGACCACCAAGCGCAGCGAATGGGCCAAGGCCGCGCCCCCCGATCCGCCGCGCCTGGAACTGGCCGATGGCCGCGTCTGCCAACTGTTGGCGGGCCGAGACGAACGGAACGGCGGCGCGGTGTTGCTGCTCGATCTGGACCGCCCGCTCGAACTGCCCGGCGGTAAGGAAGCCTCGTTGTTGCCGCTGCTGTCCGAGATTCGCCGTTCCCCGCGGGCCTGGGTCGATGTCGAGCGGCCTTATGCCTGGGAGCTGCCGGTTTGGTTGGCGCTGGGATTGGTTGACAGCATTGAGTTGGCCAACAGCCATCAATGCCGCGGCGAGGGAGCCAACGATGAGGCCGGCGGCAAGCCGCGCGACCCGCGTCTCGACCGCGGAAGCTGGGGCAACGGCCAGTGGTCGCAACAGATCTATTACCATGTTTTGGGTGCCGGCTTGCGGATACCTCCCTCGGCCGGCAGCGGTTCGGGCGTGGCTCCCAGTCCGGTCGGCTACAACCGCGTCTATGTGCAGTGCGGCAGCGAGTTCTCTTACGATGCCTGGCGGAAAAACCTGCTGGCGGGCCGGGTGATGGTTACCAACGGCCCCATGCTGCGGCCGATCGTCAACGGCCGCCATTACCCAGGGCACGTCTTCGCGGCACCGGCCGAGGAAGGCGTTTCGGTGGAGATTGCCCTCAACCTGGCGACACGCGACACGGTGGACTATTTGGAAGTCATCCGCGATGGCGGCGTCGAACATACCGTGCGGCTGGCCGACTGGGCCAAGACGGGCAAGCTGCCCCTGCTCAACTTCCAACGCAGCGGCTGGTTTCTGGTCCGCGCCGTGACCGATGTCGATAAGACCTACCGCTTTGCCTCGACCGGACCGTACTACGTCGAGATCGGCTCGCGGCCCAGGATCAGCCGCGGTTCGGTGCAATTCTTTGTCGATTGGATGGACGAGCTGCTGGCCCGGCCCGCCCCCAAAGGGACCACGGTTTCCCCCCATGTCCACCAGCAATACCAGTCCGCCCGCCAGTTCTGGCTCGATCGGCTAGAGCAGGCGAATGTGGATTGACGCATCAAAGGGGTCAGGACTCTTTGATACGCACTCGACTCTCCACACCCAACACTTGCTTCCCTCTTATAACACTTGCGCCCTCGCGGAAGCTTGCTTCCCTCTTGAAAACACGGCTCCCCTCTCCCCTCGGCGGGAGAGGGGCTGGGGGTGAGGGGGAGATTGGCGAGAGGCCCTCGCCATCTTATTCCTCCTCCGTTTTCTCCACCCCGAAGTGGCGAGATTCAACCGTTTTGAATTGCACCGCGCGCCGATTCAGGCGGCGGCGGGCGGCGGTTTTTGGCCTGCTGGGGCCTTACCTGTTCCATTTTTGCCGGTTTTTG
>JBFWUW010000130.1:0-10862 GCA_050247075.1 Pirellulales bacterium | reverse complement strand
CGGCGAGCGCCTGTGGCGTTGGAGCCGCAAAAACCCGCGCGGTCCCACGCTCTCGGCGGCCCTGTTATTGGTGGCGCTGCTGGCCTATGGGCTGGCGTGGGTCTGGTTTGAACATCAACGTGTCGAAACCGATCGCACGCTGACCGAACGCGCACTGGCCAATGTCCGCTTCACCACCGAGTCCGTTGCCGCGCAAGCCGGCAACGATTTCGACAGGTACTACGACCTGGCGGAGCAGGCCGCACGCGATGCGAAGCTGATCGAGACTTTACAAACCATGCTGGCCGAGCCGGAACTGATTGAACTCTCGCGCCTGCTCAGCGACCCGACCCGCCAGTATTTGGATGACGAGTCCAAGTCGCAGCGGCTGCAATTGGTGGACAGTCCTTGGCGGCGGGCAACACAGCGGTGGAACGCCGAGTTCGGCGGCGATTTGCAGATTTTTGCTTCGTTTGTGCTGCTGCCCGACGGTCTGCAAATTGCTCGTCATCCCGAAGAGAGTCGTGAAACGATTGGCCGTAACTATGCCTGGCGGGCGTACTATAATGGCCATGCCCAGGACGAACCCAAGACCTGGCGCCCGGAAACGCTGGATGTTCCGCTGCGTCACACGTATCTTTCGCCTCCCTTCGTGAGCGAGTTTACCGACGAATGGGTCGTGGTCATCTCCACTCCAATACTCAATTCGCCCACGAAAACGCCTCGCTGTCTGGGTGTCTTAGGTCTGATGGTGCGGCTGGGCTCGTTTGTCCGATTGCCAGGCAACGCGCAAACAGGCAACGCCGACGGCCAGATCAACAGCAGCTTTGCCGTACTGATCGATTCGCGCCCCGCGCACCAGGGACTGATCCTGCAACATCCGCTGTTCAACGAACTGGACGATCGGCGGCTCAGTCCGCTGACCGACTCTCCCCGACGGCAGTTGCTCGATCGATCGCAGCGCGAGCCACAACTACGCGTTGACACGGGTGACGCGTTGCAGCCGGACTACGGCGATCCGTATGGCCTGGTAGCCCCCAAGTATGGCGGGCGGTGGCTGGCCGCACGCTTGCCCGTCCAAGCTCGCGGTCAAGAGACGGGGCTGACGGTCATTGTGCAAGAAAGCTACCAACAAATCATCGGCCAGCCGCTGGCCCAAATGCGTCGCGGTCTGGTCCTGCTGAGCATCGTCACGCTTGGTCTTTCTGCCGCTGTTATCGTCCCGCTGTGGGGACTCATTCTGCGGCTGGTGCGTTAATACCGTCAGAAGAAGTGCCGGTCAGCAAGTAGAGATAATCCTCGGCTGACGTACTAATACTGATCCAGCGAAACCTTCTTGCTGCTCTTTGCCCTGCAATTGGGCCTTTCCCAGAAAGCAGTCGCAAAGCGGTTCGGACAAGGCCTGGGACGAAGCGACTCCGCCCAAGACGAGTCGGCGATCTGGCCCATAATGTCGTCCACGAGATGGCAGCGACGCATGTGGCCCGCTCCATCGACCGTCAATGTCGTCTCGCCCGCTCGGCATGCGTGCCCTAGCGATGGCTGGCGTCTGGCGGCAAGCAGTGCTGACGACCACAACATTTGGGAGTCTTGTGCGAGAGTTCTCGCCAATCAGGCTACATCGGTACAGATCCTCGCACGATGTGGTGACCGCGGTCGTGCGCTTCGTCTCCACCGTGCGCACCATTGTTGACGGGCGCAAATTCGGCTTCCGCAAACTGATCGCCAACCGCAAGACATGTCGAATCCTCGGCTGCCACGTCGTTTTAACCTGACATTGGACTGGCAAGCACATCAGGCGGAGAGTACACGGCAACCACTCTCGCTCGGATGAATCTCTGCCTTTTCGACCCGGAGACTCACCATGTTTCTTACGCCAGTTTCCATTGGGCTCGGTACTGCAGGCCGAGGTTGACTATTTGTTGCAGCAGTTGGCCGTATTTCAGGCCGGCATGGGCGGCGCTCTCGGCGAAGTCTTCGCCGAGAGCCAAGTTGGGGTTCGGGTTCGCCTCCAGCACATAGAGCTTCCCCTCGGGCGTCAGACGAAAGTCCATGCGGGCGTAACCGCTGAGGTCGAGCGCCTTGTAGATTCGCTTCGAGAGCCGGTTGAGATGCTCGGCCGCGCCGTTGGGCAAGTGCTGGGCGGCCGCGGTCGTGATGCCGTATTTCGTCTGGTATTTGTGGTCCCACTTCACTTTGGCGGTAGCGATGTGGGCGGTCCCTTCGGGCATGCCGGTGAACGACATCTCCCAAACCGGAAATGTCCGCAGCCGGGAGTTGCCGAGCACGCCGACGTACAACTCGCGGCCTTCGATGTACTCCTCGACGAGCGCGTCAGTGGAAAGCTGATCGTGAAGATACGCGACACGGTCTTGCAGCTTGTCGTCGTTGCTGTCGACTGACGCCTGCGCGATGCCCAGCGAGGCGTCCTCCGTGGCCGACTTTACGAGCAGGGGAAAGTTCAGATTCTTGCGGCGGACTACCTTCTTCCCGCGCGGAAACAGCGCGAAGTCTGGAATCGCAATGCGATGGTAAGTGAGAATTTTCTTGCACAACACCTTGTCGTGCGCGAGCATCAGCCCGCGAGGGTTGCATCCGGAGTAGGGCTGCCGCATGAGTTCGAGGTAGGCCGCCATGTGCTGGTCGTACACCACGACGCCGTGGAACTCTTCGAGCAGGTTGAAGGCGAGGTGCGGCTTCCAATCGACGATCGCATCGCGGATCGGCGTGAGGTCGCGAGCGACTCCTACCATTCGAACTTCGTGCCCGAGTTTGCGAAGTTCGGTCACCACGTCGTACTCGGTCTTCCACTCGGCCGTGGCGAGGATTTCCGGGCGCGCGACCGCCTCGGGAGGGACCAGGTCCTCGTGCATCAAGACGATGACGCGCTTGTCGCTCATAACGCCAACTTGTGACGACCCGTTCGCAGGAATCGCTTCGTTTGTAAGATCAACATAACCTCGGCGGCACGTTTTGTCGTCCGATTGGACCGATGGCAACGCAAGCCCAGCCGCCGCGCATGCAGGAGCATTTCCAACAGCAGGTGATCGACAACGTACGGATGCGCGCCAACGAAGCGGGCCACCGATTCGCGCAACTCGCGGCGGTGAGCCCGCAAGAAAGCGGCTGCCGGCTCGCCGCGCGCTCGAAGCGGATCGCCTCCGAAGATGCGGCGCAAGGCGCGGTCGTATACGGCCGGCGACTCGGTCAGGTACAGCTGTTGTTTTCGGCGATAGTGTTCGCGGAGCGTCTTGCGAATTTTGTGCAGGGGATCAACGGTTTCTCGCGATCGGACCGGCGGCGGCTCGTCGGCCAGCTCGTGCATCAACGCGTCAACGTATTCCAGCTTTCGTCGCGCCGGCCAGTCGGTGTAACGCCGCCGCCAATCGCCGTTGGGCTTCAGCCACACGGCGAACGTCTCGGCGAAATCCTCCGACGGATGACTCTGCGCATACCACGAACCCAGGTGCAGCACGAATTCCTTGCTCGCCGGATGGATGTTATAATATGTGGGATACTTCTTTGAGGCCCTGCCGAACACGCGCCGCCATTCGCTGCGGCGATTCAGTCGATAAGCCGATTCGACCGTGTGCCCGGCTTCATGGCGCAGAATCCGCAGACACTCGTCACGCGTTCCCCCTTCGACCGCCAGCATCTGCCGCCGTTCGAGTTCCTTTAGCCGCGGGTGAGCCAGGTAGAACGGCAGGGCGATGCCCGGCACGCCGTCGGGTGCGAACCATTCCTCGGAAAGCCAACAATGGGGCTTCAGCCGTATTCGGCGATGCTCTAACTCGTCGTGCAGTCGGGCAATCCGCTCTTCAAGCGCCGTCCCCTTGATCCGCAGCCCCAAATCCGACATTCGCACGTCGAGCAGTTCTTCGTAGCGCAACGACGCCCAAGCCGGAGTTTGCTGTGTTTCTCGTCCCATTCGCGTTCGGTTCCCAGCTATTTCTTACGATATTTTGCGGTTTTCCGCGCTGCTGACAACCACAACATTTGGCACTTTTTGCGCGAGTTCTCGCCACCCGCGAACTGAAAACCAAATCATGGCGACGCCGTGGTCAATCGACACTCTGACAACTGCCCGCATGGGTGGTGAGCGGGCGCGTCAAAACCGATTTGCGACGCTCCTTGCGCGGAGGTGGCGTTCACCTCGGTCTCTCGCGCTCGCCCGGTTCTACGAACCGTGGTCCGCCGACACGCTGCAACTTTGACATCTGATGCCACGATTGGCAGTTAAACGTGCTAGCCGCGCTGCGATTCTGGCAGCCCCGATCTGATTTGGAAAGTCTCCGCCCGTCCCGAAGTACATTTAGTCGGGAGTTTGGCCCTTGAACGCGGAATGCGGGAGGTGCGAGTTGTGTTGCTTAACGCCCGCCACCGGACGAACAGACTACCCGCCCCCCGCTCGCCTCCGAAAAGAATCACGGCGCCGCAACGCAGGCAGCAGCACCGCCGGCTGCCAGATACCGCCGGCGGCAATCGAGCGAACGCGGCGCAAAAAAATGCCACAGGTCGCGCGAAGCGCGAGCTGCGGCGGTCGCCCTTGGGCGGTGCCTGCGAACGTCTTGAAGACGAACTTGTTGCGGAAAACAGCAGGCGGGGATTGGTTACACTGCTCCTGATCGTATAAACTCCGTTGGGGGGTGTCAAGCGTTTAATCCAATCGTCTACCTTGAATTTGAGAGGGCAGCCATGACCGTTTCACTTGGTCTCGACATCGGCTCCAACTCCGTCGGCTCGGCTTGGGTTGACACCAAGAAATGGCTGACGCGCGCCGCTGTCAGTGTCTTTCCGGCCGGTGTGACGGAAGAAGAGGAAGCGCGGGGCGCGCCGAAGAATCAGGAGCGCCGCAGCAAACGGAGCTTACGACGTTCATTATCGCGGCGATCCGCCAGGAAGCGCCGCTTGCGGCAATTCCTGGCGGAGCAGGGCCTGCTGCCGAAAGATCCGGATGAACTCAAGGAACTCTTCGCGCTCGATCCTTGGGAGCTGCGCCGCCACGGCCTGGACGCAGTACTCACACCCCACCAATTTGGCCGCGTGCTGTTGCATCTTTGCCAGCGCCGCGGTGCGCTGGGGCTGATCTTCGCCGAGGAAGCCGTCGCGGGGGCGACAGACGACGAATCGGCCAACGGCAAGGCGGCCAAAGAAGAGTCCGACGATCAGGCCGTGAAGGCAGCGGTCCAACACACGATCGCGGAGAAAAACAATCGAGACGCCCGAACATTTGGCGAACTCATTTCCAAAGTCGCCGCTGAGCGGCGGCACCCCGTCCTTGACACGACGGGCAACGCCAAGCTGGACGCGGCTGGCCAACCGATCACCTTTGCCGAACATGTCCGCAACCGGCTTGGCGAGTTTGAATTCCATGCCGACCGAGGCCTGATTCGAGACGAATTCCTGCGGCTATGGGAGAAGCAATCTTCGCTCGGCAGCGAGTTGGCCGGCAAGCTTTCCGAGGAACTCAAGCTAGCGCTGGACGACCCTCGTGGCGATCTGGTCTGGCGACATCGCGGCCTGCTGTTTGGCCAGCGAAGGACTTACTGGCGGATCGAAACGCTTGGCCGCTGCGACCTCGAGCCTACCGACCGTTGCGTCCCCATCATGGACCGCCACGCGTCGTGGTTCCGCGTCGTCGAGTCGGTCAACAACATCCGGCTAAAAGGGCCGGGCGATGTGGACTATAAACCGCTTTCGGCCGATCAGCGCGACAAGGTGATCGCCAAACTGCGGACGCAAAAAACGGGCAGCGTGGCGACTGTTCGTGGCGCGCTGGGCATCGACAAGAAATCGCTCAAGAAGCTGGAAAACGATCTTCCAGAGTCGGCCTACGTGCTGAATATCGAACGTGACGAGGGCCGTGAAATAAACACCGATTGGTTCCATCGCGAAATCGTGTTGGCGGGGTTGGGTGAAGACGTTTGGAACTCCTGGGACGAAGCTCGGCGAAACCGCCTGAACCGAGCTATACTGCGGTTCGATCCGAGAGGGGGCGATGACGAGCGCTTTCTGGCCGCTGCGCGACGGCTCGGCCTTGACGACCTGGGCACCTCCCGGTTGGTTGAAGCCTGGCGCAAGCGGCCCCCTTTGGAGCGCCGGCTAAAGCTCTCCCGCAGGGCGCTCTTGAATCTGTTGCCATTCATGGAGATATGGGACAAGGAACATGGTCGTTGGCCTACTCAGATCGAAGCTCGCCAAGAATTCGGCCAACGGCTGGCCGAAAGACTCGCCACGCTTAACGAAAACGATCGGCCGCCCGAGGATGTTGCCCGCGAGCGCCGTTACCGCCTCGGTGGTACGCGCCGCAACAAGGCCGACCGCTACTTTCAGAAAAAGCACCCCAATCTGCTTCCGCCAGCGCCCACGCTGGCCAATCCCGTGGTCCGCAAGGCCATCCACGAGGTTCGTCGCCACGTCATCGCCCACATGAAAGCCAACGGCGGCCACCGGCCAGACCAGGTCGTGATCGAATTTGCTCGCGAGACAACCAAGCCCAAGAAGGAAAGCGACCGGCTGCTGTACCTGAATCGCAATCGCAACAAAATCCGCAAACGTATCCAAGACGAAGTCGTGCGCCCGGCGTTTGGCGATGCAAATTTTCACCAGTTGACCAGCAACCAACTCCGTGCCGCGGTGGACCGCGTGGTACTGTGCGTGCAACAACGAAATGTCTGTGCCTACTCCACTGCAAAGCTGGACGGTAAGCTCGCGGGCCATTGCGCATATAGCGGCAAAGCCATTACGCTCCGCCAAGCCGCGCTTGGCACAGACCTGGAAGTGGACCACATCATCCCTTACAGCCGGTGCGGCGACAATTCGCTCAACAACCGCGTGCTGTGCTATCGCAATTCCAATCGCGATAAGCAACAACAGACACCGCGCGAGTGGTGGCAAGAGGACTTTGATGGTCGGATTACGCCGCTGCGGTTCATGGACGGCCACCGGCCCGAAAAGGGCGACTACTTCACCTCGCGCGATTATGTGACGAAATGGCGCAATTTGTCGCGGAAGGAAGTTCCCTCGGAGTGGAAAGGGAGCCAACTGTCTGATACCGCCTACGCGGCCCGCGAGGTGCAAACGTACTTGCAGCAAGCTTTATGGCCCGACGAGCCGACGCACTTGGAAGGGGGCCAGCGCCGCATCTTCGTCACCAAAGGCCGCTATACCAGGCTATTGCGGCAGGACTGGCAGCTCTATCAGAAGCTAATCACGCCGAGCCAGGCTTCGCCCGAGGAAATGTCCCGTGCGAGTGCCAAGAACCGCGGCGACCACCGCGAACACGCCATCGACGCGGTGGCTATCGCACTCACCGATCCATCGCGAATCCTTGAACTCGCGGACACGATCTCCAAAATCGACGAGGAACGCGCCAAGGCAAAGGCCCAAGGCCGGGAGCCGTCCGGCATTCGCCGTCAGCCAATACCGCCGCCGTGGAAAGAGGATCTGAAGTCTTTCCGTCGAAGAATCCTGCGGCAGCTTTATGACTCCTTCGACGATATTGGCAAACCGCTCCACGATGAAGAGCCGATCCCACAAATCGTCGTTTGCCATCGCGCAGCGGGCCGAAAACTGACGGGTGCCTTTCATGAAGAAACGCTCTTCGGCCCCGTGCCGGGCAGTGATACGTTGTTTACGGGGCACAAAGCCGTCGATGCCCTCACTCCCAAGCATTTGCGAATGCCTGTTCCGGAGAAAAGGGAAGACGCGATCAAACGGCTGGCCGAAAACTGGTTCAAACTCGGCAAAGAGCCGTCGTTGGCTCAAGCCAAGAGGCGGGCCAAGGCATTTGTAAGCACTACCGGCTACCAACCTCGGCTCGTCGATCCTCCCACGGAGAAGAGCGGACTGGTGCGCGACGTGGAATTGCGGCGCATCCTGCGCGCGCAGATTAGCCTGCGGCTACGGAAATTGGGTCTCAAGGTTGACGCCGACAGCTTCACTAAGGGCGAACTGGCCAAAATCCTCAAGAAAGAAAATGGCGGTCCCCTGCGCATGCCATCGGGCGTACCTATTCGCCGGGTCGTCCTGTTGAGGACGATGAACGATCCTGCCCGAATCGAACGCAAACGCTTCGATTATTCGAAAAACCGCCGCGTGGTTGACGATGCACCGCGGGCCGGACGGGCCTATGTTGGCGGTAACAACCACCACCTTGAAATCCGCGAGGACATTAATGGGCGTTGGTCGGGGTACATTATGCCGACATTCAAAGCCGCGCAACGGGTTCGCCAGCAGCGTTTGACCGCGGTCGACCAATCGGACGATGCCGAACGCGGTGGACGGTTTATTATGTCTCTGGCTGAGGGCGAAACCGTTTACATGCGGCATAAGGTAACAGGAGAACCAGCCTATTTCGTTGTTTTCAAACTGGACAAGCCACAGACGGCCTTCTTCAAGGCACATTGGGATGCGCGCCGGGCCACGGGTGAAAAGGATGAGAGTGGCAAGCTTATCCCAGGGTCGGAGCGCGTGGAGATGCAAGTCTCGGCGACCGACCTCAAAGCCCTGGCCCCGCCGGGCGAAGCCACGCCAATCAAGGTCGTTGTCGATCCGCTGGGCCACCCGCGCCGAGTGGAGCCAGCGATCGCGCGCGATTCGAATGACAGCCCGATTGACCCGCGCGTGTTGGAAATTGCCCATATCGCGTTGCAATCGCGGGGCAATCGAACGGCCGCCAAAGGCAAACTCAAGCGTGGCCGTCAAAAGGGCTCGTGGAGTTGGATGCTGGCTGAATTGGACAAGCGGAATTTGTCCGCGCTGGCACCACAATTGTCTGCAGCGTTGCGCACCTTGCGCAAGGCACGGTAGCCAAGCAATTTTTCGATACCACTCCGGCTCCCGTGTAACTATCGTAATACTTGCTTTCGCTCGGATGCCGTTGGATGCCAGGGAGGGTTTGATCCGCTCCCTGTGGCAAACGCGGTTCGTCGGGCATGATCAAGCGCACCATTGAAATCTCGCGCGAACGCGCCCACCTTACCGTCCGCCTCGACCAGTTGGTCTTGGAACGCGACGGACAGGTTGTCGGCTCCATTCCCTGCGAGGATATCGGCGTGGTCATGGTCGACCACCAGGGAACGACCTACACCCACGCCGCACTGGCCCGCCTGGCCCAACAGGACGCCACCGTCGTCGTGTGCGGGCGAGACCATCTGCCCGCCGGCATCTTGCTGCCATTGGCCGACCATAGCCAGGTGGTGTGGAGGATTCGCGACCAGATCGACGTCGCCAAGCCGGTTCGCAAACAGCTCTGGCGGCAGATCGTGCAGGCCAAAATTCGCGCCCAAGCCTGTAACTTGTCCCCTGGCCCCGCCCGCACGCGGCTGCTCAACATGGTTCGCGAGGTCCGCTCCGGCGATGTCGAAAACCACGAGGCCCAGGCCGCCCGGCTTTATTGGCAAGCCTGGTCGGACGAACCGGCTTTTCGCCGCGCGTCCGAAATCCGCCAGGAGGCAATGGACGAAAACGACGACGATCCCGATGAACCGAAACCGCGCCGAGACACCGCGCCGGCCTTTCGCCGCGACCGCGACGGCGCGCCCCCCAACAACTTGTTGAACTACGGCTATGCCGTGTTGCGCGCCGCCGTAGCCCGCGCGCTGGTGGCGGCGGGCTTGCTGCCGGCCATTGGCCTGCACCACTCCAACCGGTCCAACGCCTTTTGCCTGGCCGACGACCTGATGGAGCCGCTCCGCCCGCTGGTGGACCATGCCGTGCGGCAACTGGTCCGCGCCGGCCGATTGGAATTGGACCAGCCCGCCAAGGCCGAACTGCTGAAAGTTCTCACGGTCGAAGTGCAATGCGGCGAGCTTTCCGGCCCGCTGTTGGTCAGCCTGCACCGCCTTACCGCCGGGCTAGTCCGCTGCTACCGGGGAGAGAGCCAAAAGCTGGAAATACCGAGGAGAAAGGATGACGGCGGAAGGATGAAGGATGAAACCGAGGCGTGAGTCCGACAATTGTCCCACAACCTTCTTGCCTTCCTCACATGCAACTTAGCGGGTATCGTGCCATGTGGGTTGTGACGATGTTCGACCTGCCGGTCGACACCAAGAAAGCCCGGAGGGACTATGCCATCTTTCGCAAGAAGCTGCTCCGTGATGGGTTCACGCGAATGCAGTTCTCCGTCTACGCCCGGCATTGCGCCAGCGAGGAGAATGCCACGGTCCATATGCAGCGCGTGGAATGGGCGGTGCCGCCGGACGGCGAGGTGCGAATCATCACCATCACGGACAAGCAGTTCGAGCGGATGCGCGTGTTTTGGGGAAAAATGCGCCGCCCGCCCGAGCCGCCGCCCGCTCAACTCGAACTTTTCTGACCGCCGTCACGGCCGCAACAGCCGATCCAGCTTCAACTTCCGGCGGACAGGAGTGTAACCAATCCCCGCCTGCGAGCAATCCGCAACAGCAACCTGTCGATGAATTAACATACGACTAGTGTAACCAATCCCCGCCTGCGAGCAATCCGCAACACAGCCCCGGCGGCATGGTCACCGGTTGCCAGTGTAACCAATCCCCGCCTGCGAGCAATCCGCAACATTCCGCTGCATGAGGCCGCGTCTCTGTCAAGTGTAACCAATCCCCGCCTGCGAGCAATCCGCAACTACCTCGTGTTCGTAAGCGTCAAAATTGTAGTGTAACCAATCCCCGCCTGCGAGCAATCCGCAACCTCCGTGCTTTGATTCGTGCCTCGGTGGACAGTGTAACCAATCCCCGCCTGCGAGCAATCCGCAACATCAGAGCTGAGGCAGCCAAGTTGTACCCGAGTGTAACCAATCCCCGCCTGCGAGCAATCCGCAACTGTTGCAAGTGCCCGCAGCTGGGACATTGCAGTGTAACCAATCCCCGCCTGCGAGCAATCCGCAACCGTCTTCGTCGCGTAGG
>JBFWUW010000129.1:0-10873 GCA_050247075.1 Pirellulales bacterium | reverse complement strand
ATTCCTTCGCTTCGTCGCTCGCCAATGGGCGAACGGGCACGGTGCGGCCAAGCGGCGACAATCTCCGCGGCGCTATCACACGTTGGACCGGCATTGTATAGTAGGGAGCTACGCTTTCGGAGCGAATGAATATGATGACCAAATTAAAGTCACTTTCGCCTGGCAGTTTTGCGCGCGATCTTGCGGCCGGCGGAGTCGTTTTCCTGGTTGCTCTCACCCTCTGTTTGGGGGTTGCCTTTGCCGCTGGGGCACCCCTGTTCTCGGGTATTCTGTCTGGCATTATCGGCGGAATCGTGGTCGGCACGCTAAGCGGTTCGCAGACCAGCGTCAGCGGACCTTCGCCTGCGCAATTGGGAGTCGTCACGGCACTAATTCTCAGCCTTGGATCATTTCAGGCATTCTTGTTAGCCGTGGTCGTAGCGGGAGTGATCCAAATCGCGTTAGGGTTGCTGCGAGCGGGTTTCTTGTCGGCATTCGTACCGTCGAGTGTCATCAAAGGGCTCTTGGGGGCCGTGGGCCTGATTCTCATCCTCAAACAGATACCACACCTATTGGGACATGATTCGGACCCCGAAGGCGACATGTCTTTTGTGCAGCCCGATCACGAGAATACTTTTTCCGAAATCACGGACCTCATCGGAGAAATCCACTTGGGTGCCGCGGTGATCGGAATTTTGTCATTTCTTGTGCTGTTGAGCTTTGACCGATTTAGGCCGCTGCGAAAGGCAATACCGATTCCACCGCCACTTATCGTTGTGTTGTTGGGAGCTGGCCTGACTGTATTTTTTAGCCGATTCGGCGCGGATTGGCGCATTAGTAGCTCGCACTTGGTGCAGGTTCCGGTTGCCCAAAGCCTGCGGGATTTCTTGGGTTTCTTGACAACGCCCGACTTTTCAAGGTGGAAAGACCCCGCCATTTACACCGGCGGCCTCACGATTGCCTTAGTTGCGACATTAGAAACCTTGATGAATCTTGAGGCGATCGACAAGATTGATCCTAAACAGCGGGTTTCTCCAGCGAGCCGCGAGTTGGTAGCGCAAGGCGTTGGCAACACGGTGGCGGGGTTGATCGGAGGAATTCCCTTGGCGTCGGTGATCGTACGCAGCTCTCTCAACATCAATGCAGGCGCACAAACGAAACTCGCCGCGATTATTCATGGCATATTGCTGTTGATTTGCGTCATGTTCTTGCCCAAGTATTTGAACATGATTCCGATATCTTGCCTGGCCGCCATTTTGCTGACGACCGGCATTAAGCTTTTCAATCCCAAACTGATTGTGGATATTTGGCACGAGGGCAGGTACCAGTTCTTGCCGTTTGCCATTACCTTGGCGGCCATCGTCTTGACCGACCTGCTGTTTGGCGTGCTAATTGGGCTGGCTGTCAGCATCACGTTTATCCTCAACAGCAACCTGCGACGCCCGCTCAAACAGGTTCGCGAAAAGCATCTGGGAGACGAAGTTCTGCATATTGAACTGGCCAGCCAGGTCAGCTTTCTCAACCGGGCCGCCTTGGAGCGAGCCTTGCGGAACGCTCCCCGCGGCACCCATGTGCTGCTCGACGCGCGGAACACGGACTATATCGATCCCGATATTCTCAGCCTGATTCGCGAGTACAAGGAAAATACCGCGCCAATTCAAGGTGTAAGGGTTAGTTTGCGCGGCTTCCGCCCCAAGTACCAATTGCAAGACGAAACCCAATACGTGGACCATTCCACGCGGGAACTGCAAGAAAAACTGACCAGTGTGCAGGTGCTGCAGATTCTGCGGGAAGGCAACGAACGCTTTCGTACCGGACACCGGCTCACCCGCGATTTGGCGAGGCAGGTCCACTCGACTTCGCACGGGCAGCACCCCCTGGCCGTGGTGCTGAGTTGCATCGACTCGCGGTCGCCGGCCGAACTGCTGATGGATGTGGGGCTGGGTGATATTTTTAGCGTCCGCGTGGCGGGCAACGTGATTAGCCCTAAAGTGCTGGGCAGCATGGAATACAGTTGCGCGGTGGCCGGGGCCAAGCTGATCGTCGTCCTGGGTCACACCAAATGCGGGGCCGTGACCGCCGCCGTTGATCTGGCCGACAAGGTAGGCTGCATCGAAGAGGCGACCGGCTGCCAGCATTTGGCACCGATCGTCGAGGAAATCCAAAAGTCACTGCCGCCCAACCCGGGCCACTCGCCAAACAAGGCCCCGCCCGCGGACAAGCACGCCATGGTCGACCAGGTCGCGCGGCGCAACGTGCAACATTCCGTGCAACAGATTGTTTCGGAGAGCCGCACGATCAGCCGGCTGGTGGAAGAAGGCCGCCTGGCCGTGGTGGGGGCCATGTACGACGTAGGCACCGGCGAGATCGAATTCCTGCAAGACCAGGCGCTAGGCCTGATGGCCAACGCGCGCCAGATCGTCTCGACTGAGTAACAGGTCGGCTCAGCGACTTAGCCCAGTCAATCGGCGGCTGAAAATAAACGACGTTGATACGCGAAAGTTGACGGCTGATGGCTTCTACGCTGGCGGCTCTCGTCGGCGATGGAATCGCCTTCTACAGCGAGCGGCTTCTCAACCGTAGCTCTCGCGATGAATTTGCTGCCGCGTAATGCCGATATCGGCCAGCGCCGCCAACGACGACTCTAAAAAGCGCGGGGCGGGCTCTTCGCCGCGGGCCTTGGCGGCATCGCGGTCGAACTTGCTCACGCCGGGACCACAACAAAACACTTGCACCGCCGACGGATCGGGGATGCATTCCCGCAGCAGAGCCGCGTTGATGCGGCCGGCGCGTACGTCGGGTCCAAACGAGGCGGCATCGGGCTCGCGCGTCAGGGTATGGACCACGCGCAGTTGCTCGGGGTGCTGGCGGGCGAGGTCGGTCAATTGGCGGCCAAAAATGACATCTTGCCACGTCTTATTGCTGTACACCAACGTATGCCGCAGCTTTGGCAGTTGCAGCAGACAATGCTTGATGATGCTGAAGTTGGGAACAATGCCAGACCCGGCGCAGACATGCACCAAATGGTCGGTACGCGTTTCAATGTCGGCCGGCAACACATACGGCCCGGTGAACCCAGTAATGGACAGCCGCGTGCCCGGCGCTAAACGATGCACCAACAGTGGCGAAAGCAGCGGTGGAAACCTGGTCTGGCCGCTGACGTACTTTTCTTCCTTGACGGTGATCGCCAGGTACTTTTCGTGCGGGGCCGACGTTAGCGAGTAGGCCCGTGGCAGCTCACGTTTCCCCTTTTGGTCTTCCAGATAGGAAGTAAACCGTTCCAACGCGGGAAAGACATGCGGGTCGATCGTCAGAAAGTGGCCCGGTTGGTACTCCAGGCGGTCGTTGCCAGTGAACAAGACCAAGGTGGTGGTATCGGGCGTTTCCTCAATGGTTTCCGCCACCATCGCTTCCAATTCGCGAATGCGCTTGCGTTTGGCGGGGACGGCTTCAACGGTCGATTCCATGCGGCGGACTCAGCGGATGACAGACTAACAGGGACGCGAAGCGACAGACTAATCGGCCGATCGCCTTAAGGGAAGGCATCACACTTTTCCCATCATCCCGGCCACTGGGCGACCTTGTTCTCTCGATAGGCCATGTTGCCCAGGTGGGCACCGGTGACGGCGGAAACACCCGCCTCGGCCGGGCAGTTGGGCTGCTGGCGACTGCGGATGCACTCGATCCAATTGGCCAGATGCAGCAATTCGCCGTCGGGGGCGTCGTAGAAGTCGGCACCGCGGGGACCGGTCCCCAAGATCAATTCGCTTGGCTTGAGGGGGCTATTGCGCTCGGGATGAACCTCATAGCGGCCGCGGTCCAGGTAGAGCGTCCCTTTGCTCCCCATGAATTCCAGCATCGCCGCGTTGCGGGCGTTGACAAAGGTCCCCTCAAAATAGATCTGCACTTCCCTGTCGGGGTACCGCAGCAGCGTTTGAATGGTGTCGGGCGTTTCCCACACGTCCTTGGCCAAAAAGTTGTCGCCAATCGTCACGCCAGTCGCCGGGTGGTCGAGGTCCAAATACCAGTTGGCCACGTCAATGAAGTGAACCATCAGGTCGGTCAGTATTCCGCCGCCAAAATCCCAAAACCAGCGCCAGTTGCGAAAGCGGTACTCGTCGAACGGCTGCTCGGGGGCGTTCCCCAAGAAGGTCTTCCAATCGACGGAATTGGGATCGATCCCCAATTTGTTGCGCGTGTGGCGGGCCGCGTTGCGATTCCAAGTGAGATGGACTTTGTGAATCTCGCCAAGCTCGCCCGATTGGATGATCTTGTACCCCTCTTGAAAGTGGGGCATGCTGCGTTGCTGCGTGCCAACTTGCACGATCTTCTTGTGTTCGTTCTGCGCCTGGATCACCCGCGTCCCTTCCGACAGGTCGTGCGTCAGCGGCTTTTCCACGTAGACATCCTTGCCCGCTTGGCAGGCGGCCACCGTCAGCGGCACATGCCAGTGGTCGGGCGAGCCGATCAATACGGCGTCGATATCGGGCCGATCCAGTAGTTCCTGGTACTTCTTGGTGGCGAAGGCTTGCGGGTCGGCCAGCTTGCGGCCCTCCTCCAGGTGAACGTCCCACACGTCGCAAACAGCGGCAATCCGGACGCCCGATATCTTGGCCAGCGACTTCATCAAATGTCGGCAGCGCCCACCCGTACCAATACAGCCAATATTGAGCGTATCGTTGGCGGCGTACCCGCGTGACGTGGCGGAATAACCCGCCAGCAAGGCAGCCGCGGAAACAGCGGCGGAGCGTTCGAGGAATTCGCGGCGAGAAGTACTATGGGGCATGGTGGGTTCCGTGGCGGTCGAAAGGTGTGAGGTGTGAGGTATAAAAGCTGATAGCCGTCAGCGATCAGCCGTCAGCATTCAGCCTTTCCGGAAGCGCTGAAAACTGAAAACATTCACTTCAAACAAACATTTCGTCGTTCTTGTTCTTAATATTGTCTAAGTGCTTCCTCAAAGCCTCTTCGACTTTTCGCTTGCCGCGAATGGCATCGTCGTAAAAGATGCAGCGATAGCCGCTGATATCGAAAGGCAGGCGTTCGCCGGTTGCCTCTGGATGTTCCGCGAGCAAGATAGTAGGCTTGCCAAGCGCGTGGGCATACCCAAGCTCGTAGAAGACGTTGGCGTTCTTTGGCGTGACTTCCGCGATTACAACGTCGGACCCCTTAATGCCGCGCACGATATCTTGCAAGATAACGCCCGGACGGAAGACATCGTCGGCGCGATGAGGATCGAAGCCAGCATTCTTAGCCACCGGACGAATGACCTCCTCCCACAAACTGTCATACGGTTCCGAGAATTGCATAATGACGAATGCGCGCGGCGCATGCCGGTCAACGAACGCGTCCGAAAACGTAACTCTGCCATCGCCATATCCCTTGAATCCAAGTTGATCGCCGGGCAGCGGTTGGGGCAACGTATATTCCAATACGAGCGTGTCATCGACACTCAACTTGACAGCCTGCCCTTGCAGTTCAACATCCAGAACATAGGAACGGCCCGCCTTGATATTCTCCTTCGTCCCAATGCCGAACAGCTTTCGAGAACCGCGAGGCAGAAAGCATTGCGTGACGGAATAGGCGCAGTCAAACCCGCCAAGCCCGATGGTGTAGCCGGATTGTTGTTGGCCATCGTAACCAAGGACAAAATGGGCGGCCCCCTCGTTGACCTCCGAGAGTTGCACTGTTGCTTTGAATCGTCCGGAGGTGGCGCGGACATTGCTAAGGGCAATGCCGATCTTGAACGACCTGTCGTCGTAAGCGGTAAATTCCGCCTTCGATTCATCAATTTGCCACTTGCCAACGACCGCCGCCAGGCGATCCAGATCCAACGGTTGTTCATGTTGTTTGTGGCCTGATTCGGCAATCATATCCGTTCCTCGTGTGGGACTCTTCAATCAAGGCGCCAAAATTAGTCGTCTTCATTCGCGATATAACCCCAAGTCTCATTAAAAAAACCGGCTGCCGCAATCCTGCCGGGACGCAATGCGCTAGGCGGTTCGCTCAGGTCGATCACTGCCCAATCGGGCAGCTTGGGCGTTTGTTGGGAGTTGGTATGGTCGTGTCCCTCGCGAAAGGTCGGCCCGCTGTTGAGCACTGCGTAACGGGCCGGGTAGGTCGTCAGCGGATTGGGGTAGATCATGGCCGGTACATGGCTGTCGGCCGGGTAAGCCTTGTCTCCCACGGTGAGTTGGTGTTCGTTCCAGGCAAACGGCAGAAGGGGGGCAATCCGCCGTGTCAGGCTGTTGGCTGTGGTGTCCCCCCACAGTACCAGATGGTTGTTGAGCATATCGTCGTAGGTGACTTCGCTATCGAGCCTGGTCCGCAACTCGCCGCGAAACAACCGCCGCCAACGGTCGCGAAAGTGGTCCAACTCGGCTTGGGTCCAGGCTTCCACCGCGGGGCTGCCACACTTGCCGCTAGGCAGTACCACCAGAAAGGGATCCAACCAAATGTCGTCAATGGGCCCTGTCATGCCGCGGCGCTTGCGTAAATAGCTGCGAGAGAAAAAGCTGCTATACAATGCCCATTGGCCGGAAGAGTTGTCGAGGTCAACAACCGGCCGAGGCACGCTTTGCTTGGGCAGGTTGATGGTTTGCCCGTCGATCTCAATCGTGGCCCCTCCTTCAAAGCCTTCCCCGGGCCAAGGCGGATACAGAGCCAATTCGGTAACATTCTTGGTCTGTACGACAATCTTCCGCGGAGCGGCCAACTCCGCGTCGATCCGCGAGTCTTGCCAATGGCGATCCAAAGCCAAGGCTTCGACCCAATGCACCTTGGAGTACCGCAAGGTTTGCGTTTGCAGACTGACCCGCGGCGGAAATCGATTTAGTCCATCGGCAGCATGTTCGGTCATTTGCCGGCTCAGTTCCGCCAGTGTTTCTGAATGATAGCGATGTTCGGTATCTGGGCCGATTAGGTGCCGTAGCGTGCGGCCTTCCTCCGAGAAAGCCTGTTCCATCACCCTGGCCGCTTGAATTTGTTTGTCGCGCTCGCCGCTGTAGGCAATCAACGGCAGATTGAACAAATTGCGGGTGTAGCTGGGGACGTCGTACATATTCCACAAAGTCCGCTCGGCGGCCGAAATGTTGGCCACGTTCAGATTCTGATAGAGGGCCGTTTCCGCGAAGCCGGCACCAGGGCTGGCGGCGGCCCAACGGTCGGGGTGATGGGCCGCCAAGTGCCAGGCACCCGCTCCCCCCATTGAAAAACCCCACAGCACAATTCGGTAGGGGTCAATTCTATAGTGCCGCTGCACCGCTTCGATCGCCTCAAACACGTCGGTCTCGCCCGCGAACTTGAAGGCATTGCAGAAACGGCCAAAGGGGTGCAGCACAATGCCGTCGGGCGGCTGGATCGTGCCGGCATTCGCCTGACGATCCAGGATGAAGCCAAGATCGGTGGCTTTATCGCCGCGCCCATGCAGCCAGACATACAGCGGGCAAGGTTTTCCTCGGTCCAAGTCCGCGGGAATCACCAACCCATACGGCTGCACCGATTCGTCGATCCTCGAGCGATACCCGCGGACGACAAGGCCCTCATCCACGGCCCACGGCGCGCTGCCGGCCAGCAAGTTGTCCAGCCGTTGTTCGGCCTGTTGCAGCAGTTGGCCCGCGGCCGCGGCGTCGGTCGGGCGGTAGAACTCGTCCAGGTCTAAAGCGTAGCGGACCGCCTTGTAGTAAATCTCCACATCGGGCAACAGCGGAAGAATGCGTTCCGCTTGTGGATGGGTTGGGACAGTTGCCAGCCGTTGGCCCAAATGGTCCGTCGCTGCTTGCAACGGCAGCTTGTCGGTATCGGCCAACTCTATTCCCGGCGGCGGAATCACGCGGGGGATGCCAACCGGTTCCGCGGCGTTGGCTGGGCAAATTATGCCCGCCGTCACCAGGCAGCAAGCGCAACAAGAGGCAATTCCATGAACGAAGTTCATCGGCTAGCCTTTCCCAACAAGAAACAAAATGGCCACTCAACCAAACACGATCTAGCAGCGGCAATTCTAGCCTTGCCGCACATTAAAGGCGATTCAGCAATACCGAGACTAAATTTTTTCTCAACCGCTGGGCGAATAAAGCAGGCACGGATTCGGCATCAAACCGCCGCCCTTACAATTTCCTTGCAATTTCTTGATTTCCCACTTAAAGTACACCGCTGGTCTGGATGGCCTCATCAACGGAAGACTCCTCTTCCACGATCGACGGCCAAATTTCGCAATCAGGCACTAGTTCACATGCGTTGCAACTCACCCAAAACGGCGATCGCGGGGGCTGCTTGCGGTCTCATGCTGGCTCTTTGGGTGGCGCTGGTTCCCGCGCGGGCGGTTGCTAGCTGCGGTGACTATCTGCATGTGGCTGGCAAGTCTCACTTCATGCCACGCGGCCAGACTGGGGATCCGCTGGAATTGGCGACATTGGCAATTCCTGCACGGCATAGGCCCTGTTCAGGTCCAGAATGCTCAGGGATTCCCGCTGTCCCGCTGGCTCCACCCGTGGTTTTGCCAGTGCCCGTTCGCGATCCGATGGTTGCGCCCGATGCACGGGGGTTCGCGGGCGAACTCAATTTCTTGGGCTATCTTTACGATCTGGCGGTTCCGCGGCCTCGGCATTGCGGAACCAGCATCTTTCATCCGCCACGATCGGCCTCGGCCTGATTGGTCGCCTGCCGGTCGCGTTCCCTTGCGGATGGTGTCTTCTGGACACCAACAACTTCCAAGGCTGCGCGTTGGATTTGATAAATCCTGCTGGCTGTTCTGGTGTATTGACTAAGAACGCCATGCCCGGCATTCGAGCAAAGCAGGCCCATTCCATCGGTTAGCGCGGCGGGTGCCCAGCGGCATTTGCGTTGTCCGATGGAAGAACAACCTTGAGCCGTTCCGCCAGTTCAGCGAGCCTGTCTCGTTGGCCAAATGGTTCGTGACGGACCAGTCTGTACCCGTCCATTCGATGGGAAAGGCTAGTTCTTGTCACCGCCAACATGGTGTTCGCGCTAATACACAGGCTTGATTGCGCGAAACTGCGCACCGAGTTTGAAATTTCAAAATATTTCACATTAAGTCTTGGTTTTCGCGTTGTATTGATTCTTTCTGTTTATCCCGTAAGAGGAACTCATCCATGTCTAAGCATAGACGTTCGGGCTTTACGCTGGTGGAACTGTTAGTGGTCATCACTATCATTGCCATGTTGGCAGCCCTCTTGACACCCGCCGTACAGATGGCCCGCGAAGCGGCTCGTCGGAATTCATGCAGCAACAACCTACGGCAACTGGGCCTTGCCATACATACTTTTCACTCCGCCAACGACCGCCTGCCTTATCGCAGCTTCGTTAGCCCTGGCGGATTTACCTACTCGGTTCATGCTCAGATCTTGCCCTATATCGAGCAAGAGAACGGCTCGGACCTGATCGACTGGGACTACAACTACACCGATGCGCGCAACGACGTCGCCCGTAACTTGTATGTTTCCACGTTCCTTTGCCCCACGGATCTCAATCAAATTCCAGCGTCCGTTGGCAGCCCGAACAGCTACTATGTCAACATGGGATCTCAACTCAACAACGGCGCGCCTGGCAGCTCTGGCGACCCCGACTCTACCATGCCGCCGCCGGATGGCCCTTTCCCGGCCAACCCCGTGCCACTGACCGGGCGTCCTGTCGTCAATACCGCGTTAAACTTCAAGGATATCCGCGACGGATTGACGACGACCGTGATGATGTCGGAAAAGTTGCTCGGCGATGGTTCGCAAGGGCTCGCCAACAAAAGGTCAGATACATTCCGGCCTGGGACGTACCCGGCCACGCCCGACGAGGCCCGCACCATGTGCCTGGCGTTGGTGGATAAGGTTGCGCCCACCTGGCAGAATCTGTCCCTTCAAGGAGTCTCCGACGTTGGCGCGCCATTCTTGCGGTCGTACCACTCGACGACATACTACCAGCATGTCTTGCGTCCGAATGAGCCTTCTTGCATGTGGCCGCCAGGACGCATCTCCACGACGGCCGGCAGCTTGCACGGCGACGGTGTAAATTCGTTACTGTGCGATGCCTCGGTGCGGTTCATCAGCAGCAACATCGACATCGTCGTATGGCGTGCCCTGGGCACCCGCAACGGCAAGGAAACCGTGCCCAAGTACTAACGCCGATCTTGCTTGGCAATCCCATCCGCGTAGGGAACTTTGCACGCCGGGCGGTTCCCCAGGGCGGGTGGAATGCCATTGTATTTCTATTGCTTTTCAAACCAATCGCGACGGCGCACGGGGCGGCAAATATGCCGCCCCGCGCTGGCTCGAACTTTCCATGAAAAATTGAGGAGCCAGAGTGTCATGCAATTGCTGAAGTATTCCAATAATCCCTGGCCTTTCGTGCTGGGGGTATTCTTAGCGGTTTGCCTTTTCCTCACCGGTTGCGGGCCGGACCACGGTCCTGGCGCCAAAGATCTCTCCCTGGACAAGGCACTGGCGAAACAATCGCTAACCACCGTGCTCGATGCCTGGAAGGCGGGCGATAAGGCCGAGACGCTCAAGAGCCGCCAACCGGCGATTGTTGCGGGCGATTGGGGAGATGCCAAATTGCTGGACTACAAGGTTCTCGGGGAGCGAGATGGCGGAGCCAATCTTATTTTCCAGGTCGAACTGGTCGTTGATCGCAACGGCCGGCAAGCCACCCGAGAAGCCGCCTATATCGTCGGGACAAGTCCCACGATTACCGTGTTTCCAATGGATGAGTGAGCGTCCGATAGATTCAAATTCAATTACCAATTTTCACAGGTTCAATATCCATCTGCACTTTCCGAAAGCTTTCAGTGTTATGCCACCAGGGCGGTGAGGCGTTTGAGGAGGGAGCGGATTTTTGGAGCGGGCGGCGTGGGAGCGGTGAGACGCAGAAATTCCTCGTGGAGACACGTGCG
>JBFWUW010000128.1:0-11009 GCA_050247075.1 Pirellulales bacterium | reverse complement strand
CCCGCCTTGCCGCTTTGAACCGTCATCGAAGATCCATGCCCATCAACCCCGCACAAGAAGCAGTATCCACCCGCGCATCAAGCCGGCAATGCAGGACTTCCGCGGCTTCGCTTACCTGAACCACAACCCCCCAAAACACGGCAATTTTGGAACAGGTGAGGCCGATTGGCCCCCCGTGAGCGGCATGGCTCACGCCTTGCCGCTGGCGGCGATCCTGATTGTCCCTTGCCTTTCGGCATTCCACGCACGATGGAAAGCCATTCGCACATCAAGCCGGCAAAGCAGGACTTCCGCGGCTTCGCTTACCTGCACCACACCGTGAAGTGGTGCAGGTAAGGTGGAACAGGAATCGCCCAGCCATCGAATCGGAACCTGCCAATGGAACGCCGATGATCGCTGGTGGAAGACGGGATCCTCAGGGTGGTTTAGCCGAACAACTCGCGGCCCAACTGGTAGATTTCCTCGGCGTCAAACACCTGGTCGTTGGCTTTGAACAGCCGCCGCAGCGCGGCCTTGTGGATTTTCATTTTGGTGCCGCCGACCCCCAGGGCACCGTAGCAGATGACGCCGTCCCGCGTCTTGGCTCGATCGGTCGCCTCAACACCGGTCAGGCCGAGTGGCGGGACCGCGTTCAGGTCGATCGCCACGGCCAGTTCGTGGCTGGAAGAGCGGGCTTCGGCCGTTAGCAATTCCACGCCCGCCGCGCCGGCCGCGATCACGATTTGCATGCCGGCCAGGGCCTGGGCCGCTTCCGCGGGCGATCCGGCGGCAACCGGTGTTAGCTTGGTCCCAGAAATGTTGGCCGCGACCGATCTGCAAACCTCCGCGGCACGCTCCACGCTGCGCGAGCCGACGAGAACCTCGGCGCCTTCACCAGCCAGCAACCGCACGGCCCGTTGCCCCACGGGACCGGTTCCTCCCAGCACCAGGGCTTTCGCCCCTTGCAGGGGGACATGCGCCCGCGCTGCCAACACGGCGGCGGCGGCCGTGGTGTTAGCGCCGTTGGCGTCCATCAATATTGAGACGCTGAAAGGGCCAAAGAAGCTGGCTTTGGCCTGCCGCAGCAGTTCTTCCCCCGCCGCGACATTCGATCCGCCGATAAAAATGGCCGTGCGGCGTAGTTCATCGGGACCGCGTGTGAAGATCGCGCCGTGGACCAGCCCGCGGACATCGCCCGGCTGTACGGCACCATGCCGGAACAAAAAGTCGGCACCCGCATCAACGGCCACCACGGCGTCAAACACGCTGGGCTGCTGGTCGCCATCGAGTTGGATCAAGATTTTAGGCTTACTCATGCGTGGCGGTCTCGGTGTGATGTTAAAAGTTGCGGAACTTGCGGATCGTGAATCAAGAAACTTGAGCGAATCTGGTAAAATCACGGCTTTCTGGGCCTTGATCCCTGATTCTAGCGTGTAAGATAGAGATATCGACTTGTTTCCAATTCGCAACCGGCCCTACGGCGGGAGCGGCTGCCATGTCTGGCACACATCGCATACGTCTGCGGCGCATTTTGCGTGAAGCAGAAGGCTATCTCGAACTTGGCATGGCTAACCATGCCTTGGGTACCTTGGACCGTGCGCGCGAGCCGGGCACATTCGCTTCTCAAGTGTTGTACCTGCGCGGAGAGGCCCTCCGCGAGTTGGAATGCTATGCCGAGGCGATTGACCCGCTGGCGAGGTCGGCCGAGTTGGCCCCTAGTAACACGCACATTCAGTTGGCGCTTGGTTGGTGCTACAAGCGAACTGGCCGGTTGGACATGGCGATCGACGCTTTGGAGCACGCCCGCGATGTCGAGCCAACAAACGCCTTGATTCAATACAACCTGGCTTGCTACTGGAGCTTGGCCGGCAACCGTACCAAGGCCGTCGGATATCTTACGCGCGCCGTGGCCATCGATGCCCGCTACCGCGAACTGGCCGGCGACGAGTCGGACTTCGACCCGATCCGCTCGGATCCAGAGTTTCAGGCGCTGACCAGTTTGATCGCCTAGCGGAGCAACGCCAGTTGCATGGCTTCCGCGTTGTAGCTGGCGTTGCGTGCGATGGTCCATGCGCAACAACCGTACGCTGAATGGAGAGCCACTCGCGTTTCAAGCCGGCAGGGTGGGAGCCATTCGGCTACGTTTTACCCTATAAACGAAGCCAGCCCGGGGTTCTATCCCCGGGCTGGCGACTTAGGACGCTAAGGAGCCATCGGAACTTTCAAGCTTAGAAGCGGAACTCCGCACCGGCATAAGCACCGTGCAGAATCAGGTTGCCGTTCGACTTGACGTTTTCCCATTCCGGCGTGTCGTTGAGGAAGTGTGGAATCTGCTGGTCGGTCATGGCGACGCCAGAGGCGGCCACCACGCGATAGCCGCCGAAGATTTTCCAGTTGCATGTCAACTGGTACTCGGCACCCAGGTCGATGGACGACAAGATCGCCACGTCGGTCTTGTTGCCGTAGACAGGGAAGTTGCGGGCTACGCCCGGTGCGGGAGGATTGGTGACACCGTTTTGGCCCAGGCTGTTGTAGATGTTGGAGTACGAATCCATGATGTTGCCGTACAAGCCAACGCTGGGGTTGGCATACACCTTAAAGCATGGCGTGAAGGCGTAAGCACAGCGGGCACCAATCTGGAAGCCGACCAGGTTGTTCTCGGTACGGACGTGCAAGCAAGCATCGTTAATGCCGTTGACAGGCACGTTGCGGTAAGACGAGAACGTCATGGCATCGGTGAAGCGGAACCAACGCACGCCGGCCAGCCAGGTCAACTGGAACTTGTCGCTGCAGCAGATGGGGAACCGCAACAGGTTCAGTTCCAAGTTCAGGACGTTGCTACGACGGTCGATGGTGTGACGGTCGGCATTGTCAAATACCGTCGTGGCTACCACCGGGCCGGGGAAGTTTACAAAGCCGGTGTCGAACGGAGTGCTAAGGTTGCCGTTGCCGTTGATCGAGGACGACCCGGTGAAGGTTCCGAGCATCCAGTAGGTGGCTTCCACGCCCCATTCCAGGCTGCAGCCAAAGCGGTAGCCGGCCGTCAATTGGAAGCCGCCGGTCCAATCGGTGGCGGCGTCTTGGGTGTGCAACAACTGGTTGTTGATGTTGTTCGCGTCGTAGGTCGTAAACACTCGGTTGCCAGGCCCGCGGGTCATCACCAGGCCGGCGGCGGATGCATAGAACGGCATGATGGCCGGCCCCATGCCCATGTCGTATTCGCCGCAGCCGTTGATCGCGGCGTCGTAGGGGCTGCCGGCATCGCCATAGCCTAGGCTATCGCCTCCGCCGCAATTGCCACTAGCGCAGTTTCCGCCGGCGGCATAGGCCGATTGGCCATACGTTACGGCAGGCGCGCTACCGTTAGCGCCGCTGCCGTTTTGGCCGTAACCTTGCACGACGGTATCGTCAATGGCCGGCACGCCCTCGGCGTCGGTATGATTGGCGTATTGGGTCCAATAGGGCGACATCCGGGTGGCCGCGGCGGGCCGAGGCAATGCCGCCGGGGCACCGTAAGGGTTGTCCGCGGCGTTTGCCACGCCCGCGAAGCACAACACACCGGCCGCGGCAATGTTCCAACTCCAAAGTCTCATGAGGGGGCTCCTTACCGAATGAATGGTCCTTGACGCGCCGTCCTGCGAGGCTTGCCGCGCCACTTCTTGTGCGCTGGCCAGCGTGCGTCGTATTACTGGCACCATTCCATTGGAGCCGATTCCTACAAGTAAGAATCGTCCCGCCTTGTGCCGCGGGTTTTCTCTTTTCGCTCAAGTACGTTGCTTTTTCGCAACATGCCAGGGCATGTTCCGCAATCGCGGCAGAGACGGATTTTCACGCAAGCCATGCGCAAGAGTCACCACCAATCGCGGAAAGCCGACGGTCGCGCGGCGAGTAGCGAAGATTCCAGCGGCGCTGGCCCCTTGTAAACGGGGCGTTCGTATCGACCGGAAGAATGCGGTCAAAGTGCAGCGCAAATCGACCAAGATTCCGCCGAAACGGCTTTGTCGCGGCGAACGGTGAGCTAAATTGGGCGGTGGAAAACTTGCTGCTGGTGGAATTCCGGAGAAAGGCGGCCCTCGCTTGGCCCTGTTTCGCTGTCTACATGCGCCGTAATCGTTTGCGGGTTGCCGGCTCTTGGGCCGACTCTGCCGCTGGTACTTCAGTACGGCGTTCCGCGTAGTGGGGTGTGGCGGCGCTTTCCAGCCCCAACTCGAGGCCCTCTCCGAAGTAGTACTTGCGGGCCTCGGGATTGCGGACGACTTCTTGCGGGCTACCGTGGCACAGTACCTTGCCGCTGCGAACGACGTAACTGCGGTCGGTGATTTGCAACGTCTCGCGCACCTGGTGGTCGGTGATCAAGATGGAGATGCCGCTGGCCCGCAAGCGGCGGATGATCTCTTGGATACTGTGGATTGTCACCGGGTCGATGCCCGTGAACGGTTCGTCCAGCAGAATCAATTTGGGATTGGAGACCAGGCAGCGGGCAATTTCTAGCCGGCGGCGTTCACCGCCCGACAGCGACAAGGCCAACTGCTTACGGAGGCGAGTAATATCGAATTGATCGAGCAGTTCGTCGCAGCGATGCCGGCGGGTAGCGCGGTCGAAGCCCAGCATCTCCATCATGCCCAGCAGGTTCTTTTCGACGGTTAATTTGCGAAAGACGCTGGACTCTTGCGCCAGATACCCCATGCCCCCCTCGCGGGCGCGGCGGTACATAGGCCAACTCGTGACGTCGACATCGTTCAAAAAGACCTTGCCAGCGTAGGGATCAACCATTCCGCATGCCATGCGAAAACTGGTCGTCTTGCCCGCCCCGTTTGGGCCTAGCAGCCCCACGATCTCGCCCCGTTCAACTTCAAAATCGACCCCGTCGACGACGCGGCGCGACTTGTAGATCTTGACCAATCCCTGGGCTTGCAGCAGCGGCATGTTTTTTTCCTCCGTGACACCCGCGAAAAAAATGCTGGGGGAAAGTCGGCGAATCCATCGCCGCCCCAAGGGTTATCTTACTAGTCCCATTCTCTCGAGATTTGGAAAAGCCGGAAACCAGGTTCCATCGCGGCTAGTGCGATTCCAGGAATGCGGCCAGTAGATAAACTCCGCCTGGCCAATCATCAGCCGCGCCGGCACCACATGCGGCGGCGCGTCGCGGCGAGAGGGATCGTCGAGCCAAAAGCGGCTGTCTTTGCTGCGTGAGCTATTGTCGCCCAGCATCAGAAATTCATCGCGCCCCAAGCGAAACTCCACCGCCCGCCGCAGGCTAAAGACTTGCGGCCACAGCCCCGGATCGGACATGATGCTCGCCAGCCGGGCCGAATCGCTCCCTCGGTTTCCGACATTCTGCGCAGGGACGATGAACAAAGGATCGTGAACGTAGTCGCTCATCTCGTCGCGGCCGCTGGCCGCCACGTAGTAGTTGTCGCGCAGAATCCTCAACCTATCCACGCGCAGCCGAGCATCCGCGACGGAGATGCCCGCCGGCGATAAGTCCGCGGAAGTAGGCATGATGTTTCCCAGATCCTGGTAGGCGGTGGAAGTATGAAAATCGACGAGTTCGTCCTGCACCCACAGCAGTAATTGATCGTCGATATTGGCCAGCCGCAGTTTGTACTGGCCCGGCCCGTGGACAATGGTCTGAGCCGTCGGTAGGTAGGAATCCAAATCGTTGATCGACAGCGTCGCCAGGCCGGTCGATAGTTCAATTTGGCAGCGAAAGCGGCGCCCCCCTTCCACAAGCTCTAGTTGCAGAGAACCGGTGTTACCCAGAACCGCGCAATGGAACTCCAATGCCAGGTCTCCGACCCAGTGCAAGCCCAAGGCCTCGATGTCGGCTTCGCTCCCTTGCATTTGGTGCGACCGAAACTGCGAGGGATGGTTGGTGTTGTATGCGGTGAAGTCGCTGACGAGTTGCGGCGGGCCAACGGGGGCGGGCGTACCAGGGGCGGGCGAAACGGCCTGCCATTGCTCATAAGTCGCCGGACGGTGGCGAAACCGCAGCCAAGCGGATGGCTGGCTATCACCTTGCTTATCGCTGCTGGCGACGAAAGTCTTACCGCCATCGTCCGTAGTCCAAACCGCGTCGCTTGTTGAGTCCTTCGCGACGGCCCAGGCCGCCGACGCGTCGCGCGCCGGGTATTTTGCGTCCACTGCCAGATCGTTGTCGTGAACGACCTGTAGCAGCGCCAATACCTTGGAGGGCGGCTTGCGGGCGATAGCAAAGGTGCTTGCACCAGTCGGCCGCGTGAAGACGTCTCCGTTGGAGATTTTGACGGTCTCGCCCGGCAGGCCAACCAGCCGCTTGATAAAGTTGGTGGTAGCTTCCGCCGGATAGCGGAACACGGCCACGTCCCACCGCCGCGGCTGGGCAATGGAGTAGGCGGATTTCGAGACGATAATGCGGTCGCCCCCGTAGGAGGGTTCGGCGAGCTGATTCTCGATGGTGGTTGTGTAGCGGCAGACCGGGCAAGTGCAGGCCGAAATCATGGCCGGCGATTGGCCGGGAGGAAAGTCGCCCGGCGTGGTGGTTGGAGCAGGTTCCACTTCAGTGCTGGCATTGACCTGGTAGGCAAAGCCGCAGTTGGCGCAGCGGAGATCCTTGTGGTAGCCCATCAACGTTGGGGCCATCGAACCGGTGGGAATGACAAAGGCTTCCGCCCCAAAGCCGCGATACAACAGCAGCAACACCAACACCATCACCACGAAATCCAACACCTCGCGCACGCTGTCCGTGGCTGGCACCGCGGGCGGCGGGGATTCGATTTCGGGGGTGGCTGCTTCGTCAGCGGTCATGGACGGCTATGTGTCGAAAAACGGTTTGGCTATTCTTGCCGCGAGAAACCCGCGCATTGCCGTAAAAGCCTCGTGGTTGTTGCATTGAAACGGTGCCAACTCAACGCACGAAACCCATTTGGCTGAAGTTTGGAAAGTACGGAAACCAGATGCCGTCGCGGCCAATGCTGCCCCAACTGTGCGGCCAATAAATAAACAGTGCCTTGCCGATTAGCATTTCACGCGTTACCACATGGGCGGGAAGATCGGGGTCGTATTTGCTCCACAGGCGGCTGTCCTGGCTGCGCAAACTGTTGTCGCCCAGCATCATGAACTGATCGGGGCCCATTTTGAATTCTTGCGATTGCCGTCTGGCCAGAATCTGCGGCCATTCTTTGATGTTGCTGCTACCCAGCGTATCACCGTAACCATGATCGTTCATGCTGCCCGAACGCGTCGTGATGTAATAAATGTCGCGCCATACTTTCAGATGTTCAACGGTCAGCGGCACGCCCTCCGCCGCGATACCAACGGGGGCCAGGTCGGCCTCGCCTGCGATCTCGTTGTGAAGTTCTTGTTCATCGTACCGGGTTGAACCGTTGAAGTCGGCCAGCTTGCCATCCACCAATAGTAGTAGCTCGTCGTCGATGTTTGAGAATAACACCTTGTAGGTGCCACCACCGCGGACGGCAGTATCCGCCACCGGCGAAAAATCCTCGACACCATCGATCGACAGCCGGGCTTGCCCCGTGGCGACATCCAGGCGGCATTGAAAACGCCGCTCGCCCTCCACCAGTTCCAAAATCAAGCTGCCGCTGCCGCTGCCTGGCGTCAACTGGCATTCCAGAGCCAAATCGCCCACCCAATGCTGGCCCAAGGCCTCATACGGCGATCCGCCCGTCGAATTGGTATTGTAAAAGGTAAAGTCTTTAATGAGTTGTGGGCGCACCGTCAGCCTGGCAATGTCCGCGCCGCGCTGAAAGGCGTCCCAATCGGAAGGCAAAGGAGGCTGGTGCCGATAGCGCAAGAATTGGAGACCGCCGGGTTGGGGTTCCATCGTGAAGGACTTGCCGTCTGGCTGTAGCTTCCAGGAATTATTTCCATCGTCGCCCGACCAGCGCTGCGGCCAACCGGCCTGGACCAATTTGTCTTCCGGAGTGTAGTCGTTGTCGTGGACCACTTGCAGCATGGCCCGCATGCGGTCGGCCGGTTTGCGAGCGATGGTAAACTCGTCCTTGTCTGGGGGGCTGGTGTAGATATTGCCGTGCTTGATTCGCAGGGTCTCGTTCGGCAGCCCCACCAACCGCTTGATGTAATTTTGCGATGCCTTGCCGGGGTACTTAAAGACGATCACATCCCAGCGTTGTGGGTCGCCAAACTGATAGGGAAACTTCGTCACCCACAGCCGGTCCCCGGAGTAAGAAGGGTACGATTTGCCTTGCGGATTGCCATCGGCCACTTCCGTGGTATAGCGGCAATTCGGGCAAGTGCATTCCCGAACCGATATTCCCGTGGGGGAATTGGTCTCGATATTAAGTTCTCCACTGGCGTTGGCCTGGTAAGGAAAGCCACAATTCGCGCACAACAGATCTTTGTGTTCGCCGCGCAACGTGGGTGCCATCGAACCGGTGGGAATATGGAACGCCTCCGCCTCGAATGTGCGAAACAAAAACGCCAACAAGAACGCCACCACGACCGATTCGATCGTCTCCCGGACGCTGTCGGCACGCGGGCCATCCAGGACCGGCTTAGCGGGCGTCGATTTGGCCAAACTTTTTTTCTTGCTCATGGGCAAACGCAATGAGGGGCGGGTTTCGCCCGCTGGCAGTTCGAGGTGATTAATGTCTGGTCTCGGCGGCATAATGCCGGGCGCAGCATGGCAATCGCGACAGGTCTCCGTCACTGCCAAATGCCATCAAATCATACCGGAATGCGGAAACTGGGGAAACTTGGAAATCCAGAATGGCTGGCAACGCTAGCGGTTGTTATGCTGCAAGAGCAACCATTAGATTCCGCTTATTCAATGAGGGCCAGCCCCGATGAAACTCCCATTCTTCATTACGCTGCTACTGGCGGCTTTGATCGCAAACCTGGCGGTTTCCGCTGAACCAGGGGCGCTGCGGATCGCCACATTTCAGGCTGATGTGACTCCGCCGCTCGGCTCGCCATTATGCGACGGACTGGTTCCCGTGGCCGATTCGATCACGGATCCCTTGACGGCCCGCGGGGTGGTGTTGCTGATTGAGCCGCCCGTGGTTATTTGCGCCGTCGATTGGGTCGGGATTGGCAACGCGGGCCATTTGGCTTGGCGCGAAGGGTTGGCCAAGGCTGTGGGAACCACGCCCGACCGTGTTGCTGTACATTGCCTGCACCAGCACGACGCACCCGGTTGCGACTTTTTGGCCGAGGATCTGGCCGCCGCCCGTGGGCTGGGGGGGAAATTGTTCAACGTGGTGTTTGCCCGCGAGGCCATCCAACGAACGGCCGATTCTATACAGGCGGCGATCTTGCAGCCACGGGCAGTAACGCAAATTGGCTTGGGCCGAGCGAAGGTCGATCGAGTCGCCTCGAACCGCCGCGTGATGGGGCCCGATGGAAAGGTCAAATACGTTCGCTACAGCGCCACCAAGGACGAGGCCATCAAGGCCGAGCCCGAGGGGACCATCGACCCTGACGTGCGCATGCTGGCCTTTTGGGATGGCGATACTCCGCTGGCTTCCGTGACGTATTATGCCACACACCCTCAAAGTTATTACGGCCAAGGCGACGTGAGCGCGGACTTTCCGGGCATGGCGCGGGGCCTGCGCGAACAAGGCTTTCCGGAGGCGGCCCACATCCATTTCAACGGGGCCGGCGGCAATATCACGGCCGGCAAGTACAACGATGGCGAACCACAGCGCCGCCCCGAATTGGCGGGCAGGCTCGCCGATGGCATGAAAGCCGCTTGGGACAATCAGCAAAAGCGGGAGATTACATCCGCCGATGTCGAGTGGCGGGTGGTGCCGGTTTCGCTTCCGCCGCGCGAGGACCTGGCAGCCGGCTTCTTGAAGTCGCTAGATGACTCCCAGCAAAACGGCATCGAGCGGCTGCGCGGAGCGCGGTATACGGCCTTCATGCAGTTTGCCCGGCAAGAGAAGATTCCGCTGACTTGCCTGCGCCTTGGCTCGGCGTATATCGTCCACATGCCGGGCGAACTCTTCATTGAATACCAACTGGCGGCCCAATCGCTGCGGCCCGACGACTTCGTAGCCATGGCCGCCTATGGCGACTATGGAGCAGGCTACATCGGCACCGAAATCTCTTACACCCAAGGAGGATACGAAACCGGCCCCGTCTCGCGCGTAGCCCCGGAAGTAGAGGGCGTGCTTTTGTCTGTGTTAAAGGAACTGTTGAAATAGACTGCTTTCGGCAACCATGAGAACGTGCAGCGGCCAAAACGGCGGGGGCGTGGGGCAGCAGCGCAGCGAATGGCCCCGCGGAGTTGACGTGCTAACTCGATCGGCCATCATAGGATGGAGTATTTGATCCCGTTAGACCGTTTTTGCCGATCTGTCGCCCGCCGCGCGGCGACTATTGAGACGTTGAACTCTGAATCTTCAAGCCGGAGGATCCAAGATGATCTACCTGCTGGTCGCGCTGCTGCTTGTCTTTCTCGTGCATGTCGTCATTGTTAGCGAGAAGAGGCGTGTGGCGAGATTTAACCAAAGATTTCCTCCGATCGATGACGAAGAGTTCATCCGCCGCTGCGGTCCCGGCGTAAATCGAGATACGGCGATTCGAGTTCGGAAGATTATTTCTGAACAGCTTGGCGTGGAGTACGCACAAGTCTACCCGGAGCAAAGCTTTGTAAATGACCTTGACTGCGGTTGAATGCCGCAAGCAGAGTGTGGTTGCCTTATTTGCTTATAGGCAGCCACACGCCAATTAAGCCGTCACGGCGAGAGCCGTGCGGCTACGTTGTGCCTTCCCATTGCTCCGTCTCAACGATGCGTTGTTCATCCGTCATCCTTCGGCCTTCATCCTTTTCTACACCTATGCCTAATACAGCCGATGATTTGTTCTCTGTCCGCGACCAGGTTGTTCTTGTTTCGGGGGGCAGCCGGGGAATTGGGCGAGCGATTGCCGCCGGCTTCGCCGAGCGCGGCGCGCAGGTGATTGTCACGGGCCGCGATGCGGAAACGCTGGCCGCTGCCGCTCGCGAAATCAGCTCGGCCACCGGCCCTGCAGTACGCGATTTGGTTTGCGATGTGGCCGATGCGAACGCC
>JBFWUW010000127.1:0-12020 GCA_050247075.1 Pirellulales bacterium | reverse complement strand
CTGAGCCCCCGGCGTACAGGGCCACCAGACGAGGGGGGCAAAGACCCGCCCCTGGCGGGCCTCATGGTGTTCTCGGCCGGCACGCGGCCAATAGTTCGTTTCGTACCGGACGGGGTAGCGGCTGTCAACGGGGGGAAGGGGGAATCGGGGGAGGTTTTCAGTCTTTGGTCTTCAGTTTTTAGCGCCGGAGTCTGTTTCTTCGTTCCCGATCGTTTCGCCTTCATCCTTTTCCTTCGGCCCGTACTGGCGGTTGAAGATTTCCGGGTCGAAGGGATCAATCGGCGTGAAGGTCGTTATCGCCCGGCCGCGCTGGGGGGGCTTGCGTCGGCGAGCGGACTTGGTCGGCCCGTCATCGGTGGAGGAAGACGCACTGGCTTCTTCGGACGTTTCCGCCGTGGGTTGTGCGTTGGCTTCGTCGTCTTCATCCACGGGTTCATCCTCTGCCGTCTCGTACTCTTGCCCGGCTGGTGCTAACGGATCGCTAGCGTCCGGCTCGTCTGGCGAGGGCTGGCCGGGCAGTTGAATGGACTCACGGACTTGCAATAACGGAGCAGGAGAAGGGACGTTGGCGGCCGCCGCTTGGGCGGGCCGCGAGGCCACCCGACGTATCCAATAATCAAGCTGCCGCAGCGGGCCGATATCGCGATCCCCCAAGGGAGCACTTTTGGCGGTGCCGTGTGCCTGGCGGGCCATCAGCAACAGCGGGCTTTGGTCGGGCTGTTCACGGTCCAGCAGTTTGATGGCCGAAGCCAGATTGCGTTGGGTCAGCCGCCGCGTCAGCGGATACCCGGGCGGCGCTTTGCCCAGCCGCAATTCATCTTCGGCGGTTGGCCCGTGGCAGCCCGCCGTCGCGCAGTGATTCAGCAGCAGCGGTTGCACCGTAGTGGTAAAGGTCTCCACCGCGCCTGGCGGCAGCGAGCGAACCATGCCATCGAGGTCCGCATTCGAGGGGGCCAGGCTGGCCGGTTGATTCTCGGGCGGTTTAGCGGGACCGCTCACCGCCAGCCGCAAGCGCCGTTCCAGCAATGGCAGTTTAGGATGTCGCGGCTCCAGCGAGAGGATTTCCTCCAATTCCAGGGCCGCATAGCCGTGCAGTTGTTGGCGCAAGCACCATTCGGCCAAGGCGATATGCCCGGTAACCTTGCCCGCGGCGATAGCCTGGCTTTGGCGCTCGTAAGCTTCGTCCAGGTCGCGGCAAAAGAACTGTGCATCGCCCGTTTTAACGCGGAACTCCGCGCCGTTTTGCGTCACATAGTATTGGTCGCCAATCAAGGCCACGCGGCCCGCTAGCGCCTCGCCATTATTCAGCAGCAAGATTCCCTCGCGCTGCGTTGAACCGAGGCGTTCCTCGGCCAAGGTGGCAGAAGCGAGTGTGGCCACCACCAATAGCGCCCAGCGGAAATGCGGCAATCGCGTCATGGCGGCCCGTGGTTGTGCGAGGGGAAATGGCAAGCGAACAAGGGCAAGCGTCAAGAAATGTACTTTCCGCCAAATTTAGCCGTAGCGTGAGATCTAGCCCACGAAAGGCTCACGGCGTGGGCTAAAGCCCATGCTACGGATCGCTACGAATCGGGGGCGGAGAGTAGCGCGGATGCCGGCAGCCGTCAAGGCCGGACGCCACATCGCCCGGCACTGGCAGTGCTGGCAAAGCCCGCTGCAGCGGCCGGCCTTTGATCTTCTTGCGGTGCGCGAATCGTGCTAACATTCCGCCCCGATTGTGTCATTTAACTCTCACGCCGCGTGTCATGGAGGACCGCCATGAAGGTCTTGGCCCTCACGGAGGCTCCCAATCATGTCTGTTATCGCTACCGCATTGAGGCTTTCGCCGCGGCGTTAGCCGCCAGCGGCTGGACGCTGGAATCGCTCCCCCTGTTGCCGGGTACGTTTCAGCGGAATGCGCAAATCCGCGCGGCGGCCAGCGCCGATGTGGTCATCTTGCAGCGCAAACTAATGCCGTTGTGGCAAATCCGCGTGCTGCGGCGGCACGCGCGATGCTTGGTCTACGATTTCGACGACGCCCTGTTCCACCGCGACAGTTACTCCCGTAAAGGCCCCATGAGCTGGGGCCGGCTGGCGCGGTTCTGGGCCACCATCTACGCCGCCGATGCCGTGATCGCTGGCAATCCGTACCTCCGTGAACAGGCCAGTGCTTACATTCAGCCCGAGCGCGTCCATCTGGTTCCGACCACGGTCGATCTCAAGCTGTACCCTTTGGCCCACCATCACCGTCGCGGGCCCGACATTAAACTGGTCTGGATTGGCCAGCACAGCACACTATCTTGCCTGAACCATGCCAGCCAGCAATTGGCCGCCGCCGCCGAACGGCTGCCGGGGCTGGAACTGCGGGTGATCTGCAATCGCTTTCCCGAGCTGCGGGGAATCTCGGTCGTGCCGCGGCAATGGTCGATGGCGGGCGAGGCCTTTGAGTTGGCCGACGCCGATATCGGCATTAGCTGGCTGCCTGACGACGCCTGGAGCCAGGGCAAGTGCGGGCTGAAGGTTCTGCAATACATGGCCGCCGGCTTGCCGGTGATCGCCAACCCGGTCGGCATGAACAAAGAAATGGTGGTCCACGGCAAGACGGGCTTTTTGGCGGCCACGCCAGCCGAATGGGCCGAGGCTGCCGCACGCCTGTCGCAAGATCTCGATCTCCGCCGCCGCATGGGCGCGGCCGGCCGTGAAACGGTCAGCCAGTTGTTTAGCGTCGAGCGCTGGGCACCGCGGTTCGCCGCGTTGATTGACCAGGCACCGCGCGGACTATCTCTACCGGCCCTGCCCGACACGTTGCAGGCCCCCTGGGGAAGCTCGCGGCTGTCTGGCTTGCCGCCTGCCGTTCGACAGCAACTAGCGGAGTCGCGCGTGTGACGAATTCTCGCCGCGGCATTCAACGAGGCTGGCGAATCGCCCTCTGTCTGTGCGCGGCAATGTGTACCGCAAGCTGTGCTGCCTTGCGGCACACTTCCGACGAGCGCCTGCCGGCTACGCATACCGTGCGTCTGGAGCAGTTGTTGATCCATAGCGACACCGTGCTCCCCACGCGGCATCGGCTGTTCAACGATCTTACGGCGCAGCGCGGCGAACTGGTCGAGAAGCTGCAACTGCCGACTTCCGACGAGCCGATCCATATCTTCTTGTTTGGCACGTCCGAACGTTTCGGCGAGTTCATGGCCAGCGATTACCCCGACTTGCCCACCCGGCGGGCCTTTTTTGTCGAGGCCGACACTCGGCTGAATGTCTATGCCCATTGGGGTGGCCGGGTGGCCGAGGACTTGCGGCACGAGGTGGCCCACGGCTACTTACATGCAGTGATTCGCAATATCCCCCTATGGCTGGACGAAGGCCTGGCCGAGTACTTTGAGGTTCCCCGCGGGACGTCCGGCATCAATCCGCCCCATGTGCGGCTGCTGGCTTCGCGATTGGCCCAAGGAGGCTGGCGGCCCGACCTGCGGCGGCTGGAATCCTTGCAAACGGCCGCCGAGATGAGCCAGCTTGACTATGCGGAAAGCTGGGCCTGGGTCCATTTTCTCATGGAGACCGAACCGCGGCGGCTGGAACTGCTGCGGGCCCAATTGCAAACGCTTCGCCGGCAAGGGCAAGCCGAAAGCCTGGCGGCGCAGATTGCGCGAAATATCCCGCATGCTGAAAAACAGCTCGCCGACCACATCTTCACGTTGGCCGAAGCCAAGTAAGCGGGCGCCAAGGGCGAGCGATTCTAACACCCATACTCCTTCGCCCGGTACTATCCACCGGAGGGGCCGGGGGAAAACGGCGGGCGAGAAGTGCCGAAGGCGACATAAAGGGCAAGGCGGCAGCCATTCCGCAAGGGCACCTCGATTCATGCCATGATTCGTCGGCACAATCCCCCTAACCGGGCAATATTGTCTTGTTGGCACATGGCATTTGCATTCATGGGCAATCAAACTAAATTTACTAGACTACCCATGTTGTTTTTGCCTAAGATGAATGCATGATTAATTGCAGCCCCCCAAACGTCGAGAATGTTCTAAATGATGATTTGGAACATATTTGCGCCCACTTGAGCGACGAGTTTCGTGAGCTGGCCGGATCTAATTTGCTAATCACGGGCGGAGCCGGCTTCTTGGGCTATTACCTTGTTCAGGGGGCATTGCATTGGAATGCCTCCGCCGAACCGGCCCGCCAAATTGCCGTGACGGTCTTCGACAATTACGCCCGCGGCCTGCCGGATTGGCTGAGTCAATTGTCCGGCAACCCCAAGCTGAAGCTGGTCAAGCACGACTGCATCCAGCCGCTCCCCTCCGAAATGGGCGACTTTGACTACATCATTCACGCCGCTGGGATTGCCTCGCCGACGTATTACCGGCAGCACCCCCTGGAGACGATGGATGCCAATATCAATGGACTGCGGTATCTGTTGGATTACGCGCGAGCCCGGCAAGATAGCCCAAGGCCCGTTCGCGGGCTGTTGTTCTTCTCCAGCAGCGAGATCTACGGCGATCCGCCCGCCGACAAAATTCCGACGGCCGAGGATTACCGTGGCAACGTAACTTGCACCGGCCCGCGGGCCAGCTACGACGAATCGAAGCGTTACGGCGAGACGTTGTGCGTGACCTTTGCCCGTCAGTATGGCGTACCGGTCAAGATGGCGCGTCCGTTCAACAATTATGGGCCGGGCCTGAAAATTACCGACCGCCGCGTGCTGCCCGACTTTGCCCGCGACGTCTTGAACGGCCGTCCGATTGTGATGCTTTCCGACGGCGCACCGCGGCGCACCTTTTGCTACGCGGCCGACGCCATCGTGGGGTACTACAAGGTTCTTGTCCGCGGGCGACCGGGCGAAGCCTACAACATCGGCATTGACCAGCCGGAGATTTCCATGGCCGAACTGGCCGAGCATGTCGTAGCCGCCGCGCGTGAGCTGTTTGGCTACGAAGGCCGCGTTATTCGGCAAGCCAGCGACGAAAAAGAATACCTGACCGACAACCCGTTACGGCGCTGCCCCGATCTGGCCAAGTCGCGGCGAGAACTGGGCTACAACCCCAGCATCTCGTTGGAAGACGGCCTGCGCCGAGCGCTAGCCTGGTACCATCACCATCGCCAGGCAGAGGAGGCTTAATGCGAGTCTCCATCGCGGGCACCGGCTACGTCGGTCTGGTCACGGGCGTTTGCCTGGCCGAAAAGGGGCACACGGTAACGTGTGTCGATGTCGATGCTGATAAAGTCGCGCGGATCAACGCGGGCCAGCCCCCCATTTACGAAGCAGGTCTGGAAGCCTTGTTGACCGCCAATCTTCATAAGCGGTTCACGGCGACGCATGACTTGCGAACGGCGGTGCTGGCCAGCGACATCACGTTGATCGCCGTGGGCACGCCGTTCGATGGGCAGCAGATCGACCTGGCCTATGTCAAACAGGTTGCCGCCGAAATTGGCGCGGCCCTGGCCGACAAGCCGGACTATCACCTGGTTATTGTGAAGAGCACCGTCGTGCCGGGCACTACCGACAACGTGGTGACCCCGATCTTGGAGCAACACTCGGGCAAGCAAGCGGGACGGGACTTTGGCGTGGGAACCAATCCCGAGTTCCTCAGCGAAGGGACCGCCATTGCCGACTTTCTGCAGCCCGACCGGATCGTGCTGGGAGGAAACGACGAACGCAGCCGCGATCTGCTGGCCAGCCTGTACGACGAATTTCCCGGCGTGCCGCGGGTGCATACCAGCAACAAAGCGGCTGAGATGATCAAGTACGCCTCGAACTCGCTGCTGGCGACGATGATCTCCTACGCCAACGAGATCGGCAATCTCTGCTCGACCTTGGGCGGGGTCGATGTGGTGGAAGTCATGCGCGGCGTCCATCTCTCGCAATACCTCAGCACCAACGGCCATCACGGAGAGCGGTCCACCGCTCCCATCGCCAGTTTCCTGTCGGCCGGTTGCGGCTTTGGCGGCAGTTGCCTGCCCAAGGACGTGGCCGCGCTCATTCGGCATGGCGAACAAGCGGGCGCGGCCATGCCGTTGCTGTCAGCCGTGCTTTCCATCAATCAACAGCAGCCCCACAAGATGCTGGGCTTGCTGAAGAAACACTTTCCCTCGTTGCGTGGGGTGCGTGTGGCTGTGCTGGGCCTGGCGTTTAAGCCCGAAACCGACGACATGCGGCTCTCCCCGGCGATCCCCATCGTGCAAGGCCTGTTGGCCGAGCAAGCCGTGGTGAAAGCTTACGACCCAATTGCCAACGCTGCTGCCCGGCGCGTGTTGCCCGACCCCGCACTCCAGTTTTGCGGCAGCCTGCCAGAGGCGCTGGCCGAAGCCGAAGCCGTCCTGCTCATCACCCGCTGGGACGAATTCCAGCGGCTACCCGACCTGCTCGCCAACCGCCACCCCCAGCCCGTCTGCATCGACGGCCGCCGGATGATTCCGCGGCACAGCGTACAGCGGTACGAGGGGATGGGGGTGTGAAGGGGGAAAGGATGAAGGATGAAGGATGAAAAACAGAACACTGAATACCGAACATTTCGCCTTCCATGCTTTTCTCGGAAACCAAGATCGCCAATGCCTGGCTCATCAAGCCCCAACGGCGGGCCGATGAGCGGGGGCATTTTGCGCGGGTGTGGTGTGAGCGGGAGTTTTTAGAACGTGGATTGGAAACGCGTTTGGCGCAGGCCAATGCGGGTTTTAGCCCGGCGCGGGGGACGTTGCGGGGGATGCATTTTCAGCTTCCACCGCACGATGAAGTCAAGGTTGTGCGCTGCACGCGCGGCGCAGTGTATGACGTTGTTGTTGACTTAAGGCCGCAATCGCCCACGCATGGGCAGTGGATCGCGGAGGAACTTTCGGCCGACAACGGCCACATGCTGTACTGCCCGGCGGGCTGTGCGCACGGATATCAAACGCTCGTGGATGATACCGAACTGTGGTATCAGACTTCCCAATTTTACGCGCCCCAGGCCGCCCGCGGCGTGCGATACAACGACCCCGCCTTCAATATCACTTGGCCCCTAAAGGTCACCGCCATGTCGCCCGCGGACCTGGCGTGGCCAAACTACGAGGGGAAAGGCTGAAGGCGAAAGGCTTAAGGCGAAGAACCGAACACCGAACACCGAACACCCCCTTTCTCCGAGCGACATCCCATGATCATCGTCGATACCGCCCTGGAACGCCGCGAGGCCGAAGGCAACCCCATCCGCGTTGGCATTGTCGGCGCGGGCTACATGGGCCGCGGCATTGCCCAGCAATTGCTGACGCCGATCACCGGCATGCGGCTGGTAGCCGTTAGCAATCGAAATGTTGAACTGGCCGAACGAGCCTTTCGCGAAGGAGGCATCGACAACCCGCGGACCTGCACCACGCTAGAACAATTGGAACGGTCGATAGACCGGGGCGAGCCAGCCGTTTGCGGCGATGCCGGGCTGCTATGCCAGGCGCCGGGGATCGACGTGTTGATCGAAACGACTGGCCACATTGAATTTGCCTCGGGCGTGGCTTTGGCGGCCATCGCGGCGGGCAAGCATCTGGTGCTGGTGAATGCGGAACTCGACGCCACGATTGGACCGGTGCTGAAGGAATACGCGCGGCGGGCCGGCGTGGTACTGACCAACGTGGACGGCGACGAGCCGGGCGTGGCCATGAACCTGCTGCGTTTTGTCCGCACGATCGGCTACCAGCCGGTCATGGCGGGCAACATCAAGGGCTTCATCAATCGCCACCGCAATCCCGATACGCAACGCGAATTCGCCGCCAAGAACAACCAGCAGCCGGCGATGATTACCTCGTTCGCCGATGGCACCAAGCTGTCGATGGAAGCGGCCATTTTGGCCAACGCCACCGGCTTTGGCGTGGGACAGCGGGGCATGTTCGGCCACGCCTGCGGCCATGTGAAGGACGTGCTGCAACACTTTCAGGCGGACGATTTGCTGGCCAGTGGCGGGCTGGTCGATTACGTCCTGGGGGCCGAACCGGGTACCGGCGCGTTTGTCGTCGGCTACAACGAGAATCCGATCAAGCAACAGTACATGCGGTACTTCAAAATGGGGGACGGCCCGCTGTACTGCTTTTACACGCCGTACCATTTGCCCCATCTGCAGGTTGCCGTGACGGTGGCCCGCGCGACGTTGTTCCATGATGCGGCCGTCACTCCCCTGGGCCCGCCCCGTTGCGATGTAGTGGCCGTGGCCAAACGCGGCTTGAAAGCCGGCGAAACGCTGGATGGCATTGGCGGGTTCACCTGCTACGGCACGATCGACAACGCCGATACGGCCCGACAAGAAAACCTGCTGCCGATGGGCCTGTCGGAAGGCTGCCGTGTCGTGCGCGACGTGCCGCAAGACCGGGCGCTTTGCCGCGACGATGTCGAACTGCCGCCAGACCGCGTCAGCGACCGCCTGCGGACTGAACAAGACACAATGTTTGCGGAGAGTCCGGCCGCCGCGGCAGCCGTGGGGATGTAACTGTAGGAGGCGATTCCATCGCCGAATTGTAGGAGGCGTTTCCAACGCCGATGGATGCGTGTTACGCGGTTCCCATCGGCGATGGAATCGCCTCCTACAAAACGACGGGCATGGATTGTGGCCCACACCGACCAATCGCTGGTTTTAGCCGAGTTGCCCGCCATGAAAGTCGTCCTGTTTTGCGGTGGCATGGGGATGCGGATGCGCGAGTATTCCGAGTCGGTCCCCAAACCGATGGTCCCCATTGGCTACCGGCCGATTCTGTGGCATTTGATGAAATACTACGCCTATTACGGGCACCGCGACTTCATCCTCTGCCTGGGCTGGCAAGGGGACGTAATCAAGAAATACTTCTTGAATTACAACGAATGCCAGTCCAACGACTTCGTGCTCGACCAGGGGCGGGTCGATCTGCTAGGGAGCGATATCCACGACTGGCGGATTACCTTCGTCGATACGGGCACGCACTCCAATATCGGCCAGCGGCTGCAGGCCGTGGAGAAACACCTGGAGGGGGAAGAGGTCTTTCTGGCTAACTACGCCGATGGTCTTTCGGACTTGCACTTGCCCTCCCTGATCGACTACTTCCACAAGCGAGACAGCATCGCCACTTGCGTTGGCGTCAAACCGCGGCAAAGCTTTCACCTGGTTGAATCGGACGCCAACGGCCTGACCACCAGCCTGACGCCTGTCTGCGACAGCGACCATTGGATGAACGGCGGGTTCTTCGTGCTGCGGTCGGAGATATTCGACTACATGCAGCCGGGCGAGGAACTGGTGTTGGAACCGTTCCAGCGGCTGATCGCCCAGCGCAAGCTAAGCACCTACCGCTACACGGGCTTTTGGGGCTGCATGGATACCTACAAGGAAAAGCAGCAGTTGGACGAACTGTTCGCCTCCGGCCAGGCACCCTGGAAAGTCTGGAAGCAGCATCTCGACGAACCCGATCGGGCGGTTCCGGCGCCGACGCTGGCGCGGGCCGCGAAATAGGCAGCGGATCCGGTTCAGACCCATTGGTGTTCCATGCTCACTTTTGGCTTTCAGTCGATTCAGCGAGCCTTGTGCCTGGGCGCGCATGCCGACGATATCGAGATCGGCTGTGGCGGCACGTTGCTGCGGTTGTTGCAAGAACGGCCCGATGTGACGGTCGATTGGATTGTGTTTAGCGCGGCCGGCGCGCGGCGCGGCGAGGCCCAGGCCAGCGCCGAACTCTTTCTGCAAGGCTGCCGCCAATCGAATATCGTGATCCACGACTTCCGCGACAGTTTCTTTCCCACCGATTGGACGGCCATCAAGGAGTGCATGGCTGCCTTATCGGCAAACAGCCAGCCCGATGTGGTCTTCACCCACCGCCGTGACGACGCCCATCAAGACCATCGCGTGTTGGCGGAACTGGCCTGGTGCGCCTTTCGCAATCACCTGATCTTGGAGTACGAGATTCCCAAGTACGAGGGAGACCTGGGCCAGCCCAATGTGCTGGTCCCTCTTTCCGCGGACATCGTCCGACGCAAGAGCGAGCTGCTGTTGCAAGCCTTCGTCACGCAGCGGGCCAAGCCGTGGTTCACGGAAGAGACCTTTCAGGCGCTGGCCCGCATTCGCGGCATCGAGAGTGGCGCTTCCAGTGGTTACGCCGAGGGCTTCCACGCCCGCAAGCTAGTGCTGTAGGCCGATCGCTATCAGCTAAGGATACGGTACGAAATAACCTCCCCATGGCAACCTCCCTCTCGCTCTGGGAGATGGGGCGGATGTTGGGGGTGGAGAGTTGAGGGTGGGGCCATCGGCGTATTGCCATGTTGACGCGGGCGAACGTTGCAATGTTGATGCGCGCGAATCGGTCGCTGGCGATGGTGTGAAAACTCAGCGACAGGCAACATCCGCTCCCCTCTTGTAACACTTGCGCCCTAGCGGAAGCCTGCTTCCCTCTTGAAAACACGGCTCCCCTCTCGAAGACACGGCTTCCCTCTTGAAAACACGGCTCCCCTCTCCACTCCGCGGGAGAGGGGCTGGGGGTGAGGGGGAGATTGGCGAGAAGTTCTCGCCATCTCATTCGGTCAGCGTTTTCTCCACCCCGAAGTGGCGAGATTCATCCGGTTTGAATTGCACCGTGGGCCGTTTCAGGTGGCGGCGGGCGGCGGTTTTTGGCCTGCTGGGGCCTTACCTGTTCCATTTTTGCCGGGTTTTGGGGGGTAGTGGTGCAGGTAAGCGTTGCCGTTTGAGCGGTGGCGGGGTGGATGGCGGCTGCATGGAGTTGTTGGGTGTGGAGGGTCGAGCGCGATGCGGCCCCCTCACCCCCGGCCCCTCTCCCGCGGAGGGGAGAGGGGGGCAGGTGTTGGGTGTGGAGAGAGGGGGCAGATGTTGGGGGTGGAGAGTCGGGGGTGAGGCGGGCGACTGCGTGGTGTGGGCTTTAGCCCACACGGAGATCGGCTGGCGTGGACTGAAGTCCACGCTACGGGCGAAACCGCTACCGAGCAGAAAAGCGATCAGCAGGGCCACGATACCGCCGGCGGCTTGGCGGGCCGCCGCCGCTTTTCTGGCGGCCTCGAGTTTCGCCGCTTGCTCCGCCTGCCAGGCGTCGAAGGCGGCTTCGGACGCCGCGATATCGGCCGCATCGGCCGCGTCGGCGGCTGCCTCGTCGTAGTCGTCGTACATGTAATCCTCGTCGGGGAAAAACCCCTCCTTCTTCATCTCTTGCATGTCGTGCCAGTCGGCCCACTTCTCGGGCGTGCCGCCGATCGGCGGATGACGCGGGTAGCGCTTGAGAGGCGGATCAAGGGGAGCGATGCCCGACGTGGACGGTTCGACGGCTGCCACAGGCGCGGCGGGTGCGACGGGTGCGACGGCTGCCACAGGTGCGACGGGGGCGACGGGGCCGACGGTTGCTACAGGTGCGACGGGTGCGACAGGCGCGGCGGGCGGCGGGCTGGCGGTTTCGGGGACCGGCCCACGTCCGACGTTGGTGCCGACGCCCCGCAGCGCCGCCAGCGCCTCGGGACTGAGGTTGGGGGGCGGTGTCGGCCGCCTCGGCAACGGGTTGCCGTCGTCGTCCTCTTCCTCGCCGGTGGCCAGCGGCACCAGATCGTAGGCCGCATCGCGGGAAAAATGGTGCTTGCCCGCGAACTTGACGGCGAGCTGTTCCAGAACCTGGCGTTTCTCCTCGACCTGTTCCGGGTAAAGGCCAGCCAGCATAATGTCGCGGTTTTGCTCGAAGAAATCGACGATCTGGTCGAAGGTCGGCCGGCTTTGCTTGCCGTAGATTTCGGGCCGCATCCGTTCCAGCATCCAGGCGGCCGCCCGCCACGACGTCGAGCCGGCGCGGTCGATGCGGCTGAGCGCGACGTACTCAAAGTTGCGCCGATAATTGCGGATTTCCGCGCGGAAATACTCGTCGTTCCGCATGGCCCGGCCGAGCGTGGTGTGCGAACAGCCCATGTGCCGGGCCACCTCCCGCTGGCTCATGCCGACGCCGAACATCCGCTTTACGTCGTGCCTGCGGTCGTCATCGTCGAAGAAGGCGGGCGGGCCCTTCTTTTTGGACTTGTCCGGGCGAGGAACCTTGGGCGGCTTGAACATGGGGTCGGCGGCGGCGGCGTTAAAGGCCGC
>JBFWUW010000126.1:0-12024 GCA_050247075.1 Pirellulales bacterium | reverse complement strand
CTAACTTGGTCATCAACGCGCCGCCGGCGCTCTTGTATTCTAGCGGGTCGAGCGGTGTCCAAGCGGTGTCTTGCCGGGCGGCGTAGGTCTTTTCCCATTCGTCTTGCTGGCCGGCCAGTGTTGCATCGTGATCTCGCAGCGCCTGCTCCGTGGCGGCAATCTCTTGCCGTAGCGAACTCAATTGCTCGGCCTGTTCCATGCTGGGGGCGACAATCGTTGGCTCGTCGGCGTTGTTAAGGAAGGCGTAGAGTTGGTAATACTCGCGTTGTGTGATGGGGTCGTACTTGTGGGTGTGGCATTGGGCACAGCCCACGGTCAGGCCCAGAAAGACGGAACCCGTTGTGTTGACGCGGTCCACCACCGACTCCACGCGAAACTGCTCGGGGTCGGTGCCCCCCTCTTGGTTGATGAGCGTGTTGCGGTGAAACCCGGTGGCCACGATCTGGTCGTTGGTGGCGTCGGGCAGCATGTCGCCGGCCAGTTGTTCGATGGCGAACTGGTCGAACGGCAGATCACGGTTGATGGCACTAATCACCCAATCGCGATACTTCCAGATCGAACGCGGCCCGTCGATAGTGAACCCGTTGGAGTCGGCATAGCGGGCCAAGTCGAGCCAGTGCCGGCCCCAGCGCTCTCCGTAATGGGGCGACTTCAGCAACCGATCAACGAGTTGCTCGTAATAGTCGGGCCGTTGGTCCGCCACGAACTCGTCCACCTCGGCCGGCGTGGGGGGCAGGCCCAACAGGTCCAGGCTTAGCCGGCGAATGAGCGTGGCCCGGTCGGCCTCGGGCGAAGGGTCAATTCCTTGCTGTTCCAATCGGGCCAGAATGAAGTTGTCGATGCCGTTGCGCACGGCGGCAACGTTCCGCACTGTCGGCGGTTCGAGCTTGGCCAGCGGCTGAAACGACCAATGGGCGCGGGCTTCGGCTTTGATTTCATCGTCCGTCGGCGCAATGGCACCAGCGTCTATCCAGGCGGCCAACAGGCCGATTTCGGCCTCGGTTGGCTTAGGGCCTTCCGGCGGCATCTTGTAGTCGGCACTTTGGCCATTGATGGCCTGGATCAGCAGGCTTTCGCCACTCTTGCCGGGCAGCACCAAGGGGCCGCTGTCTCCCCCTTCCAAAACACCGGTGCCGGTATGTAGCCGCAAGCCCGACTCTTTCTTTTCCGGTCCGTGGCATTGGTGGCAGTATTTGGCCAGGATCGGCTGCACATCGCGGGCAAAATTGACCGGTTCGGCGGAAATTGCCGTCCCGGATGTCACAAGCCAAAACCATGCCACGCAAAGCTGTTTCATAATGCAAACCTGGGGGAACCGCTGCGTCGAGACCGATCCATGCATGAATCTATATATTACGGCACGACGGCCAGCGCCAGCAAACGGAAAACCGCCGCGCATGCCACTAGCAAACATGGCGGGAGCCATGTTGCCACGTAATGCCCTTGTTGCTAGGCGGCGGGCCAGCCAGTATCTTGCCTGTATTGACGGGCGATTTGGCGATGCCAATCGGCCGCCCCCGTCTTGGTGCCAGCAATACTTGGGAGAAAGCCGCGATGGGCCTGTTCGACGGCAAAAAGGGTGTAATTCTAGGCGTGGCCAACAATCGCTCCATTGCCTGGGCGGCGGCCGAGTTCATCATGGCCGAAGGGGGCCAGTGCGGGTTTTCGCATTTGCCCGACCGGCCCGACGACGAACGGCAGCGCAACCGCCGCCGGGTGGCCCAATTGACCGACGACCAGCCGCTGTGCAAGTTTTTGGCCCCGATGGACGTCTGCAAAGATGCCGATATCCAGGGAGTCATGGACAAAGCCGCCGAGGTTTTCGGCAAGATCGACTTTGTCTTGCACTCTATCGCCTTTGCTACGCTGGACGACTTGAAGAAGGACACCATCCACACCAGCCGCGACGGCTTCAAGCTGGCGATGGAGATTAGCGCCTATAGCCTGATCGCCGTGGCCAAACATGCCGCGCCAATCATGAACGACGGCGGCAGCATTGCCACGCTAACTTATTACGGCGGCGAACGCTGCGTGCCAGGCTATAACGTCATGGGCATTTGCAAGGCGGCCCTCGATTGCTCCATGAAGTACCTGTCGCACGACCTTGGCCCGCGGGGCATTCGCGTGAACGCCGTCAGCGCCGGCCCGCTGAAAACGTTGGCCTCCTCGGCCGTCGGTGCCGATGACATGGCTCCGTTGTACGCCAGTATCGCCCCGCTCACACGCTGCGTCACACACGAGGAAGTCGCCCGCAGTGTGGGCTATCTGTTGTCGCCAATGTCCAACGGAATCACGGGTGAGATTCTGCATGTGGATGGCGGATTCAACATCATGGGAACGCCGGGCCGCATGTTGGACAAGATCAAAGCCGCCGGCGGGTGATAACCGCGGATTGATCGAGGAGAGTTCCTGTAGGAGGCGATGGAATCGCCTCCTACATTTTCGGTCGTATTGCTGTTACGACATCTGCGCTTGCATTTGCGTCGGCCGGAATGGCTCCACCGGGTCGGCGGCGCAAAAAGATTCCTGAATGGCCGCGTCGATGCGGGTTAGCCGCAACTGCAGGGTGTCGATGAATTCGTGCAGTCCAAATTGCACCACATCGTCGATGCTGGTGAAGTCCAACTCCGAACGCAGCCGTCCCAGTTCTTGCTCGGCCCGGTTGCCGAACGAACCTGGCGGCGTGCCGGTGATGGCGTGCAACGAATCCTCGGCGCATCCCACGCAATAACGAATGGAACGCGGGAAGATGCGGTCCAGCATTAGGAACTCCGCCACCCGCTTGGGCACGATCCGCCCGCGGGCTTGGCGGTACATGGCCAGGGCACTGGCCGATTTGAGCAGTGCCGACCATTGCACAACATCCAGCGACGAACCGACGTCTTGCGCAGTCGGCAGCAGGATGAAATACTTCACGTCCAAAATGCGGGAGGTCTTGTCGGCCCGCTCCAGCAACCGGCCCATGCGGGCGAAGTTCCACGCTTCGCCATGCGACATGGTGACATCGGTCGTGCCAATCAGCAGCGCACTCGACCGCTTGACCTGCGAGCAAAATTCAAAGTAGTCGTCGATCTTGCCCACCGTGGCGGCATCGCGGACAAACAGGTAAAAGCGGTTCAGTTCCTCCCACATGTCGGAGGAAATGATCTCGCGGGCGGTGCGGGCGTTTTCCCGCGCCAGGCGGACACACGATAAAATGGAGTTGGGGTTCTGGCCATCGCAAGTCAGAAATTGCAGCACGTTGTCGCGCGTGGCGGGCCCGTAACGCTCGCGAAAGCTTTCCCAGTCTCCGGTGGTGGCTACCAGCGGTGCCCATTGGTCGGCCAGTTGCTCGCCCAGATCGAGCGTCAAGTTCTGGTTGACATCGACAAAACGGGCGACGTTTTCCGAACGCTCTACATAGCGAGCCATCCAAAACACCGAGTCAGCTACTCGACTTAGCATGGCCAGCCCCCTCCGTTAAGACCCAGGTATCCTTGCTGCCGCCCCCTTGCGAGGAATTCACGATCATCGACCCGCGCCGCAAGGCCACCCGCGTCAATCCGCCGGGCAACACGTAAACGTCGTCCTCGGCGCACAACACAAAGGGCCGCAGATCGACGTGGCGGGCCTCAACCTGGTCTTCGATCACCGTGGGGACGGTCGAAAGCGTCAGCATCGGTTGGGCGATGTAGTTTCGCGGATTGTCGCGAATCAGATCGACGTACTTGTCGCGTTGTTCCCGGGTGGCTTGCGGGCCCATCAATATGCCGTAGCCCCCCGACTCGTTGACCGGCTTGACGACCAACTTGTCCAGGTTTTTCAAGACATGGTCGCGTTGCTGAGGGTCGTCGCAAATGAAGGTTGGTACGTTGGGCAGAATGACGTCCTCGCCCAGGTAATACTTAATGATCTCAGGCACGTAGGCGTAAACCGCTTTGTCGTCGGCAATGCCGGTGGCCGGGGCGTTGGCCAGGGTGATGTTGCCCGCCCGGTAGGCTTGCATGAGGTAGGGCACGCCCAACATCGAGTCTTCGCGGAAGAACGCCGGATCGAGGAAATCATCGTCAATCCGCCGATAGAGCACATCTACCCGTTTCAGGCCGCGGGTGGTCCGCATCATCAACCGATCGTTGGCCACCACCAGGTCCGATCCCTGCACCAGTTCCACGCCCATTTTTTGGGCCAAGAACGAATGTTCGAAGTAGGCGGAGTTGAAGCAGCCCGGCGTCAGCACGGCCACGGTGGGGTCGGTCACGCCGTCGGGGGCGGTGCTTTGCAGCGTGGCCAGCAGCTTTTCGGCATAGTCCTCGACGGGCGAAATGCTCATCCCGTGAAACACTTGTGGAAACGTCCGCTTCATTACCTCGCGGTTTTCCAAAACGTAGGATACGCCGCTGGGGCAGCGGAGATTGTCCTCCAAGACATAAAACTTGCCATCGCGGTCCCGCACCAGATCGGTGCCGGTCACATGGCACCAAACCTGCTTGGGGGGGCGCTGTCCGGCACAGGCGGCGCGGTATGTCTTGGCGGACAGGATCAGATCGGCCGGTACGATTTTGTCGGCCAGAATTTTCCGCTCGTTATAGATATCTTGCAAGAACAGGTTTAAAGCGCGAATCCGTTGCTTTAACCCGCGTTCGATGGTGAACCATTCCTCGGCCTCGATCACTCTGGGCAGAATATCGAACGGCCAGACTTTCTCCTGGCCGTCTTCGTGGCCGTAGACGTTGAAGGTAATGCCCAGGTTGCGGAGCATCGACTCAGCCGCCTTTTGATGGCGGTTTAGTTCTCCATCGGCCAACGATTGCAGCCGGCGGACGACGGCCTCCAAACGGGGGCGCGGCTCTCCATCGGCGAGAAACATCTCGTCGTAACTGGATTCCGACCTATAGGAAAACTGAGACATGACAAATCGGCTCCGCCTGTCAAAACTTGTGGCGCAAGGCCGCAAGACCACCCTGTACCATATATGCAAACAAAATGCCACGCGCGGGCGGGGCATATCCGGGCCTGTCCCTAAAGTGTCCACATCAGGAGAGTTGCGCGCTTCTCAAGAATTTGCGCGATTTTGTCCGCCGCGACCGCAAAGTGCGTATGCTGTTGATCGCGGCAACAAATGACGCGAAAGCAGGCAGGATAGTCCTAATGATGATCGCGCCTCTCCGGTCTGAGCGTTGCGGCTAAGCCTCGTTTCTCCAGAAAAGTCCCGGGGTTGCTTGTGAAGACGTCGACCGAGGGCCATACTGCGGATCCTGTCGGCGCTTGCGCGGCCGAATGCACTCATAAGGGGACATCGCGGATGAACTGCAACCGGGCCACCGTGGCGGTATACTTGGTATTGTGGTCGTTTGGGTTGGGCTGCGGGCGAAACGCTCCCCAGCCGGTACAATTAGCACCCCCCGCTGTGACGGCTGCGCAGCCCGTCCGGCGCCCGGTAACGGAGTTCTTGGACTACACCGGCCGCACCACGGCAGTCGAAGAGGTCAGTGTCTATGCTCGCGTGTCGGGCTATTTGAAACGTGTCCACTTCACGGACGGGCAAGAAGTAAAGGCGGGCGCGACGTTGTTTCAGATCGATCCCCGACCTTTCGAGGCCAACGTGGCCAGAGCCGAGGCGGTCAAGGACCGCTACAAGGCAAGCATCAAAAAGGCCGAAAACGATCTGGCCCGCTTCCAACGCCTGGAAAAGTCGGGCAATGTCACCCGCGACAAAATCGACGAGGCTATCGCCGAGCGCGATGTCAACGAGGCCTCTTTGCGCGAAGCTGAAGCACAGCTAGAGATTGCCAACCTCGACCTGGAGTACACCAAGATCACGGCCCCCATCGACGGCCGACTGAGCGCCACAACGGTCACGGACGGAAATTTGATTTCCGTCGGTGCCAACGGCCCACCCCTGACCACATTGGTCCGCTTGGACCCGATTTACGTGTATTTCAATGTGGATGAGCAGACGATGTTGCGCTATCAAGCAGACGCCCGCGCCAAGCATAACGAGAGCCGCATTGAACATATTCGCGCGCTGGAAATCCCAGTGATGGTCGGGCTGTCGACCGACAAAGGGGAGTTTCCCTACCAGGGTTTATTGGACTTTGCCGACAATCAGGTCTCGGCCTCGACAGGCACCATACGCGTGCGGGCCGTGCTGGACAACGCCGACCGCGCGCTGACGCCCGGACTGTTCGTGCGCGTACGGCTACCGTTTGGCGAACCACGGGAGACACTGTTGATTGATGAAACGTGCATTCTGGCGGATCAAGATAAGCGCTACGTGTTTGTCGTTAAAGACGATGATGTATGCGAGCGGCGGTACGTTCGAGTTGGCGCCCTCTTTGATGGACAGCGCGAACTTTTGGCTGGACTGAAGGAAAACGAGTGGATCGTGGTCAACGGCTTACAACGGGCTCGAGACGGCCGCCCGGTTAAGCCCGACCGCCTCGCCCCGCCGGCGGAGGAAAAACCCGCTACGTCCCGCAATTTGGAGGAGTAGAAAAGCGCTGGCCGATCTCTCTATCTCGCTTGCAATCCTCACCCTGGCCGCTCTGACCCATGCTGTCCCACTTCTTTATTGACCGCCCAATTTTCGCCACGGTCATTTCGCTGGTGATCGTGATTGTGGGTCTGGTGGCGTTTTCGCAGTTGCCTGTGGCGCAGTATCCCGAAGTCGCTCCTCCAACTATTTCGGTGACGACGATTTACCCGGGGGCCAACGCCCAAGTGGTAGCCACCACCGTTGCCACGCCGATCGAGCAAGAAGTCAACGGCGTTGAGAAGATGTTGTACATGTCCAGCCGTTCGACCAACGATGGCCAATTGACGCTGGATGTGACCTTTGAACTGGGCACCAACCTGGACATGGCTCAAGTGCTGGTGCAGAACCGTGTCAAAATCGCCGAAGCGAAGTTGCCCGAAGAGGTCAAACGGCAGGGCGTGACGGTCAAAAAGAAATCGCCCAGCATCTTGTTGTGCGTCAATCTGGTCTCGCCAGGCGGTACGTTCGACCAGTTGTATCTAAGCAACTACGCCACTTTGTTCGTTAAAGACGCCCTGGCCCGCATTCCTGGCGTGGGCGATGTCTCATTCTTGGGGCCGCGCGACTACAGCATGCGTGTTTGGCTCGATCCCGAAGAGCTCTCCTCGCGCAGCCTGGCCGTCAACGATGTCCTGAACGCCCTGCAAGAACAAAACGTACAGGTTGCCGCTGGGCGGATTGGACAGCCGCCTGTGCCAACCGGGCAGAGCTTCCAATTGGCCCTGAACGCTCAAGGCCGGCTGACCGAGGCCGAGGAGTTTGGCGGCATTGTCATCAAGACAGGGAACGAGGGAGAGGTGGTCTTTTTGCGCGACGTCGCCCGCCTGGAACTGGGTGCCAAGAACTACGATGTTAGCACCTATCTCGACGGCCAGCCTTGCCTGACGTTGGCTATTTTTCAACAGCCGGGCAGCAACGCATTGGCCACGGCCGAAGCAGTTCGTCAACAGATGGCGGCTTTTAAGTTGCCCCGCGATCTGGAGTTCCGGATTGTCTATGACACTACCGTATTCATTGATGAATCGGTACACGATGTGTACAAAACGCTGTTCGAGGCGTTCATCCTGGTGTTTCTTGTCGTGCTGGTCTTTCTGCAAGACTGGAAGGCCACCATCTTGCCGATGATTGACGTACCGGTCTCGTTGATCGGCACGCTGGCGGTGATGGCCTTGCTGGGCTTTTCACTAAACAACCTAACCTTGTTTGGGCTAGTGCTGGCAATTGGCATCGTGGTCGATGATGCCATCGTAGTGCTGGAAAACGTAGAGACGTGGCTGGCCAAGGGAATGTCCGCCCGCGATGCCACTCGCAAGGCCATGGAGGAAATCACCGGGCCGATCATCGCCATTACCCTGGTGTTGTGCGCCGTCTTTATCCCTACGGTATTTCTGGCTGGGATCAGCGGTCAGTTTTATCGACAATTCGCCTTGACGATTGCAGCCGCGACCGTCATCTCGGCCATCAACGCCATGACCATGACCCCCTCGCGCTGCGCGCAAATCTTTAAGACCGAGGGTCCGCACGGCCATCACCAAAAAGAGGCTCTGCCACGGTGGGGTATTGCCCTGATTTGTGGCGGCTTGGCCTTGTGGCTGCTGGCCCCGGCCTTGCAAAGAGTGATTGGTCAGGCGACTGGCAGCCCTGGTGTGTGGCGCAACCCGTGGACCTGGGTGTTGCTGGCGGCCGCGGTCTTGGGGGGATGGTTCGTGGCCCGCATCGTGCAGATGGGGCTGGGATTTGCATTGGAAAAATTTAATCGTGCATTCGACTTGTTAGCCGCCGGATACGGCAAGAGCATCAGTGCCATCTTGCGGATGGCCGTGCTAGTGTTACTGGTTTATGGCGGATTGATGGGCCTGACAGGCTGGGGCTTTACGCAAGTGCCGGTCGGCTTTATTCCCGATCAAGATAAGGGCTATTTGATTGTCAATGCCCAATTGCCGGACGGCGCCAGCCTGGAACGGACGGAAGCCCTAATGGCCAAGGTGGATGAAATCGTTTCAAGTACGGATGGCGTGGTGCATACCATTCGCTTGCCCGGTTACTCGATTCTGAACAGCGCAAACCTGTCGAACATGGGGGGCATGTTCGTGATTCTCGACTCGTTCGAAGAGCGCGGGCACAATCCGGCGCTTCATGCAAACAGCATTTTGCGGGCGTTACGGGGCAAGTTTGCCGGTGTTCAAGAAGCGGTGGTCGTGGCTTTTGGGGCACCTCCCATCGACGGACTGGGAAACGCCAGCGGGTTCAAGCTGCAATTGCAAGACCTGACCGATAGTGGCCCGGCCGCTTTACAAGCGGCTGTTGAGGGCGTGTCCGGCAGCGCCGCGGCACAGCCTGGCATGATCGGCATCTACAGCAGCTATAGCGCCACGCAGCCGCAATTGTTCATCGACATCGACCGTGAGAAGGCCAAGACACACCATGTGGCGATGGGTGATATCTTCAGCACCCTGCAAACCTGCCTGGGGTCGGCCTATGTCAACGACTTCACGCGGAACGGTCGCAATTGGCAAGTCAATGTGCAAGCCGACGCGCCTTTCCGTCGTCGGCAAGAAGACATCGGCCGGCTGGAGGTTCGCAACGGCCATGGCGAGATGGTGCCACTGGGGACGCTGATCGAAATTCGCGAGATCAGCGGGCCCGCCGTGGTGAACCACTACAACCTGTACCCATCGGCCGAAGTCAGCGGCGGTACGCTGCCAGGTTTCAGCTCGGGCGACGCGATTGGGCTGATGGACAAGATTGCCGTGCAAGAACTCTCCCCCGGCATGAGCAGCGAATGGACGGAACTGACGCTGCTGCAAATACTGGCTGGCCAGGATGTTTTATCCAAGCTGGTCTTTCCGCTGGCAGTGGTGTTTGTGTTTATGGTCTTGGCCGCGCAGTACGAGAGTTGGACGGTTCCCATTTCCATCATTATGATTGTGCCGATGTGCCTGTCGGCCGCCATTGCCGGAGTCTGGCTGGCCGGTCTAGAGAACAACATCTTCACCCAAATTGGGCTGGTGGTGCTGGTCGCCTTGGCCAGCAAGAATGCCATCCTGATCGTAGAGTTTGCCCGTCAACGTGAAAGGGCTGGTCTGCCGCGGCACGAAGCCTTGGTGGAAGCCTGCCGCCTGCGCCTCCGTCCGATTCTGATGACCTCGCTGGCCTTTATCTTGGGCGTTGTACCGCTGGTTCGCGCCCACGGGGCCGGTGCCGAGATGCGCCGGGCGTTAGGCGTCGCCGTCTTCAGCGGCATGTTAGGCGTAACACTGTTCGGACTTATTTTCACGCCGGCCTTTTACTATTGCGTGATGTGGATGGCCGAACGTTGGCCCGGTTCCAGGAAGACTGATTCAGCGCAGAAATAGTTGACGGCTTTCCCCGCGACCGCCAAGATGAAGGCCTACCCTGCCAGGAAGTCCGCATGTCTTGGTCGCAGCCAGTTTCGCCTTCGTCCGTGGTGCCTGGGCTGTTGCAGCCCCGGCCGGTGGCCGTTCCTCAGGCTGCCGTGGGCAAGTCCGCCACGCCAGTCAATGCGCTACCGCATCGCGGACCTTGGTTTTCTCGCTGGGAAGCCAGCCGGGGCGGCGTTGCCTCTGCCGTACTGCACGCCGTGAGCCTGATTCTACTGGGGCTGACCAGCGCGGCACCCGATGGCAATACCTCGGCCCCCGTGATCGTGGCGGAGCAAGTCTCGCCACAAGATGAACTGGGAGATCTGGCTTGGGAGGATTCGCCCGCCGCCACGCTGGAACGCTTGGATCTGGCCTATTCCGCGGCGTTACAGTCGGACGATGCGGCGCAGCCGGCGGAGTTCGATCTGTCGCCGGAAATAGACAGTCAGGTTGGCCATGAATCGCTGCTGCCTGAACTGTCCGAATTGACGCGCGAAGCGGGCGACGGCCAGGGCAAAGGGGCCGGCGGAACAGGCAACGCGGGGGGCGACGGCCACGGCCAGGCCGCCAACGGCAAATCGGCCAGTTTCTTTGGTATTCAGGCCACGGGCGAGCGGTTTGTTTTTGTGGTCGATCTATCGGGCAGTATGGAGGGGCACCGCTTCTCCCGCGCCAAGCGCGAACTGCGGCAGTCGTTGAACAAACTGGCGGCGGGCCAAAGCTATTACATCATTTTCTTCAACACGGCGGCTTTTCCCATGCCGGCCGGCGACCTGGTTGCGGCCAACTCCAGCAACCGCCGCAAGACCAACCGCTGGATCAGCCAGTTGCAAAGCGGCGGGTTCACCAACCCCGCATCGGCCTTGCGCTTGGCCGTGGAACTCGACCCTGACGCCATCTTCTTTCTGACCGACGGCGAGTTCGATCCCGAAATTGTCGACATGGTCGAACCGGCCTCGACCAGCGCCAGCTTGCCAATCCACACGATCGCCTTTCAAAGCCAGGCGGGCGAGGGGCTGATGCAAGAGATTGCCCGCCGCACCCACGGCACCTACCGCTACGTTAAGTAGCCGCCATGCCGTTGTAGGAGCCGTCTCCGACGGCGATCATGCGGCTGGCTTGCATCGCTACGTACCCCTTCTACACTGGGGAGCAATTCACATCGCATTGTTCCCGCCTGGAGGCCGCCCGGTGCTCGTTGATATTCACACGAATTTGTTCTGGTATCCCGACCATTTGAGCGACGAGTTCGTCGATTTTTCGTGGGAGGCCAAGAAGGCCAAGATGCGGCGGACGGCCGATGTGCATTGCGATGTCGATGACAAATCGTACCGCCATAACTTTGACTGTCGGCCCGAGCAACTGCTGGCCGCCACCAAGAACTGCGACAAAGTGGTCGTTTTTGCCATCGACGCTCCCTTCACCGGCATCACCGGCGACCAGGAAGTCGTGGCCCGCTTTGTCAAGGAACACGCCGACCGCTTTCAAGGCTGGTGCTCGGTCGATCCCAACCGGCCCGACGCCGTCGAGCGGTTGCGGTATTGCATCAACGAACTTGGCCTGCGCGGGCTGAAGCTCGGCCCCATTTACCAGAACTTCGACCCTTCCGATCCTAAACACCTGCCCCTGTTTCGCGAGGCGGAGAAGCTGGGCATTCCCATCAACTGGCACCAGGGAACGTCTTTCGTGCGGCAAGGGCCGCTCAAGTATTCCAACCCGATTTTGTTGGAAGACATCGCCGTGGCCTGCCCCAATTTGCGGATGATGATCTCGCACATGGGGCACCCCTGGGAAACCGAGTGCGTGGTGCTGATCCGCAAACACCCGAACCTCTATGCCGACACCAGCGCCCTGCACTACCGTCCGTTGCGGCACTACCAGGCCTTCATGACGGCCTTGGAGTACGGCGTGGAGGACAAGCTGATCTTCGGCTCGGACTTCCCCTCGGCCACGCCCGAGCAAGCCATCGCCGGGCTATGGAAAGTCAACGATATCGTCCACGGCAGCAACCTGCCTCGTTTTCCAGAGCGGGCCATTCATAACATTGTGTTTGAGAATTGGAGGAAGTTGGTGGAGTTTTGAGGGATTTGGGCTTTCAGTTTTCAGTTTTCAGTTTTCAGTTTTCAG
>JBFWUW010000125.1:0-12038 GCA_050247075.1 Pirellulales bacterium | reverse complement strand
GTTGGCCGCGGGCACCAATTTTTAGTATCTGATACTGGGCATTGTTGCAGATTACAAACGTCACCGGAATCTGGTAGCGGGCGGCTGTCCATAGCCCTTGTATGCCATATAGAGAGGCTCCGTCCCCTAAAACCGCCAGCACGGGCCGCCGGGGCCAAGCCAGTTTGACTCCCAGCGCGCAACCCAGTCCCCAACCCAAGGCCCAGCCTCGGTGCCCAAAGTAGCCCGTGGTATTGCGCAAGGCTGCCAGGCGTTCTAAATAGGCGTTGGTAGTGGTCACTGCTTCTTCCACCACCGCGACGTCGTCGGGCAGAATCCCCGCTAAGGCGCTCATCACAGCCAAGGGGGTAGCAGGGCGGACGTCGCGTTCGCGCTCGGCCGCCGCCGCTAACGCCGCGCGGGTGCGGCCATGCGCCTCGATCCGCGCCCGCCCGCGTTCTTCCGCCGCCGTTTGCTCCGCCGGTGTCATGGACGCGTCCAACAAATCCGCTAGTTCAGCCAAACCAGACTTGGGATCGCCGATTAGCCCCACTTCCACCGGGTAATTCTTGCCCAATTGCCAAGGATCCTGGTCTAACTGCACCAGGCGAATATGTTCGGGAATGGCCCGCGATGGTTCGAAATAGACGTATTGCCGCAGCAGGTCCATGCCTACCACCAGCAGTACGTCGAACTCCTCTAGCCGTTTGCGTACTTCCGGCGACCATAACGGCAAACCTGTTGCCGAAAGCGGATGATCGGCCGCGAAGGCCAGCCGGCCGTGTGTCGTGCCCGACTCCGCCATGACAGGCGCGCCCAAGCGTTCGGCTACGCGAACAAGTTCCGCCACGGCGTCGGACTCTACCGTACGGCTACCCGACAATATGCCGGGGTTGCGGGCGGATGCCAAAACCTGGGCTGCGCGGCGCATCGCGGCGACGGGGGGCCGCACGCGGGCATCGGGCAGTTGGGGCGTCGTCAGGTCTAGATGCACGGCATCGGCGGCCTGCAGGTCCATCGGCAGCGAGAGAAAGACGGGCCCCGTTGGCGGCGTAAGCGCCGTTTGCACAGCGCGGCGCACGGCCGAGGGGAGATCCTCAAGCCGTTCCACTTCAACCGACCATTTTGTCCAAGGCCGCGCCACCGCCAACATGTCTCCCCCCAAAATCGGCTCTTCAAATCGCAGCCGCCGGTCTTGTTGGCCGGCCGTGACCAAGAGGGGCGTTCCCTCGCGAAAGGCGTTGTACAACATGCCCATCGCGTTCCCCAGCCCGCAACTTACGTGCAGGTTGACCACGCCCAACGAACGCGACGCCATGGCATAGCCATCGGCCATCGCCATCACGGGGACTTCCTGCAAGCCCAAGATGTATTCCAAACGCGGCTCATCGCACAGCGCATCCATCAAGGGCAATTCGGTCGTTCCCGGATTGCCAAAAATATGCCGAACGCCCAATTGCGCCAGCATGTGCAGAAGTGCATGTGCGCCAGTGAAGGGCATGCCTAATTTTCCTGGGGGGAGTCGGATCGAACCAGATTCTACCGTTGCGACGCCAGAAACTCGCTCAGCACCGTTAGATTGCGGCTGAAGACCTCGCTGGAAAGATACTGCTCATCCGGTCGGAATTTTGGCTGCCCGACCATGGGGGAACCGTCGTAGGTGCTCAGCCAACGACCTTGGCTGTCGAGCGCCGCCAGGATGTCCCCGACCTGGCGAGTCTGATTGGATTTGCTCGACGATGTGGCGGTTTCGGCTTTTCCGCTGGAAAGGCTTTGATATTGCCGATTGAGGTTATCGAGTCGAGAGTCGCCCTTCCAGCCGTAGTGCCTGGGCACGTCCGCGTCGTCGTAAGTTAGTACGTATTTGGAGGTCATGTACAACGGGCGGTTGGTTTGCAGTTCGTAGTAACGGGCCAGCCGGCCATCGGCCAGGAGAGACTTGCGCAGGTATTCGATCGCGCGGGGAATCGGCTGTAGGTATTTGGCATCCCCGGTTTGACGATAGATAAGCAGCAGCGCGGCGATGGCATCTTGCGATTCCCGTCCGGCGATGGCGGGGGGCTCAAACTTGCGGGCCCAAATGGGCCGCATCTCAACATCGTACTGCTGTGCCCAGGCTGGTTGCGGGTCGGGCATTTGGGCCAAGACCAGAAAATCTCCCAACTCTTGGAGGGCCTTCTCGGCCCGGCCATCTTGGTAGATTTCGTGCGCGGCGATCAACGTCTGGGCGACATCGCCAGCCAGGCCATCGTTTAACGTGTACATGGTCCAGTAGGCTTTGATGCGGTTTTCCGTCCGCCAGTCGTAGTCCGGGTATTTAGCCGGCACGACAGGCCGATCTTCGACCGGACCAGTCCACACTTGCGGAAAGCCGCCATTGGCAAACTGCGCGGCCAATAGCGCGTCGAGGGCAGAGCTGGCCGCCGCGTGGATCTCCGCATCCTTGAAATCGAGGGCCTGGTCAACCCGCATCAGGCAAATCAACGCGCTTTGAGAAATATTGTCATCGAGCGTGGAATTATTCTTGCCTCGGCCTTGGCCATTTTTGTAGTCGGCCAGCAGCGATCCACGGCGGTCGAAGTCGATGCAGTTGGTCCAGCCGCCCGACTTAAGTTGGCCAAAGGCCAAAGCGCGGGCAGTTTCGGTAGCTGCTTCGAGATACCAGGCATCTTTGGTCGCTGTCCAGGCCGCCAGATATGCCAGCCCAACGGTGGGGGTTCCCGGAGGTTGGACCCAAATTTGATCGGCCGAAGCCACACCTTCGCCCATCCGTCGCTTCAGATCGGGTGAATAGTAGTAGACATAACCACCATGTGTGGCGACCCGCGTTCGGTAGAACTCGGCGGCCCGTTTCATTTCAGCGGCGACTTTGTCAGCCGAAGGGGGCGGTTCCGCGCCGTTGCCTGTCAAACTCGGCAAACAGGCCGCTAGCAGCACCAGACGGCAAACGGGATTTCGCATGTTCGGCCTTTGCGGATTAGGCTGGGCTATTTTCGGCGGAAGAATTTTTGTGCCTCGGCGACGGCCTCGCCCAACAGATCGACCTCGGCCATGGTGTTGTAGAGGTAAAAACTGGCGCGGCTGCTGGCGGCTATTCCCAGCCGTTTGTGCAGAGGCATGGTGCAATGGTGGCCGGCCCGCACGGCGATTCCGCGGCGGTCGAGCCGGGCGGCCACATCGTGCGCGTGAACTTTATCGACGGTGAAGCTGACAATGCCGCTCTTTTGCTCTGGTGACGGCCCAAGGAACGTAATGCCCCCCAGTGCCGAAAGTACTTCGTGGGCGCGCAGCGTCAACTGCTGCTCGTGCTGGTGAATGGCCGGTAATCCGACTTGTTGCAAATAGTCGATCGCCGCCCCCAGCCCAATGGCTGGCACAATCGGCGGGGTGCCCGCTTCGAACTTGGCGGGACAGTCGGCCGATTCAAAACCATCCAGCCGCACGCGGCTGATCATGCTGCCGCCCCCCATGAACGGCGGCATGGAGTCCAACAACTCGCTGCGCCCCCACAACACGCCAACGCCCGACGGCCCCAACATTTTGTGTCCGCTGAAGGCAAAGAAATCCGCCCCCAGCGATTGGACATCGTAAGCCAAATGCGGCACCCCTTGTGCCGCATCGACCAGCACCAACGCACCCACCGCATGCGCCGCCGCTATGATCTGCTCCAAGGGATTGATCGTGCCGAGCACGTTGGAAACTGCCGTCACCGCGACGAGCCGGGTCTTCGCGGTGAGCAATGCCGGCAACTGACCCAGATCGAGCAGTCCATCGTCGGTAATGGGAATGTACCGCAAGATGGCCCCGGTTCGCTCGGCAAGCTGTTGCCAGGGGACGAGGTTGGAGTGGTGTTCCATCTCGGTCAGCAAGATTTCGTCGCCCGGCTTGAGGTTGGCATCGCCCCAACTGCGCGCCACCAGGTTGATCCCCTCCGTCGCGCCGCGGGTAAAAATCACTTCGTCAACCGAAGGAGCATTCAGAAACGCCCGCACCTTCTCGCGGGCGATCGAGTACAGGTCGGTGCTTTGCTCGCTGAGCCAGTGAATGCCGCGATGGACGTTGGCGTAGTGCCGTTCGTAAGTATCGACCAGCGCTTGAATGACTTGCCGCGGATGCTGCGTGGTGGCGGCGTTATCCAAGTAGACCAGCGGCACGTCGCCATGAACCTTGGTCGACAAAATTGGAAAATCGAGCCGCAGCCTGTCGGGGTCGAGGGGCGTGATGGTTTCGAGCGTGGCCATAGTCCGTGGGGGTTATCCGGGGCCGTCGCCGCCGGTCTTTTTGTCGTCGCCCGCGGGCGAAAAAATAGCTCCTTGCACCACGCGCCACGATAGCAGGCAGCACTTTTGCCGGTTTGGAGTCAATTTGGCACCAAACAGTTTGAGCATATCGTTGGCCGAGAACTGCTTGACCTGCTCGACCGTCTTGCCTTCGATCTCCTCAATCAACATCGAGGCCGACGCCTGGCTGATGCAGCAGCCTTCGCCATCGAACCAGGCCTCTTCCACTTCGTGACGATCATTCACCCGCAGCTCGATATGGACGTTATCGCCACACAGCGGGTTATCTCCCTCGTTGGCGTGGGTCAAATGGGGACAACGGCCGCGATGGTACGGATCTTCATAGTGATCCATGATGTGATCGCGATAGATGTCGTCGTCAAATCCGTCGTCGGCCATATCGTCTTGGGGTTCGTCGTCTTCTGTTTCTTCTGGCTCGACGCCCTCATTGGGTTTGTCGTCCATGGGCGGGCCCATCGTTCAAGCAAGGATTTCCAACTGCTTTACCCCAGTCTAGGTCTGACACTCCCCACGGACAAGGAGCGGCGGCCAGCCAATGCACGGTTTTGACATGGCTTTACCGTAGAGAACTGTTGCCGGCGGAGGGTTTGCAGCGGCCTCGATTTCTGCCACAATCCCTGCGTGACAAGCAGGCACCTGGTGATGGATTTTCCCGGCTGGAAACCGAATGATCGTTGGCGTACCACGCGAAACTTACCCTGGCGAACGCCGCGTGGCGCTGGTGCCGGCGCTGGTGTCCGCGTTGACCAAGGCCAAATTGGACGTGGTCGTGGAAAAAGGAGCCGGCGGCAGTGCTGGCTTTAGCGACGACGCGTATCGCGACAAGGGGGCCAAGATCGACACCCGGGCCGAGGTGTTCGCCGCCGACATCTTGCTGTGCGTGCGGGCGCTAGGGGCCAATCTGGCGGCGGGCCGGCAAGATTTGGATCTACTGCGGGCGGGTCAAACCGTAATTGGCTTCTGCGAACCGTTGGCTGAGCCTCAAGCCGCGGAAGAATTGGCTTCGCGCGGCTGCACGCTGCTGGCGATGGAACTCGTGCCGCGAATTTCTCGAGCGCAGACCATGGACGCACTCTCTTCCATGGCTACGATCGCCGGTTATCGCGCGGTGCTGTTGGCGGCAACCGCGTTGCCGCGGCTCTTTCCCATGTTGACCACCGCCGCCGGTACGATCGTGCCGGCCAAGGTATTCGTGATGGGGGCGGGCGTGGCAGGCTTGCAGGCGATTGCCACTTCGCGGCGGCTGGGAGCCGTGGTGACCGCCAATGATGTACGGCCAGCCGTCAAGGAACAAGTTGAAAGCCTGGGTGCCCGATTCATTGAACTGCCACTGGCCACCAACGAGGCTGAGGCCGCTGGCGGTTACGCCAAGGCGATGGACGAAGACTTCTACCGCCGCCAACGAGAACTGAACGCTCGCGTGGTGGCCGATAGCGATGTCGTCTTGACCACTGCCGCTATCCCCGGAAAACGCGCTCCGATCCTGGTAACCGCCGAGATGGTCGCCCAGATGCAGCCCGGCTCGGTGATTGTCGATCTGGCGGCCGAACGGGGAGGCAATTGCGATCTGACCCAGCCGGGCCAGACGGTCGTGGAACATGGAGTGACAATCCTCGGGCCAACGAATCTGCCGGCCGAAATTCCCTATCATGCTAGCCAGCTCTATTCCAAGAATCTGACAGCGCTGTTGATACATCTGACCAAGGATGGCCAGTTTGTTTGGGACATGAACGACGAAATCACCCGCGAGACCTTAGTTTGCCGCGACGGCCAGATTTTGCATCCCAGAGTTCGCGAGCGGCTCGAATCTGTCCGCTCCACCAACGGAGGCCAGGAATGACCTTATTCTGTCTGGGGCTGGTGCCGTTGCTGGCAGACGCCCAAAAGGCGGTGGAAGCCGTGGCCAAGGAACCGCACAGCCTGCCGCCGGGGCTGCTGGTGCTGTTGTTAACGGTGTTTGTCCTGGCCATGTTCGTGGGAACCGACGTGATCAATCGCGTTCCGCCGCTGCTGCACACGCCGCTGATGTCGGGTTCCAACGCGGTCAGCGGCATCACCATTGTCGGCGCGCTAATCGCCTCCGGGACCACCCCCTGGCTCTCGACCGCGCTGGGCTTCGTGGCAGTCGTCTTCGCCACGGTCAATTGCGTCGGCGGGTTTATGGTGACGAATAGGATGTTGGCGATGTTTCGCTCTAGGGACTGAGGAAGTTATCAGTTGTCAGTCATTCCCATCAAGCTGACCGCTGCCGCCTGAAAACCGAGTACTGAAAACTGAAAACTGAAAACTCTAATCCACATTCATGCGCGAAAACGCCATAAATCTCGCGTACCTGACAGCTTCCGTGCTGTTCATCCTTTGCTTTAAGGGGTTGGCGAAACCGCGCACCGCCGTTCGTGGCAATATTTTGGGGGCGATGGGCATGTTGATTGCCATTATCGCCACGTTGTTCAATGCCAATATTGTCAGTTACGGCTCGATCGTGGCGGGCATGGTCGTCGGCGGGGCCTTGGGGGCCTGGATGGCTCGGCGCGTGCCAATGACCGGCATGCCGCAAATGGTCGGCGTGTTGAACGGATTCGGCGGCGGGGCCAGCGTGCTGGTGGCGGGTGCCGAACTGGTTGATGTACTCGACCGGGGTTTTACCCCTTCGCCCGAGGCCGCCTTGGCCACGGCGGCCTCGGGCTTGATCGGCGCGGTGACATTTTGGGGAAGCCTGGTGGCTGCCGACAAGCTGCAAGAGTGGCTGCTCCCCGCCAAGCCGGTCACGTTCCGCGGGCAACAGGCTTTCAATGCGGTACTGGCGGCGGTTTGCGTGGTGCTGATCTTGTTGGCGCTCAACAATCCCGGCAGCCAAAGCCTGTATTGGCTGCTGGTGGCGGTGGCCTCGGTGCTGGGTATCTCACTGGTGCTGCCAATTGGCGGGGCCGACATGCCGGTCGTGATCTGCCTGCTCAACTCGTACTCGGGGCTGGCGGCGTGTGCCACGGGCTTTGTCCTCAACAATACCGCGCTGATTATCAGCGGTTCGCTGGTCGGCATGTCGGGCATTATTCTGTGTAAGATCATGTGCAAGGCCATGAACCGTTCGCTGGCCAATGTGTTGTTTGGCGTCATGGGTGGGGCCGCCGAAGGGGCGGCGGGCGACGACTTTTACACCGGCCGCGTCAAATCGACCTCCGCCGACGAAATCGCCCTGCTGCTCGATTCCGCCCGCAGCGTGGTGATCGTGCCGGGTTATGGTCTGGCCGTCTCGCAGGCGCAGCATGTCGTTCGCGATCTGGCTGACATGCTCGACGCCCGCGGCTGCAAAGTGGAGTTTGCCATCCATCCGGTCGCCGGCCGCATGCCGGGCCACATGAACGTATTGCTGGCCGAGGCCGATATTTCCTACGACCAATTGAAGGAAATGGATGACATTAACCCCTCCTTCGCGCAAACCGACGTGGCCATCGTCATCGGTGCCAACGACGTGGTAAACCCCATGGCCCGCACAGACCCAGCCAGCCCGATCGCCGGCATGCCGATCCTGGACGTGGATAAAGCCCGCAGCGTGATCGTCGTCAAACGCAGCCTTAGTCCCGGCTTCGCGGGAATCCACAACCCGCTGTTCGTGGCGGACAACGCGCAGATTTTCTTTGCCGACGGTAAGAAGGCAATCTTGGATATCATCGCCGCGATGAAGCAATTGTGAGCAACCGCCAGGCGGTCATCGGCTGCGTCTTGGGAACCGCGGTGGGTGATGCGTTGGGATTGCCCTACGAAGGCTTATCGCCGCGCAGAGGCCGCCGCCTGTTTGGCGAACCTGATAGGTACCGTTTGCTCCCAGGGCGCGGCATGGTCTCGGATGATACCGAGCATACCTGCATGGCGGCCGAATCGTTGCTGGCGGCGGGAGACGATCCCGATGCCGTTGCCCGCGAATTCGCCAGTCGGCTTCGCCGGTGGCTGCTAGGGTTGCCGGCCGGTATTGGCTGGGCCACTTTGAAAGCAACGCTCAAGCTGTGGTGCGGATATTCCCCATGGCAAAGCGGTGTCTATTCGGCCGGTAATGGGCCTGCCATGCGAAGTGCGATCCTAGGAGCGGCAATCGACGATCTTGGCCTACTGAAACAAATAGTCCGAACATCGACACGGGTCACACATACCGACCCCAAGGCCGAGTATGGCGCTTTCGCGGTCGCCTTGGCCGCATGGTTGGCTAGCCGGTCATCAAAGGTAGCGGCCAGGGAATACTTGGGCTTGCTGCATGAACAACTGCAAGATACCGGCACCAATGAACTGCACGCCCTGCTAGACCGCGCGGTGGAGAGCGTGGAAGGCAATGAGCCAACCGCCCAATTCGCAAGTTCATTGGGCTTGCAACAGGGAGTGTCGGGCTATGTCTATCACACCGTGCCCGTGGCTTTGCATGCCTGGCTGCGCAACCAGGGTCAGTTTCGCCTCGGCGTGATCGAAATTATCAAGTGTGGCGGCGACACCGACAGCACGGCGGCCATCGTTGGCGGGATTATGGGCTGCGGCGTGGGCCGGGCGGGCATTCCCCAGGAGTGGCTGCACGGGCTATGGGAATGGCCTCGCACCGTTGACTGGATGCATGAATTGGCAAGCCGGCTGCACGGCTCTCGCGACTCGCGACGAACCGGTATTCCCCCGCGGCTCTCAGCCGTTGCGTTGATGGCAAGAAACGTTTTCTTCGCGGCCATCGTCTTGTCGCATGGCCTGCGGCGCATACTGCCGCCCTACTGATGGCTAGCAGTGAATTCGCTCACTGCCGGCAGCTAGGTGAAGAATGGATGGCCTGCAAGTTAGTCGCCAAATTCCTCTTCGGCCTTTCTGAAGAAAGCTCGATCATCCGATACCTAGTTCGGATGATCGAACGGATGGAGACGCGGGACGGGATGGTCGACTGCACTTTTTACTCGACGTCCTTAGTTCCCTCGAACGTCACGGCAATCGAGCAGTCTGCCGTTGATCGCCATATGCCTACAGGCAATTGGACCCTGTTCGGTGCCATGATATCAGCCTTGAACGTGTAAACGTGCCCTACTTGGGTGTACAGAGTCATGTTTGCCCGCAACAAACCAGTCGGATCGTACAGTTTTGCGCTCGCGGTATTTATTGTCCAGCCAGGATCTAGTGTGACAACCGACGTAAAATGGCAGTAGACCATTTGCATCACGTCCTCAATTTGGCCGTCCAAATCGAGGGTGTTCGTCACTGTCATTTGCTTCGCCATCTCTCAGTCTCCCTATTTCAAAATTGTTGAAAAAGTCGCGTAAACGTCGCTTCGTATTGCTGAAAACTAACGCCACACTCGCCCCCCGCGTAATCTTCCCAGGCAATCGTCTCGCTCTTGTCCAGCCGCTCAAGTTCCTTTCCTTGGACGGATACATCGGTCGGCCGGCCCCCTTCAATGCGAACGCGCAAACTAACCGGCCTATTCCAATCCACTTCCATCGGTACGCCGCAACGGTTATGGGTCGTAATCATCGGCCCGATAACGGGGTGAATTTTGATTTGTAGGGAATACAGTCGCGCTTCGTTGCGGAAACCCAGCGCGATGTCGGCGGGACGAAGCACTAACGCCAGGCACGATGTCTCGATGGAATCGTCGGCTGCCACGACTTTGTGCAGGCCCCAAAACAAGCCGGTTGTGGAAGGCGACTTGCCATGCTCCACGCACGTATCCAGTTGCATGTCGCCCGCATGGTCGCCGCAGGAAAATAGCGACCAATCGTAGGCACAGACCCGCAGCTTTCTCGCCTCTGGCATATAGCCGTAATGGCACTCTTTTTGGAAGTGCGAGAACACGACCGGCCTTGGCGGCTTGGCGAACAGATCTACCGTGCCGAACGGATCACGCGGAACCGCGCTGGCCGTCGGCAGCGGATTGACCGCTCCTTCGGTGTGGGCGACGCTTAAGCCGCGCAATGTCAGCCATCCCATCCAGGAAAGCAAGCCGATCACCAGCAAGGCCAACGCCGCGGCCCCTAGAGGCAATCCACGACGCACGGGCGTCCCGGCCGGGGCAAGCCCTGGCGGAACGGGTGACGGCATCGGCTGGCCGACTTGCTTCAACGCCTTGATGAACTCGGCCGCCGAATCTAGCCGCTGCGAGGGGTCTAGCCGCGTGCAGCGACGGAACAAGGACTGCAATTCCTCGGGAACATCGACGGACTGCGACATCGGCGCGGGGTCGCGTGTCTCGATGTCTTCCAGTACCTCGGCCATGCTGTCGCCGCGAAACGGACGCTTGCCCGTCAGGCACTCGTACATGATAACGGCCAGGCTCCACAAATCGCTGCGGCCGTCCAGCAGGTGGCAATGGCCGCGCAGTTGCTCGGGCGACATGTAGACCCGCGTGCCGCTAAAGTCTTGGCGTCTGTCGCGGCGGTCTGTTTCGCTGATGGCCAGTCCGAAATCGCAGACCTTGGCATTGCCGTTGGCATCCAGCAACACGTTGGCCGGTTTAAGATCGCGATGGACGTAGCCCGGGCGGTGCGTCTGCGCCAGGGCTTCCGCGATTTGCAGGCAAATCCGCACCGTCTCTGGCACGCTCAAGGTGCCTTGCTGCAAGCGTTGAGCCAGCGTCTGGCCCTCCACATATTCCATGACGATGTACACGCCGTACACGTCGCAGCGGCCCGCGTCGTACACCTCGACGACGCGGGGTTGTTTGACCGCCACGGCATTGCGGGCCTCGGCAATGAAATTAGCCTCTTCCTTCGACGATAACTCGGCATGCCGCCGCAAATGCTTGATGGCCACCAGGCGGTCTAACTCTGGATGTCTGGCCAGATAGACCGCGCCAAACGCCCCTTGGCCTAGCTGCCTGACAAGTTCGTACTTGCCAATTTTATCGGTCGCCGGCGGTTGCCGCCGGCCATCGGTGGCGACGTCGGTATCGGATGGGTGGTATTCCGTGGTGTTATTATTGCCAACCACCCGCGAAGCGGTTGGCAGAGGCCCGTCTTTCACCTCATCGGTTTGGTGATCTCGCGATTGCAGAACCTCCTCCGTATCCGCGTGAGGGGCCGGCGGCGCAGCGTGTGTTGCTCTGGTAGTAGAGGGATCCGCGGCAGCAGACGCGTTCGTATTGAAAACGGTGCGCGCGGAGTCGTCGCTGGGTGGTATCGTCTGCATACCGCACACTGGTTCGGATGGACCCGATGCGTAACGCCTTCAAGCTAAACTTCCGGGATTTTACCCATCCCCCAGCAGTATGGCAACGAAAATATCTCTCGTCCAGGAAAGCCGCGACAGGTCAATGGCGGCTACAGATCTTGGGCGTTCATCCGCCGTTGCTCGGCTAGCTGATAGGTCTTTTTGACAACCGGCAGCAGTCCGCCAACGATGAACAGGCCCAACAGCCCTGGGAATCCCAGGCCATACCAGATGCCATATGGCTGCCCAGCCAACAATGCAGCCAAACCGGCCAGCAACAGTACCGCGCAAGCGGCCAGCATGCCCCAGCCCATCGCTATCATCCATGACTTGCCCTTTCCCATCGGTCCCAGAACTCCCACAAGTGTTCCCCATAACCCGCCACATACGCCCAGCAAGGTACCGGGAATCCAGGCGAAGTATGCGGCGTTGAACCACGGCTCATTCATTTGATGTTCCTTTTGGGTTGAAACTCACGGTGGGCGGCCAGCAATTCCTTGGCCACGGCGGCGGATATGGCACCATCGGCGGCCATGGCGCGCACCTTCCGCTCGAACGGATCGGCGATCTTGGGGTCTTCCACCGCCTGGA
>JBFWUW010000124.1:0-12051 GCA_050247075.1 Pirellulales bacterium | reverse complement strand
TTTGGACCAGTTCCAGCGGCCAAGCGCCGTAGCCGCCAGCTCGCGTCGCCGAGTGGCCGCGATGCGGTGTTGATGCCACGGCGGTCGTGCGTCGAGCGGCCGACACGCGACTCGCCCTAAAACAAGCGGAGCCCGGACGCCCCGGTCCGCCGCGACCCTCAACCCCAACTCCTCATGCTCAACCCACAACTCGATTCCTTTCTCCCGGCGCCCCCCACCCAAACGCCGCGGCGAATCCTCACGCGCCGAGGCAATCCAGCAAACGGCCACCACGACTCGCTTGTTTAAGGACTAGGTGCGTCCTCAGTGAGGAGTTGATGGACCAGCATGCGAGCATTGCCCCGAAATGGACGTTCTCCGGTCAAGAGTTCGAACAGAATCACGCCGAGGGAAAAGATGTCAGCCCTGCGATTCACGTGCCGGCCCTCTCCGTTGGCCTGTTCAGGAGACATGTAAGCGGGGGTTCCGAGAATCTGACCATCCATCGTCACGGTGATCTCACTTGCCTCCCGCTTGGCGAGCCCGAAATCCATGATGTGCGGTTCGTTGTTCCGGTCCAGCATGATGTTGCCGGGCTTCAGATCGCGATGCACGACCCCGTGCTCGTGTGCGTGATGTAAGGCGTTGGCCAATTTCGCGCACAAGGCCGCGGCTTCCCGGGGATCCGGCCGTTGACCTGTGAGCCAGTCAGTCAGAGTTACGCCATCCACAAGATCGCTGACGATGTAAATCGTGCCACCTTCGCGCCCGACTTCATGAACGCTAACGATATTGGGATGTTTCAACTGAGCGGCCGTGCGGGCTTCACGCAAGAATTTTGCCGCTTCAGCTGAATCGAGTTGTGCGTGGCGGGGAATCTTGATCGCGACGAAACGATCGAGTTCGTTGTCGTGAGATTTCCAGACCGTACCGAAGGCCCCCATGCCCAGTTGCTTGACAAGCGTGAAACGCCCCAGAGTTGCCGATGGTGCCGGCTGATGACTCGCCGTCGAGTCGGTACCGATCAGGCTGAAACTGCTGCCACACGTTGGACAGCTCACTTCAGTCAGCGCACCATCCTCGGTCAATTCGATGGGATTGCGGCAGTGTGGACAGCGAACGAGCATGACGCGACGTTCCGAGAAATCGATTTCCGTCACTAAAGCGTAACCCCGGGTGGCCGTTCATGCCAGAATTGAAGTTGATCATCCTGTCCACAATGGTGCCTGAATCCCGCCAGAGATTGTCGGAAACGACCGACTGCCCTGCTGACAACGACGACATTTGGGACTTGTCCGCGCGAGTTCTCGCCACCCAAGGCCCGGACGCTGCGCCGGGCAAACATACGGATGGCCGACGGCAAACAGAGGGCAATCAGGGACACCCATAATCCGAGCATCAAGCCACCGTGGCGGCGCGTATGGCGCAACCTATTTGTGAAGCACATGTTACGGTTTTTGGCGGTTGAGTTCAACGGTCATGGCAACTCAGGCCGCCTGCGGGTTGGGGTTGCTCGGTTGGCCCAATTCACAAGCGTGGGCTTGATGAACGTGAGGAAAGATCTCCATGGAATGGAGCCCACCCGCGGGGCCGCTGTCGCCGGACACCTACTTCATCCCCAACGGTGACGGGCGGAGAAGTCCGCCGGAGCGGCCGAACCGTCGCATTACCCACAACGGCGGTGCCCTTGCCCGGCATTCCTGGAGAGGCGTTGGGTATAGGGAATCACTGTCATGGACAATCCATGCCCATCGAGCCCGCTCAGAGGCAATAACCGACACCCGCGCATCAGGCCGGCAAAGCAAGAGCTTTGCCCACAAGTGGACCCGCACCGCGCTCCGCTTGTTGGCCTTCGGATCGAAAAACAAGGCACCAATCGATCGGCGTGAAGCCATCAAGATGCAACGCTGATGATCGCCGTGGCCAGCAGCGGTACAAAGGGTCTGACCCCAATTCCAAGCGGCTGCTACAATCCCTCAAGTGGCACGTTGCTGACAAGTGTGGCCCGTTTTGCGCCGCGAAAAAGGCACCGACGCAGAGAAAAGAGGTCCGGAACGGGCTAGGACTGCCCCGCCCACCGAATCCGGCGGCTACGGTTTTAGCACGATGGCGTGCTGTGCCGGTTTCCGCTCGACGCCTTGTCGCCGAGCGTAAATCGAAACGAATTGAAGGTTTTATGCCCGGCAGTCTGTTTTCTCCCGTTACCCAGCAACCACGATCTTGAATACCGACGAATCGGGCGAAAACCATCAGATTCCGTCGTTGTGGCGATTGGCCACGCCCGTGCTGATCGAGCAGACGCTGACGATGCTGGTGGGCCTGACCGACTTCTTTTTGACGGGAAGGTACCTCCAGCAGCAGCATCTGGCGGCGATGGGGTTGCTGCAATACTTGCTGTGGATGCTGCCGACCTTGTTTGCCGCGGTAGCCATCGGTGCCACGGCCATGACCGCCCGTTTCGTGGGTGCCGGCGACCGGCTAGCCGCGAACCGCGTGTTGCACCAATCGCTGCTGATCGGTGCCGTGCTGATGGCGGCCGTGACACTCGGTTTGTCGCTAGGCGGCCGACATTTGGTGCGGGTGCTGCAAATGCAGGGGGAGTCGGCCGACCTGACAGTGGAATTCCTGAACATTGTCTTGTGGTCCGTGCCTTTGCTCATGGTGGAAGTGGTCGGCGTGGCTTGCCTGCGGGGGGCGGGCCGCATGGGGTCTGGCTTGCTGGTCATGGCGGGCGTCAATGTCGTCAATACCGTGGCCGCCTTGCTCCTCATGCGGCAATGGGGGCTTGGCTGGCGCGGGCTGGCGATGGCCACGGCCTGCGGCCACATCACCGGTGGATTGCTGGTCATCGCCCTGTTTGCCGTGGGCCAGGGTGGTTTGCGTTGGTCGCTGGCCCTGTTTCGCCCCGACCGCGAGCTGATCCACAGGCTGCTGAAGATTGGCTTGCCCGGTGGATTGGACCAGGCCGGTGTCATGATTTGCCATTTCGGCTTTGTGTCCATGATCAATGGCCTGGGCGAGTTGGCCACGGCCGCGCATGGCGTGGCGCTGCGCGTGGAGTCGCTGTGCTACCCGCCGGCGGTGGCGTTTCATTATGTGGCTGCTACCCTGGCCGGGCAGCACTTGGGCGCCAGGCAGCCGCACCTGGCGCGCGACAGCGTCCGCAAGTGTTGGCTATGGGGGACGGGCTTCATGACGCTGGCCGGCCTGGTGTTTTTTGTCTTCGCCGATCCCTTGCCGCGATTGTTCGTACGCGCCGAACACGAGCCGGTCTCTTTGGCCGCCAGCCAGTTGTTGCGCATCTTGGCCTTTAGCATGCCGGGCTTCGCCACCGTGTCGATCTTGAATGGCGGCTTTCGCGGTGCTGGCGATACGCGCTGGCCGCTGGCGGTCAATTTTATCGGTTTGCTGGGTATTCGACTGCCCATGGTCTGGCTGTTGGCCTATGCGTGGAAATTTGGAGTCGACGGTGCATGGTTTGCCGTCGTTGCGGATCTGACCGTGCGCGGCGGCCTGGTCATGCTGCGCCTGCGTCAGGGCGGCTGGCTGGAGGCCAAGGTTTAAACCGGCTTCTCGGCCTGGGAATTAGGGCCGCGGCCTGGCCGGCGACGATGCCTTGATCGTTGCGCCGCTGGGGGTTAGACTCGGACATCGTGTGTACTTGACCACCCCTCGCGGAGGGGCCGGCCATCGCGTGAAGAGCGCTTGCCGATTTCCTACAGGTCGCAATTCCATGGGCGCGATGAGATTCCTGGTTCATCCGCCAGAGCGGCTAGGCCGCGACGAGGCCCAATGGGCCTACATCGCCGGGCCAGACCTTAACCCTTGGCGCAGCCGCATTTCTTTCCAAGGGGGTACGCTGCAGATCGATCGGGCCGTGGCTGACTCCGGCAATGTCTATGTCCCTTGGAATGTCGAGGGCTATGGATTGCAGTATCACTCCACGGCCGCGTTGATGACGCGGACCAAGCCGTACCAGTTGCCGGAGGAGCTGGCCCGCGGCACGATCAACCTGTTGCGCAACCAGCTTTTTGAGTGGCAATCGGCGGGCATGGCCGTCCCGGAATCGTTGCGTTCGCGCGTCCACTCCGCCGTGATGCAATTGGCCGCTGCTGTTACCAATCAGCAAGATCCCGCCACGGCGACAGGCCACGCGGAACGAGCGATACAACATGCCGTGTCGGGCGGCATTGAAGTCGTCAAATGCTTTATCGACCAGGCGCTGGCCGCGCGGCGGCAGTCGCCCGGCAACCAAGACCGCATGTTTGGCGTTCGCCTCGATTCGGCCCCGCTGACGGAGAACGCCCAGACCTTGGCCCGCGCCGTCGGCACGGCGGCAATCGTGCAGTTCAACTGGCGCGACATCGAACAAGTCGAGGAAGAACTCAACTGGGGTTTTTACGACCAGCAAGTCGATTGGTGCCGCGCGGCGGGCCTGCGCATTTGCGGCGGCCCTTTGTTGAAGATGGACGACCAGGCGCTTCCCAACTGGCTCTGCCTATGGGAAGGCAATTTCGACCAGCTTGTGCAATTTGTCACGCAACATGTTGAGCGTACCGTGCTGCGGTACCGCGGCAAGGTGGATGTCTGGCAATGCGCCGCGCGGGTCAACCTGAGCGACTCATTGTCCCTCAGCGAGGAGGAACGCCTGCGGCTGACGGTTCTCTCCATAGAAACCGTCCGGCGGGCTGATCCACAGACACCCGTCGTGCTGTTTTTCGACCAGCCCTGGGCGGAATACATGTCGCGTCAAGACGTGGTCTTGTCTCCCTTTGACTTTGCCGACGCCATTGTCCGGGCTGGCATTGGCCTGTCGGGGTTGGGGCTGGAGTTCAACGTGGGCTATCGGCCCGGCGGCTGCTTGCCGCGCAGCATGTTGGCTTTCAATCGCTTGCTTGACCATTGGAGCATGCTAGGGCTGCCGCTGTATACGGCTGTCACGGTTCCCAGCGCCGACGGCAAATGTCCGCAAACCCGCGGCGGTGTTCTTCCCTTGAGCAATGCCTTGCCCGGCGGTTGGAGCGATAAGGTCCAGCAAATTTGGGGCGAGCGTTTGATCGGCCTGATGCTATCCAAGCCATCCGTACAAGGCGTGTTTTGGAACTCGCTGGCCGATGGCGTGCCGCACGAATTTCCCCACGGCGGCCTGTTCGACGACGCTGGCCGGCCGAAGCCTTTCTGCGATTCGCTCGTCGGCCTGCGCAGGGCCGCCTTTGGCGGCTAGCAGCCAATCACCGCGGTACCTTTCCGGAGAACCAATCCCATGCTGACTCGCCGTACGCTGCTGCAATCGGCTGCCGCCGCCTCGTTGGTTCCTTGGAGTTGGGCCGGCAAGGCCTGGGCTGCCCCGTCCGAGCGGATCACGATCGGCTTCATCGGCGTGGGGACCATGGGCCGCGGGCATTTGGGGCGGATGCTTGGCCGGCCCGATGTCGAGGTCGTGGCGATTTGCGATGTCGTTCAGGAACGGATCGACAGCGCCGCCGAAATGGTCCAAAAAGCATATGCCGACCGTTCAGAAGGGGGCAACGCGGCGGCTCCGCGGACCTGTGGTGATTTCCGCGACCTGCTGGCGATGAAGGAGATCGACGCGGTTTTGATCGCCACGCCCGACCATTGGCATGCCATTCCTTGTATTCAAGCCGCCGCGGCCGGCAAGCATATTTACTGCGAAAAGCCCCTGACGCACAACGTGGCGGAAGGGCGGAAGATCGTGGAAGCGGTTGATAACGCCAAGGTCGTGTTCCAAACCGGCAGCCAGCAACGCAGCGAATTTGGAGGCCACTTTCGGCGGGCCGTCGAAGCGATATGGAACGGCCGCATTGGGCAGGTCAAGACCGTCCGCATTGGCGTGGGCGGACCGGCCAGGCCGTGTGATTTGCCCACGCAAGAGATTCCCGCCGGCACGAATTGGAACATGTGGCTGGGGCCCGCGCCCCAGCGCGGTTACAACGAGGTGTTGTGCCCCAAGGGGGTGCATGGACATTTCCCGCAGTGGCGCGCCTACCGGGAATTCGCCGGGGGCGGGCTGGCCGACATGGGCGCGCATCACTTCGACATCGCCCAATGGGCGCTAGGCATGGACCGCGGCGGTCCCAGCGAGATTGTGCCCCCCGCCAATCCGGAGTCGGGCCAGGGTCTTCAGTTTATCTACCCCAACGGCACGGTGATGATCCACAACGAATTCGAGGGAGAGACCAAGGCGGACTGCGTGTTCGAGGGAACCGATGGCACAATCCTGGTCAGTCGCGGCAGCATTTCCAGCCAGCCAGAGTCCGTTCTGAAAGATCCGTTGCCGGAAGATGCCAAGAGAGTCCTCCCCTCGAACGACCATCAAAAGAACTGGCTCGACGCCATCCGCGGCGATGCCACCACCATTTGCCCAGCCGAAGTGGGGCACCGCTCGGCTACCATTTGCCACCTGGGCAACATCGGCTACCGCCTGGGACGCAAGCTTTCTTGGAACGCCGATCAAGAGCAGTTCACCGGCGATGAAGAGGCTAACCAGCACCTCTCGCGCGAACCCCGCACGGGCTGGGAAGGCTAGCTGGGAGGTTGAGTCAATTTCTGGCGACATCGCTATCGCCATGCCGCTGAATTGCCGGACGAGGATCCATACTTGGCAATCTGGTTTAGGATGCCGGACGATCTCGCCAATCCAGCCGGCATAGCAGGAGCTTTGCGGCTACGGGCTACTTCAACCTGGCTGCCACGTCCTGCAAAATGCGGTGCATGGCATCGAGATAGGTTTGGGCTTCGTCCAACGGCATGATGATGGGCGGGCTGACGCGCAGCACCTTGCCGGCCAGGGGACCTAGCAGATGGATGGCCTGGCCGGAGGCGTCCCCTTGGTAGCAGGCGGCCACGCAGGCGTTGGCCACGTCGGCCGCGGAGTGCTGGCCCAGCGGTGCGCATTCGATACCCCACACAGTCCCTTCACCCCGGACGTGGGCAATCACGCCGGTATCGCATAGCCGCAGCAGGCCGCGCTCCAGGACTTCCGCCAGCTTTTTGGCATGCTCCAATGCGTCGGTCGATTCAAACTCGTCCAGCGTGGCCAGCACGGCCGCCATCGAGAGCGGGTTGCCGCTCCAAGTGTCGGAGGCTTCTCCGTAGTGCATGGCGGCGAACAGGTCGGCCCGTCCGACGGCCGCGCTCACCGCCACGCCATTCCCCAACCCCTTGCCCAGCACCACCATGTCGGGTTCGACGCCATATTCGGTAAAGGCAAACAGCGAGCCGGTGCGGCCAAAGTTGGCCTGCACCTCGTCAAAAATGAAAATAATGTCGTGCTCGCGGCAAAACCGCTCTAGCAGTTGCACGTATTCCTTCTGCGGATGAAACGAACCGCCCCCCCCCAGGTAAGGCTCGGTAATCAGGGCGCATATTTTGCCGCCCAACTCGGCGTGCAAGTTGTGCAGTTCAGCCTGATACTTGCCCAGATCCAACGGTTGCCGGCGGCGGGCCACGTTCTGGCATTCATCGGTCGGAAAGCTCAAAAATCGCACCCGCGGGTCGCGGTGAGGGTCTTGCTCGGTGCCGGTCACAGCGCCCGCCAGGCCCTTCTTGCCGTGAAACCCGCGGCGCGTGGCCAGGATCATCTCTTGGCCGGGATTGCGGTCGAGTGAAGCCCACAATGCCTTTTGAATGGCCTCGCTGCCGCTGGCGGCCCACATGACCTGCTCGCAACGGCTGCCGCCGGGCTGCGACTGCATCAGCGACACCAGCCGCTCACTGGCTTCGATCTCGATGGGAGTGGCGGCGTTGTAAGCGGTCAGCGGCACGGCCTTGGCAAAGGGGCCGCCCGATGCGAGGCTTTCCAGCCCCATGTAGCCCAAGACTCGGTTCCACCAGCCGTGCGGATTGTGCCCCAGATTGGCAACCAGCACGCCGGAGGAAAAATCGGCCAGCATGCGGCCTTCCGGCGTCCAATGGTAGCAACCGGCAGAGCGGTCAATCACCGCCATGCTCGGGGTAAACGTCCGCAGGCAAGCCGGCTCAATGGCAGCCAGGCGGCGGCGGTACTCGTTGGAAAGTTCCTCGCCACGATGTTGGATCACGCCGGTATCGGTGTCTTCGGTGGTGGCCATGTGGGTAGTGGGAAGGATTAAGGATGGAGTGAAGTGCCGCCAAGGCCGCCGAATTTGGTCGCAGCCAATTCAGACAATACTACCCTTCCCTGCGCGCCGCCAAAAGCCCCTGCGGGCAGCGAAGATGGAATCGCCTCCCACGGGCCGTGCAACGCAAGTACCACCGGCATCCCTTACTTGTCTGCCTTACTGGCCCGCTGCCCCGGCGGCGGAGTTGGTCTTGGAATTGTCCTTGCCCTCAATGGCTTCAATGACTTCTAACTCCAGCACCTTGCCGGTCTCCATATCGGCACCGCCGACGATCGCGCCGCGGTTGCCAGGCATGGGCAACATGCGGTGAAAGAACCGCCTTTGTTGCAATTGCCCAGCGACTTGCCACGCTAGGCCGTCTTCCGCAAGCTGCTGGATGGCACCGCTCATGGTTGTGACGCGCAACTTTCCATCCCAGCCAAAGGCCGAGGTGCCAAAGCCTTCCAACGGTGCGCCAAACAGCGGCGGCGCATCGCTCCAGGCCTTGGTTCGCGGATCGTAGACGTTGACGGTGGTTGTGGTGTTGCCATCTTCTTGCATGCCGCCGATGACGTACAACTTGCCGTCGTGCGCGGCGGCGGAGAGTGCGCGGCGGCGGAAGGGGACGTCGATACTTTGCCACGCCGCCTGCTTGTCGGCCAGATCCAGCGAAAGCATATCGGTCTGCCAGGTGCTGTTGCCTTTGCCGGCCAGCGTCCAACCCCCTACCACGTACAGCGTATCGCCCAACACGGCGGCATCGTGCGAGGAACGGCCCAGCGGCAAATCGGGCATGGCCGACCACTCGCCCGTCGCCGGGTCGAAGCGGGCCACATCGGGCATGGAGTGCAAGTCAGAGTCATCCTTTTCATCATTGCGGGCCTCGAAGCCCCCCACGCGGTACAGCAACCCCTTGTGCGCCACCAGCGCCGTACCCGTCCGACGGGGCCCGCCCGTGAGTTTTTCCCAGGCGCTCTCTTCGCGCAGGTTTAGCCGCATGAAGTCGGGGGATTGGCCCTCGCGCCAATAGTGGTGCGCGCCACCGATCTGGCCGCCATACAGGTAGAGCCAATCACCGGCCACCGCCGCGCCAAAACTGGTGATGCCGTGCGGCAGCGGGGAAAGCTCGTGCGAGACCGATTTCAACGTGGCGGCATGCACGGGCATGGTCAGCGTGCTCCAATGGCGAATGGATGTGTATTCTTGACCGTTATATTCGCCCGACTCGTCGGCCATGCGGCGAGTTCGGACCTCCAACAGGCCGTTGGCCGTAGGCTGACAGAGGAAACTGCCTTCGTTGTCGGTCTTCCCCTCCAGGCTGTCGAGCCCCGCGCCAGAGACGTAGATAGGAGCTTGGGCCAACGGCTTGCCCTGAAACAGCACCTTCAGTTGAACTTGCCGATCTAGCCGCCGGGCGGCGATCTCCAACGGCAGTTGGCTGCCACTGCCAATGGCGGTCCAAGTACCGCTCAACGGCCACGCGTGGGCCTTGGCTTCGTATTGCATCAACACGCTTTCGCCACGGCGATTGACCTTATGGTATCGATGCGACAGATAAACTGTTTGCGCCCGGCCAACCTCAGCGACCAGGGCGGCCTCAATAGTTTGGGGTTCAAACTCCTTCGGCTCGGATCGGTCGTTCCAAGCCTTGATCTTCACTCCGGCCAAATCCTTAAGATGCTCGGCATCATCCGGTTCCGCCGATTCACTGAAATAGACGCTGGCTTGTTCCTCCGCGCCGTCCAATACGATCCAAGGAAAATGGGCGAAACCGAGTGAAGTCGAAGCGGAGACCGCGAGCGACAGGCAGACCGTCAACAGGCGAGACATGCAGAGGCTCCAAGCGTTGGCGCGGGCAGTATTGGCCCGCGAAAAAAATCGCGATATCAATGAGGCATTATATCGACAACACATGCCGAGTCGAAAGCGCTAATCGGCGGCCCGAATCGCCACCATTTTGCTTCCACCCCGGACAATGATCTTCCGGGGGGCCAAGGCCACGCCATAAACCTTGTCCAGGTCGGGCAGGGTATTGCGGGCCAATTCCACTGGTTCGCCGCCGCCGGCTCGCATGACCACCGTTTCACCCGTCGTTAAAAAGAAGTAGACCCGCTCGTCCGCCCCGATAGGTGAGGCCCAACACGAACCGCCCAAGCGGGCGTTCCATTGTTCTTTGCCGGTCTTGGCATCGAGGCAAAACACCAAGCCCGCCTTGCTGACAAAGTAGACGTAGTCTTGATGGACAAGCGGCGAAGCGAAGGACGATGTCGCGGTCTCTGTCCGCCAGACCACCGCGGATTCGCCCAGTTCGCCTTCCTCGCCGCGACGCAGGGCCAGGCTTTGGCCTGGCGCGCTCGATCCTACCACGACAAAGCCGCCTCCCGCGGTGGGCGAGGCGACGGTGTTTCCCTTCAGATCGCCCAGCCACCATAATCGCTGGCCATCGGCGGCGCGATAACCCTCGACCAGGCCGTTGGAGCTCAGCACGATTTCCGCGGCCTTGTCCTGGGGAGACAGAATCAACGGAGTACTCCACGACACCCGCGATTCTCGATCGACCTTCCACAAGGTCTCACCGGTCGACTTGGAGAAGGCGATCAGGTAGGAAGGCCCGGCATGGTCGATCAGCAGGATGATGGCATCGCTGGTCTGGACGACCGACGTGCCGATACCGTGATTGCCTTGAAACTCGCCGTAGTCCTTAACGAGGGAACGTGTCCAACGCGATTTGCCGGCGTGGTCGAGCGCGATCAGGTCGCCACTTTCAAAGAAAGCGTAGACGCCGGCATTGTCCACCGCCGGCGTCGGCGCGCCGCGGCTGACGTATTCGCTGGACTTGACCTTTTGCGTCCCGGCCGCTTCGTGCAGCCAGCGCCGCTCGCCGGTGGCCAAGTCGTGGCAAGCGACCAGCAATTTGTCCTTCATCTCACCATCGACGGACGTGACCAGCACCGAGTCGCCCCAGATGATTGGGCTGGATTGGCCGTAACCTTGCAGATCGATCGACCAGGCGATGTTTTCCGTGGCGCTCCAAGTCTGGGGAAGATCGAGGCCGATTGCCAGACTATCGCCGTCGCCGCGAAAAGCCGGCCAGGCCTCTGTTGAATCCGCGGACAATACCGCGGCCATCAAGAGTAGTGCGTGCATTGAGGTATTCCGTGGTTGCCAGGTTCTATAAATTGCCGCGAGATGGAGGCACCGGCACTTCCAATATGGGTGTCATCTATTCCGCCTGCTCGGGATCCGTGTTGAAACTCAATTGTTGCAATCGTTGGCGGCAGCGAGACAATGTGGCTGTGTCCCCTACCGTGGCACACAGCCGCATCATGCGATAGGCAGCGCTGGGGCAGTGTACCCCGGCCAGGCTGGTCCCGCGCAACAAGTCCCACGCCACCTTCCACGTCGCCTTGCGCCTCTAACAGACCAGCTAACACAATTCGGCACAAGCTGAAGTCCCAATCGCCTGTGGCTACGGCCAACTTGGGAGCGACCTCTTCCTCGCCGCCCCTCCGCCCACCGGTACGTGCCACGGGGCCTGGCCATATTTTTGAAACGCGGTCGTAACGCGGGGAACTGTCGTTGCGCGCTGGGCCTGGAGGAGCCGTATCCTGACGGCGCAGGCCACAACCGCGACTTGCACCACACCCCCGTGTTGGAACTGGTAACGCGCCCACACCGCTCAAAAACCCCGTGATTTCGCCGAATAGAACCCGTTTGTTACCTGCACCACACCGTGCAATGGTGCAGGTAGCGTGGAACAAGAACCGCCAGCCATCGCATCGAAACCCACCAACGAAACGGCGATTGTCGCGGTTAGGAGACGGTGATCGGCGAGGGAATCGCCTCCTAGACCTTAAACAAGCGAGTCGTGGTGGCCGTTTGCTGGATTGCCTCGGCGCGTGAGGATTCGCCGCGGCGTTTGGGTGGGGGGCGCCGGGAGAAAGGAATCGGGTTGTGGGTTGAGCATGAGGAG
>JBFWUW010000123.1:0-12575 GCA_050247075.1 Pirellulales bacterium | reverse complement strand
ATGCAGCACCCATCCACCCCGCCACCGCTAAAACGGCATCGCTTACCTGCACCACTACCCCCCAAAAACCGGCAAAAATGGAACAGGTAAGGCCCCAGCAGGCCAAAAACCGCCGCCCGCCGCCACCTGAAACGGCCCACGGTGCAATTCAAACCGGATGAATCTCGCCACTTCGGGGTGGAGAAAACGGAGGAGGAATAAGATGGCGAGGGCCTCTCGCCAATCTCCCCCTCACCCCCAGCCCCTCTCCCGCGGAGTGGAGAGGGGAGCCGTGTGTTCAAGAGGGAGAGCAGGCCCTATTAGTCGCCGAGTTTCCGTGCCAACGCACGGAGTTGAATCTCAGCACATCGAGGCGGAGAATAGGCCAGCGATGCGCGGCATCGTTTCCAGAAAACCGGGCACAAGGGCCGCGGCCATGCATGAGCAGCGCGACAACGCCCGGCACTTGCGGCGGAACATGACCGACGCGGAAAAGTTCCTTTGGAACCAATTGCGCGGGCGTAGATTCGGCAGCTTCAAGTGCCGTCGGCAGGCACCGATTGGTCCCTATGTCGCCGACTTCGTCTGCTGGGAGTGCCGCTTAATTGTGGAGATAGACGGTGCCCATCATGCGGAGCCCGAGCAACAAGCCCACGACGAACGTCGCACCCGTTGGCTGGCCGCGCAAGGTTATCGCGTGTTGCGATTTGGCAATGAGGCGGTGCTGAACGAGATCGGCACGGTTGAAAGTACAATTTGGGCGGCATTGAGATCGACGCCGGCGGAATAGGATGGCGAGAACTTCTCGCCAATCTCCCCCTCACCCCCAGCCCCTCTCCCGCGGAGGGGAGAGGGGAGCCGTGTTTTCAAGAGGGAAGCAAGTAGCCGCGAGGGAGTAACTGTTACAAGAGGGGAGCCTTGTCTTCAAGAGGGAAGCTAGTTTCCGCGAGGGGGCAAGTGTTTCAAGAGGGGAGCAGATGTTGGCAGTCGCCGAATTTCCACACCATCGCCTGCGACTGCTTCGCCCGTAGCGTGGACTTCAGTCCACGCCAGCCGATCTCCGTGTGGGCTCAATCCCACACCACGCAGTCGCCCACCTCACCCCCGACTCTCCACCCCCAACATCCGCCCCCCTCTCCCCTCCGCGGGAGAGGGGCCGGGGGTGAGGGGGCGGCATCGCGCTCGACGTTCCATGTCCAACTGCGATCGACGCTCCACGCCAATCAACCCAACACTAAATAGAAAGCCACGCGCGCATCAAGCCGGCAATGTAGGCGCTTTTTGCCATCGCTTACCTGCACCACTACCCCCCAAAACCCGGCAAAAGTGGAACAGGTAAGGCCCCGGCAGGCCGAAAGCCACCGCCTGACTCACGCAACCCGATCCCAAACTATGCCATCAAGACACGGCATCGATTCTTGCGAAAGCAAAGGATGGTTGGTCCACAAAACCGGTGGCTGTCCCCTAGCTGCTTGTATCCCAGCGCTTTCGGTGCCCCCCGGGCTGCAGGAAGCGATGCAACGTCGCAGACTGGCTACAGCCTAAACCAGCCATGCCCGAAGCGGCGGTAGAGTTTCGCTCGAAATGCGCTGTATTCGAGACCGAAGCTGGTTAGGACTCGACCAGCTACCAATTCCTGATCGTAAAGCAACGCCAACACGACGTGTTCCGAGCCAATGTAGCTGGCCCCCCGTAACTGCGCCTCGGCAACTGATCGAAGGATGGCTTTCTTTGAGCTCGCGTGGAGTGGAATAGGCCAAGTTACTTGGCCACTTTCGCGGGAGTGACTGAAGATAGCGCTGCGAACAGTTGCCAGATCGATCCCCATTTCTTTCATAAGTATTGCGACCGCACTCCCTCCCTCCCGAACGACTGCCAAGAGGATATGTTCTGCGCCGACATAGTTCTTCTTCTCGTCCTTCGCATCGTCGAGCGCCATCGACATAATGCGGTGAACGCGATCTGTAAATGGAGCATCCGGAACAAACTCTCTCAATATGCTCAACATGGCCGAGTCCCACATGGGGACATCCATTGGTGGTTTCGCGGGCATTCTGGAACAACCGATTCCAGTCGGATTTCTGAATGAGAAGTTTGCTGCCCGTGTTTGCCTTCCATTCCGCCCGCGGACCTTCAAACCTTACTCAATCCACCCGCCACCCAGCACCCGGTCGGCCTGGTAGCAGACCAAGGCTTGTCCGGGGGCTACGCCAAATTGCGGGTCGTCCAGTTCGGCCAGCAGCCGGCCGTCGTCCAAGGGGGTGACGGTGGCGGGCACGGGCGGGCTGCGATAGCGGACCTTGACCTCGCACCGCAGCGGGCTGTCGGGCGGTTCGATCAGCCAGTTCGATCGGCAAGCCGTGATGCGCCGCTGGGCCAGGTCTTCCCGCTCGCCAATCACCACGCGGCGGGTGTCGGTCTCTAGCCGCACCACGAACTTGGGGCTGCCCAGGGCCACGCCCAGCCCCTTGCGCTGGCCAATGGTGTAGTTCTCTAGCCCGCCATGCTGGCCGACAACCTCACCGGAGGTCGTGACGATCTCGCCCGACAGGTCGATCTCGGTCCCCCGGCGGCGGCGGACGAAAGCCCCGTGGTCATTGTCGGGCACGAAGCAAATCTCTTGGCTGTCTTTTTTGTCGGCGACCCGCAACCCAAGCTGGCGGGCTTGCTCGCGAATGTCGTGCTTGTGGTAGCTCCCCACGGGAAACAGCACCCGCGGCAACACGCCGCGTTGGATGCCAAACAAGACGTAGGACTGGTCCTTGCCGTCGTCCAGCCCGCGCCGCAGGGCGGGCGGTTGGCCTGGGCCGGCAGGGGTCAGTTGGGCGTAGTGCCCGGTGGCCACGAAATCGGCCCCCACGCTATCGGCGTATTGCAGCAACTGGCCAAATTTCAGCCAGTTATTGCACATGACGCAGGGATTAGGGGTGCGGCCGGCGGTGTACTCCTCGACAAAATAGTCCATGATGCGGCCAAACTCGGCCTGAAAATCAATGGAGTAAAACGGAATATCGAGCTTGTCGGCCACGCGGCGGGCATCGTGGGCGTCGGAAAAGCTACAGCAGCCTTGCTTGTGGCTGGCCTGGCCAAGAATCGGCAGTTGCGGCGCGGCGGAAGCCGCGCCACTGGCGCAAGAAGTGACGGGTTCTCCCCCATGCCGCATGAACAGCCCGATCACATCGTGCCCCTCCCGCCGCAGCAGCGCGGCCGCCACGCTGCTATCGACTCCGCCCGACATGGCTAGCACAACACGCGACATAGGCTGCCAAGGGGGAAGAAGGCAAACAACGGTGAACACCGCAGGCAAACGCGGAAGCGGCGGGTGGATTACCCCAATCTATTCTGGTCCCCAGCGGCTGGCAAGGAAGCGGCGGCAGCGTCCAACGCCAGACAGGCTGCCATCTCATCAAGCCGGCCAGCCACATTTTTCCGAAATTTTCTTGACGCCATGCCACCAGTTTTGGGATGCTAACCAGCCGGAACAGAGTTTCGAGGCACTATATCGAAAGAGGTGTAGCCATGACGCGTAACGTCTTGCGTGGCGGTGTCGGTCTGCGCGGCGGTGGAATCGGCTGGATGCTGGCCACGTTCTTTCTGTCTGTCCTAGGCCTGAGTACGAGCGGCGGAATGCCTTCCCCTGCCCAAGCGGCAGATGGCGATGACCTGCAAGCCCGGCTGGAAGCGGGTGAGTTTGCCCCCGTGGTCCGCGCGGCACAAGCCGCACCGGTCGCCGACCGAGACGCGGTTTTGCAACAGGTGGGGGCGGCCCAGGCCAAAGCCGGCCTGCGGCGGGCGTCGCTCGATACGGTTCGCGGCATGAGCGATGACCGGTCTCGCAACGCGGCACTACAAGACATGCCCCGCGGCGGACTTCCTGGCATGGGCTTTGGTGGCGTGCCACAGCCCGACTTCGATTCCTTGATCGAACTGATCACTTCCACCATTGAGCCCCAAAGCTGGGACGAGGTCGGCGGACCCGGCACGATAGAAGAGTTTCGCGGCGGTGTCTCGGTCGATGCTCATGGCTTTGTCAATCGCAACCTGAACCTGGACGACGGCGACCGCTTGCAAAACGTGCGGGCCGCCTTTGCCCCCACCGGTGTTTCTTCGCCAGCCCGCCGCGCTAGTCCCATGCGAAAAGTCTCGCTCAATCGGCTGGAGCGCGAAGTGCAACTTCGGTTGGCTGCCGGGCAGCCGTTGTCCGAGGAAATGAAGCTGTTGGCCGGGCTGCAGCGCATTCAGTATGTGCTGATCTATCCGGAATCGGGCGATATCGTGCTGGCCGGTCCCGCCAGTGATTGGCGAACCGACCGCGAGGGCCGCATCGTGGGGGTAGAGTCAAACCACCCCATCATGCGGTTGGACGATCTGGTCGTCGTGCTGCGCCACCGCCGGGACAACCCGCAAGGCGAGTTTGGCTGCTCGATCGAACCTCGGCCAGAATCACTGCAAGCCACGCACGATTTTCTGGAGGAATCGGCCAAGAAGCCCCTCAAGCCGGGCAAAGCGGCCCGCGAGGCTTGGCTGGCCCAACTATCGGCCGCGATGGGCCAGCAAGACATCCGCTTCGATGGGGTCGATGCGACCACGCATGTGGCCCGCGTGATGTTCGAGGCCGACTACCGCATGAAGCTGGTGGGCATTGGCCTGGAGGAGACCACCTTCAACGTTCCTAGCTACTTGGATCTGGTGCAAGCCGCCCAAGGCGATCCGCCCCCCTTGGGCGTGTTGCGGTGGTGGTTCACCATTAACTATCAATCGCTGTCCGCCAGCCCCAACCGCGATGTGTACGAGTTTCACGGGCAAGGCGTCAAAGTCTTAAGCGAAAACGAAATGCTCGACGCCCGCGGCCAGCGCGTCCACACGGGGCTGGCTCAGCCGCTGAACCAGGAGTTCGCCCAGAATTTCACCAAGAATTTTCCGGCCTTGGCCGAGAAGTACCCGGTGTATGGCGAACTGCAAAACGTGTTTGATCTGGCATTGGCCGCGGCTTTGATTCAAGGCGAGGACCTGCCCGCCCGCGTCGGCTGGCACATGACTTGTTTTGGCGATGCGGAACAATACCAGGTGCCGCGCGAACATCCACCGGCCACCGTGCAGACCGTCATCAACCACCGGGTTGTCGAAAGAGGCAAGATTTTGGCGGCGGCCAGCGGCGGTGTCACCGTCAACCCGATCAAACTGGTCAGCTTCGACGCCATCAAGGTCGAAAAGTCCAACCGATTGGAAAGCCAATACCGTCGCGGCGAGCCAGCCGACGTCGCCCGCACCGGCTGGTGGTGGGACTAAGTCGCGTTGCCGCCGTCGTCGTCGGCCCCTTACTTGATAACGTTTTCTTCAGCCAACCGCACTTTGCCGGCGCACGGGGGCATTGCTAACATACTGGCATGGAAATAGGCATTCCCGTTTCACCGGGCGTCGCCGTCGGCACGGCATATTGCATTCACGAGATTTTCGTCGGCCCGCAAACGGCGGGCTTGGGCGAAGATGAGGTCGTTGCCGAATTGGAACGCTTCGAGCAAGCCCGTGAAAAAACGGCTGCCGATCTCCACGCGCTCTACGAAAAGGTTGCCTCCCAGGTCGGCCGCGACGAAGCGGCCATATTCTTAGCGCACGAGACCATCCTGCATGACCCGGCCTTTACCGCCAAGGTGCGCGACTGCGTCATCAAGCAGCGGCAGTCGGCGCAGGCCGCGCTGCACTTGGTGCTGAATGAGTACACGTCGCTGTTCGCCCGCACCAAGGATGAATACCTGCTGGAGCGGCTAGCCGACGTCCGCGATGTCATCATCCGGCTCAGCGGCCATTTGTCGGAAGTCTTGCAGCCTGGCGCGGCGTCGATCACCGGCCCGTTGATTCTGGTGGTGGACGAGTTGCTCCCCTCACAGGCCGTTACGCTGGGCGACCGAGAGGTGGCCGGCATCGTCACGCAAAGCGGCGGGCAGACCAGCCATGCCGCCATTCTGGCCCGCAGCCGCGGCATTCCGGCGGTGTCGGGCGTGCGGCAGATCGTGCAGCGCGTGCATAACGGCGATATCGTGGTGGTCGACGGCCGTGAAGGGCATGTGCTCATCAATCCGCCACCGGAGATTGAAAGCGCTTACCGCAAGCTGCAGCGCGAGTTTTGCGACCTCAAAGACCAACTGGCCGAAAACCGCGACGCCCCGGCCGTCTCGCGCGATGGCGTGCCGGTGGAACTGTTTTGCAACATCAACAATCTTTCCGACGCCCAAGCCGCCACGCGCATGGGTGCGGGCGGGGTTGGCCTGTACCGCACCGAGTACCTGTTTCTGACGCATCCCACCGTCCCCGACGAAGAAGAACAACTGGCCGTCTACCGGCAGATCATCGCGGCTTGTCCGGGCGGAAAAGTCACCATTCGCACGCTCGACCTGGGTGGCGACAAGACCATTCCCTACCTGGGGCACAGCCGCGAGGCCAACCCCTTCATGGGTTGGCGCAGCATTCGGCTGTCGTTTGAGCATCCAGAGTTCTTCGCCACGCAGATTCGCGCGGTGTTGCGGGCCGCCGCCCCTGAGGAAGGCGTGGAAAAGAACGTGCGGCTGATGTTTCCCATGATTACCACGCTGGAGGAAATGCGGCGTGTACGGGGCATGGTCCGCCGTGCCTATCGGCAATTGCAGGAACATGGCACGCCCTGCGGCAAGGTCTTGATGGGGCTGATGCTGGAGGTGCCCGCCGCGGCCGTTTCCATCGAGGCACTGCTGGAGGTGGTGGACTTTGTCTCCATCGGCTCGAACGACCTGGTGCAATACCTCATGGCCGCCGACCGCGACAATCCCAAGGTCAGCCACCTCTGCCAGCCCCTTAGCCCGCCGGTGCTGCGCGTGCTGACCAATGTCATCAAAGCCTGCAACAAGGCCGGCAAGCCTGTCACACTGTGCGGTGAAATGGCCGCCCGGCCGCGGGCCTTCGTGCTGTTGTTTGCCATGGGGCTGCGCAGCTTTAGCATGAGCCCGGCGTTTATTCCCACGCAAAAAGAACTTTGCAGCCACCTGACCGTACGCGAATGCCGCCGCATTTTGCGTCACGCCTTGAAGCTGACCACGACCGACCGCGTGCGGCGGTTCATGACCCAGCAACTCGACCGCATCGCACCAAACTTGCAGATGCTGGACACGGCGTGACGGCGGTGTGTAGCGGGCTTGTTTCTTGTAGGAGGCGATTCCATCGCCGATTCGATTGGCATAACACGCCCTCATCGGCGTAAGAAACGCCTCCTACAGCCCGCATCGGCGTTAGAAACGCCTCCTACAAATCGGCGATGGAATCGCCCCCTACAGTATCACAACCACTTCCGCTCGCGGTACCAGGCCACGGTTTGGTCCATCTGCTGTTGGACCGGCGCGGAGGGTTGATAATCCAACTCTTGGCGAGCCTTGCCGATATCGCAGATCCATGAGCCGGCGACCGCTTCGGTCACTTTGTCGAGGTTGAGAATGCCCGGTTTGCCTCGCACCTTGGATACCAACTGCGCGCCACCGCCGGCCATCCAAGAGACAAACTCGGGCGAGCGAACCGCTCGATACCAGCGTTTGCCCAGCGCCGTGGCGATGATCTGCCCTAGCTCGGCATACGTCGGCTGTTCGGCGGCGGCAATAAAATAGACACCTTGTCCCAAATCTTGAATGCCGCCAGTTTCGCTCTCCTTGCCCCTTGAGGAGAGCCGCGTGCCGCGCTCCGCCGCCTGGATCAAACCGTGCGCCAGGTCGCCCGCGTGGACTAACGAGAATCGCCGCGTGGTGTAGCCCGGCACCATGTGCAGCCCGAATCGGGCGATAGGTTGAATCATCTGCAAGACTTCGCGGTCGCCCTCTCCAAAGACAATCGGCGGCCTCACGATGGTAATCGGCAGCCGGTCGGCAAATTCGGCGGCCGCTACCTCGGCAGCCCTTTTGCTGCGTCCGTAATGCGAGACGGGCGACGGGGGATCGACCTCCACGCGGGCGCGGCCCGCTGGGCCGTCGGGCGCGGTGCCGGCCGCCGCCAGCGACGACACCACAACCAACACCGGCGGCTGGGTTTGAGCGGCCAATGCCGCCGCCAGATTGCGCGTTCCGCCTTCGTTGACCCGCAGCAGTTCCGCCGGCCGCAGGGCCTTCACCAGCCCCGCCAGGTGATAGACCACATCGACGCTCGGCAATGCCGTGGCCAGCGCAGGGTCGGTCACGTCGGACTGGGCAAACTCCACGCCCAACTCTTTCAGCCGCTCGACATTCGACGACTTGCGGACCAGGCAGGTCACGCGGTCGCCGCGTTGCAGCAGCCGTTCCGCCAGATGCGGTCCGATGAAACCCGTAGCGCCGGTAATGAGTGCGTGTGCCATAAGAATGACAATCGTGGCCTTGGCGGGCGTTGGCGTCAACCGTGCTTTGGCCCGCCGATCCGATTTGCTCCTGTTTGCTCCCGGTGCCGCGCCGCGATATTCTGACTTGGGATTCGGTACGAAATAACTTCCCCGTTTGGCTCCCTCTCCCGGTACTCCGGGAGAGGGTTGGGGAGAGGGGGATGTGGCGAAATGGACGCCATCAGCCGGCCCTCACCCCGGCCCTCTCCCAAAGGGAGAGGGAGTTCGCAAGAGGAAGTTCTTTCGTATCGGATCCTTGCCGGTGGTTTCGGCCCATAAACCCATGGAAGTTGCCATTCTCGTGACTGATACGTCAACGCCTGTTGAGATTCAGATCTCATCGCATACCGGCATCGAGCCAATCGCCGCGCAATGGGATGCATTCGTGCCGCGCGACGTGCCCCATTTGCGCAGCGGGTTCGTGCGCGCCGTCGAACGGGCCGGCATGTTGCAAGACATAACCTACCTGATCGCCACCCGCCAGGGTGCGGTGGCGGGCGTGGCGGTGGCCTATACGCTGCCGCTCGATACGGTGGCCAGTGCCCCTCCGGCGGTTCGCAAAGTAGTCGAGAAGGTGCGCTCCGTGCTGCCCAAGTTCTTATGGAAGCCGATGCGGATCTGCGGCTCGCCCATCAGCAATGCCGACAGCGGCGTGCACATCGCGGCGGACCTGCCCCCCGCGGATCAGCGGGCCGTGTTCCGCAAGCTGGCGGAGGAGATCGTCCACAGCGGCGGCATGGACAAGACCTACTTCTTCAAGGAGTTCGATCCGCCGTCCGTAGAGGCCTTTGCCAACGAACTAGAGCAGGAAGGTTTTTTCGCCAACGACCCGTGGTCAGGTACGCGGTTGGATATCGTCTGGCCCACTTTCGACGACTACCTGGCCGCCCTCCGCAAGAAGTACCGCAAACGCATCCGGCAAGAGATTGACCTGGCCAAGTCGATCGACTTGCAAGTGCTGGACTCGTTCGCCGAGGTTGCGCCCGAGGTCGCCCGATTGTACGACCAGGTCTTTGCCCGGGCCGACTTCGTGCTGGAGCGGGCCAACGCCGAGTTCTTTGCCGCCGTGTCGGACTTTGACCAATCGCGCCTGACCGTGGCCCGCGACCGCGAGACGGGCGAACTGCTGGGGGCCAACTTGCTGCTGTTTGGCGATACGGTGATGCACAACTTGTACATTGGGTTTGATTACGCCAAGAACGAAAAGTTCCACACGTACTTCAATCTGGTGATCCACTCGTTGAAGACGGCCATTGAGCGGGGCATCAAAGTTGGGTTTTTCGGCCAGGACTCTTACGAGTTCAAGGCCCGGCTAGGGGCCAGGCCATTTCCGCTGGCGGCCTATATGAAACATCGCCTATGGCCGGTCCATGCCATGTTGAAGGCCAACAAGGACGTCTTCTTTCCCCCCAACGAACCAGTCACGCACGATGTATTCCAGGCAACAGGCGCGGCGGCGGCGGACGACGGGCAGCCAGACTGACGGCCGACGAACATGCAGCCCGACGAATCCAACTCGGCTAGCTCACCTGTCAACCAAGAGGCAAGACTTGGCTCGATTCAAACGGATTTGCCAACGTCCGCGATATCTCGCGATGACGAATCTGGCACGGAATTCGATGATTCCTCCGATGGCTTGCAATTCTTTCTTTCGGACTTGTTGATACTGACGGGCGGAATCGCGGCGGGCTTGGGCGCGGGCAACTCGCTGCCGCCCGATGCCATTACATTTGGATTTGTTTGCGCGACGGTCGCCGGCCTGCTGGCTAGCCTTTTCTTTGATGGCGTCCGCTGGATCGGCCTGTTATGGATCACGATGTTGGCGGCCTTTGTGGCTGCCTCGCTGGTGGCGGTGATGCAAGGCCAAGCCGGGCCGTAACATCGCGCGGCCTTTCGGCGCTTGATCTACGGTACAGGTTCGTCCCGACCGTGGGCCCAAGGCAATGTCCAAACGCCTTTTGCCCCGCCGCAACCCGGCATTTAGCCAACAAGCCGCCAACGCGTAAACCTATCCCTGGAGAAATGCCATGTCCGACGCCCATAAATTGTCTCTTAACCTGATAGCCAAGGTGCTGCTGCGCTGCTGGCTATTGGGAATGCTATTGCTGCTGGTGTGGTTCGGAATGAACTTCCTGGCGGGCGGGCTCATCCATCAACTGCATGGCAAGCTCTTTGGCTTGTCGCCGCACGAATTGGACCTGATCATCTACGTGGCCATGATCGCCGCCAAACTGATTGTGCTCCTATTCTTCCTGTTGCCTTGGGCCGCAATCCGGCTGGTAATCTGGCGGGGGGCAAAACAGTAGGGTGGGACAAGCGGCCATCGGTACTTCTATTCGAATACGGCTTGGCCGCGATGTCCCACCAATGCCGCGGCGCAAGGCAATTCCAACACCGATCAACCCTTCGCGGGAACGTCATCGGACGCATTCCCCTTGCGGCCCCACAGGCAATGATCGACGGAGAACTTTCCCGGACCGGTAAAGACCAGTGTCGCGTACACGGCCAGATAGAGCGCGGCCATTTCTTGCTTCTGCCAGCCTTCGGCCCCGTGAACCAAGAACAAGGCCACGATCATCGTAAAGGCCAGCGGAAGCGCCGCCAGCCGCGTGCCTAACCCCAGAATAAGCAGGACAGAACAACCAACCTCGGCACCTATCGCTGCCATCAGGCTGAGCCGGCTCCCCATTCCAAGCGGGTCGGGAAACTTGTTGGCCAATTCGCCAAAACCCGTCAGCTTTGGCACGCCATGCACCAGCATGAAGCATCCAAACGCCACCCGCGCCAGCAACAGGCCGAAAGATGTCCCCCAGTCTCGTCTAGTCATGGCTTCTCTCCGGTCGTTGACGTTGAACTCGCGGGTTTGGATCCAATGATCGTCCACCGCAACCTATTCGATTCTCTCGCAAAACCTCGCGGTTGGCCATGCCGTCAGTCATCGGCAACGGAATCGCTTCGTCCAACTTGTAGGAGGCGTTTCCAACGCCGATCAACCCTTCGCGGGGAAGTGACCGGCGGTTGAAAGTCCATTTCACCTCATCCCGCGGTTGGTTTTTCAGGTTATAATAGGGCAATTGCATCCCGCGAGTCTTGGCGATATCGGCTATGTTGGCCTATGTTGCTTTCATCTTAGGAGCAATCCCGCCATGCTGCCCGCCTCCCTTTCCCGCCGCCAACTCCTTCGCCGATCAGCCGTCGGCTTTGGGTCGCTCGCCCTGTCTTCGATGTTGGCCGACGAATCTCGCGCGGCGGAAGCCGTGGCTGCCGCCAACAACCCGCTGGCTCCCAAGCTGCCGCACTTTGCCGCCAGGGCCAAACGGATCATTTTCTTGTTCATGGTGGGCGGCCCCTCGCAGGTTGATACGTTCGATCCCAAACCGCTGCTGGCCCGCGACAACGGCAAACCGCTCCCCTTCGACAAACCACGGGTGCAGTTCAATTCGACGGGCAATCTGTTGCAGTCTCCCTGGCGGTTCCAGCAGTATGGCGAGAGCGGGCTGCCCGTCAGTGAGTTGTTTCCTCATGTCGCTAAACATGTCGATGACTTGTGCGTGCTGAATTCCGTCCACGGCACCAACCCGGCGCACGGCGGGGCGATGCTCAAGCTGCACACCGGCAGCGACAATTTCATTCGGCCCAGCATTGGCTCGTGGGTCACGTATGGCTTGGGGAGCGAGAACGCCAACTTGCCAGCTTTCGTGACGATCTGCCCCACGTTGGGGCACGGGGGCATCAACAATTGGAGTTCGGCCTTTTTGCCCGCCGTCTACCAGGGCACCCCGCTGGGCAATGCCAGTGTGCCGTCGGACAAAGCCCGCGTGCGGTACATCAGCAATTCTAGTTTGCCAGCGGACATTCAACGTATGCAGCTTGACCGGTTGGCAGCCGCGAACCGCGAACATCAGTCCCGCAGCGGTCCCGAGCCGGCGCTCGAGGCCCGCATCAACTCGTTCGAGCTGGCCTTTCGCATGCAGAGCGAGTTGCCCAAGGTCGAAGACCTGTCGGGCGAGTCGGCCGCCACGCACGCCATGTACGGTTTGGACAACCCCATCACCGCCAACTACGGACGCATGTGCCTGATGGCGCGGCGGTTTGCCGAATCCGGCGTGCGGTTCATCCAGGTCACCCATAGTGACAGCAAAGTGCAATGGGACCAGCACTCCGATTTGAAAGAGGGGCACTCCAAGAACGCCTTGGAGGTCGATCAGCCCATTGCCGCGCTGCTGCA
>JBFWUW010000122.1:0-12611 GCA_050247075.1 Pirellulales bacterium | reverse complement strand
TTCGGCGGTGATGTCGGTGATCAGATTGCCGAACGAGTCGATGCGGGTCACCGAACCTTGAATTTTTCCGGGCACGATCTGGATCTCCGGCCAGGTGAGTTCGACCCAGCAGTCGCGCGGCGGGCCTAGCAAGTCGGGCGAAAGGCCCGCCGCCAGCCTTGCCGCGACAGGTGCCAGGATGTCGCGTCCATGAAAAGTGGCCGAGACGGGATGCAGCCAATAAGCCGGCTCGGTGACGGCCCGCATTCTAGTGGGGGGCGAACGATCGGCCAAGAGTCCCAACAGGCCATTGTCGGGCAGCACGAACTGCCGGCCATTGATTTCCGCCCATAATATTTGGCGATTGGTCCCCACGCCCGGATCGACGACGGCCACATGAATGGTACCCGGCGGAAAGAGATGTGCCGTCTCGGCCAGAATCAACGCCCCTTGCCGCACGTCTTGAGCCTTGATGGCGTGGGTAATATCGACAATCGTCAGGTCGCGGTTGATGGAGAGCATCACTCCTTTCATCGCCGCAATGTAGGGGCTGCTAACGCCAAAGTCGGTCGTTAGCGTGACGATCGGTGCTGGACCGCCCGCCGGCTGTCGGCGGGGCGTTTTCGCAACGGCTGGGGTTTTTTGGCGACGCGCGGACATGGAAGGACAACGGGCGTATGGACGGAGGGCGAAACCTCCTCATTATGCCCCAATTTGGACTTGGCCGGAAACGAACCGCGGGAGTTTACGCGCAACGGGCACGTAGTCGACTGGCAATCGCCTGGGCGATTTGACTCATCGCCGCCGCGACCTAGATTTTGTTGCACCATCGTCTCGGGGAGGGGCGATGGGGCATTCAAAGGACGCGGCGGGGATAGCTGGGAGCTAGAGGGGACCTCGCCGCGTCTTTTTTCTTGCACTCGACGGGTCGCTTGCGGAAGGGATCAATCCTTCCGCCTTCACACTGGCTCGCCCACGATCAGGCTGACACTGGCCGTGGTGGGGATGATCTCCGTCAGCCGAAATCCGCAGGCCGCGAAGAGTTCGCGATACTCCGGTTCTGTTCGTTCCAGGCCGCCGGGAATCACCAGCATCGTCAGGTCTAACAGCTTGCCGAAGCCGGGCGCGTTGCCCGCTGGAATCACGTTCTCGATGACCAGCAATTTGGCGGGCCGGCCGCCGATGGCCGCGCGGCAGTTCCGCAAGATGAGCTGAGATTTTTCGTCGTCCCAATCGTGGATGATGTGCCGCAGCATGTAGATATCTTTTTCGCCAGGGACGGATTCAAAGAAACTGCCCCCGACCGTTTGGCAACGGTCGGCCACGCCCGCCGCCGCCAAAGCCGGTTTGGCCCGCGCCACCACGGCCGGCAGATCGAACAGCGTTCCTTGAATCTTGGGCCAGCGCTGCAACACAGCCGCCAACGTACTGCCGTTGCCGCCGCCGATATCCATGACCGTCGCGGCCCAGGAAAAATCGTAAGCCTCGACCATGGCGGCCGCCTCCGCCCCATGCACGCCGGTCATGGCGGCGTCGAACACGGCACCTTGTTCCGGGTGTTGGCCCAAATAGTCGAACACCGGCAACCCGTACACTTTGTCGAACCCCGGTTCGCCAGTTTGCACGCTGTGCAGCAACTCGCCATAGGCCCGATAATGCTCCTCGCCATTCATGACCGCCAACGCCCGTTGCGAGCCGGGCAGATCGCTCCGCAGCGGTTGGGCCAACGGCGTTAGCGAGAATCGGCCGTCACCGGTCTCGGCAAAAATCCCCACGCTGGCCAAGGCCCGCAACAGCCGCCGCAACGAAAGGGGGTGCGTGCCGGTAGCCGCCGCCAGATCGTCTGGTGCCCGCGGGCCGTCCTTTAAAAAGTCCGCCAGGGAGAGCTTGGCGGCTACGTAAATCGCCTGGGTCAGCCAATAGCCAGAAATCATTCGCAGCAATTGGTCGTGCGGAGACATATCATTCATGGAATTCCTCGCGGGAATGGATAACGGCTTGAGGTTCGATCTGTCTTCACAATAGAGCATGAGTCTGGACCGCTGGTAAGCGGCCAAGATGACGGCCGCCGCGGGCATTTCTTATCTTTTTCTTCAGCCGATACGGGGTATAATCTAGCTTGCAGTCCCACCCCAAAATACGCGGATCCCGCCATGCAATTTTCCCGCCTATTGCGTGCTTGTGTTGTATCCCTTGCCTCGGTCGCCGGATTGTCTGGCTTCGTGCAAGCGGACGAGCCGGCCAAGGTCGATTATCACAAAGAGATTCGGCCGCTGCTTTCCAACTATTGCTACAAGTGCCACGGTCCCGACGAAAACGAACGCCAGGCCGGCTTGCGGCTTGACCAGAACGCAGGCGCTCTGGCCAAGCTAGAGTCGGGGGCATCGGCCGTCGTGCCGGGCAGCAGTTCCACCAGTGCCATGCTGGCGCGGTTGGTGTCGGAAGACCCTAACCTGCGCATGCCTCCGCCCGACAGCGGCAAGGTGCTTACTCCCGAGCAGATCGACACGATCAAACGCTGGCTGGAACAAGGAGCCGAGTGGCGCGACCACTGGTCGTTCATTCCGCCCAAGCATGTCGATCCCCCCGCCGTCGCGCCGGACGTTACGGTCCACAACCCCATCGACCAGTTCGTGGCGGCCAAACTGCAAACGGCCGGGTTGAAGCCATCGGTCCCGGCGGACAAGCTGACGCTCATCCGCCGTGCCACGCTCGATCTGACCGGGTTGCCCCCCACCCCGGCCGAGGTCGACGCCTTCCTGGCCGACACTTCCGCCAATGCCTACGAACAACTGCTCGACCGGCTTTTAGCCTCGCCCCGCTATGGCGAGCAGATGGCCCGTTACTGGCTTGATGCCGTCCGCTACGGCGACTCGCACGGACTGCATTTTGACAACGAGCGATCGATCTGGCCTTATCGCGATTGGGTCATCAACTCCTTCAATCGCAATCAGCCGTTCGACCAGTTCACCATTGAACAGATTGCGGGCGACTTGCTGCCCGAGAGCACGTTGGAGCAAAAGATCGCCAGCGGCTTTAACCGCTGCAATGTCAGCACCAGCGAGGGGGGATCGATCAATGACGAAGTGCTGGTGCGCTACGCCGTCGATCGTACGGAAGCCGTGGGAACGGTCTGGATGGGCCTGACCTTGGGCTGCGCGGTTTGCCATAGCCACAAGTTTGACCCGGTCTCGCAAACGGAGTTCTACCAGCTTTACGCGTTTTTCAACGGCGCTGCCGATGCCGCCATGGACGGCAATAGCAAGAGTCCGCCGCCGATCATGAAGATTTCCACGCCCGAGCAGACGGCGCAACTGGCGGCTTACGACCAGCAACTGGCCGAGGCCCGGCAGAAGATCGCCACGGCATTGGCAGCCGTCGTCTACGAAGAACCGGCGGTGGTTGATGGCGTGGACCCCAACGCCCCGCGCGAGTTTGTCTGGATCGAGGACGCCGCGCCAGAAGGTGCCAAGCTGGAAGGGGACACGCCGTGGGAATTTGTTGCCGCGCCGGAGCCAGTTTTTAGCGGCGAGAAAGCCACCAAGCGCGCTTCGCAGTCGATGAGCCAGCATTACTTCACCGGCGCTACCGCGGCCTTGCGGATTGGCGAGGGAGACAAGCTGTTTGCCTATGTCTATATCGATCCGATCGACCCTCCCAAAACCGTCATGCTTCAATTCAACGACGGCAGTTGGGAACATCGCGCCTTCTGGGGCGAAGACGCCATCGCCTTTGGCGTCAAGGATACGCCGGGGCACGTCTTTGCCGGAGAGATCCCCAAGTTTGGCGAGTGGGTCCGCTTGGAGATTGATGCCGCCAAGGTGGGACTAGCGGCGGGTGCCACGCTTAACGGATGGGCTTTCTCGCAAAATGGCGGCACCGTCTATTGGGACCACGCCGGCATCGTCACCCGCACGCCGCAGGCGGGTGAAGGGTTTGCCTCGCAATTGGTGTGGGAGGGGTTCGAGAAATCGCAGGCCAAGTCCACCTTGCCCGGCCCTGTCTTGGAAGCCATCAAGGTTGAGGCCGCCACCCGTACGCCTGAGCAAGCCAAATTGATTCGCGACCATTTCGTCGAGCATGTCTACATTAAGACGCGCGACCCCTTCGATGCCCTGCACAAGGAAGTTGCCGACGTGACGGCCGCGCGAACAGCGTTCGATGCAGCCATTCCCACGTCGTTGGTGATGGCCGACATGCCGCAGCCGCGCGAGACTTTCGTACTGGTCCGCGGGGCTTACGACAAGAAGGCCGATAAGGTCGAACCGAACGTGCCGGCCGTCTTTCCGCCGCTGCCGGCGGATGCCCCCAAGAACCGGCTGGCGCTAGCCCGTTGGCTGGTCGATCCGGCGCATCCGTTGACGGCCCGCGTGATCGTCAACCGTTTTTGGCAGCAATACTTTGGGACGGGCATCGTCAAGACGGCGGAAGACTTTGGATCGCAAGGAGATCAGCCTACGCATCCGACGCTGCTGGACTGGCTGGCGACCGAGTTCATCGCTTCGGGTTGGGATGTCAAAGCGTTGCAAAAGCAGATTCTGATGTCGGCCACGTACCAGCAGTCATCGCGGGCCACACCCGAATTGTTACAACGCGATCCCGCCAACGAACTGCTGTCGCGCGGGCCTCGGTTCCGCCTGGATGGCGAAGTGCTGCGCGATTCGGCCTTGGCTGTGAGCGGCCTGCTGGTGGAAAAGCAGGGAGGGCCAAGCGTCAAACCATATCAGCCCGAGGGGCTGTGGCAGGCGGTTTCGTTCGTGGGTAGCAACACCGGCATCTTCAAGGCCGACACGGGGGACGGCTTGTACCGCCGCAGCATGTATACCTTCTGGAAGCGGACATCGCCGCCGCCTTCGCTAACCACGTTTGATGCGCCCAGCCGCGAGACATGCACCGTCCGCCGGGGCCGCACCAACACGCCGCTGCAAGCGCTGACCTTGATGAACGACACGCAGTTCGTCGAGGCGGCCCGCAAACTGGCCGAGCGGGCCATGACCGAAGGGGGTTCCACGCTGTCCGACCAGGTCAACTACATCTACCGGGCCGTGCTGGGCCGCTTGCCAGCCGCCGACGAGCAACAGATCGTGGCGGAAGTCCACGCCGCTCAACTGGCGCTCTTTACCGCCGATGCCGAAGCCGCGCCGAAGCTGTTAAAAGTCGGCGAGTCCCCCCGCAACGAAGCGCTCGACGCCAATGAACTAGCCGCTTTGACCATGCTCTGCAACTTAGTACTAAACCTGGACGAAGCGGTCACCAAGGAATAACGCCACCGCCCGCCCATCAATCCAAAATCAAAAATCGCCATTGGAGCCATCCATGCATCCCATCCAACAACATCTGCTGCAAGAAACCCGCCGCTACTTTTTGGGCCGCGCGGCTACTGGCATCGGTACGGCGGCGCTAGCCTCGTTGCTCAATCCGCGGGCGTTTGCGGATCAAACGCCGCCGCCGGCCACATTTGGCGAACTGCCGGCTTTGCATCATGGGCCCACGGCCAAGCGGGTGATTTGGATGTTTATGGCCGATGCCCCCAGCCAGTTAGACTTGTACGACTACAAGCCCGGCCTGAGCGAATACTACGACAAAGACCTGCCTGAGTCTGTCCGCAACGGCCAACGCATTACCACCATGACCAGCGGGCAAACGCGGTTGGCATGCGCGCCCAGCGTGTTCAAGTTCAACCAGCATGGCCAAAACGGCACCTGGATCAGTGAACTGCTCCCCAATATCGCCTCGGTCATCGACGACATCACCCTGCTCAAGGCGGTCCATACGGAAGCCATCAACCACGATCCGGCTATCACTTATATCCAGACCGGTAGCCAAATCCCTGGCCGGCCGAGCATGGGGGCTTGGGTCTCTTACGGCTTGGGCAGCCCTAACCAGGACTTGCCCGCCTACGTGGTGCTGCACTCGCGGCTAGCGCCCGGTTCGTCCTCGCAGGCGCTGTTTTCTCGCCTGTGGGGGGCCGGCTTCTTGCCCACACGGCACCAAGGTGTGTCGCTGCGGTCGGTGGGCGATCCGGTGCTGTACTTGTCGAATCCGCCGGGCGTATCGGCCGATTCCCGCCGCAACATGCTGGATGGCCTGGCCAAGCTCAACCAGAAAAAGCTGGCGGACGCCGGCGACCCCGAGACGGCCGCCCGCATCGCCCAGTATGAGATGGCCTTTCGCATGCAGATGTCGGTCCCCGATCTGGTCGATATGTCGAAAGAGCCGCAACATGTGTTGGACCTGTACGGGCCAGAAGTCACCCAGCCCGGCACGTTTGCCTACAACTGCCTGCTGGCCCGCCGATTGGCGGAGCGGGGCGTGCCATTCAGCCAGGTCTTCTTGCGCGGCTGGGACCACCACGGCGGCCTGCCGGGCAACATCCGCCAGTTGACCAAATCGGCCGACCAGCCTTCCGCCGGCCTGATCAAAGACCTCAAACAGCGCGGTATGTTGGACGACACGCTGGTGATTTGGGGTGGCGAGTTCGGCCGCACCGTCTACAGCCAAGGTACGCTGACGATGGACAACTATGGCCGCGACCATCACCCTCGCAACTATTGCATGTGGATGGCGGGCGGCGGTGTGCGGCCCGGCATGGTGTTCGGCGAGACCGACGACTTTAGCTACAACGCCACGAAGGATTCAGTCCATATCCACGACCTGAATGCCACTATTTTGCATTGCATGGGCGTCAACCACGAGCGGCTGACTTACCGCTTCCAAGGCCGCGACTTCCGCCTGACCGATGTCGAGGGGAACGTGGTCAAGCAGATTTTGGTGTAGGCTTTTCAACCCGCGTACAGCCAACGTCCCGGCGGCGGGTTGTCGTAGACGCTCCCTTTTGGCCGCAACAGCACGCGGCACCAGACCAGGCCGGCACCCGCCAGGATCAGCAAGCTGACGTATTGTGAGATCGTCAGCGACGTGCCGAATTGGCCAAACTCATCCGTGCGGACCCATTCCATCAGAAATCGGGTGATGGGGTAGAGTGTTAGCAGCCAGGCGGTGATCTCGCCATCGCGGCGGCGGTAGGGCCACCAGGCCAGCAAGAACAGGCAGATCACCATGCCATCGATAAAGCTGTAAAGCTGGGTGGGGTGGACCGGCCCGCTACGCGGTTCGGGGCTGGCCGGCTGCCAACGGCGCGGCTGTCCCACGCCCGACACATAGACCACCAGTTCGCCTCCCGCTTTCACGCGATAAGCCAGCTCGCTGCGGGCATCTTCAATACGGTCAACGTGCAGCCCGTTGATGGCCGTGATGCGGTCCCCCGCCTTAAATCCTTGTTGCTCGGCGGGCGAACCGGGCCGCACGCCGCTGACGATCGGCGGCATGGCGTTTTTGTCTCGCTGCGATACCCCTTTTAGTTCCAGCCCTTCAATATCGACTTGCCCCTGTTCCATTTGCCGCATGAAGGGGGGGCTGCCGGGCGGAAAGGTCACGGCCCACGGCAATTCGCACGCGCCGCCAAAACAACAGCCGTTGAGAAAGCAGCCGACGCGGCCAAACGCCTGCGCCAGCGCCAAGCTGGGCGCCACCAGGTCGGTCGTGGCCAGCATCGGCATTTTGTGCCGCCGCGTAAACCACAGCAGCCCCAACAAGCCGCCAATCACCGAACCGTACACCACCAGGCCGCCTTGCTGCACGCTGACGATCTGCTTGAACGTCGCCGGCCAGTTGATCGGCGGAACCTGAGAGGAGGAGTTTCCCGCCGCCGCACCGGCATACGCGCTGATGGACGGCTGGCGAAATTCCTCGTTCCAGTATTGCACGACGTAAAACACCCGCGCTCCTAGAATGCCGCTGATGAACAGGCAAAAAGTCAGCGCGAACATCAGGTCGGGATTCACCCGCATTTGCCGGGCGCGGTGGATCGCCAGGGCCATCGCCAGAGTGACGGCCACCAGCAGCATCACGCCAAAGCCGCGGATAGGGAGTTGGCCGTAGTGACGGACAACTTCCGCCCGGCTGACGGCGCCATCGTGGTTGACATCGATGGCGGCAAAATCGTCCCGCAGGTTCTCGGTGGCCTCGTCCTCGGTGATCGATTCGTCGGGTTGCCCCTGGGCCTTGCCGCGGTCGAGATAATCGAACAGCCCCAGCATCCGCTGGTCGTCCAGCATGGAGGGGGCCACAAACAAGATCGCCGCGCCGCACAGCAGCATGATCGGCGCCAAGGCCCGGGCTTCTTGCGCTCCCCCCGGCCTTCTCGCCAGCCAGGCCAGCAGGCCCACGCAGATCATGGCCCAAATCAACAGCAGCCATCCCCAGCCAAACAGCGGTCCTGGCAGGCTACCCAAATGATTGGGAATGTCGAACAAGACCGTGCGCATGAATGGGTCGGTAGCTAAACGAGTCAAGAAACAACAAACCGCCCCAGCATGGGGAATTGTTCTCCGTTACGGACATTCGTACAAGGCCATTCGCCGGGCGGCCAAGTCGCGCATTACGTAACCGCCTCGCCGATTGGCTCGTTGTCGATCAGCCGGGTTCTGCCGACGCGAGCCGCGATCAGGGCGACGGTGCCGCGGTCGATCGTGGCGGCGTCAGCCAGGGTGCCTCCATCGGCCAGGGCAATGTACTCCACCTGCACGGCGGGCCGAGCTGTGAAAAGGGTCTGCATTTGGGCCAACACGGCGGCGGCGTGCCGTTCGCCGCGCTCCACCATTTGCCGCGCCAACCGCAGGCTTTCCGACAGAACAAGCGCCTGCTGCCGCTCCGTCGGGCTGAGATAGACATTGCGCGAACTGAGCGCCAACCCGTCGGGTTCTCGGACGGTAGGACAGACGCGGACCTCGACCGGCAGATCGAAATCCTCGGCCATCCGCCGTACGACTAGCGTCTGCTGATAATCCTTACGGCCAAAATAGGCCACGTCGGGCGCGGCCAAATTGAACAATTTTAGCACCACGGTCGCCACACCACGAAAATGCCCGGGCCGGCAACGCCCTTCCAACGGATCGCCCACCGGGCCAACCTCGACAAAAAAACCGCTGCCGGGCCGGTAGATTTCCTCCGTCGGCGGAGCAAAGACCAGATCGACGTTTTGATCGGCCAACTTGCCCAGGTCGGCCTCCAACGGACGCGGGTAGCGTTCAAAATCCTCGCCCGGCGCAAACTGCGTGGGATTAACAAAGATACTGACGACCGTGAAATGGCCATCACGACGGGCGGCTTCCACCAGGCTTAGGTGGCCGGCGTGCAGCGCCCCCATTGTCGGTACGAATCCAATCGAACGGCCAACCGCCCGCGCAGCGGCGACGGCTGCGCGCAGCTCATTGCGCGTGGTGACGACAACGGGGCGTGAAAGGGTGTTTGCCAAGACTTTAGGAACTCCAGGTAACGAGAATTGAACGCTTCACATTTACCGCATCGCGGCGACCGCGGCCAGGGCATCGGCATTGGCCCGTATGGCCGAAGGCTCAGGCTAAACCTTTCAACGAGGCGGTTCCATTGGCGGTTTGTCCAAGCCGCGCAGCAGTTCAAGCACGCTTTTTCGTAGCACGGGGTGCTGCATTTCCGGGGCCACTTCCGCCGCCGGTGCCAGCACGAACCGTCGATAAGCCATGTGGGGGTGCGGCACCCGCAGCAGCGGCGTGTTGTGGCATTCCTGGCCGAACAGCAACAGATCCAGATCGAGGGTCCGCGGTCCCCAATGAACTTCGCGGACGCGGCCGTATTGGTGTTCAATGGTATGCAAGGCCGCCAACAGTTCGTTGGGCTCTAACTCCGTCTGAAAAACCGCGGCCCCATTCAAAAAATTGGGCTGGCCGGCTGGCCCCCCCACGGGCGCAGTCTCGTGCCAAGAACTGACATTTAACCTGGCCAGCCTTGCGTCTCCGCGCAATAATTCCACGGCACCGTCGAGCATGGCCCGCCGGTCGCCCAAATTGGAACCCAAACTAATCAAGCATTGGGGCATGTGTTTTTCAGTTGATCGCATCGGATAAGTTGTGAGCAGCGCGATATGAACCGCCCAATGGGGAGAATGGCCCGTCCGAGGTCATTCACCCCAATAGCAAATGGCGGGGAATTCGTGGTACAACAAAACGTTGCCAATAGCCAATTGAGAGCGACCTTCCCACTGTCAAATGATTATATCCGCCATGCCAGCAGCCGGCCGTACGCCTCCTAGCAAAGTTACCGTTGCCCTCGTGCAGATGTCTTGCGCTCCGGAGAAAGAACCCAATGTCCGCAAGGCCCTGTCGCGCGTGGCTGAGGCGGCCGCCGCCGGGGCGAATATTGTTTGCCTGCAAGAGTTGTTTGCCGGGCAATATCCCTGCCAAAGCGAGGACCACGCCCGCTTTGGCGAGGCAGAGCCGATCCCCGGCCCCACTAGCGAGGCCCTGTCCGCCGCCGCTAAGCAGCATGGCGTGGTATTGGTGTCGTCGCTGTGGGAACGCCGCGCGGCCGGCTTGTATCACAATACCGCCGTGGTGTTCGATGCCGATGGCTCGACCGCCGGCGTCTATCGCAAGATGCACATTCCCGACGATCCCTCGTACTACGAAAAGTTTTACTTCACCCCGGGCGATTTGGGCTTTCGTAGCTTTGACACGCGGTTTGGCCGGGTGGGCGTGTGCGTCTGTTGGGACCAGTGGTACCCGGAAGCGGCCCGGTTGACCGCCCTGAACGGCGCGCAGATTTTGTTTTACCCGACGGCTATCGGCTGGTTGCTGCCGGAAAAGCAGGAGTACGGCGCCAGCCAACACTCCGCCTGGGAGACCATGATGCGCTCGCACGCCATTGCCAACGGGGTCTTTGTAGCGGCCCCCAACCGCACGGGCGTCGAGGGGAATATTGAGTTTTGGGGAGCATCGTTTGTCAGCGACCCCAACGGCAACATTTTGGCCCGCGGCGAGCACGATCGCGAAGAGACCTTGCTGGTGGAGTGCGATTTTGACCGCATTGACGTCGTTCGCACGCATTGGCCCTTTCTCCGCGACCGCCGTATCGACGCTTATGGCGATTTAACCAAGCGGTACTTGGATTGATCGCCTAGCCGTGGTGTGGGACAAGCGGCCCGAGTCGGCCCTATTGGTCGTGGTCGTCAGGCGACTCGCCGAACAGGTCGTCGTGTTGGGTTTGTGCCACGCGGATCAGCATCATCCTCAACAGCGTGCCCGTGGAAGTTTTCTCCGAAAAGAATCGCTGGCCCGCGCTGCCGGGCATGTCGGGGCGGCAGCCCAAGACCAGCACCTGGCCGGCGGAAAGATTGACATCGATCAAGAATTGGTCAAGGGTTTCACGCCGGCGGCCAGGCTGCATCAGGATCAGTTCGCCGTCGGTGCGGTACTGATGCTTTTCCTCTCCGTAATGCAGCTCTGGCGTGATTTCCAGCCGCACCAGGCCATCGCCGCGAGGGAACGCTTTGACAGCCAGCAGGCCCTGGCCCTTGGCGAAGGATCGCCCGCGAAGCTGGCCATCCTCGCGGAGCAGCAACGCAAAGCTATCTTGTACATCGGAAGTAATGAACTCGTGGCGAATCCCGGAGCGGAAATGCTTGTGCCGCGGTTTCTCGCTGAGTGTGTTGCCGCTGGCCTCGTTGTCGCCAGGGGACTCTGGACTGGCATCCGTCGCGGCCAACATTGTCTGTAACTCCTCGGGCAGATGGGGACCAACCACACCTGCTTGAAACCCGTTCTCGGCCAACTTACGGCGCAGTTCCGCGGGAAAGACTTGCTCGTCGATCCGCGGCCACAACCCGCTAGCAGCGATGGCCTTGGCTTCGGTCAGCCGGACCGAACAGAGTTCCAAGACCGCCGTGTCGGACGACAATTTTGGCTGCGTTAGAAGTGTGGTTCCGGCACCTGTTTTCAACATCGGCCCACAGCCCGCCAAGGCGAGCAACAGTGAAGCGCCGGTGAGAAAGTGGAGCCTGGCCATGCCGTGACTTGTCCATTGTGGTCAACCAACGAACCTGCGCGCAGTTTTCCCCAACTGGGGGCGGGGGAGAGTATTCGCGGTTAGCAGCCGTGTCAACGTGAGATCAGGCCCCCGGACCAGGTCGCCCGGCTTTTATGCTGACTTCGCTGTCGCTGCTGGCCCCGCCAGAAGAGCGCGGGCGCAAAGAAAAAGGCCCCGCACATAGCCATGCGCGGGGCCTTTGTTCAATTCAATACCAAAGGTTTATGCACCTTCGGCGGCTTCTGGGCTTGAACCGGCCGCGGTATCAGGCGTATCGCCTTCGCTGCGGCGAATAGCGTCGTAAACTTCACGACGGTGGACGGGTACTTCCTTAGGGGCCTCAACCCCCAGGCGTACTTTATCTCCGCGGATCTCCACGACGACGATCGTAATGTCATTGTTGATGACAATGCTTTCGTTTTTTTTCCGAGATAGCACTAGCATTTTTCGATCCCCTCGCGGTGTGCCAGGAACTTCCTGACTGGCTTAACTTCCCTGAATTGACACGACGAGTACTTGCAAACCGATCCGACAACTCGCCACGCCAGTGAGTTGCCGTACCGGGAGACTCACCCCGTTGCGCAGCAGACTCATTCAATTCACTCTACGTCGCAATAGCCGCGAGTCAAGAAAACCTTTTGTTCTAGGCACGATTGTTGTTGGGGTTCCGGCCAATCCCCGCCCGCCTGAACTGGGGGAACAGCTTAACGCAAGCGACGGAGACCGCACCA
>JBFWUW010000121.1:0-13406 GCA_050247075.1 Pirellulales bacterium | reverse complement strand
CCACGGCCTCCAGGGTAGAGACCACACCGTGGCCCGCCCCGCCGGTGGCGCCGGTCGATGCCGCGCGCAAGGCAACCGCTCCTCCTTCGATAATCCCGCATACGCCGCCCCCCGCGATGGCCGCCAAAGACCATTGCAACAGCGGCGAGACCTCAACAATCTGTGAAGCCGCGACGATCGTGCCGGCGACCACCGCGACGGGCGTTGCCGCCGTATCCAGAAGGTTGTCGAGCCAGGGAATGTAATAGGCCACGACTTCCACCAGGCTGGCCGTGCCAAACGTGGCCAGGGCTGGCCAGGTGCCGATCCAGTCGAAGCCCTCGGACATTTTCAAATGGCCCGCCATGTGGGCGATGCTCATCCCCAGCAGCGGCACAAACACCCGAAAGCCACAGGCAGCGCTAAGAGCTACGCCAGTAATCAGCCCCATTGCCAGTTCCATCGCCTGGGCCTCCTGTTTTCTTGAGATCGCCAGATCGCATCGTCCCCGCGGCCAGTCTACCGTATGATATTCCAGCGAAGTGCCAAGAGAACCGCGAATTACGCGAACATTTGAAGATAATGCATTGCCAGCGAGTTGAATGCGCACCGGCAACTATACGAGGCTTGTGGAGAACCACGAATCAAACGAATCTAACGAATAAGGATCCCAAGGTCCGAGTTCTTCTTGTCGCTGCCCGCCCCCTTTTCCTGATGCGAGTTTCCACTTAGGAGATTCATTCGTTAGGTTCGTTTGATTCGCGGTACTTCTCATGGCGGGGCGATCCCGCGGTCCTCGGCCGCGACGCGCAAGACGGCCTGAGTATACGGCGTTTTTCGCGGTCTCGGCCCTCCAGGATGGAACGCCGATTATCGCCGTCGGAGACGGCTCCTACAGCCAGGTGCCACCCACGGCAACGAGGCGGCCCGCTATCGTTGCATTATCTTCAAATGCCTGTGAATGACTGTTGGTTTCCCTCGTTGCACGTTACATCTGGATAATCGTCACTGCCATGACCCGCACGCATTTTCGACCGGATCAAGTCGATCCCTCGGCCTTCATTGCGCCGACCGCCGTGGTAATCGGCGATGTCAGCTTGGGTCAAGAGTCGAGCGTCTGGTATGGCGCCGTGTTACGGGGCGACACCGAGGCCATCCGCGTAGGCAGGGGCAGCAACATCCAAGATGGCTGCGTTGTCCACGCCGACCCGGGCTTTCCCTGTACGATTGGCGACGGTGTTACCGTGGGCCATTTGGCGATTGTCCACGGGGCCACGGTCGGCAACAACGTAACGATTGGCATGCACTCGACCGTGATGAACGGAGCCGTCATCGGCGACAACTGTATTGTCGGCGCCGGCGCGGTCGTGACGGAGGGAACACAAATCCCGGCCGGTTCGCTGGTGGTTGGCTTACCCGGAAAAATCCGCCGCGAACTGACCGCCGCCGAAATCGAACACAACCGCCTGGCGGCGGCACATTACGTGCAAAACTCGCGCGCGTTCATGCGGGCTGGCACTTCCGAATGATCAAAGCGGCTGCTGGCAACCGGTCCGTTTGTTCCTGCCATGCGGGGGGCGATGATCACCGCAATGCCAGAAGTTTTTTTCTTTCGCCGTGCCATTTCGACCACAACACCGCGCACGAATATTGCCACGCGGTGCATCCGCTGCGATTTTTTGGGCGTGGTACGGCGGGGCATTATTTGGGCGTGGTACGGCGGGGCATTATCTGTCAAGAGCTAATTCGTCTGGTCGCGGCGACTTTCAAAAAACGGTCTATGTCACAGGCACTGGGAAATTTATAATGCGAACCACGGGGCCACTTCATGGCGCGAGTCGCGGCGGCGAATCCACCACGGTAGTCCCAAGCGTCCTTACTTTGTCAGCAGGTCCCAAACCGGGACTCGTCATACGCGGAGATTCAACGCCGTGCTGAGCCTGAGACCCAAAGTTAGCGATCTAGTGTTTCAGTTATATGGCCGCTCCTTGCATCCAGAACTGTTTGAAATCTACAGCACGCGCACGGTGCAACGCGGGCAGTATGAGGCCACCGTCAGCATCACCAGTTCCGGGCATATTGTCTCGTGGCGCTACGCCGGCATGACGATGACCGAGGTTGCCACCACCGCCCACCACCCGTTGCCGCAAAAGCGGCGCCTGCTTTCGTATCGGCTGAAGGGCGAGCGCAACGACCGCGTGGAGTGCCGCGGCGGAGCCTCTTACCAGGTCAGCTTTCAACTGGAGCCGGTCGATCCGGAAATCTTTTGGACCTTTCAGCAAGAACTGGCCGAGGATGGCGAGCGGAAGGGCATGTTGCACCGCTTCGACTCCAGCGGCCGCCTGGCGTTGGGAGCGTTATCGTACATCAATGTCGAAACCCGCAGCCGCAGCCTGCTGATTCAAGCCTTCCACACCTTTCCCGACGATTGCGCCATCGTCAAGGTGCAATCGCTGTTTGAAGCTCCTAAGTAACGAGCCTCCCAAGCATCTTGAGGGCAAAGAGCAGGCACTCTCGCCACGAAACGGCCTTCTTGCTGGCCGCGATTCTTACGCCGCTAGCGGTTGGGCTGGCTCGGCATCTTCCTTATCCCCCAACTTTTCGCCCATTGGCTGCGCATGCAACAATTGCTCGGCCCGCTGCTCGGCATGGTGCATGGCCGCTTCGGCCTGTCGGCGGTAGGCTTCTAGCTCTTCCGGTCCCAAGTCGGGAGGCACAAACAGCGGCTGGCCAAAATAGCCCGACGCGCGCGACCAAGGGCAGGGAATGACGAAGCGGTCCCAGCTCTTGGCCCGCCAGGCCTTGCTGTAGGCCAGCCCGATGGGAATGATCGGCAACCCCGTCCGCGAGGCCAGGTAGACCGCCCCCATTTGAAAGACGTGCCGCGGCCCGCGCGGGCCGTCGGGCGTGATCGCCAGACGGGCTTCTCCCGCGGCGCGGGCCATGGCCCGCACCGCGCGCATTCCGCCGCGAGTGGAAGAACCGCGGATCGCGTGGTAGCCCAATCGCTCGGCCACGCGGGTGATGTACTCGCCATCCCGCGACTGGCTAATCATGATATGGATGCCGCGGCCGCGGTTGGCGTGCGCCGCGATCAACAGCGACTCGTGCCAAAACACGCAAATCTGGCTAGCTTGTTTGGTCCAGGGATCGAGCCGCCAGTCGGCGCATGCCAGCGTATGCCGCAATGTCCCCAGCCAAACGCGGATCATCGCGGCACCCAGCCAGCCAATGACGGCCAGCATCAATCGCTTCTTGATCTGCATGGCGGCCCGCATCCGTGAGTGGAAAGATCCATCCGTGTGCCAGCAAGGTATCGCGCCGATGCGGTAGCCAACAAGGGCACTCGCGTTTCAATACCTGTAGGAGGCGATTCCATCGCCGATTGGAACGATTTCACATGCATCTATCGGCGCTGGAATCGCCTCCTACAGCCTACCCCTCAATCCACCGCAGCTTGACATCCTCAAACCGCAGAATGAACTCCGCGCCAAAGGCCCGGCTGGGGGTGGCGAAACCGGCGGCGGGAGGCGTTGCTAGCAGGCGGTCGACGCTTGCCAAGGATGTCTCGACCGTCAACGGGTAGCCGCCGGGAGTATCGAGCGTGGCTTCGACGGAACGGCCGCCAGCATCGCTAGCCCGCCCCCACAGAAAAGCCCGGCTGTTGGCCCGCTGCGATTCCGTCGGCGGCTTGAGCCGGGCCTTAATGCGCCGTGCGAGAAACCTGGCCAGTGGCCGCCAACCGAGCAACGGCAACAACGGCCGCAAGAGCCGCGTGCCGATAATCATCGGCCGCGGCAGGGCCAGGTACGTTTCTATTTGTGGAATGCCGGTCGAATGCCAGGCGCTGGCCACATCGCCCCAAGGTATGGTCATGGCCCAATACGTACCGCGCGAGAACGGCACGCGCATCGACTTCCAGGCGGCCGGCACGCGCACGATCTGGCCATCGCGGCGGATCCGTCCGCCGCGCGGCAAGGCTTCCAGCGATGACTTGGCGGTTCCCTGGCTCAAACCACCGCGATGACGAAAGGCCAATTGCAGCTTCGTGGCCTCCGGCAACCGTGCATGCAGCATCGCGGCCAGGCAATCGGTGGGAACGACATCAAAGCCAACCGCCGGCAACAGGCATACGCCGGCCGTTTGGGCCTGCTTGCAGCGCGCCGCGGCAGCTTCGATGGAGTCGATCTCACCGGTGATATCCAAGTAGTGTGTACCCGCGGCCAGGCACCCTTCGATCATCGGCACCGCCGTTGCCGAGAACGGCCCGGCGCAGTTCAAGACCAGCCGCACGCCTTGCAGGCCGGCGGAGATCGCCCCCTTGTCATCCAGCGGAAAAGTTCTGTTGGGGCAGTCGAGCTCGCTGCCCAGGCGTCGCACCGCTTCGCCCCGGCCCGCCAGAACTGGCCGCAACCCGCGCTTGGCTGCCTCGCGGGCGATGAGTTCGCCCGTGTAGCCATTGGCACCGTAGATCATCCAGTCCGAGGCAGAGTTTACCAACTAGAACTCCATGCGGCGAAACGCCCGAAAGCCCATCCACAAAGGAAACGCCGTAGCCAATATTCCTAGCGCTGCGGTGCCGCAGGCCCCCACGATTAGCCACCGCAGAACCATGCCTTCATTCCAAAACAGAGAGCCGTCGGTGAGTTGGCCGCCCGAAACGTAGAGATGGCACGGCAAGGCCACGCACAACACAACCGCCAGTACAAAGATCGTACTCAATACCAGGTTGAGCGTACCGCCAAAACCCGCCGCGATTTTGGTGGGCGAGTCCTCGCGCATGTCCGGCAGGGCGGCCCCCAACCCCACGGCAATGCCAGACAGCCCGCTGCTCATGGCCAGGCAGGTCAACACGTGCATGGCGGCCACCAACGGATCAACCCGCAACATCAGGTCGCTCAATCCGATCAGGCTTAGGCAAGTGGCCAGCGATCCGATGAGTGCGAACAAGAACTTGCTCCACAAAATGGCCTGGCGAGAAAGGGGCAGCAAGCCCAAGATCCAAAAGCGGCGGCCTTCCAGGCTCATCAGAGGAAAGATAAAGCGGGTGGTAAACGTCGATAGTATCAGCCCCACCACCGTCAAGTTGAGAAAGCTGATCAGGTGGATCCAACTGGTGCTGTCGGCATTGTAGGTCAGCCGGCGGACGTTGAGGAAATACATCCCTAGCAGGCCAAAGAAGATCAAGAACTGGGACCATTGCACGGGGTCGCGGCGGAAGATGCGCAAATCCTTGACCAACAACAGCCGCATATGCCGGGACAACGGCCAGGCAAACCGCTCCACCGCCCGGTCAACCGGCGTCAGCCACATGCCGCGCAGGGTGATGCTTTGGTTGTACAACTCGCTGTAGGCCGGCCGGTACCAGCGCTCGGCCGCGGTCACGGCCAGCAAGTGGCAGAATAACGCGTTTGAGACCAATAGCGCCAAGAACAACATTCCTTGCGGCCAAATTCCGGCCGCCGTTTCGCGCAGGGCCGCGCTCAGCCACCAGCTTGGCAGCAGCCGATAGTCGCTAAATTCCAAGCGGCCCAATACCTCGCGAAACCAACCCGACGTGAGCAGATGATCGGTCGATGCCCGCGCCGCGGAAACCGCCAGCCATGCTCCCCCCAAGAACGTCAGGCCCGCCAGAATCCACAGCAAACGCAGTCGATTGCGGGGCAAGAACCGCACAATCGCCAGGCAAGCGATGGCGCCCACCGCGCCAGGAATATAGACAAACGCCACCAGGGCGGGCGGCATCAGCAGGTAGTAATACCAAGGAGCCTGCGACTCTACCCCATAGGCCACGGCCAGCGGCGTCCCCAATAGCAGCGAACCCCAACTGCTAAACAGCATGGCCTCTTGAAATTTGTGGATGAAAATGCGGCCTTCGCTGGCGGGCGTGGTCAGCAGATAGCTGGTCTCGCGCGAGCTGAACAAGCTGCCGTATAGAATAATGCCCGACGAGAAGACCAGCATCACCAGCAGCGAGAAGAAAAACAGCTCGAAGACCTTGCTGATGACCAGGTCCAAGGTATCGGCATGTTGAATGGCCAGATCAAGAAAATGAAAGCCTTCCGCGAACAACAGGTACAGCCCGGCCCAAAAAACGCCCGTCAGCAAGATGATTGTTCCCAGCCGCAGCCGCCCTTCGGCCAAGGCCTGCCTGGCCATATTGGCCATCCGCCTCCGCCGCAACCGCCAGAAGGCGCGGGCCTCATCGGCCTGCGCGGTACGATCGCCCGCCGGGGCGGCATCCAACGCCTTTCGATCCAGGGCCGCATCAGACATTTGCGATCACTTTGCTGTTTCCGCCACGTTGGCTGGCCGAGTGGTGACTTCCAAAAAAAGCTGCTCCAGCGTGGTCTTGTCGAGAGCCAGGTCGCGCTGCAATTCGGCCAGCGAGCCGACGCACCGCAGCTTGCCGCGGTCCATGATGCCGATGCGGTCGGCGATCTCCTCGGCGATTGTCAAAGTATGTGTTGACATGAAAATGGCCATGCCGGCGCGGGCTTCGGCCCGCAGCAGGTCTTTCACCAGCCGCATACTGCGCGGGTCGAGCCCCACCATCGGCTCGTCGAGTACCAGCACGGCCGGTTGGTGCAACAATGCGCCGCTGAATGCCAGCCTCTGTTTCATCCCGTGGGAATAAGTGTCCGCCAAGCGGTCGACAAACTCTTGCAGCTCGAACTGTTCGATCTGCCGCTCGATCGCCGCGCGCGATTTTTCGGCCGGCAGCCCGTGGACATCCGCCACGAACTGCAAAAACTCGCGCCCGGTCAGTTTGTCGTACAGAAAGACTTCATCGGGCACGTAGCCCACCAGACGATTGGCTTGCTGTGTGTCCGCGGCCACATCGTGGCCGCAAATGCGGACCGTGCCACTGCCCGGCCGCAACAGACCGACCAGCATCTTAATGGTGGTTGTCTTGCCGGCCCCGTTCGGTCCCAGCAAGGCAAACACCTGGCCGGACGGAATCTCCAGGTCGATGCCGTCGACCGCCAGCTTGGTGCCGTAGGTTCGCGTAACTTGAGAGAACTCAATCATGGGCGACGCATGAGGTATGTAAAAACGGGCCAGCGTGGTGCGGCTATTCGTCCGGTTCCGCGCGCACGAAAGTCAGACGATGCTCGAACATGAGCATTTCTTGCTTTAACACCATGCCATCGGTTCGCACCCAGACACGGCCGCGGGCGGCCTGCGCGGCCTTGGAGGTGCCGCCATTGTCGGCTCGGTAGACCACCAGCCAGCATTGCACGGCGGTTTGGCCATGCACCAAAAACTCTTGCCGTTCAACGCTGGCCCGCAACACTTCCATGGGGCTGGTTGGCGGCTGGAAGGGGCTGAAGACCGGCACCGTCCAGGTCTGGCCGATGTGCAGATTGGGCAGTTGCTCGCGCGGAGAAAAAGCATCTCCCACCAGCGCATCGGCCGGCAAAAACATCTCGGTCGAGTGGACCAGTTGGTCTGCCCGCACCGTGACTTTCAAGCGGTCTTCGTTGACCACGCCTTGCATGTTCATCAAGGTCAGGCCGTCGGGCGTGTCCAGCTTGGCCCGGAAACTGGCCAAATGGCCCAAGGGATCAATGGCAAAGGAACTCTCCGCCAGCAGATCCAACACAATGTCGTCCCCTTCCAGCAACCTCAAAACATGGCTCATCCAAGGGGGCGTCAGCTCGGCCAGCGGCAGCGACTCGATGCGCACATGGCTTTCAATCTCGGTCATGCCGTCGGGCTGGCGGATCATTTGGCTGCGGGCGTGGCCAATGGGGGCCTCATCCCAGAACATGTCCCAAGCAACGGAAGGAGGGGTCTCATCGGCCGCCAGGACGATCCGCTTGTAACTGGGGGGCTCGCCCGTCAGCAACGAAGGCAAAATCTTGGCAACGACCAGCCACGACATCGTCGATAGCCAAAACAGCACGACCAATCCGTTGAACCATCGTGGCGACATAAGCGTTTTCGCCGGGCGAACGACCAAGTTGAAAGAAGTGCCGCCACGAAGCCAACCCCCGTCAACCTTGGCCCGCCAGGGTAACGCATGGCATCCGCGACGCTCCTGGCTATTCTACCAGCAACCCTCCCATCGGGCGAGCAAACAAATACGACCGCGGGCATTCGCAGTAGGTTCCGCCTGCCGGACGGAACCTGGCGGTGCCTAGACGCACTCCTTGCCGAATAGCGCACAGCGATTTCTCCGCCGCGAGGGCATCGAATCAAGACGGACCAGCCAACCCAGGACTCGTCCGGCAGTCGGGGCCTACCTTTTCACCTAGCCTGGGCCACCCCCAACCTGCGCCCATTCCAAATGGTCCTAACTTCAAACATCTCCCGAAGTTGGCTGGCGGCTTGCAACAACGCGCACACAACTTCACAATAGGCGTGCTGATGTGCTCGACTATTCTCCGCCGGAGTCCGATCACCGATGAATCCCGATGCCAAGCTGTTGTCTGCCTCGCCGCAAGAAATCCAGGCTATCCAGCTCACCCGGCTGAAAGAAACACTGGCCCGGGCAAAACGCGCGCCGTATTTCGCCGAGCGCCTCAAGAATTGCGAGGTGCGGTCCCTGGACGATCTGGCCAAATTGCCGTTGACGACCAAGGAAGATTTGCAGCAGGCGTCGCCGTTTGGCTCGGTCGCCGTCCCCCCGACAGAGCTTTTTCAATACCACGAGTCGTTCGGCACGACGGGCACGCCTTGCGCAAGCTGGCTGACCAAGAACGATTTTCAAGAGTACGCCGCGCAAGTTAACCAGTCGGATATCAACTTTGCGCCGGGCGACGTCGTCGTCAACAAATTTCCGTATGCCATCAGCGTGCCGGCTCATATCTTCAAGCTGGCGGCGCAAAACCGCGGGGCTTGCGTCGTTTCGGCCAGCTCGCTGACTTCGATTTGCCCCTACACCCGCACGTTAGACCTGATGCTAAAGCTACGGGCCAGCGTGCTGACATGCTTGCCGACCGAGGCCACCCTGCTGGGCGCGGCGGCCGCCACAATGGGCCTAAACCCCCGCAAGGATTTCAACCTGCGGGCGATTGGCACGGCGGGCGAATTGCTGACCAACGGGCGGCGCAAGCGGATCGAGGAATTGTGGGGCTGCAAGGTCTACAACTTCTACGGCACGACCGAGACCGGCAACCTGGCGACCGAAGGGGAAGATCAAAAGCTGCAACTGGCCTGGGACCATTTCCTGGTGGAAATCCTGGACGAAAAAACGATGCAGCCGCTGCCGATCGGCTCGACCGGCCTGCCGGCCATCACCACGCTCACCCGCGAGGCCATGCCGCTGATTCGCTACCTGTTGACCGACCGTGTCAAGTTAGAGCAACCCGTCGATAGCCCCTCAGGCCGGCGCTCGCCCATCGTGCATCACTACGGACGCGACCAAAGCCGGTTTCCGTTTCAGGGGAAGGACATTTCACTCTCCGACCTGGAGGAACGCGTATTTCGGTTGCCGCGGGATGTAGCTGGCGATATCTGGATGATTGTCGTCACGCCGCAGACGGTCTATTTCCGCGTGGAGGCCCAGCGGTTTGACCCCGCCCTATATGCCAAGGCCGAAAAAGAGATCAGCGCGGAGCTAGGCTTTCCGATGAAGATCGACGCCGTTCCGCCTGGCGCGGTGTTTCCCGTGTGGTGGCTGATGGAACCGGCCCGCGTCGGCAAGCCAGCCTACCACTGTGAGGCCGAAACTCTGGAACAAGCCCCCAAGAGTCTGCCAGAACTATGGCTGGGCCCGGCCTACGCTGGGCCGCCGCCCGGCATGGATATGGAAGGAATGGGGGGCGAAGGCGACCACGGCTAGCAGACGTTGGTGTTCTGCCACAGCTAGATATTTGGGCTGCGGCGGAATGTCCTCCACTCGCGGCCTGTTCGTCGACCGACGTTTGAAAATCATGCAGTGACAGTCCGCCGAAGGCGTTTGACAATCTAGCCCAGGGTCGCTCGCTGGCGAGCGCACCCTGGGTATCATTACGCAAGATTTGTTTTCAACCCTGAAAGGGTTGCACAGGGAATTCGAACTCCTCCGTCGCGCTAATGTAAAACCCCTTCGGGGTATACGACAGTCACTTGTGCGTCCGTACCCAGGGTGCGCTTGCTGACGCTCGCGACCCTGGGCTAGATTGTGAAACGCCTACGGCGTAGCGTGCTGATCGTCGGTTTACATGGATGCATTACCTTCAAATGCGTTGTTCGCCGGCGCTCTAATGATTCGCCGAGTCCACTCGCGGGCAAGCCGCCAGTTGGACACACGCCTTTTTCGTTGCCGCCTCTCGGCAATCCTATTTCTTCGACCCAAAGCAGTACAGCGTCTCTTTTCGGCTGCCGCTGGAACTATCGCCCACGCGCAGGAAGATCTGCCCGCCGCAGATGGCCGGGCTGGCGAATGCGTCGGTGCCAAGTTGATTCTCTTCCACCAGGTCAAACTTATCCGGGTTGGGGCGAAAAACATACAACTTACCGGCTTCGTTGGCCCAATAGATATGCCCGCCCGCTAACACGGGAGACGCACTGACGGGGCCTTCCAGCCGTTCTTTCCACATTTCGCTGCCGTCCGCGCCACGCCAGCAATAGATGACGCCGTTGTCGGTCAAGGCGTACAGGTAGCCGTCGTGGGCCAGCATCGACTGCTCGTAGCATTTTTGATTGTTGCGCCACAACACCTTGCCGGTGCGGTCCGCCTTGACCGCAATCGTCTCGGCCTTGGGATACCCGCCGCTGGCGAACACGATATCGCCATCCCAGACCATGCTGCCGCAGGTGGCCGCCGTGGTGCCGTCGGCCGCCCACAAGGGCTTGCCGGTGTTGGGGTTGTAGGCCGCGACCTTTTCCGAACCACTCAGAAACAAGTGGTCCTTGCCCCCCACGTTGGCCACGATCGGCGACGAAAACGTGATCTTTTCCGGGCGGGGCGTGCGCCAGGCCAACTTGCCGCTCTTGCGGTCCAAGGCCGTCAAAAAGCTCTTGCCGTCGTATTCGCCCGACACAATCAGGTTCTTGCGGTAGATCAAGGGAGAAGGCGCATAGCCATACTCGAAAGCCTGGGGATTGAACGGGCCGGCGACCTGCCGCCACAAGATTTTTCCCTCGAAGTCCAAAGCCACGGCCTCGATCTTCTCGTGATGGAAAAAGGTGGCAAAGAGCTTTTCGCCGTCCGAAGCCACCGTGGGGGTCGCTTCCGTGTTCTTGGGATGATTCTTGTCGGGAAACCCGCCACGGTTAATTTCCGTCTGCCATAGCGCCTCGCCCGATCCGCGGTCGAAGGCCAGCACATAATGCACCTGTTGGCTTTCGTCCGCCGTCGTCAAAAAGACCTTCTGGCCGACCACCGTGGGGGACGAATGCCCTCGCCCCGGAACCGCTGCCTTCCACACCACATTGTCGGTCGCGCTCAGCTTGGTGGGGACGGGCTGCTCACTGGCAATGCCGTTGCGCGTGGGGCCGCGCCACCACGGCCAGTCGGTCTTGGCCGACAACTTGGGAAAATCGCCAATCCCCTTTTCCTGGGCGGAGGCGGGCACGTCGGCCAACATCCACATGGCCAGAGCCAGCCCCATCGCCGCCAAACATCGCCGCATAAGGTTCATCGGTCGGTTCCCAAGAATCATGGTAGCTTGGCTTTCACACACAGCCGCACAGTATCATCGGCTGCCGCGGTCAAGACAAGCCTGCCGCGGCCTGGGCCACGGCGTCATCGACCGAACGCTCGCTGTCGATGGCCTCGCGGCCGTACAGCCAGGCGGCCTCGGCGGCGATTGAATCGGCGGAATAGCCGGCCTCGGCCTGGGCCATGCCGGCCCAATAGTCGGCATCGCTGGATCACAAGATCATCGAACCCGACCCGGACGTGGGAAAAACCGCCGGCGAGATTGACTGCCGCGAGCGACTGGGCGGACTGTTGAAGTATTATCACCGCGCGGCATGACCGTCTTGTGCCTTCAGTGTCCGCACGCCGAGCCGATTCCCCGCGCCGGCGCGGCAAGTCTACCAGGCTGCCACCCAACCGGGCGGCCTCAACGGTGATGGTCGGCAGAATTTCAGAGCATTCACTGAATCGTTATTGCGAGAAAGACCGACTCAAACCGTCATTCGAGAATTTTGACCACACCGAGTCAAGTCCGCCACCCATTTCACCCAACTAGGCGGCCTGGCCAGTGATGGTCGGCTGAATTTCAGAGCGTTCATCAGACGACGATCCCGTAAACCGCCGGCTCAAAACGTCGTTTCAGTAATTTGACCAAACGGGATCACACCCCGTCAAAGTAACCTGACGACAATCAATCAGGGTCTTTCAGAGGAGCTTGTTGTTTCCAACAACCGATACATCGCAAATTACCTCCAGCAAATGACCGGTCTGAGGAGTGGTCGATTTGCCGTGCATTCCATAGGACTAAGAGACACATTGCTTCAATGTCACCGCTTCGCCTGACAATCCGTTCGGCAAATTCGATCGGTTCAACGCCGTTCATTTTACACAGCATCTGGACTGAAGTAGGAGCGTCTCCGACCTCGGACCAGATAAAATCATGGTCGTACCAACGCCCAAGGTCACGACAGAACGCAGAAATTGGTTCGTCGTCGCCTACTCCTCCCGGTTCATCGAGGTAGTCGTCCAATTCGCTTGGACTTTAGCTCCCTATCCACACGATCACCGAATCATTGACCGGCTCAAAGAATGGGTTGCTCATAAAAATGAATTACGGTCCTTTCTACAAGCGAAGCCCATCAGGCAAGTCCGCTTGACCATTCGGGGGCAACCGGGGACAGGGGGCAACCGGCGACACCCAATGTTTGCTGGGGCAATTAGGGGGCAATTAGGGAGGGGGCAATTAGGGACACCCATCCTTGGGGGCAATTAGGGACACCCATCCTTTGCTGGGAACGCTGAGATTGTACGTTAAGATCAAGTGGGGTTGCGAGGCGAATCGGTTCGCGGGAAGCTTGCGGGCAAACGGGCAAACAGGGACACCCAATGTTTGCTGGGAATGCTGAGATTGTACGTTAAGATCAAGTGGGGTTGCGAGGCGAATCGGTTCGCGGGAAGCTTGAACGGCCAGGCGCTAGGGTAGCGCGGGAGTGGGGCGAGCGACGCTGATTCGCGAATAGGCGATCATGCGGTCAAGTCCCAGGCGGACCAACACGATGCCCCGGCGTGTTCAACCCGGAGTGGCGAGCCGGAATCGCGGGCCGTTCAACCCGTGGCTAGTAGATTCGATTCCCGGCAATGGAAGCGGACGCGGCTGCGCTGTCTTAGCCGCGTCATGCTGGGTGGTCCGCCGGCTACTCGTTGGAAGAGCTTGCCGAATCGGGTGGCCAATGGCAGCCAGGAGTGAATGGAGATTCCCAGCCGCGACAAGGCTGCGGGCGGTTCGGCCGGAAGCGATGCCTTGCCCGGCCTCATCTGTCGGCTGGTCCAATCGAGCAGTTCGAGATAGTCATCC
>JBFWUW010000120.1:0-13447 GCA_050247075.1 Pirellulales bacterium | reverse complement strand
TCCAGCCGATCCTCCGCTTCTTCACGCAGGCTTGCCCGCAGCATCAGGGCCTTGACCAGCGTTTCGGCATGGTTGTCTGCCATTTCCACGGCCTTGTCGAGCGCTTCCATGCCGGCATCTTTGTCACCGCCGGGAAATCCGCTGATCTGTCCCAGCAGCAGGTAGCTTTCGATGAGTTCGGGATCGTTCTCGACGGCCCGCTCCAGGTCGGCCTGGGTGGCGGCCAAGATCTTGGGGTATTGCTGGGCCAAGGCCGGATCGGCGGCACGCCCTTGAATCAGGCTGGCCAGGTGTTGCGCGTAGACCGTGGCCCGTTGCTGCAAGCTGGAGGCCAGCAGTTCCTTGGCCAGGGCGGGGTCTTCCAAGCCGGCGTCGATGGCTTGTTGGCACAGGTCGATCAGTTCCACCAGGTCGTCCAGCGACTGGATATCTTTCTTCGCCTCCAAAGCCTTGTCGAGCAGTTCCTCGCCTTCCTCCCCAGCGCGCAGCGGCAACCCCACCGACAAGATGGCAACGACGAGCGAGGCAATAGCGTAATTCAAGACTCGCGCGAACATGGCGAAGACTCCCAAGAGAAGACTACGAAGCGGTTTAGGAACTGGTCCGGAATAACTTCGTCATTCAACTCCTCTCCCACTGGGAGAGGGCAGGGTGCGGGCGAAAAAACACCGAAGTTAATCCGAGCCAGTTCCTTAGTCTTCTCAGCCTATCCCCCGCGGGCAAACCCGTAAATACCGAAATGCCGGCACCGCTGGCTAGCGTTGTTTCGCGCCATGCAACCGTATCCGCACGAACCTCGGCCGGTAGACGCGGCTGTCTTCAAACAGCCGGCTGAACTTCCAGGCGTTTACGCAATAGCTGACCAGCAGTTCGCCATCTTCAGCGGCCCAGCCATGCGCCTTGGCCGCATAGCTGAACAGGCCTTGGTCTCGCTCCATTTCGGGACAGCGATAGAGCACCACGGGTTTGCTCCACGGCCCGTGGGGAGAATAGGCCCGGCGGCCGACGATCTTGTCGCCCAGGCCGTTCTCGGTATAGACCGCCAAGAAACCGTCTGGTGAAAGGGCCGTAACGGAGTACTCGGTTGCCAGGCCGGGGACCAATGGCGCGGCGGCGGCCGGGTCCGCGGTCCATTCGTCCAGCCCGCGAAACCGCCACGCGGCAAAGTCGGCCAGTTCCAGCCTGGCAACGCGGGCCACGGTCATTCGCCGCTGGCCGGGCTTCTTTGTGGCATCGTGATAGCCGTAGACGTAGACCCAATCGCCATCGGCCAGCAGCGCCGAACCCCACGAACGCTCTTCGTCCGCCCCAAAATGGGCAAAGGGAATCTGCTTTTGTTCCACGCGCCATTGGCCCGGCGGATCGTCGGGGTTTTCGACAATGGCCAGCCACTGCCCGACATGTTGAAAGCCGAACACGCCAGGGTCGGCGGTCTTGTCGATCTGGGCCAGAAACAGATAGGCCCGCTCGCCCAGACGAATCGCCCCTTGCGGCCAAAACCAACCGCGCTGGCCGTCGGGCCGCAGGAACGCCGTCGGACGATCTTCCTCGGCAGGGCCAGACAAGAACCGAATGCCGCCGTGCTCGGCACGGGGGTCGTACAGGCCCAAGGTGTTGTTGACCAATTTCGCGCCAGCCCGTTTGCCGTTCTCCGCCGTTCCCAACAGCGTATCGCCGAACAGCCACAGCACACGGTGGGGAGAAAGGACCGCCGAATACGCGGCATCGCCGCCAATCCATCCTTGATCGCCCTCAAAACGGGCGTTCCAGTCGGTATCGGGCAGGGCCGATTCGACGGCAATCGTCGCGTCGTCGTCCGCCATCGCGTCCGCCACGCGACTCGCGATTAGCAGCATGGCGCCAACAACCAGCACGATGGCCGCACGGCCGTTTCCACGACGACGCTGGCTAGTGGTGTGTCGCATGAACTTGATCGTGGCCGACGGGCGCGTTGACAGAAACGGGTACGTTGTCACCGTTTGATCTTAGAGCCATATCCGAAGGCGTGCCACCGACTCGGATGATCGTGTATTTGCGGGAGTCGTTGTCGTCGCCGAAGTACTGGTGTTTCAGCCATCCATTCGCGAGAAATCTCGAATCAAAAGTCAATCGCCGAGCCAGATGCTTGTGCCATTTCCCAAGACTTTGGCCGCCAGCATGATGGATAGGGCACAACAGACAACATCGGCAACTGCCGCCCTGGCGATGCTAGGATCCGCGGCTGGCCGGGGGGCGGGGTGGCTGGCGTCTGACCAACGGGAAGGCCCAGCGGAGTTGCATTCCAATCAGAGCAGCCGATTGGCCACCGCCGTAGGGCAACCTGGTTGGATCATCAAACCGCTGGGCCATTCGCTTCGCTGCCGGACCAGCCACCTGCCGGTCTCGCCACGGCCAAGTTGGTTGGCTGCTTCGCTGCCGGATTTGACGGTCAAATCGCATTGGTGGTTAGCGACCACGATCATGGGCTCTGGGTGGTAAGTCCCAATGCTCCCCATGCCTTTACGCTTTACCAGTTCGCCCGCATCCATTACAACAAACGCAACAGTGAACGTTGATGTTTTGGTTCCGGCATGATCGCCCGCCGCCAGCCAGCGAGGAGCTTTCCATGGAAGTCGATTCGCGCGAACACCGTCCGATGCCAGCAGCCGTTTCGCGACGCCGGTTCATGCAGGGCAGCTTGAGGGCGGGCGGCGTGGGCCTTTCCTTGGCCAATGTCTTGCGGATGCGGGCACAGGCCTCCGAGCAAGGCTTGCAAACGCCCGACACCGCCGTGATCCAGATTTGGCTGGGGGGCGGACCAAGCCAGTTCGAGACCTTCGACCCCAAGCCCGACGCGCCCTCGGAGATTCGCGGGCCGTACAAAGCGATTCCCACGGCGATACCCGGCGTGCATCTGTGCGAGATGATGCCCTTGACCGCCGGCGTGCTGGACAAGGCCGCCATTATCCGCAGTTTCACGCACCCTTTTGACGACCATTTTGGTGTCACCCGCTGGTGCCTAGCGGGCCGTCGCGTGCCCGACAATCGCGACAGCTATCCGTCGCTCGGTTCGATCGCGGCGCGCTATCGCGGTGCGCGGCAGCCAGGCATGCCGCCATACGTCTTGCTGTGTGACGAGCCGGTAAACCACCTGCATTTGTTCAATGCCATGGGACCGGGCTATCTGGGCGTGGCCAATGCTCCCTTCACGATTTTGCAGGATGGCTACCAGCCCGCGTTTCAAGACGACCGCCTGCTGGAAGCAACGGGCGATCTGGAACTGTGCAACGATGTTTCACTAGACCGTGTCGACAATCGCAAATCATTGCTGGCCACGCTCGACCGTTTGCCGCTCCAGCTCGATGCCAGCCGGACGCAATACGAACTGGAACCCTACACCCGCCTGGCCTTGGAGATGATTACCAGCGCCAAGGCTCGTCGGGCATTCGATTTGAGCGAGGAGTCGGCCGCCACGCGGCAGCGTTACGGCAGTCATCGCTGGGGCGACATGGCCTTGATGGCGCGGCGTCTGGTGGAGGCCGGCGTGACCTTTGTCACGCTGAATACGGCCCCCGACTGCTTGCGGTGGGACTGGCACGTCAACATCGTCAAGGAGGACCGCGTCGAGACCGGCTCGGCTGGTCCCAACAATGGCATAGAAGTTAGCGGGCCGCCTCTGGACAAGGCACTCTCGGCATTGATTACCGATCTTAGCCAACGCGACAGTTGCCGTAACGTGCTGCTGGTGGTGTGGGGAGAATTCGGTCGTTCGCCGCGCATCAACCCTTCGGGTGGACGCGACCACTGGCCCCCTTTGGGGAGCGTGCTGCTGGCGGGCGGCGGATTGAAGATGGGGCAAATCATCGGCGCTTCGGATCGAATCGGCGGCACGCCCGCCGCCCGGCCGGTCGGACCCAGCGACGTGCTGGCGACCCTCTATCGGCACTTGGGAATCGATCCCACGCAAAACGCCGTCAACCTGCAAGGGCGTCCCATCTCGCTGCTGCCCGACGGACAAGTCATCGAAGAGCTCTTTTGACAATCGCTTGGTCGCCGACCCCTTTCACGGCCAACCCACACCGCAGCCGCATGGTATGGAGTTGCCGCCCACAAGCGCAGGCATTTGAAGATAATGCAACGATTGCGGGCCACCTCGTTGCCGTGTGTGGCACTTGGCTGTAGGAGCCGTCTCCGACGGCGATAATCGGCGTTCCATCCTGGAGGGCCGAGACCGCCAAAAACGCCGTATACTCAGGCCAGTTTGCACATCGCGGCCGAGAACGGCGGGATTGTACTCCCCCGCGAAGAGAAGAACCACGAATCAAACGAATCCAGCGAATGAATCTCCTGAGTGGAAACTCGCTTGAGGAAAAGGGGGCGGGCAGCGACTAGAAGAACTCGTACCGTAGGATCCTTATTCGTTCGATTCGTTTGATTCGTGGTTCTTACCAGGCCTCGTCTAATTGCCGGTGCGCATGCAACTCGCTGGCGACGCATTATCTTCAAATGTCTGCCACAAGCGGTCGCTGCTCGCATCTTGGACGGCCAGTGGGTATTCTGATTGTGGGATTGGACTGTTTTTCTGGTGCGCACCTTGGAGCAACCCATGAGCCTGGCAACGGTTTTTCGGCGGAGTTTAGCGCTGGCCTTGGCATGCGCGGCAACGGTTTCCTTGGCCGCCGATTGGCCGCAGTTTCGCGGGCCGGCTGGCAATGGCGTGGCGGCCGATAAGCAAGCCCCCACGGCCTGGAGCGAGACCGAGAATATCGCCTGGAAAGCGGCCTTGCCGCATCCCGGCAACGGCAGCCCCATCGTTGTCGATGGACGCGTGTTGCTGACTTGCGCCGAGGATGCCGAGGGCCTCAAACGCAGTTTGTACTGCTTCGACCGCCAGGACGGCAAGCAGCAATGGGTGCGAACCATCGACTTTGGCAAGGCAGAGCCGACGCACAATACCAACCCCTTCTGTGGCGGCACGCCCGCCTCCGACGGCAAACGCGTGGTGTCCTGGTTCGGATCGGCCGGCCTGCACTGCTACGACCTGGAAGGAAAGGAGCTGTGGCAGCGCGACTTGGGAGAGTTTAAACACATGTGGGGCGATGGCTCCTCGCCCATTTTTTACGATGGCAAAGTCGTGCTGCACAGCGGGCCGGGCAAGCAGATCTTCGTGGCGATGTTCGACGCCGACAGCGGTTCAACCTTGTGGCAGACCGATGAGCCGCTGCCGGTGCCAGGCAACAGCGACCATAATGAAAAGGATGGCTACCTGGGCTCGTGGGCCACGCCCGTGGTGGCCAAGGCGGCCGGCCAGGACCAGATTATCTGTGCGCTGCCGGGCCGCGTGAATGCCTACGATCCACGCAACGGCAATATCCTCTGGTCTTGCCAGGGCCTGCGGCATGGCGGCGGCGACCTGGCTTACTCTTCGCCCATCATTGCCGGTGATGTCTGTTTTCAGACGGGAGGATACGGCGGACCCGCCTTTAGCGTGCGGTTGGGGGGCGAGGGGGACGTGACCGATACTCAGCGGCTGTTCCGCCGCGAGAAAGAGCCGCAAAGCATCGGCACGGGCATCGTCCACGACGGCCTGATCTATCGGCCCAATGCCGGTCCCGGCACGATCGACTGCATCGAGCCGGCTACCGGCAAAGTTCTCTGGCGGGAACGGGCCACCGACGGCGCGTTTTGGGGGTCGATGGTGCTGGTGGGCGACCTGGCCTACGTCACCAGCCAACAAGGCGTGACCGTTGTCTTTCGGCCCAACGCCGACAAGTACGACGAGGTTGCCGCCAATCCGTTGGGCGAAAGTTGTAACGCCACGCCCGCCGTTTCCGACGGCCAGATTTTCATTCGTACCGGCAAGCACCTGGTTTGCGTGGGCAAACAGTAGACGGAGATCCAACGTGAAGCCCAACGCCACCAAGGCCAAACTCAAGGCGGGCCAGACGGTCCATGGCCTGTTTGTCCGCTATCCCGATGCCAGCCTGGCCGAAGTGCTGGGCTATCAGCCGTGGGATTTTTTGATGTTCGATGGCGAGCACGGCACGTTGGAGCCGCGCGACGCCGAACATTTGGTCCGCGCGGCGGAGTTGCGCGGCGTGACGCCCATCATTCGCGTGCCGACCAATCAGCCGCATGTGATTCTGCGTTTGCTCGACAGCGGTGCCGGCGGCCTGCATGTGCCCTGGGTCAACACGGCCGCCGAGGCCGAGGCCGCCGTCCGCTCGGTTAAATACCATCCCCGCGGCATACGCGGGCTGGCGGGCGTGCGGGCCGCCGATTTTGGCCAGGCCGGTCCACTGGCCGACTATGTCAAGCATGCCAATGCCGAATCGCTGGTGGTGATCCATATCGAAACCATCGACGCCGTTCGGCAACTGCCGGAAATCGTGGGCATCGACGGCATCGACGTGATTTTCATCGGGCCGACCGACTTGTCGCATTCCCTCGGAGCGCCGGGCCAACCGCAACATCCTGATGTGCAAGCCGCCATGCAGCAGATCGTGGACATCGTCGCGCCGACCGACAAGGCACTAGGCATACTGGTCCCCACCGCCGATGCCGCGCGGCAATGGCGCGACCGTGGCGCTCGCTACATTGCCACCACCCTGGAGTCGCTCCTTAGTCCGGCCGCCGCGGCCTATCTGCGGGCTGCCCGCGATTGACGGCGTGCGTGGCCCGATATCGACCTGTCGGGCCTGTTTGACGGTTGGGAATGGTCGTGAAACGTTCCCTGGGGGTTACCCCAGCACGCTGCGCAAGAATCGCTGAGTTCGCGGAGAGCTGGGGCGGTCGATGACATCACCGGGGGGACCGTCTTCGATGATCTTGCCATCGGCCAGTACGATCACGCGGTCGGCGGCGCGGCGGGCGAAGCCAATCTCGTGCGTCACCAACAGCAGCGTCATTCCCTCGCGCTTCAGGCCCTCTAAAACATCCAGCACTTCGTTCTTTAGTTCAGGATCGAGTGCGCTGGTGATCTCATCGCAAAGCAGGCCGCGGGGCGACATGGCCAACGCCCGGGCGATCGCCACCCGCTGCTTTTGCCCGCCACTAAGCTGCGCCGGGTAATGCCCGGTCCGTTCCGACAATCCCACGCGCGCCAGCAGTTTAAGGCCCAGGGCTTGGGCTTCGGCCCGCTTCATGCGCAAGACTCTCAAGGGTGCTTCGACCACGTTCTCTAACGCGGTAAAGTGCGGGAAGAGCTGAAAGTCTTGAAAGATCATCCCCAGCAAGCGCCGCACCTGGCGGGCCGCCGCGCGGCCAGCCCTGCCGCCATGCACCGCCGGTACGTCGTGTGTTCCCACGCGGATCTGGCCGGAATCAAAATCATTGAGCGCGTTAATGCACCGTAGCAAAGTCGATTTGCCCCCGCCGCTCGGTCCAATCAAGGCCACCGTCTCGCCCGCTTGGACTTCCAGTGATATCTGGTCCAAAATCACCCGCCCGCCATACCGCTTGGTAACATCGCTGAGTTGAATAATCGTAGACATAGGGAGAAAGGCTGAAGGCGAAAGGCTTAAGGCTAAAGAATCTGCACACGAAACACTTCCTCCCTCACTTTCCCGGTCCCCATTTCTTCTCCAACCACCTCGACAAATAGCCCAGCGGAATCGACATTGCCAGATACAGCAAAGCCGTCAGCGCGCCGAGCTTGACGAACTCAAAACTGGAGCGGGCCAGGATTAGGTACTCTTTGGTCAACTCGCGGACGGCGATGACGCTGACCAGGCTGGTATCCTTGAACATGGCTACGAAGTCGTTGGTCATGGGGCCCAGGGCCGTGCGGAAGGCCTGCGGAAAAATCACGCGGCGAAATGTCAACGGGTCTGACATGCCCAAGGCTTGCCCCGCCTCCCACTGGCCGCGCGGCACCGACTGGATGGAACTACGGTAGATTTCCGCCTCGAAGGCCGCGTAGTTCAGGCCAAAGCCGACAATCGCCGTGAGGATGGCGGGCGAAATTTTGTAGCCCACCACCGAGGCAATCGCGGTGGACAAGCCCCCCCCTAACTCCGGCAAACCGTAGTACAGAAAAAACAGCAGCAGCAACAGCGGAATTCCGCGGAACAGTTCCACATAGCCCAGCGCCAACCAGCGTAGCGGCGTGGGTCCAAACAACCGCCCGACAGCCACGAAGAGCCCCACGCTCATGGCTACCGCCATGCTGCATACGGTCAACATCACGGTCATGCCGGCCGCTTGCAACAGCAGCACGGCGTACTGGCCAAACGTCCAACGCTGGGCGCTCGTGGCGATGATGTTCTTGTCGACGGCGTCAGCCGGAGGGGGCTCGTTGGCCACCAGCGGTTGCCCCAATTGGTTGAAGCCCAAGCCGGCCAGTTCCGCCGCGTTGTCGGGCGGTTCCGCCAACCTGGCCTGGTCGTCGTTCCACAGGTGCCACTTCCGCAGAATCCGCCGCAAGCGGCCATTGCGAATCAATTCCGCCAGCGCGTCGTTGAAGGCGGCGGCCAGTTGCGGTTCGTCTGGACGCAGGCCAATGGCGTAAATTCCCGGTGCCAGCGGCGTGCCAGCGGCTTTCAGACGCGGATTGGGAAGCCCGTAAAACGTGGCGGCCGGCGCATCGAGCAGCACGGCATCGAGCCGGCCCGTCTCCAGATCCAGGTACGGCTCGACCTGACCGTCGAACCCCAGAATATCGCGCACGCCGGCCTCGCTCAGCACCCGCTCGGCCGCGCTGCCGGCCATTGTTCCCACCGGCTTGCCCACGCAGTCGGCCAGGCCGTGGATGCTGTTATCGTCCGCGCGGACCACCAAGAGTTGCGCGTAGCGGTAGTAAGGCCGCGAGAACAACACCGCCTGCTTGTTCTCCGGCGTGACTTCAAAACCGCTCAGAATGCAGTCGAAGTCTTGCTTGGCCAGGCCCAAGGCCAGGCTGACCCATTCGTACTGCACAAACTGGGCCCGCAACGGCGCGCCCATGCGCTGGCTCAGCACCTCGGCCAGAGCGTCGCTCAATTCCACCTCAAAACCGATGACCTGTTCGGGATCTTCTGGCGCGCGAAGCTGATACGGCGCAGCTCCCTCGGCATCGCCCCCCCAGCGCAGCACGCTATCCGGAAAGCGCTGCCGCAGCCATTCCGCCGTGGGCATATCGGCGGCCAACGCGGGTAAAGGCAGCGCCAAGGCCGCCAGCGTCAGCACCACAGCGGCTTTGATTGCCGCCAGAAGATCAACGGCGGCACGGGTGCCGGTTGTGGAAAAGATCGTGTTCAAGTCTTGTCCCATGAGGTTCGTAAGATGCCCCAATCACCCGCGGCGGATTATAGCAAGCGAAAGCTGACTAGCACGTCGTACATGGCGTGTGCGCCTACGACGATTCCAAACCCGCGGTAGACAAACAGGCCGGCAAAGAACAAGCCCGCCATCAGACGAAATACAAAGCTGGACAGCGCCAGCGTATCCCCATGCGGGCCTATATAATGCATGGCCGAGAAGACCAGGCTGGTGCCCAGCGCGGCCAGCCAGAAGCTTTTTTCGCGCGGAATGCGGCACGATTGCAACGCCGCCGCCGTTATCGGCAACAGCAACAGCCGAAACAGCGTTTCCTCGTAAAACCCGGCCCCCACGCTCAACAGCAGCCGCTCGAACAGCCCTTCGCCCGTCCCCGCCGCCAACAGCCGGGCCTGCAATCGGCCCAGCCCCCACAATGCCACGGCCCAGGCCAGACTCTCGACACACATTCCCAGCAACACCGCGCGGCGCACGCGCCACGGCTGCCCGCTAAAATACTGCCAGGCCAGCAGCCCCCCCACCATCAGGGCGGGCAGCAAGAAATATTGCCCCAACCCGACAGCGTTCAGCAGGCCCCGCAGCCACAATTCGGGCGCATTATGCAACGTCCCTGGCCCGGCCAACAGCACGCCAGCCTCGTACAGCAACAGCAACGGCGCAACAAACAACAGGCTGGCCAATGGCCCCCTCGACTCAATCCAGTAACCTTCCGCCGGCGGCAGCGCGGCGGGCGGGCCAAACGTCTGGACCTTGCTCAAGTCATCGGGCGGACGCAGCTTAGCCACTTAGGTCGGCTCCCTGGCAGTCGGTGTCGTTTGTAGAATACGCAATGTACCGCCAAATGGCTGCTGGCGACGAGAGAGGCGGCCGGCAATTCCAGGGAGTCCGAGGGATGCAAGGCGTTACCCGCGATGTCCACGACCGGTTGAACGCCGCCTACGGCGCGTCCGCGCGGCGGCCAGAAAGCAGCGATTCGTTTGAAGCGGCCGTCGCCGCGATCCTGGGCCAACAAGGGGGAAGTGCCAAAGCATCTCTGGCGATCGAGCGGCTGCGCGACAACGAAGTGCGCGACCCGCACGCCGTTTTGGCGATGGAGCTTGAGGAACTTGAAACGCTGCTCAAGCCGGCTGGCCACGCGGCGGCCAAGGCCAAGCGCTTGCGCAGCTTGTGCAGGCATGTCGTCGAGCAGCGCGATGGCTGCTGCGACGATTTGTTCTCGCAATCGCGCTCGTCGCTGGTCGAGGAGCTGCTGTCGATCAACGGTATCGGGCCGGAGACCGCCGACACCATCGCCCTGTTTGCCGCGCGGCTGCCCGCCTTCCCCATCGAAGCCGGCACGCACCGCGTTTGGAAACGGCACGGCTGGGCCGACATGGAGGCCGATTACTTTTCGCTGCAAGAGCAGATCGAAAGCGGCCTGCCGGCCGATGCCGCGGCCCATCAGGAACTGCACGCGTTGTTGTCGCGCGTGGCCAGTGACTTCTGCCGCACGCAACCCAAGTGCGACGGCTGCCCGCTGGCTTGCCTGCTGCCCCCCGGCGGGCCAATCGACCCGCAAGCATAGCGCTTGCCGTCTGCCTTACCCAGCCGCCAGCGCTTCCCGCGCCGCTGCCCCCTCTCCCGGTACTCCGGGAGAGGGTTGGGGAGAGGGCGATGCGGCGAGAGGCTCTTGACGCAACACAGGCCCGACTCCGGCCCTCGCCCAGTGGGAGTAGGTGAAGATTCCCCAAGGCAATGCCGCGCGACTTTCTACCCAGCCGCCAGCGCTTCGCGCGCCGGCCAATACTCGTCGAGTTGTTCCAGCTCGCGCGTTTGATACGCGCCGGCGGTCAGGCTGACCGCTTGCCGCGTATGTTCCGCGACGACTTCCTCCACGCGGGCGGAAGTCAGTTCCTCGCGCGGCACGTCGATGGCGATAAACTTGCCGTGGCGGCGGCCGGGGGTGTTCTCCACGCAATCGCAGGCCGGCAGGTAAATGGTGCCATTGCTAAAGTCCACCGCGAAGGCGATCACGCCCGGTATGAAAAACAGCAACAGCCCCAGCGCATCGAGGGCAAAAATTCCCCAGTCGATGCGGCCCGCCGGCTGCCCGCGGCGTTCCGGGTGCAAAATGGTGCCGCAACCCGCCAGCAATGCCGCCAGTGGTGCCGCCCATGCGGCCTGCAGCATCGTGCGTCGCAACAAGAACTTTCGCATTTGCTCTCTCCTCGGCGATACGGTCCCCACGCATTCCCGAAACACCCGCGCGCAGTGCCGTCGCGGCAACCATGGCCGCGTGGAATCAGACAGGTTCCGGGAAAGGTGGGCGGCTTGTATCCAATCCGGCCAGCCGCCGCAAGATGAATTGGGGTGGCCAGAGCGACAGTTGGCTGTCCTTGCGCCACGAGGCTTGGAGAGGGAGGAGGAATAACATGACGTGATTTCCGAAACCTTCTAACGCAGCCCCGCGGGTAACCAGTCCCGTCCGGTAGCGCCTGGCCAGCGGCCGGAAGCGAGTCTTGCGTGGTTGGCGGGGCGACCCGCCCTGCGAAGCGTAGACAGCAAGTGCCAAAGCCGTGTGATTGAGCCTCGAAAGGTTTATCGCGGACGCCTTCGTCTTGGACACAGCGGGGGCCACACCGACCCACCGTAAGAAAGAGGGCCTGGTGCGTTGGGTCCGCCGGGGTCGGAGACCAGGGCAATGGCACCAGGGTTGCCCAAGAACGTGGGAGATGCCGTGGTTTCCTCGAATCATCGCCGGTCGAGGGTGCCGCGTGAACAGCTCCGGGGTTGCCGGGCGACCACTCGCTGTCCGGCGAGAGCGAAACCGCGAGCGTCACCGAGGTATCGCCGCGCGAAGGCAACGGAGTGCGGCGAGACGGGCCACGGGAAGTCGTAGTGCTTCGTAGTACCGAGGAAGCCGGGGAACTCGTGCCCGCGAGGACCCGGTGGAGGGAAGGGATGCACCAGGTAAGGATTCAGTACGAAATAACTTCCCCTCTTGGCCCCCTCTCCCGGTACTCCGGGAGAGGGTTGGGGAGAGGGGGATGTGGCGAAATGGCCGCCAACAACGAAACCCTCACCCCGGCCCTCTCCCAGAGGGAGAGGGAGGTTCCGATGGGGAAGTTATTTCGTACTGAATCCTAACAACACTGCCGAAGGGAAACATGCCGGAGAAATCGGACTCCGACCGCGTGTATACGCAACAACGGCGGATCGCCGAGTTGGCGAAACGTCACCCGACGGTGGCGTTATGGCCATCCACGGTCGTTTTTTTCAACCGCGGGTTCGCGTGTGGTAACTCCCTCGATGGAGTACCACGTGCGAAGCGGGGGTGTTACTTGAGGAACCGGATGCGATAATTCCGCACGTCCGGATCTGTGGGAGCCCTGGGCGAGCAATCGCCCGGGGCCACCCGGCCCGTGTTGTGTCCTTACCGCATCACGGCTCACGGGGAGGGAGAGACGGATCATTCGACGCCACCGGCAGTTCGACCAAGACGGTAGGAATAGGTTGTTTCGTCAGATCAACGGACCATAATCGGCTCGGCCCCTTAACGAACAAGCAGTTGTCCTCGGAAAAACCGATCGGAAATGCCCCGTGCCCAACGTCAATTTCGCACTTCAATCGGCCACTCAACGAGTCCAGCACTCCAATGGTGTGGGGGCCTTGGCCAGGGGCCGGCTCCAGGCAGCCAGGGGACACCCACAGTTTGAGCGTGGGGTGATCGCGGCTCAATAGATGACCTAACCTATTGCTGAAATGTATGTTACGAAATTGGCCGCGTGGACTCCACCACTGCGGAGACCTAGGCCGCCGTGGAGCCGGTGATGTTCGCCCGGCAGGCTGCATAAGCGTACCTTGATGGATGCGACAGGGGTTCTCAAGGGGCCGGAGGCGACGGGTAAGCCCGCCTTCGCAGGCCATCCGGCCCTTGAGCAGGCGTAGACAATATACTTCTAAATAACTATTTTATTAGTTTGCAAAACGTTCATATCTTGTACAATTTCCAGCGTCCGGCTTCAAGGCCATCGCGCACTCTGCGTAGAATAGGCTGGCGCGGCAAGATTGCTTTTGCTATAAATCTAGGCACGTTTCTGTTCGAATTGCCAAGACACGGAAGAGGGATCGCAATGATGGAAATTGCCGAGCCGGAGGTTCGCGGAATCTTACGTCACTTCGAGACGCTGCCAGACCCGCGCTGCCATGTGAATCGGGGCCACTTGTTGATCGA
>JBFWUW010000119.1:0-13519 GCA_050247075.1 Pirellulales bacterium | reverse complement strand
GGTGGTGGGGGGGGGGGCGTTTTGCCGGCCGCCACAACCCCGGCTAGCTGACTAGTACGGAGGGCCTGGGTCGGCGAAGAATGTGCCAACCGCCCGGTCTTCGGTTCCCGTGAGGAAGTCAGCCGTGCCCGTGAAGCTGAAGTCACTTGCGATGGTTGTGCCATTCGTGGTTGTACGGTAGAGCGGATATTCAGCACCGTTGACAAATGGGCCGACCTCGTCGAAGTTGTTGTTCTCGAAGGCGAACGTGCCGGCCGAGTTTTGCACGAACACGTAGTCCACGGCACCACCCGCAACGGCGGAGTTCGCGAAGAATTGCAATCCGAGGTTCGTTCCGGCGTTCGTGGTCGCGCGGAAGGCCGCTGTACCGTTCAGCCCGCCGAAGACGTTGCGGACAACTTGGGCACGAATCGTGGACGTTCCGTTGAGCGTTATATCGACGCCATCGTTGGTATTGCCGGTGATGTTGCTGGCGTTGGTAACGGCGGGCACGCCCAAGGTGGGAATGGGGTTCGACCCGATGATCAGGTTGCCAGTGGCGGCACCGTTGGCAATGTACTGGATACCGTCGCCATTCGCGGCGTTACCCGTATTGCCGCTGACCGTATTCCCCAGGATCGTGAAGTTGCTGGCTGTGCCGGTCGTGGTGATCAGGATACCGTTTGTGGCCAAGCCCACCGCACCGTTGTTGGAGACCGTGTTGCGAAGCATGCTGGTATCGTGATTGGTACCGGTGACGGCGAAGGCGATACCAGCTCCCGCTTGGGCCGTGGCGTTGCCGTTCACGATATTGTCGTTGATGTTGCCATCGTTGTTGGTACCGTTGAGCGTAAACAGCATACCGTTGCGAAGGTTGCCCGTAATGGTGGTGTTGCCATTGACGGTGTAGAGGTTGTTGTCGGCCGTGGCGGCAAAGGCAATCGCCACGCCGTCGCGGTTGTTGCTGATGGTTTGCACGTTGTTCTGCACGCGGATGGCGTTGCTGTCGCCGTTCACGTTGACCTGGATGCCGGCACCGTTTGTGTTGCTGCTCAGGTTCTGGTTGGCGTTGATGTCAACCCCAGGGGCACCGCTGGAGTTGCTGCCGTCGATTTGGGCCAGGATACCGTTGCCCGCGACGTTGTTGGTGGCGGTATTAGCGGTGATTGTCACGCCGTTGCCGGCCGTGACGGTGTTGGTGGTCTGGTAACGAATGCCGTTGTCCTGGTTGCCGGTAGCGGTGTTGGTGGAGATCGTCGTGACGTTGCCGTTGCCGCTGGAGATGTAATTGATACCGTTGCCGCCCGCGGCGATACCGTTGCCCGTCACGGTATTGTTGTTGACCTGGCCGCCTATGTTATTGGCACCGGAGTTCTCAATGCGGATACCGTCGCGTGTATTGCCAGTGGCGGTGTTGCCATTGACCTGGATCTGAGCATTGCTGTTCGAGCCGGCATAAGCCACCTGGATACCGTCCAAGGTGTTGTTAATGGCATTGTTATTGTTGCGGATGAAGACGGTGTTGTTGGTGGCCGGAGCATTGACCGTGGCCAAGATACCGCTGGAGCCGTTAAGCGTCCGTTGGACGGTATTCTGTTCGACGACCAGGCTATTGGAGTTGCCGGTAGAGAGGTACTGGATGCCGGCCGCCGTGCCCCCCGCGATGCGGTGGTTGTTGTTGATCTGGTTGGCGCCGGTGGTGCCGATGAAGGCCAGGCTGTTGCCCGCCAGGTTAATCAGCACGCCGCTGGCACCGTTACCGCGGTTATCCGTGGCGGCGGTGCCGTCGCCGCCGATGGTATTGCTGTTGAGGTTAAAGGTGGTGTTGGTGCCGCCGCCCGTCTGGGCGATATTGACACCATTGCCGTTGTTGGCCAGGACCGTATTGGTGTTGACGTTGATGATGCTGCCGTTTCCGGCGAAGGCCGTGTTGACGCGGATACCGTCGCGTTGGTTGCCGTTGCCCACCGTACCGACATTGTTGGTGACAATGTTGAGGCTGCTGGTGGCACCGCTCATGTTGGCGAAGATACCGTTGCCGGAGTTGGGGTCGGTGCCGATGACGCTATTGGTGACGGTGTTGTTGGAGATAGTCGTGTTGAGGTTGCCGGCGGTGGAGGTGTAGGCGATTCCGTTACCTCCGGTGGCGGCGGTGCCGTTGCCAGAGGCCGTGTTGTTGTCGATCAGCACGGTATTGGTTGCCCCGTTCAGAACCACTTCGATGCCGTTCAGGCCGTTGGCGTTGACCGCGCTGTAGTTGGTCACGCTGATGTTGTTGCCCGTCGTGGCGTTGCCCTGCACGAAGATACCATCGCGGAAGTTGTTGTTGGCTTGCGCCGGGCTGAGCGCGGAGGTCTGGTTGAGGTTGATGGTGTTGCCGTTGCCGGTCAAGTTGACGAATACACCGTTGCCGATCGGGGCCACCGCGTCAGCACCAAAGCCGTTGCCGTTGGTTTGATTGCCGGTCAACGTGATGTTGTTGCCCGTGTTAGCATTGATAAAGATACCGTTCCAACCGTTGCCCACGCCAGGCGTGGTGGTCGGCGCGGCAAAGGGGGTCGCTCCGCCGATGATGTTTCCGACGATCTGTGTGTTGGTGAACGCGCCCGCTGGGCTGAGGCCAAACTGGTCGCTGCCGCTGTTGAGCGACAAACCGTTGTGCAGGTTGCCAGAGATGGTGTTGGTGTTGATCTGGGCGCTGGCAAAGGTGGAGTAGTTGTTGACCACGATACCGTGGCCATCGACCGCCGATACGGGGTTGACGGCGTTGACGGTCGCACTCGGTACGCCGTTGCCGCGGACGACGTTGTTGTTTACCTGCAGGACAGTGCCGGTATTCAGGTTGTTGACCACGATGCCGCTGTAGTGGTTGCTGTTGGCGGTCGTCACGTTGTTGGTGACCTGAATATTGTTGTTCACGCCGCCGTTATTGACCTGAATGCCGTTCAGGCCATTCAGATTGGCGGTGTTTTGGGTGATCAACAAGTCAGCCGGAAAGAGCGGGCTGCCGCCGTTGCGGCCGTTGGAGCCCAGGTTGACCAAGATTCCGTGGTCGGCATTGTTGGTGACGCCCGTCGGCGGCACCGTTGCGGCGTTGTTGTTCTGGATCACCCCGCGGAAGCCCGTGCCGCCGCCCGCCGTGTCGATGCGAATGCCGTTGGCATTGGTGCGGCCCGCGTTGACCTGGGCGACGGGGGTAGTAACGCCGCGGCCCGAGCCGGTGATGGTGTTCTGTTCGATCGACAGATTGAGAACGTTGCCGGCCGCGGTCATGCGGGAATAGATACCATTGGCACCGCTGTTGGTGATGGTATTGTTTTGAATGCCACGGGTCGTGCTGGCGGCCACGCCAGCCACCAGCGGCGTGCCACTGCTGGCTTCCAATGACGCGCTGCCGCCGTTGGCTTCCAGGTAGATGCCGTTGCCCATGCTGTTGCCCAGTCCGGGCGTGAACGTGGAGGGCGTGATCGAGCCGTTGTTATTCAAAACATTGTTGGAAATCGTTATCAGCCCCAGCCCAGCCGTATTGGCATAAATGCCGATGCCGTCGCCGGCGTTGCCGTTGCCGACGCCGATGCCGTTGACGAATGGAGCGGCACCGCCAATGGTATTGCCAGAGATCGTCAGGTCCACGATGCCGTTGGTGATTTCCGTGTGGACGCCGTCGCCGATCTGGCTGACGCCGGGTTGGGTGACGCGGCCGTTGCTGCTGATGGAGGTGTTGTTATTAACTGTAGCCAGGTGCTGGCCAACCGTGATGGCACCAGTGTATTGCAGGAACACGCCGTTGTGCGTTACGGAAGACGAAGTATTGATGACATTGCCGTTGCCGCTGATCGAGGCATTGCTGTCGATATTGACCGTTGATCGGGTTGTCGAAGCATTAAAGATGGCGATACCGTTGTTCAGGTTGCCATTGATGGTGTTGCCCGCTCCGGCGCCGTTGCTGACGGTCAGGTTGAAGACCGAAGCGCCCGAGATCGAAGCGCCGATGCCGTTGCCGATGCTTTCGCCGTTGAGAATCAGCGTATTAGGCAGCCCCACGGTGGCGGCGGCCAGGCCGTTGTTGCTGATGTTGTTGGCGTCGGTGATGCTCATCGTTAAGGTCGAGTTCTGGTTGCTGCCGTTGCCGAAGACGCCGTTCAGCACGTTGCCCGTAACGGTATTGCGGCGCATGTCCAAGTTGACCGTGGTCCCAGGCGCGGCCGTGCCGGCCGATTCGGCCCGCACGCCAGACCCGACCGCGGGAATGACACCCACGCCTGGCGGGCTGCCGTTTCCGGTGATGATGTTGTCGAAAAGATTGGCCGTGACCAGCGCACCGCCGACATCCTCGGCCCGTACCCGCACACCGTTGAAGCGGTTCAGGCTGACGGTATTGGCGGTGGCCGCCGAGCCACCCATGTTCAAGGTGATCTGGCCAGCCGCGCGGGCCACGGCCTCGACGCCACTGCCGCCGTTGGTGAAGTTGGTGGCGGTTGGCAAGGTGCCGTTGCCGGTGATGACGTTGCCAAACATATTCGCGGTCAAGAGGGGAAGATCGGTCGGTGTGAGCGAGTCCGCCCCCAAGTAGACGCCATCGTTGGCGTTGCCCGTGGCCGTCGATGTGCCAATGGTATTGGTGGTGAAATTCGCGGTAATGCTGCCGAACCCGCCCGAGACGATGTGGACACCGTCGCCGTGCGGAACGCCGGCCACCACGCCGCCGTTATTGCGGATGATGTTGCTGGTGATGTTGGTGGTGATGGTCGGCCGCTGCGTGGCGCCAGGCCCGGTGCCGCCATCGGCGATAATGGTGATGCCGCTATCGGTTCGCGATAGAGACAGATCGTTGGTGATGATAGCCGGAACTGGATTAATCTGCGTGTAGAACGGGCTCGTGGTGCTGTCCGTCGGTACATTGCCGTCGCCATTGTTACGAATGGTGTTGTTGGCGATGTTGAGGGTAGTCAGGTTGGGATTACCCACACCGGTGGGCGTGGCATTGGTCTTGATGAAGGCAATGCCGCCATCGGGATGTCCGCCCGCCAATCCGGTAAAGCCCGCCCCGGCCACGCCTGGCAGCGAGTCAAAACCGATGGAGTTACCCCACGGTCCGCCGGCAAAACCGCCGGTGCCATCGCGGGCATCGGCAACGCCGATGTTGACCGTGCCAAAGGCGTTAGCCATGTAGATGCCGACACCCTGGTTGTTCGGGAACGCGCCGGCGAAGTCGACGATGACGTTGCGGTTGATGCTGATGCCCCGCGCGTTGGTCAACACGCCGGCGGCATTGACAATGGGATTTCCCACCACCTGATTTGACGAGGAGATACCGTTGTTCCGGGAGTTGATGATACGGAAACCGGAGACTTCCGTATTGTCGGCCAAGGTAACAACGTTGGACAGGAAGGCCGTGTTGGTAATTGTTTGGCCCAGGAACGCCGCGCCGGTGAAGTTTTGCGGCAGGGCGATTGGCCCGAGTTCGTTGGTGGTGACAAAGTGCTGGAAACCGCCCGCCAGCAAGCGTTGTCGAGCTTGCAAGGTGATGCCGCTGTTCATGCCGGCGAGGTTGGGCGCAGCTACTCCCGCGGCCAACTGTCCGGTATTGTGGACGTAGATAATGTCGCCCGGCAGCGACACTTGCCGCGCCAACGTCAAGGATTGCGCGGGATTCTCAAACGTACCCGTGTTGTCGCCCGTGGAAGCGTTGTCCACGTGGATCACTCGGATGGCATTGCCATCGAACGGATCGGTCAGCACGCGGTTGATGGTCGTCGTGCGATTATGCACCACGATGTTGTAGTTGCGCTGCACCGGTTGGGCCAGCCGACTGTAGCCCGTGCTGCCGGTGACGTCGCACCCGCCGTAACCCAGTCGAGGCCTCCAGCCGCGCCAGTACCAGGCCAACTGCAAGTTAGCCGTCAACCCAAACAGCCGGTCATCTTGCACGCTGACGTTAGCGAGTAGGTTATCGGTCAAACGCGCTTCCAGGCGGGCTTTGACGCCAATCGCAATCTTGTCGTTTACCGGATTGTAGCCGTACACGCCGCCGAAAGCCCACAGCCCAAAATTGACGGGCAGCGGCATGCCGAACTCGGCATCGGCACCCATCAGGGCCGATTGGAATATGCTTGTCGTGGAGTCGGCGATGTTATTGCCAATGAAGAACGGGGCAGTCGGTGCCGTAACGCCCATGGTCGTTTCACCCGGCTTGATCGGCACGTAGACGTTGGTGCGGCCGGCCCAGTTGTTGCCTACCGTTTCAAAGCCGGCACTGGCCTGATGGTAGATGGGGCCGACGGTATCTCGCATGTCGTAGTAGCCGTAAAAGCCGAACATGCGGTCGATGTTCGGCGCGTACATGCGGTAGCCGCCGCCGACGTTGTTCCCGATCAAGCCGTCCCAACTCATGATGGGACGCCAGTTGAAGAACGTCATGTCGCGGTTGGTCGCCACAATCGGAATGAAAGCTTCGGCCGTCCAGAAGCTCTCGTTGTAGCCGGGGCCGTTGCCGAAGGCTCCGGTGAAGCCGAACAGCGGATCGGACGCTTGCGCCCGAAGGGTGCGCGTCTCACCGGCTGTCCCTAGCAGGGCCAACGAGGTCAACAAGATCAAGATTGATCGGGAGAAAAGCGTTCTCATCAATCCACACTCCGAAGGCGAGAACAAAGGCCGGGCCGGGCAATGGTCCTTCGCAAGCGCCCCCATCGGACGCTTGCGGACCATGCCCGCACTACCGGCTTGATCGATAAAGCCGTTACGACCCTTACAATCGGCAGAACCTACCCCGCTTCACCTGAAAAAATCTAAAATCGTGGCAGGAAGCGTGAAGAATTTCCCGTGATCGTAAGCACGCTCTTTGCCAGCTCCGGGCTCGACAGCATATGCAAGTTGCCTATGGGAAAATGGTTGCGCTTGCTAGCACAAGCGCATTGGCTGCCTGCTGGCAGGCCGCGCAAGCCGCTACTTTGCCAGCATTGCCGAGCGGCTCTCGGCTCCTCGAAGCGCTGATCGAGGCAAACCGCTCTAGGTCGGTCCCTTCAAACCGGGTAGATTTTGCAAACTTTGCAACGCCTGGACCATCTCCACCCGCACGGAGTTGGCCAGAGCCACTACGCGAAACGCACGGAATGCCGGGATTAACGCGGTTATCCGAAAAACCGGCTTTCGCCGGGTGTTTTGGCTCAAGGATTGCAAGGGGATCGCCCCACGCCCGGCATCGCCTGCATGGAAGCAGTCGGCCCGCCGCGCAGACCCTTCTATAGATGAGAAAGAGCATGGAAGCTCCACTGCGCCATCTTGCCTTGTCGTTCCGTATCGCTATTGCCCTGGTGGCGGTGCTGTCGCTGGCTGCTAACAGCCAGGCGGCCCAACATCAAACGCCCAACTTTGTGGTAGAAGCCGCCACGCAGCAGATCGCCCAGCAGGTGGGCGATGCCGCGGAACGCTTTCGCCATGATCTGGCCATTCATTGGCTGGGTGAGCCGCTGCCCAAGAACTGGTCACGCCCTTGTCCGATTACCGTCAAGGTAGGTGCCAATCTGGGTGCCGGCGGGGCCACCAGCTTTATGTTTAATCGAGGCGAGGTCTACGGCTGGCGGATGAACATCCAGGGCACTCTGGAACGAGTGCTCGATTCGGTCCTGCCGCACGAAGTCACGCACACCATTTTTGCCAGCCACTTTCGGCAGCCGTTGCCGCGCTGGGCCGACGAAGGGGCCTGCACAACGGTCGAGCATGTCAGCGAACGGACCAACCATCAACGCCACTTGCAGTTGTTTTTGCGCACCGGCCGCGGCATTCCCTTCAATCGCATGTTTGAAATGAAGGACTATCCTCAAGATGTCATGCCGCTATATGCCCAAGGACACTCGGTGGTGAGCTTTCTGCTGCAAGATGGCGGCCAAGGCAAATTCATCCAGTTCGTCCAAGACGGCTTGAAGAACGAGCAATGGTCCGACGTTACCCGCACGCATTACGGGTATCCCAGTCTGGCGGCCTTGCAAGACGCCTGGTTAAACTGGGTCCGCGAAGGGAGTATCGAAACTCTACCGACGGCCCCCGCGCCGCAGCCCACGAGTGAACTTGCCAGCAACGAGCGTCCCGCGCGGCCGGAGCCCAATCTGATCTATCGCGGGCAAAACGAAGATGTTCGCGGCCAAACGACGGTTGCCGCCACGGCACGTCCCGGGCCTGGAGATGACGCCGCGCCGCCGGCCAGGCGTTTTGCCCCATTGGCCCGGGTTCGCGGTGCCTTGGACAAGGTTTTTCAGCGGGGCGAGTGGCAGCCGATCACGGAGCAAGCCGCGCGGCCGTTGGTAGGCCGGGCGGCCGAACTGCCTGTCGGGGATGAACCTGCCTATGCGGCAGAGCCACGTTACCCGGCCGAACCACGAACAAGAGATGAATGGGCAACCATTGAATCGCACCCCGAGGAAACTCCGACTGACGCGGATGATGGCCGGCTGGCGGCAGCTTCGCCCGCCCCTAGCCAATCCGGCAAAGTCTTGCTGGAGTGGCGGCGCAAATCAACGCCCGCCGCACCCGATGCGACGGTTTCCCGGCGCGAGGAACCGACGGAAGCTTCCGACGGCGGCAGGGTGCTACGGCGGTAAGTGGTGAATTTCCATGCGGGCCGGGCAACCAGACACGGCCTGTTTACTTTCCGGCCTGCTGATAGCCGCGCCACAGCCAGCGCAACGAATCGGGCAAGATGGCACCGCCATGTTTGTGGTTGTGGCCCCCATCACCGTATTCCAGGCGGTAGTCGTATTTCATAAAGGCCAACGATCGGGCCATTTCGAGATTGGCTAGCGGCCAGTTGCCATGTTCGTTGTCTAAATCGCCGGAGCCATCCTGCAAGAAAACGCGGATGGGCTTGGGCGGGGTCTTGCGCAGCATGGCCGCATAATTGTGCCCGCCGCGGATGTTGGTAAAGCTGCCCACATGGCTTAGGACTTTGCTGAATGCCATCGGGCGCTCCCAAGCGACGGTGAAAGCACAGATGCCGCCGCTGCTGATACCACAGATAGCACGTCCAGCGGCTTCTTGCGTAAGATTGTAATCCTTACCAACCAGCGGCAGCATCTCGTCCACGATGAACCGCGGGTACTGGTCGCTGAGCGTGTCGTACTCAAAGCTGCGATTGCTGATGGGCTGCTCCCCTTCCGCCGTGGGCGGAAAGACACCAGGGCTAATAAAGAGGCCTATGGTGACGGGCATTTCTCCTTTGTGGATCAGATTATCGAACACGACCGGCACGCGCTGGTCTCCCATTTCATTGACGTAAGACGCACCGTCCTGAAAGACCATCACCGCGGCTGGCTTGCTCTTGTCGTATTGGGCCGGCACGTAGAGCCAATAATCGCGAACCGTCCCCGGAAAAACCTTGCTGCGATAACCGGCCACATGCGTCACGGTCCCTTGCGGCACGCCTTCTTGCCGTTGGGAATCTGGGCCGAGTTCCATCTGGTCGGCCATCTGGTTGGCGGGCGGCGGCAAGACCACCAGCCCCTTCACGTTCAAGTCCAAGCGAAACAAGCCTCCTTCGCCAGCCTCTGGCCCTAGTCCGCCGGTGACAAAGAGCTGGTCCATATACGGCCCGCCAAAGGCCACGTTGCTGGTCGTGGTGTTTCCACCCGGTAATCGAGCAATGATCTTGCCTTCGGGATTAAGGACTTGCACCTGCTTCATGCCGTAGTGCGCCACGTACAAGTTTCCGGCCAGGTCCAGGCACATGCCGTCGGGCTGATTGTCGATCTGTCCCGCCTCGGTGTCTTTGGTCGGTAGATCGGCAAACAGCCGCTTGTTGGCCAGCTTGCCGGGTGCTTCCACGTCGTACAGCCAAACTCGGTTGTGTTGGCTCTCGGCCACGTACAGCTTCTTACCGTCGGGTGTGAGGACGATACCGTTCGAATAAGCATAGCCGCCGTCGCATTGGGTGCATTTGCCGGCCTTATCGACGTAATGAATGGTGCCGATGGGGTTTTCCTTGCCCGACTCGCCAGGGTCGGTAAAGTAGAAGCCGCCATGCGGCGTATCGAGTGTCAGATCGTTAGGCCCGCGCAGCGGTTGGCCATCACATTGGCTGGCGGCGTGCTCCAGCATTTTTCCGGCGGCGGAAAGATGCAGCACCGCATGATGGCTGGCGTCGCAAACCAGGTGGGTGCCGTCGGGCAGTACTTTGTGGCCATTGGGCGCGCCGGTTTCTGCCCATTTGCGGTGGCGGCCGTCGAGCGTGAACAGGGTGATCTGGTTTCCGTGTGAAATGTACCCCTGGCCGATGTGGTCGAAGACTACCCCTTCGCAGTAATTGCCCACGGTAAACATCGGCACGGCCTCGGCCTTGTCCCACGCCGGGCCATCGTCCGCCCGGCAGACGCCAGCAGCCATACCAATCAAGGTAAGTGTGGCCATAGCAAGCAGTGAAGCGGGGGACAGGGCTAAGGCAATATGTGAAAGGCGCAAGGTGGAAGAATCGGCGGCGGCAGCCAGCAACGAGGATGTTTGCGACATAGAAGAAATCTCCAAAGTGAATCCAGCAACCCGCGGGCAAGCAGAGACAAAGTTTGTAGCAGGCGTTTCCAACGCCGATGCTCCCTCTCCCAAAGCGAGAGGGAGAGGGTAGGCGGCTTTCCTCAGCAGCCTAATTGCGCCGCCCGGCCGAGGCAAGCAACGGCGGGAGCGAATTCGCGGCAGGCAATTGTCGGCTAGTCCGCGCTCGTAAATTGCTCATCTTCCGCCGCTTGACTTGCAATATGCCTCTGCCAAACTAGCCGGTGCGGCGGCACCCATACGCTGCCAGTGTCCTTTCGATGTGCGGCCAACCGCTCGGCGTTGCCGCGTTTTCCAACCGCGTAGAGTGGCTCGATGCCGATTCCTGTCATCTGTCCCGGCTGCAAAGCGTCGTTTCGGGTCAGCGATCAATTTGCCGGCAAGCAGGGGCCATGCCCCAAATGCAAGGCCATCATTAAAATTCCGGCCGCCAGCGCGGCGGAAGTGGTGATCCATGCCCCGGAGGAATATGCGAGCGGCGGCAAGGATAGTACCGGCCGGGCTACCGCCAAGCCGATCGTTCGCCCCAAGAGCAAGATTCAATTGCCGGTGGTGGTCTCAATCGCCGTGGGGGCGATTGTGGCATTGGTCGTGGCCCGCCTGGCTCGCGGAGCGATCGCCGGGAATTTGATGTTGCAAGCAGTTGGGCTGTTGCTGGTCACGCCGCCGTTGACGGTGTTGGGCTATATGATCTTCCGCAACGATGAAGTCATGGAAGTCTACTCCGGCCTCAAACTGTGGTTGCGGGCAGGCATCTGCTCGCTGGTCTATATCGGCCTGTGGGGCGGATTCAAGCTGATCCCAGAAGCCTCCATCAGCGAGTATTGGATGCTGGTGGTGATTGTCGCGCCAATCCTGGTGGTGGGCGGCCTAACGGCGCTGGGCTGTTTCGACCTCGATTTCGGCAACGGGTTTTTCCACTACTGCCTGTATCTGGCAGCCACGATTGCCTTACGTTTTGCCGCGGGGCTGCCTGTGCCGTGGAACATCGAATTCTAAGTTGACTTGTAGGAGGCGCCCCATGCCGTTGTCCGCCGCCAGTTCTGAATTGCCGACCGAGACATCCGCCGCCGGGGTCCGCGCCGCGACCTCGCTGGCTTTTACCGAAGGGCCGGCGGCCACCGCCGATGGCAGCTTGTACTTCTCGGATATCGAGAACAATCGCATTCTCAAACTTGCCGCCGACGGCACGCGGACAGTTTTTCGCGAACCGAGCCACCGCACCAATGGCCAAACCTTTGACGGGCTAGGACGCCTGTACCATTGCGAAGGGAACGAGTTTGGATCGGGGGGCGGGCGTCGCGTGACGCGCACCAATCTGGCCAGCGGCGAATACGTGGTACTCTCCGACCGTTACGAAGGCCTGCGGTACAATTCACCTAACGATATCTGCGTCGATGGCCGGGGCCGGGTCTATTTCACCGACCCATGTTACGGGAACCGCTCTCAAATGGAGATGCGCGAGGAGGCCGTCTACCGCATCGACGCCGACGGCAGCGTGGTACGTATCGTGTCTCGGCCAGACGTGCAGCGCCCCAACGGCATTGCCGTTACGCAAGATGGCCAAACGCTGTACGTCGTCGATAGTTGTCCGGTTGTTGGCGGCAACCGCAAGATCTGGTCGTTCGACCTGGACGAAGCGGGGCAGCCATCCAACCAGCGGCTCGTCTTCGATTTTGGCCGCGGACGCGGCGGAGACGGCATGCGGTTGGATGTGCAAGGCAATCTGTACATTGCCGCTGGCATCCGCCAACCGCGCGGGCCGCACGAAACGGCCGAAGTACCACCGGCGATCTATGTAGTGTCACCGGACGGCCAACTCCTGTACAGCATTCCCATTCCCGAGGACGTGCTGACCAATCTGGCGTTTGGCGGCCCCGACGGCTGCACGCTCTTTGTCACGGCCGGCAAGACAGTTTTCACCACCCGCCTGCCGATACCAGGGCAAGTCGCCTGGCCCAAGTGGGCAGCACCGTAGGAGGCGATGCCATCGCCGATGGCATGAGACGGACGCACAATGCCGCTCTGCTGCCTGGCCCAAAAAACATCGCGGGCGGGCATGTTGCCCACCCGCGATGACGTTTTGCGTTCAAGGGACCGTTGCCGCTAGGCTTGGTATTCCACGTCGGTCGTTACGCCGGGAGCGGGAACCGGGTACTTGCCGTTGGCGTCGGCCGTAACCGGAGCTGGGCCGTCCATGGTGAAGTTGGCCACGTCCGGGGCAAACTCTTGCGGGCAGTTGAGCATTTGCTCGAAGGTAATCAACTGGCCCGTGTGGGCGGCCATGCGACCCATGCTGGTGACAAGGCTGGCCTGCACGCCGCGCGGAACCTCATTGTACGGCTGGTCGCTGATGATGGCATCGACCAGGTCGTTCCATTCCAGTTGGTACGGGTTCTGCTCAGGCTGGGGATAGGCCCATACGACTTCGTTGCGGTCCTTGTTCTGTCCGCTGAAAATGCGGACTTTGCCGGGGGTGTGGCCCGCCTCGCTGACAATGGCCGAGCCCTTGCTACCGTGAACCATGCTGGACATGTCGTTGTAGCAACCGGTCATGGTGCGTCCGTCGAAGAACAGCTTGCCGCCGTCCTCGTAAGTGTATTCCACGGCATAGGCGTCAAAATTCTGGTCGATGTAGTCGCCGCGGAAGTGGCGGCCGCCCAGGGCTTGGGCCTTGACCGGCCAGGAGTTTTTCATCCACGAGGTCTCGTCGATCTGGTGGATGTAGAAATCGCTGAACAGGCCGCCGCTGGCCCAGATGAAGCTATGGAACCGCTCGATCTGCCACAGCAGTTCTGAACGGTCGGCCGGCTTGGGGGTGGAGAAGCACGACCCGACCGGTCCATGCATGCGGTAGGCCCGCATGTTAATGATGTCGCCGATCTCGCCGTCTTGAATCCGCTTGTAAAGTTCTTGCCGGCCGCGGCAATGCCGCACCATCAGGCCGACGGCGCTTTTGATGTTCTTTTCGTCGGCTTTCTTGGCCAGCTCCAACATCCGTTTG
>JBFWUW010000118.1:0-13711 GCA_050247075.1 Pirellulales bacterium | reverse complement strand
TTCTGGCTGGCAACTGCCATGACGATCTCCTTTGGCAACGAGGAACAAAAAGTCCTCCCCACGCCAAATGTAGACCGGATGGCACTTCCCCTTTAATTCTCTAAAGCTGGAAAAGTACATACCAGAGGAACCCGTAGCCCCACTTCCCAGCCACGATACAATGCCATCAACGTAAACCCGTTCGTCCGTCCCTGACCACACTAACCCAACGCAGCCCAAATTCCAGATCAGGCTGAACCAGGACAAATAGAGATTCGAAAGGCAAGACCGTACAGCAAGCCGCAAATAGCGAGTGGATTCGCGACCTACTGTCCGAAACGAAGTCTGGCGGACCATCGCTTGCGACGGACCGGCGGTGGAGAGTTTTTTCGCATACCAAAGTCCGCCCTTCGCGGCCCGGTGATTGCGAAAAGTTCGGGCACAAAAACAGAGTGGCCTTTGCAGCCTTCGACCAGGACGGAACAATGGGATTTCAGATTCCTGAGTGTACTTGCGAAGTCGAGCAAGGAATCCACGTCGTGACGTTTTGTAAGGACAGCTTGACCGATCCGGTGCAAATCAAGCGTATCAAGGATTACCTCTACCAGTTGTTAGATGGCGGTGTCGAAAGATTGATTCTTGATTTCAAGGATGTCCCAAACTTCGGATCCGAAATCCTTGGCGTTCTGATTGTCGTGCGCAGGAAACTGGCAACCAGAGCACCATTTAAGCCGCCACGCAGCAGAAAGTGGGAATGGTTCGAGATCTGCCCGGATCGAAAAACGGCACTCGCTGCGATGGCCACGGTTGATTCGGATCCGCTTGTGTTATGTTCCATCAAACCGCCGCTTCAAGAAATATTCCGGGTTTGCTAGCTTAACGCGGCATCGTAAAGTGCAAGTTGAAACTGGGACTCGAACTAAGGATTGGGCGAAGGATAAGTTCGGCATTTCGTTTTCCCTCACCCTGCCCTCTTCCGAAGGGCGAGGGAGTCAGCGGCGAAGATTGACGCCCGTGAGCATGCACCCAACATTCTCCTCCAACTACGCTGCCGCCCGTCAGCGGTTTCGGCAAGCAGCAGCGCGCCTTGGATGGCGGTTGGAGGCTCACCCCATCGGCACTGCCAGATCGGGCGGCGAGGAACTGACCATCGATATCGGGTGCTCTCCTGCGGGAGATCCCGATCGGGTGTTGGTCATTTCGTCCGGCGTTCACGGCGTTGAAGGCTTCTTCGGGTCGGCCGTGCAAGTCGCCCTGCTCGAGTTGGCCGCCGTTACTCCGCCGCCGATCAAGTGCGTGTTCCTCCACGGGCTGAACCCATTCGGGTTCGCGAACATGCGACGGTTCGACGAGAACAACGTCGATCCAAACCGTAACTTCCTGTTACCCGGCGAACAGTTCGAGGGCGCTGCCGAAGGCTACGCCCGACTCGATGCGTTCTTGAACCCCCGGCGGCCACCTTCGCGGTGGGAGCCATTTACACTCAAAGCGCTGTGGCTGATCGTCAGGCATGGAATGCCGGGGCTTCGCCAAGCTGTGGCGGGAGGTCAGTTCAGCTACCCGCTCGGTCTCTTTTTCGGTGGCGCAGGACCATCGCGGATGCAGCAATTGTTGCACCAGCACATGCCGCGTTGGCTAAGGGGGAGCAAGTCCGTTGTCCACCTTGACTTTCACACGGGGTTGGGTCCGTATGGGACGTGCAAACTGCTTATCGACTACCCCCTCAACGAGCTTCAGCGCAGCCGGCTGGCTGACTGGTTCGGTGCCGACTCTTTCGAGGCGAGCGATTCCAGCGGTATCGCCTACGACGCCCGGGGCGGGTTCGGACGGTGGTGCGTGTCCAACGGTCTCGCTCCCGACTATCTTTTCGCTTGCGCGGAGTTTGGAACCTATGGTCCGGTCAAAGTTCTTGCCGGGCTGCGGGCAGAGAACCAAGCGCACCACTGGGGCACTCCAGAGGCAGCGTCCACGGTCCTGGCGAAAGCCAGGCTCAAGGAGTTGTTTTGTCCATCTTCGGAGGCCTGGCAGTCGCAAGTTATTGAGCGCAGCATGGCACTGATAGATCGCGCCCAGCAGGGATTGCTGAACCTCAGCCCGCCGGCAAGCGAGTTGCGGCGCTAGTCACCTCGCGTCGGTCACATCGACGGACGCGGCTTCAGTGTGTCGGAACGAAGCACGCCGCGAACGACCGCGAAGTTGATCGCCGGCAGCGCGGTGGGCCAGGCGGTTGCCTGCCTGGCTGCCGCGCCTTGGCGTAATTCCTGGCGGCGCTTTCGCGCCTCGGCCAGCTTGAGATCGCGCGCCTGAAAGATCTCTTTTTCGCGCCCGGCCAGTTTATCGCGCGGCGCGACATAGCCAATCGCGCTATGCAGGCGCACATCGTTGTAATGGGCCACGTAATTCGCCACCTGCCGCCGCGCGTCGTCCTGTGACAGCGGCACGCGCGTCCGAATGCAATCTCCCTTGATGGTTTTGTGCCAGCGTTCGATTGTGCCGTTGCTCTGTGGGTAGTAGGGGCTGGTCTTCACATGCGTTATGCCGGCGATGCGGATGAACTCCTTGCTCACCCAGCGAACCTCATCGCGCCCACGCTGAGCGCCATGCCTGGTGCCCCACCCGCGGACTGCAACTGCGGGGCCTCATGTGACAAAGACAATTTGGCGGTTCTCCCGAGATCTACCAGGGCGGTTGCATTTCCTTGCTGACCGGTCCATCATCATGCCAACTGCCGCCAGATCGTTGGCGACCGTCGAACAAGACGAGAATACAGATACTACTTCCTTGAGGCGAACATGACAGGTGATCTTGATTCTCGGCGGGCACTTCACCGCGTCTGGCTGGTTTTATTGTTGATGCTGGCGGGTTCCGCCACGCAGGCACGGGCCGCCGATTCGGCGCTTGACTTGGGGGACGTCCGCGAGGAGCGGATGATGATTCCCATGCGCGACGGTGTGAAGTTGTCCGCCTATCTCTATTTTCCGGCGGGCGATGGTCCCTGGCCGGTGCTGTATGAGCAACGCTACGCCGATCTGAAAGGGGCTGAAACCCGCAAGTCGTTCGCACGGCTGGCGGCGGCGGGCTATGTGGTCTGCGCGGAGAACTTTCGGGGGGTGGGCGAGTCCGAGGGGACCTGGGTCGGCTATCGCGCCCTGGGCTGGGGTGAAAAGCAAGACGGCTTCGACACGGTCGAATGGCTGGCAAGCCAGCCCTGGTCGAGCGGCAAGGTCGGCACGTTTGGCAGCTCGCAGGCGGGCTTTGCGCAAAACTTTTTGGCGGTGGCGCAGCCGCCCCACCTGACCGCTCAATACATGATTGATACCGGACTCAGCCTGTACCATGAGGGTTACCGCATTGGCGGCACGACCCGCCCAGAGCGATTCAAGGGCATGGACGCCGTTTGCCGCGTGCCGGAACACAACCGGGCGCTGCTGGCCGAATGGTTTGCTCATCCCAACTACGATGCCTACTGGGCCGAGGAAGATTGCACGCGGTTCTTTGACCGCATGAACGTACCGTGCCGCACGATTGGCAGTTGGTACGACTTTATGTGCGTCGGCTCGATCGACAGTTACATCGGCCGGCAGCACCGTGCCGGACCTCGCTCGCAAGGGACCCAACAACTGTTGATTGGCCCCTGGCTGCATGGACGGTTCAACAAGGGAAACATCGTCAACGAGATGGCCTACCCGCAAAACGCCGCGTTCGCCATCGAAGAGGACATGCTGCGCTGGTTCGACCACCATCTCAAGGGAATAGATAACGGCGCCAACGGCGGGCCAGCCGTTAACTATTACGTGATGGGGGCAATCGGAGAGGAAGGCGCGACGGGCAACGTCTGGCGCACGGCGGACGATTGGCCGGTGGCCGCCCACGTGACGCCGTACTATCTGCAAAAAGCGGGCGGGCTATCGCGGCAACCGCCAAGCGCGGACGGCGGACAGACGGAATTCAAGGCCGATCCCGACCAACCCAATGAGATTCCCGCGGGGGGATTTCCGGGTGCCAAGGATGCGCGGGGATTTGAAAAGCAAGCGGAAGTCCGCACGTTTACCAGTGAAGTGCTGGACGAGCCGGTGGAGTGGACCGGCAAGGTCCAGTGCGAGTTGTACGTCACCTCGACCGCCGCCGATAGCGATTTCATCGTCCGCGTTTGCGACGTCTTCCCCGACGGACGATCGATCTTGATCATCGACTACGTTCGCCGTGCCCGCTATCGCAACGGTTACGAGCAAGAGGCGATGCTACAGCCCGGCAAGGTCGAAAAGGTCGCCTTCGATGTCGGTTGGTTGAGCCAGGTTTTTAACCGTGGACACCGTATTCGGGTGACGGTGGCCAGCACCGGCGCACCGTTCTACGAACCCAACCCCAACACGGGCGAGCCGCTGACTTTGGAATGGCCCCAAAAGCGGGTCGTCGCCGAGAACACGGTGCAGCACAACGCCGGGCATGCCTCGCGGATTTTGGCACCGCTGCGGGCGGAGTGGGCCTGGCGGCTGGGCATGTGTACCACTGGCAGCTTGCCAGTTCGTGCCGTGACAACCTTGCTAGCCCACTGGCGGACGAGCCTCCAGTGGCACCCAAGCCGCCAGTGGCACCCAGAACGTCGTCAATGTTGTGGCTTACCGCCGGGCTTTTTCGCGGCTGTAACCGTTGCCATTGCCGTTTTGACGCGGAGCGAGACTGGATGTTGGTGCCGCCGCCATAAAGCGGAAATTGCCAGAACCTAGCAGTTCCTCCACGCGCTCGCGCATTTCAGGATCGGGAGCCACGCGGACGCTGGCGGTCTTGCATTTCACCTTCGCTCCATCGGCCAGCCACAGCCACAGTTCCAGTTCGCAATTGCCGGGGTAGCTACGGAAGATTTCCCGCAGACGTTCAAGCTGTTCGACGTTGTGGCGTTGCTCCTCGATCTTGACCGCCACGCCGCGGGTGAAGCGGCTTTCCACCTGGTCGAGCGGAATCAGTTCGTTCACCAAGAAAGTTGCCTCCTCGCTGCCGGGCCGCTTTTCGATGCTGCCGCGGACCATGATCACCGCGTCGGCCTGCACCAGGTGCCCCTGCTGGGCGAACTGCTCGGGCCAGCAAATAGTGCGCAACATGCCTTGCATGTCTTCCAGGTCGAACATGGCATAGCGGGTGTTGGTCTGGCCGGGACGCGGATTCTTGGTGTTGCTGAACTTGATGGCCGAGATCATGCCGCCGACGTAGACTTCGGTCTTGTGCGGCACGGTGGCGGCCTCGACCGTGTTGTGCGACGAGTACAGCGACAGCATGCGGCTATGCTCGGACAGCGGATGGCTGGAGAGATAAAAGCCCAGCACTTCTTTTTCGTTGGCCAGCTTCTCGCGGTCGTCCCAATCGGCGGCGATGGGCAGCGACGCCAACTGCTGAGGCTCGTCGTCTTCATCGCCGAACAACCCGCGCTGGCCGGCGCGACGGTCAGCATGGGCCGACGCGCCCGACTGCATGGCCCGGTCTAGCGCCTGCATCAACTGGTTGCGGTTTCCACCAGTGCAATCAAAAGCTCCAGCCTTGATGAGCGACTCGATGACCGCCCGCCCTGCGGTTTGGGGATCGACCCTTTCGCAAAAATCAAAGATGCTTTTGAAAGGCCCGTCTTTCTTTCTGGCGGCCATGATGCCGGCTCCGGCCGAGCCGCCGCAGCCTTTGACGGCCGACAGTCCAAAGAAGACCTTGGTGCCATCCACGGCAAAGTCGGCGTTGGATTGATTGACGTTGGGGGGGCAGACTTCAATCCCCATCCGCCGGCAATCCTCCATGTGTTCGACCAGGGCGTCTTTCTTTTTGAAGTTACGGCCAGAAATATCGCCGGACAGCAACGCTGCCATGAATTCCACTTTGTAGTGGGTTTTCAGGTAGGCGGTCATATAAGCTATTAGCGCGTATGCCGTGGAATGCGAGTTATGCACTACCAGGCCGTTCGCCACGAAGTTGTGGTCCTCCTCGACCGTCAGGTCGTAGGTATCGGCCATGCCGGCCGGCTCGACTGCCACGACGGTATCCCAAAACAGGTCGGATTGCGCCAGATCTTGCAGCCGCCGCGACTCAAAGAAGCGGGCCAGGCGTTCGATGGTTGAACGGCGGAAGCCGCGCTTGTTCTTGGATCCTTGGCCGACAAACTCCTTCATCGAGACTCCGCTTTGGGCTTGCAAGTCTCGCCAGCCCAGTTTTAGGCGGCGGCGATCCGCGTCAACCCATTCCCGTACTTCGCCCGGCACCGTGTCCTTGCTGGTCAAGTCGGCGGCCCGTTCGGCAATGTAGGCGGCAAAGCGGGCGACCTGTTGTTCACGCCCCAGAGCGTGCGGCGCTACATGCGACAGGAACCGATCGATCGCCTCGCGTCCCAGTAAGTGAACCGTGTAGCCAGTGCGCTCGCGGGCTTCACCTCGATAGCGATAGCGAAAACTCTTCTTGGTTACGCGCGAGACAATCCGCAGCCGCGTCAACAAGGCCTGCACGTCGCCCGCCAGACAAGGGGACGATGTGGCATAGTACGGAATCTGGCCCGGCGCGCCGACAAAGCCATCGCCGGCCCATAAGCGGCCTATGAACAATTCCAGATCTTCCTCGCGTAATGCATGGCAAAAAGCCGGCACGCATTTCTGGCTAGCTTTATGGCTCAACAGGCCAAGTTGTTGCACCCAGCGGAACGCTCCGCTGCGGGCTGGCTGGCTTGTTTCCAACGTGACCAATTCCTCCGCGATGCCCGACGAAGCCTTATCGGCTTGGGGGCCGGCATTCCAGGGACGCTGGCCTGGCTTGAACCGCGCATCTTGTCCGGTGCTGACGCAGACCTCGTAACGGCCGCCGCGGCGTTCCGACAAGCGGGCCACGCTATCGGGGAACTGTTCGGCCGCCTCGCGAAAATCTTCCACGAGCGCACGACAATTGTTGTAGAAGTACAGGCAAGTGGGATGGCAAGTATTTCCCTCGGATAGCAATCCCGCCAGCAAGATCAGCTCGTGACGGGGACGAGCCGTGGGGCTGTCCACTCGCAATCCCCGCGCAGAGGCAATTCGATCGCCAGGGCGCAGTTCACCCAAGAATGTCCAGCCCTTTAGCGTGCGCAATGGGTGATTGTCGGTGGCGGTTAGCGTTAGCCCGCGCGCGGTAGTCAGCTTCAATACGCGCTTGCGGCCATTCCAAACCACATCGCTGACATTTCGCGGCCGCAGTTTGCCCCGTTCATCCAAGGCGTGAATGGTCCAGGGCCGCCGGTTCTTGAACAGTTCCTCGACGGTCGTGCGTTCGCCGGTCTCCGCGTGGACGATGGCCGATTCGCCCACAACGCACTTATTAAACCCATAACCCGCGAACTTTTCGATCATGCCGAACATTTCCTCGGCATCTTTTTTGCTAAGGCCTTGGGCCGTGGAGCCTTCCAAGAATTGCTGGCGGAACTTGGCGATCGTCTCCAGCTTTTTCTTGCTGATGGCCTTAATGCAGGTATAGGCTTTGGGCAGCTCAATGCCGCCCAAGCGGTTGAGAATCCGCATGACCTGTTCTTGGTAGACCATCACTCCGTGCGTTTCGCCCAGCACGTCGCGCATCACCGCGTGCTTGTACTCGGCCTGCTGCCGGCCATGCTTGACCTGGATGTAGTCGTCTACCATGCCCCCTTCCAGCGGGCCAGGGCGGTACAGGGCGTTGGTGGCGATGATGTCGCGGAAGTGGTCGGGCTTCATCCGCTGCAAAAGATCGCGGATGCCGCCGCTTTCCAATTGAAAAATGCCCTTGGTCTCGCCGCGGCAGAGCAAGGCAAAGGTCTCCTTGTCCTCCAAGGGAAAGCTGTAAGGGTCGATCCGCTCGCCGCGGGTCTGTTCGATCAGGTCGATGGCCTTGGAGAGAATCGTCAAATTGCGGAGGCCCAAGAAGTCCATCTTCAGTAGGCCGGCCGCTTCCACGTCTCCCATCGCCCATTGCGTGATCGACTCTTCCTTGTCCTTCACGCGGCAGAGCGGAACGTATTCCACCAGTGGTTGGTCGGCAATCACCACCGCCGCAGCATGCGTGCCAACATTGCGGGCCAGCCCCTCGATACGCTGCGCCAGGCTGAGCAGCTCGCGGACTTCGGCGTCCTGGGCGGTGGTTCGTTTGAGATCCTCGCTTTGTTCCAGCGCTTCGGCCAGGGAGATGCCGAGCTCGTCGGGGACCATCGCCACGATGCTATCGACTTTGGGAATGGGTATGCCCAGCGCGCGGCCTACGTCGCGAATGGCGGCGCGGGCCTTGAGCGTGCCGAACGTGCCGATCTGCGCGACATTGGCCGAGCCGTATCTTTCCTTGACGTATTGAATGACTTCCTCGCGCCGTTCCTGGCAGAAGTCGATGTCGATATCGGGGGCTTCCAGGCGGCTCTCGTCCAAGAACCGCTCGAACAGCAAGTCGTACTTCAATGGGCAAACGTGGCTGAGGTAGGTGCCAAAGGCCACCAACGAGCCGACGCCCGACCCTCTGGCCGTGGCCTGAATGCCGCGCTCGCGGGCGAACCGCACGAAATCCCAAACAATCAAGAAGTAATTGGGAAAGCCGAGCTTGTTGATGACGTAAAGTTCACGTTCCAGCCGGTCCAGCACGACTTGCGAAAGTTCTCCGTCCTGGAGGTAGTCGGGCTGGTTGCGGTAGCGGTCTTTCAGCCCCGCGATGCAGAGTTCGCGAAGATAATCCTCGGGCGTCTTTTGATCGGGAATGGTGAAGGTCGGAAAGTGCCGCTTTTTCAGATCGAGCTGGATATCCACCGTGTCGGCGATTTCTTGGCTGCGCTTCACGGCGTCCTCCAGGCCGGGAAACGAGGCGTACATTTCTTGCGGGCCGCGAAGGTAGAACTGGTCCCCCTCCATCTTCATGCGGTCGGTGTCGCGGCGGAACTTGCCGGTGTTGATGCACAACAATACGTCTTGGGCTTCGGCATCCTCGCGATTGACGTAGTGGGCGTCGCTGGTGGCGACCAGCGGAATGCCCATCTTCTTGGCGACATCGACGGCCCCCTCCAATGCCAGCCGCTGGATTTCCAGCCCGTTGTTTTGGATCTCGATGAAATACCGTTCGCCAAAAATATCGCGGAACCAGCCGGCGATGTTGCACGCCTGCTCCAGGCTAAGCTCGGGGTTTCCTCCGCGGAGCAGCGCGCGGCTGAACTCGCCCGACACACATCCACTGAGACAGACGAGCCCTTCGCTATGGGCCGAGAGAATCTCTTTATCGATCCGAGGCTTACGGTAAAAGCCTTCTAAGTAAGCGCTGGAGGCCAGCTTGACCAGGTTCTTGAAGCCGGTGCGGTTCTGAGCCAGCAGCGTCAGGTGAAAACTAGCCTCGCCGGAGGCATCGACCTCTTTTTGAAAGCGGCTGCCCGGCGCAATGTAGGCCTCGTAGCCGACGATGGGATTGATCTCGGCGGCGCGGGCCTTTTGGTAGAACTCCAGCGCGCCGTAGAGATTGCCGTGGTCGGTCAGCGCCAGCGAGTTCATTCCCTGCTGTTTGGCCTTGGCGATCAACTTGGGGATCGGGCTGGCCCCATCCAACAAGCTGTAATGGCTGTGGCAATGCAAATGGACAAAGGGGAGATCGGCCATGTTCCCTCCTGGAGTTAGCGGCGGCTTGCCCCGCGGCACGCCACAACAGAAGGTTTGGCGACCGCTGACCGGAGTATAACGGCCCGGCGGTGATTGAAAACCCGCCGTGCTAGCATTTGCTGGTGCGGGTGGCCTATGTGCTGTCAGCTAAATGGTTTATGTCTGTAGTGGGCGTTTCCGAAGCGGGTCAACCGCGGCATGGCGGAAGGGACTGGATTGAGTCGTCTCGCGGCGTTTGATCTTCGATGGAATCGCCATCTACGGAGTTTGGAGCGTTCCTTGTCATGGCCGCCGCCGCCAAACATAATGGCCACGCATCGGGTAGCCCGACGGCGGGCGGATTCTCCTCGGCGGTTACGGTCAACTTCTGGAACCAACATCATGCATTTCTTTCCGTCCGCGCGGCTGTGCCGCGCACTGGCCATTGTGGCGTTGGCTCTCTCCGCGTCGGCGCGGGCCGAGGATCTGCCTTCGTACAGACTGCCGCTGTTCAATGGCACAGATCTTACTGGTTGGCACGTCACCGATTGCGACGTGGCCGTGGAGGATGGCAACCTGGTGCTGAAGGCGGGGGATGGCTTCGTCCGCACCGACCATCGCTATGCCGATTTCATCCTGGAATTGGATTGGCGCGCAGCCAAGGCCAGCGATTACGACTCTGGCATCTACCTCCGCAGCGAGTTGCCGGCCGACCGCAAGAAGCGCCCTTGGCCCACCCGCTACCAGGCCAATCTCAAGCAAGGGCTGGAAGGCAACCTGGTGGGCGTGAAGGGCGCGGAATCGACGGGTCTGATCAAGACTGGCGAGTGGAACCACTTCAAATTCACGGCCATTGGGCACCAACTGGCGCTGGAGATCAACGGACAGCCCGCCTGGAAGACCGACACCATCGAGCCGCTTAGCGGCTATATCGGCTTTCAATCGGAAGTGAAATTGGGTGGGGAGTTTGCCTTCAAGAATATCCAAGTCACCGAGCTTGGTGCGATATCGCTGTTCAACGGCAAGGACCTGAGCGGATGGGAAGGGGCCGAAACCGATGCCTCCGCCTGTTGGAAGGTGGAGGATGGCCTGCTGCTGTGCGACGGTAAACCCGGTCCCTGGCTGCGCAGCGAGCAAGAATATGGCGACTTTACCCTGCGGTTGGAATACCGCGTGAAGGAGGGAGGCAACTCCGGCGTGTACGTACATGTTCCGGCCAACGGCAAACATCGCGGCCGCGAGGTCGATGGCGACGGCCCCAATGGCACGGAAATTCAAATCTTGGACGACCGATCGGATCGCTACAAAGACATTCAGCCGTATCAGTTTTGCGGCAGCGTCTACGCCATTGCCCCTTCGACCGAGCATGTCGGCCGACCGGCCGGTGAGTGGAACGCCTTGGAAATCACCTGCGTCGGCACGTCCTACCGCATCACGCACAACGGCGTGCAAATCGTCAACGCCAGCGAGGCGGAGTTCCCCGAATTAAAGAACCGCCAAGTCCGCGGGTATTTAGGACTACAGAACCACAGCGAACATGTCTGGTTCAGAAATATGCGCATCGGCCCGCCGGTGAAATAGCTTGTAGGACGCCGCCAAACATGGGCCTATCCGCCATCGCCCGGCTACGCTGCCCCCGCTGCGGCGTGGGCAGGGTCTATCAACGCGGCCTGCGGATGCACGCGGCCTGCCCGCATTGCGGTTTGCCGTTACACCGCGAGCCGGGGTTTTACCTGGGGGCCATGTATTTTAGTTATGCCCTGGCGATTTTGGCCGCGTTGCCGCTGTGCGTCTATTTGTTCTTTCTTGGCGTGGCACCGGGCTGGAACGCGCTGGCCGGCGCGGCGGTGATCGCCTTACTCTGCCCATTCTTGATTCGCTACTCGCGCGTGATGTGGCTGCACCTGGACCAGCGTTTCGATCCACAGTAGAGAAAGGATGAAGGCGGAAGGATGAAGGATGAAGAAGATGGGGATATTGCTCAATTTTCTTCCGCTGTTGGAGTGGCTGGCTCCATCTTCTTGAGCATGCGGAACAACTCGCTGTCGGTTGTCAGGATAAGTTTGGTGTTTTTCTTGAAGGCGGTTTTGTAGACTTCCAACGTGCGGATGAAGTTGTAGAACTCGCCCGTCTCTTGAATGGCCGCCGCATAAGATTCGATGACCTCCGCGTCCGTCTTGCCGCGCAGCGTGTTGGCTTCCTGGCTCCCTTCGCCCTCGATCTTTTGCACTTCGGCTTGGGCGCGATTGATGATCTCTTGCTTGCGCTGCTCCCCTTCGCTGATCGACTTGGTGGCGATTGCCTCCATCAGGGCAATGGCCCGCTTGAACGCGGCGGAGCGGACTTCCGGGACGAACTCAATTCGCGCCAGACCGACATCGACCAATTCAATGCCGCGGCCTTTTACTCCGACTTGGCCATCGTCTTGCTTCTTTCCCTCCAAGGCTCTCTGCGACTCCGCCATGATCTCCTCGACGATTTTCACGCGGCCGTGGTCGACCGGCTCTTGCGCTTCGGGCGGAACCATTTGGGCGATGAGCGAGGCGTGGGCCTCGTTTTCGTCCGGCTTCTTACTGCTCATGTCGGGCAGCCCTAGCGTGTAGGTCATCTTGCGGTCGCTGCTGCGGACGACCTCAATCAGGTTGTTGCTGGTGATCGTATCGCGGGTGTGGCTGCGCACGAATTCCTTCACGCGCATTTCAGCATTCGGCAGATTGCGCAGGGTCTGCACGAACAACACGGGGTCATTGATCCGCCAGACGGCCCACACCGTGACTTCGATCTTTTTGCCATCCTTGGTCGGCACGTCCACAAGCTGCTCTTGCTCGCGCGAGCCATGCCAAACCTGCAGCGTCTTGGGCAATCGTTGCACTTGCTGCACAAAGGGAATCTTGAAATACAGGCCGGGTTCCGTGCGGCTCGCGATCGGCTCGCCAAATTGCAAGATGACGGCCATCTCCCGCTCATCGACGGTGTATAGCACCGCCTTCCCTAGCGGAAACACCAGCAGCAACAAGATACTGGCCAAAACAATTCGCATACGGCGTTGAGGAGTCATTGAAGTCAATTCCAGGTGGAAGTGTTATGTCTTGGGGAAGGCGATTCCATCGCCGATCTATTTGTCCAACGGCAACAACGGCAGAACCTGCTTCAGGTCGGCATCCAAGATCGTCTTCTGCTCCACGTCGAGCAGAATCTCTTGCATCGCCTCCAGGTAGAGCCGCTGCCGGGTCACGTCGGGGGCTTTTTGATAGGCACGGTACTTGGCCAGCAAGGCGTCGATCTCGCCGGTAGCCTCGGCCCGGCGGCGGTCGCTGTAGCCTTGGGCCTCGCGGATCAACTTGTCCTTGGCGGCCAGGGCCTTGGGCCTCATGCGGTTGCGTTCGGCCTCGGCCTCGTTCTCCAGCTTTTGCTTTTCTTGAATCGCCGCGTTTACACGGTCGAAAGCCGGCTTCACCTGGTCGGGCGGGGTCACCCGTTGCATCTGCAAAGCCGAAATGTTGATACCGCACTGGTACTCATCCAGAATTTGCTGCGTGGCCTCGCGGGCCTCATGCGAAATAACGCTCCGTTTTCCGCCGATGACCTCGTCGAACGAGTAATCTCCCACCAGGCGGTTCATCACCGTGCGGGAGACGGTCGTCACCAGTTGGCGGGCGAACTCGTCGCGGTCATAGTCGGGAAAACGAAACACGTACTGCGAAGCCTCAGTGACTTTCCATTGCACCGTCCATTCCACGCTGGCGGTGTTCAGGTCGCCGGTCAACATCAGCGTTTCGTCCTCCGTGGCGGCCGGGCGGTTCGATTCAAAATTGCCCATCGGCAGCCGCAGGCTGCGCTCTTCACCGCTGACCTTGAGCACCTTGTCGGCCAGCGGCAGCTTGAAGTGCAAGCCCGGCGACGCGGTTGTGTGATACTTGCCAAACCGCATCACCACGGCTTGCTCGTAAGGCGCTACGGTGTAGGCCGCGTCGAACAGCAAATAGATGGCCATCAGTACGACGATCGCCCACGGCACGAGCGGCAAGAAGGTGTCAATCGGTTGCGCACCGTTTGACGGCCGGTATTTTCCTGAACGTCCCGAGAATTCCATCCGCCGATTCTCCCATGTATATGCCGAGTGTTGCCCACCAGCATCGTAATGATGTCAGCGGGCCAGC
>JBFWUW010000117.1:0-13757 GCA_050247075.1 Pirellulales bacterium | reverse complement strand
CAAGGGCTTCTTGAATCAAGCAGTTGACAAGGGGTGTCGCCGCAAAGCGGCATTCAAGGGTAATCGTGGCCCGGGAGTCTAGCGATGAGCCAAGCGGTCGATCAGATACTAGACGCCGCATTGCTGCTTTCCGACGAGGATCAACTGCAACTGGTGGCGGCCTTGGTTGCGGCGGTCGAGGAGCGCGGACTTCAACCTTTCAGCGATTCCGCCTTGAAGGAAATCGAGCGGCGTTCCGCGGAGTTCGATGCCGGCTTGGTCCAGCCGATCCCTTGGGCGGAAGTCAAGCAACGTGCCAGGAACGGGACGCGTGGTTGACGTAGGCTTCTTGCCGGCGGCCGAGATTGATTACCAGCTTGCCTGGTCCTGGTATGAATCTCAGAGCGGGCGTGCCGCGGCACGGTTTGAAACCGCTGTCGAAGTCGGACTGCGACGCATCGCCGCTGGCCCGGAACACTATGGTTTTGTCGACCAGTCGCACCGGTCCTATATACTGCGTCGATTTCCGTATTCTATTATTTATCGCACTCTGCCGAATTTGGTCTTGGTTGTGGCTCTTGCACATTCGAGTCGCGATGCGTTCTGGCAGGTTCGTCAATAGTCAAACCGCTGGGACCGCGATGACCATGACTTCCCCTCAGCAAGATAACCAAGACCTTCGCGACCAATTCGCCGAGATGGCGGCCCTGGCGGGCGGGTTGGCCCACGAGATTAAGAACCCCCTCTCCACGATCCGCCTGAATATGGATCTGCTGGCCGAGGACTTCGACCAGGCCGACGGTCCCCGCGAGCGCCGGGCCTTGACCAAGATCGCCACGGTCCAGCGGGAGTGCCAACGGCTGGAAGTGCTGCTGAACGACTTTCTGCGGTTCGCCCGCGCGCGGCAATTGCGGCTGGAACCGGCCGACCTTAACAAGCAGATCGAGCGCACCTTGGGCTTCTTTGCCCCCCAAGCGGCCGAAAGCCAAATCGAGATCATCCGTTATCTCGACCCCAGCCTTCCCAGTGTGCAGATCGATCGCGAGGCGTTCCACGGCACCGTGCTGAACTTGCTGCTCAATGCCCAACAAGCCATGCCCGGCGGAGGGCAGTTGGTCGTGCGGACGCGCATCTCGCCCGGCGGCGTGGCCCTCGATCTGATCGACACCGGCGGCGGCATGGATGACAAAACCCAATCGCATATCTTCGAGACCTTCTATTCCACCAAACCGGGCGGCTCGGGCTTGGGCCTGCCTACCGCCCGCAAGGTCGTGGAAGCCCATTCCGGCCGCATCAGCGTGCAAAGCGAAGTCGGCCGCGGCACCAAATTCACCATCGAACTGCCGGTCCCCAAACGGCTGATGGGAACGGTGGGCGGACATTTTTGATTTTTGATTTTGGATTTTTGATTTTCGATTGAAAGGGGCCAGGCGAAGTCTAATCTAAAATCGAAACTCCAAAATCCAAAATCCGCCTCGCTTTTCTCAAACGTTTTCATCCTCTATCATGGCCTTCATGTCAGCGGCCGCGGCACAAGTTCAAGTCCTGATTGTGGACAACGATGCGCCTCATGCCGAGGCGGTGGCTGAAAGTCTGGAAAGGGTCGGCTACCAATGCGCGGTCGCCACCGGCGGGGCGGAGGGCGTACAACAGATCGAGCAGCATTCGTTCGATATCGTCATCACCGATCTGATGATGAGCGACATCGACGGTCTGGGAGTCTTGGCCAAGGCCAAGGAAAACCTGCCCGACGCCGAGGTCATTCTGCTTACCGGGCACGGCACGGTCCCCTCGGCGGTGGCCGCGATGCAGCAGGGGGCCTTTAATTACCTGCTGAAGCCGCTCGATATCAGCCAGCTTCGCACGGTCACCGACAAGGCGGCCGAAAGCGTGCGGCTGAAGCGGACCAACACCGAGCTGCACCGCCGCCTGGACGAAAAGTTCGGCTTTGAGGGGGTCGTCGGTTCCAGCCCGCGGATGAACGACGTCATCGACCGCCTGAAGCGAATTGCCCCCACCAACGCCACCGTGCTGATCCAAGGGGCCACCGGCACCGGCAAGGAACTGGTGGCCCAGGCCATTCACCAGAACAGCCCCCGCAAGAACAAGCCTTTCGTGGCCCTGAACTGCGCGGCCCTGAGCGAAAACATCCTGGAGAGCGAGCTTTTCGGCCATATTCGCGGGGCCTTTACCGATGCTTCGGCCGACCGCGTGGGCAAGTTCGAGTACGCCCACGGCGGCACGCTGTTTCTGGATGAGGTGGGCGACATGCCCCTTCCCACCCAAATCAAACTGCTGCGGGTGCTAGAAAACAACGAGATCACCCGCGTCGGCTCTAACGAGCCGGTAAAGGTCAACGTGCGGATACTCTCGGCGACCAACCGCGACCTGGAAGAGCAGATCGCCGCCGGCACGTTCCGTAGTGATCTGTACCACCGCCTGAAGGTCGTCACCATCTCGCTCCCCAGCCTGGCCGAGCGGCGGCAAGATATCCCCCTGCTAATCGAGCATTTTACGCGGCATTTCGCCAAACGACACGAAAAGACCATCCGCAGCATGTCCACGGCGGCCCGCAAAAAGTTGCTAGGGGCCGACTGGCCGGGCAATGTCCGCCAGTTGCGCAACGTCATCGAGAGCATGGTCGTGGTAGACTACGACGGAGTACTGGACGTGGACGACCTGCCCAGCGAGCTGGCCGACCCGGTCGAGCAAGCCGCGGCGGCGGCCGGCGGATCGCCCGGCGGCATCACCAGCCTATTGGGCAAGACCCTGACCGAGATCGAAATCCTGGTCATCGGCGAAACTCTCAAACTCACCGGCGGCAACCGCGAGGAAGCCGCCCGTATTTTGGGAATTGGGGAGAGGACGTTGTATCGGAAGATTAAGGAGTATGGGGTGTAGCATTTTGGATTTTGGAGTTTCGATTTTGGATTGAAAGGGTTGAGGCCGTAGGGGAATGGCAAGAGAAAGACGGACATATGCTAGCTTCAGTCGCGACCGAAAACTGAACACCGAAAACTGAAAACTGAACAGCGAAAACTGAACACCGAAAACCGAAAACTGAAAACTACCTGACTGCTGACCGCTTCTCCGCTGTTAGCCATCAGCCACTCGCTCATGGAGGATCGCATGGATTCGCACGCCACCGCGACTTTGGAAACATCGGCCACCGGAAGCATTCGCCGGCTGTCGGCTAGCGTGGTAAATAAAATCGCGGCGGGCGAAGTGATTGAGCGGCCGGCCAGCGTGGTCAAGGAACTGCTGGAAAACTCGCTCGATGCCGGGGCCACCCGCGTCGATGTGACCGTGGAAGGGGGGGGCGTCGATGTCGTGCGGGTCAGTGACAACGGGCATGGCATTGAGCCGGACGAGTTGGAACTGGCCGTCGCCAGCCATGCCACCAGCAAAATTCGCGATGCCGACGACTTGTTCCGCGTCGGCACGTTGGGCTTTCGGGGTGAAGCGTTGGCCTCCATCGCCGAGGTCAGCCGCTTGGAAATCCGCAGCCGCCGCGCCGGCCGCGACGAAGCTGCCCGACTGGAAGTGGTGGGAGGCCAGATGTCGGCGGCCGTCCCCTGCGGCGGGCCGGTCGGCACGACTATCGAGGTCCGCAATCTGTTCTACAATACGCCAGTGCGCAAGAAGTTTCTCCGCACGCCGCCGACGGAACTGGGCCACGTCAGCGAAGCCTTTACCCGGCTGGCGCTGGCCCATGCCCACGTCCACATGACCCTGCGGCATAACGAACGGACGCTGTTCGATCTGCCGGCCAGCGATTCGTGGCGGTCTCGCATCGCCGCGTTTTTTGGCCAGGAACTGGCCGAGAGCCTGATAGCCGTGGAAAGCCACGACGGACGGATCGAGCTGTCGGGCTTTGTCGCTCCCCCCAGCCACAACCGCAGCCACCCGCGGATGCAGTATTTCTTTCTCAACGGACGGCACATTCGCGACCGGGCCTTGCAGCACGCCCTGGGCGAGGCCTATCGCGGGCTGTTGATGACCGGCCGCTACCCGGTGGCCTTTTTGGGCTTCCGGCTGCCTGCGGATTCGGTCGATGTCAACGTCCACCCGACCAAGCTGGAAGTCCGCTTTCAAGATGGCGGGCGGGTCTATAGCCAGTTGCTCGGCACGCTGCGGACCCGCTTTCTCTCGACCGATCTCAATTCCAAGTTGCAGCCCGCCCCGGATGCCGCGGCCGGTTCGTCCCCCGCGGCGGCTGCCCACGACCCTGGCCACACCGCCCAGTTGCGGCAAGAGCTGGTCAACTGGGCACAGGGCCAGGTTGAGTCATGGCAGACGGCGGGCCAGGCCAACCAGCCAGAGAACCCCATCGACGGTGCCGTGCTGGAGGCCCGCACGCCATTACAGTTGAATCCCCTGCCGGCCGATTGGCATACGCAACCCGCCGCGATTCCGCCCGCCCCGCGAACGGCTTCGCCGGCGGCACCCAACCCCATGCGCAGCTACCCTGCGCTGCAAGTCCACGACCGCTACCTGATCGCCGAGAACGACGCCGGCATTGAGGTCATCGATCAGCACGCTCTGCACGAGCGGATCTTGTACGAGCAGTTGCGGGCCAAAGTGGCCGCCGGAGTGGTCGAGCGGCAGGCGTTGTTGGTTCCCGAACCGGTCGATCTCAGCCCGGCCGAATGCGCCGCCGCCCTGGAGCACAAGCCGCTGTTGGCCCAATTGGGCATCGGCATTGAGGCCTTCGGCGGCGACACTATTTTGGTGCAGAGCTACCCGGCCATGCTGGCCAACTTTTCGCCCGCCGAGGTGCTGCGCTCCGCCATCGACAACGTGCTGGCGGGCGGCCGCGCGCCCGACACCCGCGACCTGCTGGATGAACTGCTGCATATGGTGGCCTGCAAGGCGGCCATCAAGGCGGGGGACCGCCTCAGCCCGGCGGAAGTCGCGGCCCTGTTAGCCCAACGGCACCTGGTGGAAAACACCCACCACTGCCCCCACGGCCGCCCAACTTCTCTGGTCTTCACGCGGGCGGAGTTGGACAAGCAGTTCGGTAGGATTTGAGAAGTGCCGCTTAATTCCACCGATTTATGGCCGCAATGGCCGAAAAGGGCAGATCCCTAGCTGGCGCGAGGCCAGACTATTCGGTTGCCGTCTCACCCATTTGCGCCAGCACCATACGCAGTCCCAGGTTGTTGCGGCGGTCGTTCTGAAGCGTTCCGCGACGATTGGACGACGTGTGGGCGAATTCATCCCGGTGATCCCATCCGCCTCCACGGTTGACACGGTTCTCCAGGCCAGGCGGCTCGACCAGCGGGTCGAATCCGCCGGGAAGCTGCCCCAGCATGGCATCCAAGCACCACTCATAGACGTTTCCGTGGATATCGAACAGGCCCCACGGGTTGGGCTTGAACATGCCAACTTCGTGGGCGTATTTCTCGCCTTTGGCGTCGGCATTGTCTCGCCACCAGGAGTACTCGCTGAGTTGGCTGGAATCGTCGCCAAACGAGTAGCGGGTGGTCGTGCCCGCGCGGGCGGCGTACTCCCATTCGGCCTCGGTAGGCAGGCGGTACTCCCAGTCCTCTGGGATCTTGCCCGCCTGGCGTTCGGTCTCCGTCACTTTGCGACAGAACTCGTTGGCCTCCACCCAGGTGATATGCGCCGCGGCATTTTGCGTGGCGGGCTGGTGGTCCCGAAACGCCTTCCACGGCTCGGTCCCCATGACGGCTTGCCATTGGCCCTGCGTTACCTCGTGAACGCCCAGGCGGAATGGCCTGGTCAGCGTGACGGAAACGGCTCCGTCCCCCTCGCCCATCTTGAACGCACCCGGCGGGATGAGGACGAATTTCATGCCGATGCTGTTGGTGTATTCAACCGGCAGGCCGAGGTGCGCGGCCCATTCTTCCTGATGTTTCCTCGCCTGCAAGGCGTCGAACGGCGCGATGGCAGGTCTGGGAGCATCGGCAGGCCAGCCGTGCCAACCGGACACTGCATCGGCGGGCGAGTCTTGTTCCTTGGCAATCGCCGCTTTCACCGCATCGACCGCCAACGCCGGCCGAAAACCGATGCCGGAGTTACGGGATGCCGGGTCGGCGGCGTAACGATGCGAGGCCCGGCAGTACGACGCGAGGTAGTACCAACTGCCGCCCCGGATCACGCGCCGGGAACCGGCGGAAGATGGGCCGCCTTGGTTAAGTGCGGGCTTTTCTTGGAATTGGCTGTAGTAGGTCGGCTCCCACCAGTCCTGAACCCACTCGTAGACGTTGCCGTGGATGTCGTAAAGGCCGAGCGGATTCGCTTTCAACTCTCCTACGGCGTGCTCGCGGCCACCGCTGTTCACGCCGAACCAGCCGGCGGCCGGCAAGGAATCGTCGTTGTCGCCAATCCAGTATTTGGTCGTCGTCCCTGCGCGGCAGGAGAACTCCCATTCGGCTTCCGTCGGCAAGCGATAGCCGGTCCCTGACAACATGGTTACGGTCTCGCCGCTGCGGAAGTAGAACGGCTTGAGTTTCTCTTGCTCGCTCAGCTTGGCGCAGAACTCAGTTGAATCATTCCAACTGACCATTTCCACCGGATATGCCGATGTGTCGAGGCCGACGACGGCTTCCTTGCCGGGACCGTTGACGGAAAAATGGGACGGATTTTGCCCCACGACTTGCTCGTACTGGGTCTGCGTGACCTCATGGACGCTTAAGTAAAGCGGTTGCGTCAGAATGACCTTGTGCTGGGGGGCTTCACTCTTGATGCAGTCTTGCCAATGCTTGTCCTCTCCGGCGACCACGAGCGCCGCCTCGATCTCCGCAGCCGTGCTGCCCATCGTGAATTCGCCCGGCGGGATGAGGACGAACTGCATGCCGATGCTGTTTTCGAACTCGACTGGCACTCCTAGGTGTGCGGCCCAGGCTTCTTGGTGCTGCTTCGCTTGTTTATCGTCGAACGACGCGATGGCAGGTCTGGGAGCATCCGCAGGCCAGCCGTGCCAACCGGACACTGCATCGGCGGGCGAGGCTTGTCCCTTGGCAATCGCCGCTTTCACCGCATCTACCGCCAACGCGAGCCGAAATCCGATGTTGAGGCTACGGAGCGACGGGCCGTGGGCGTAGCGATCCGATGCCCGGCAGTTGGAGGCGTTGTAGGTCCAACTGCCGCCCCGGATCACGCGCCGGGAACCGGCGGAAGATGGGCCATCTGGGTCAAGTGCGGGCTTCTCTCGGAACTGCCCGTAGTAAGTTGGTTCCCACCAGTCCTGCACCCATTCCCAGACGTTGCCGTGAATATCGTAGAGTCCGAGCGGATTCGCCTTTAGTTCGCCCACCGCGTGCGTGCGGCCACCGCTGTTCACGCCAAACCAGCCGGCCGCCGGCAAGGCCTCGTCCTTGTCACCGATCCAGTACCTGGTCGTCGTTCCCGCGCGGCAGGCAAACTCCCATTCGGCTTCCGTGGGCAAGCGGTAGCCGGTCCCTTCCAACATCGTCACCGTCTCGCCGGAACGAAAATAGAACGGCTTGAGTTTCTCTTGCTCGCTGAGCTTGGCGCAGAACTCGGCCGCGTCATTCCAACTCACCGTTTCCACGGCGGAGCTGCTGGTGTCCAGGCCCACGACGGCGTCTTTTCCCGCACCCATCGGGGCAAAGTGAGACGGATTCTGCCCCATGACTTTCTCGTACTGGGGCTGCGTCACCTCGTGGACACCCAGGTAAAGCGGTTGCGTCAGGATCACTTTGTGCCGTGGCCCTTCACTGGAAATATGCTCCTTCCAATTCGCGTCTCCACCGGCCGCCACGAGCGCCGCCTCGATCTCCGTGGCCGTGGAGCCCATCGTGAACTCGCCCGGCGGGATGAGCACGAACTTCATGCCGATGCTGTTTTCGAACTCGACTGGCACTCCTAGGTGTGCGGCCCAGGCTTCTTGATGCTGCCTGGCCTGCGCGGCGTCGAACGGCGCGATCGCCGGCGGCGGTGCATCGGCTGGCCAGCCGTGCCAACCCTTGGCACTTTCTCCGGCAATGGAATTGCCCGCGGGTTGATTCCTCAGGGCCTTCGAACCTAGTGGCTTGTCTCCCAGCGTGGCCTGCAACTTATCGGGCAGCAGGTCGATCCTGAGCGTTACGACATCGCCCTTCTTGAGGACGAACATGTCGGTCTCAAATTCCAAGTCGCCGCGCTTGATGGTGAAAACTTGCTCTCCGGGTGTGAGCGTGATGTCTTCCGTGGTCGCTCCCTTGATCGTCGCCCCGGTCTCGCGGACGACGACTTCGATCGCCGGATCGTTCGTTTCGATCCTGACCGTCCCTTTCTTGCCGGGCAACAGGAGAATAATCCCCAGCAAAAGGGCGATTGCTCCGCTGGCTGCCAGCGCGCCAATTCGCGTTACCGGCGGCAGCTTGTTCCAACCGCCGCGCACGCCACCCGCGGACTTGCGGGCCGGTTGTGCCGTTGGCCGGGTCGCAACGGGAAGGGCCAGCGAGTTCTGTGTCTGGGGATCGGTACCTGCCAGCGGTGATTGCAAGGATATTGTCGCCTCGAAGGCCGGTGACGCTTTTGCCGTCTTCGACGACGACGCCACGCCCGCAGCGGACGTCCCCCCTGGTCCACTCAACAAACTGAGGTGGCTGGCTTCTCCTGACGGCGACCGGCCAAAGGATGGCGACGACCTGTCGCCCGTTCGGCAGCCTTCCAGATCGGCGATGACTTCGGTCGTCGTCTGGTAACGATCGTGCGGAGCCTTGGCGACCATCTTGGCAAAGACCGCTTCCAGGTCTGGCGAGACCGCGGGGCAAGCCTCGCACAGCGACGGGATCGGCTTCTGCTGATGCGCCATCAGCTTCATCACCACCGTGTCGCCTTCGTACAATGGTCGAGCCGTAAGCAGGTACCACAGCGACACACCCAGTGAATAGATGTCCGCCCGAGCGTCGGCTGCCCGCGTGTCGGCGGCCTGTTCCGGGGCCATGAAGTCCACCGTCCCCATGATCTGCCCGGTGCCGGTAAGCTGGTCTTGCTGGGGACCGGCCGAGTCGAGCCGGGCCAGGCCCATGTCGAGGATCTTGATGGTCCCCTCTTGATCTAACAGCAAATTGGCCGGTTTGATGTCCCGATGAACGACGCCACGGCTATGCGCGAACTCTAACCCTTTGGCTGCCTGAAGCACACAATGCAAGGCCTTCTCCACCGACAAAGGACCGTTTTTTTTGAGCAGTACCGAAAGGTCGGTCCCTTCGACATATTGCATCACCAGAAAATGCGTGCCCCCCGCCTCATCGGCATCGTGCGCCGTGACGATGTTGGGATGTTCCAACTTGGCGGCCGCCTCGACCTCGCGCTGAAAACGCCGCAAGGCTTCGGGCGATTTGGTGACATCGGGGGACAGCACCTTTAGCGCAACAAGCCGTTTCATGCGGACGTGCTCGGCTTTCAGCACCATGCCCATGCCTCCTTGGCCGAGCTTGTCCAGCACCCGATAGTTGCCTAATACCAGGTGCTTGTCCTTTCCGTGGTAGATCTGCTGAGCCTGAAAAGCGGTCAGTTTCTTCTGGCGAACCAGCTCGCGGGCTAATGATTCGCCATCGACCTTTCGCTCGGGCGGCAGCCCGTTCAACAGCGCATGCAACTCATCGGCCGCCATCAGGCCGGAATCGTTAAGCTGCCGGGTGAACTGTTCGACGGGGATGGCCATTTCGGGGGGGCTCCTGGCGATCCAGTCTAACCCAGGGGACCGGGTACCTCAAACCGAATTAGGCCGGAGGCAGCAGTTCCTCGATCGGTTTGCCGGCTGGCAGAATTGGCAGCGGCCGACCGCGGAAGTCGATCAGGGAATATTCCGGGTCGATCCCCAGATGGCGGTAGATGGTGGACAGCAGATCCTGGGGTGAGAGCCGCCGCGTGGCGGGTGTGTCGCCCAGGCGCGTCGTCGAGCCGATTACCTGGCCGGTGCGCATGCCACCGCCCGCGGCCAATACCGACATGGAACCGGGCCAATGGTCGCGCCCCGGATTGACCGGGCGGGCAGCGCGGCCCATGTTCACCCGCGGTGTGCGGCCAAACTCGCCCATGACAATCACCAGCACATCACGATCGCGGCCGCGAGCACACAAGTCTTCGACCAGGGCGGTCACGCCGGCATCCAGCACGGGCAGCCGCAGCCGCATGGCGTTGAAGATATGTTCGGCATCGCCGTGATCGTCCCAGGTGAAGGGGCCCTTCTTGGGTGCCGTGCCAAATTCACGCAGTTGCACCGTGACAAAACCACAGCCGGCCTCCACCAGCCGCCGCGCCAGTAGCAGCCGCTGCCCCCATTCATGCCGACCGTAGCGGTCGCGGGTGCGGGCCGGCTCGCGATGAATGTCGAACGCATCGCGGGCCTGCGTGCTGCTCAGCAAATCAAGGGCCTGCCGGTCGAACTCGTCGCCGGCCTGCATGGCACCGTCTTGATCGAGGTCGCGGCGCAGCCGGTCAAAGGCCCGCTTGAGTTCCACGCGGCCGCGCAGGTGCGCCTGCCAGGCGGGATCGACCGTGAGATGATCGACCTTAAAGCTCGTCGAGTTTGGATCGCCCTCAACCACGAACGGACCCGCCGCCGCACCCAAGTAGGCCGGGCCGCCCCCTTTGAGTTGCCCATCGTTAGAGACGTAATTGGGTACGCCCGTCCGTCGACCGCGGCGCATGTAATTGGCGATGCTGGGAAGATCGGGGAATTTTGAAACGGGATCGCTGATGTTCGCTGGCCGCCGACCGCTAAGGACCAAGGCCGCCGCCCCCGGATGGTCGGCGATATCGTGCGCGATGGAGCGGATGACGTTGAACTTGCCGGCGGCCTGGGCATGCAGCGGAAGCAACTCGCAAAGTCGCAGGCCGGGGACGGCCGTTGCAATCGACCCGAATTCGCCGCGATATTCGGCCGGAGCATCTGGCTTGGGGTCGTACGTTTCAAACTGGCTGGGACCACCTTCCAGCCAGACCAAAATCACGGAGGTCTGGCGCTGGGGCGCGCCTTGTTCGGCCGCCGCCGCTCTCAATCGCAGCAAGTCGCTCAGGCCAATCCCGCCAACCAACAGCGAACCTGCCTGCAAAAATTCGCGGCGAGGAATGGGGCCGGGGCACCGGGGGGCGAGATTTGGTGAATTCATGCTGCTCCCCGCCATGAGGCAACGGATGGCACGGTCGTTTCCTGTTTTCTGGCTATTGGTCCGTCAACGAGGCCTGGGCCTTTTGCATGACGCTCTCCAGTGTTACGACCGCGCCGTCTTGACGCTTGCTTTCGTCGGCGGCTTCCATGAAGGCGAACATCTCCAAGGTTTCGGCCTCATCGACGGGTGCTTCGCCCGTGCGGAAGAAGCGGGCGATTTCCACCACCAACGGCTCATAGCCGCCGTAGCCGCCGCTGGGCAGAATGCCCTTTTCGCCAAACACCAAAGCACCGTAGTCGGCCTTGCCCTCGCGAATGCCGCGGAATGTGCCGATGCGGCCATCTTCCCAGGTGCCGGTCACAAAGTCGCTGCCTTCGCTATGCACCCGCGTTACCGACTTGCAGCCTTTTCCCATGATGGTGAACAGCGTCTCTACGCCGTGAATTCCATACCAAAACAGGTCGGGGTGGTGCGGCTCTAGAGAACAGGGCCCATACGCCGCGCAACCCAGTACGCGGCCCAGTTGCTCGTTGTTTCGCATCCCCATGATGCCAGGGCTGAAACGGAGCGATGAGCTGGAAAAACAGGGGACGTTATTCGCGCGAGCCAATTGAAAAATGGCGATGGCGTCGGCCAGCGAACCAGCCAGCGGCTTGTCGATAAACAGCGGCTTTTTGGCCGCGATGACCGGGCGGGCTTGCGCCAGGTGGGGCCGGCCATCGACACTCTCCAGCAGCACGGCATCGACCTTGGTTAACAAATCCTCGATGGAATCGACGATTTCAATTCCTTGATCTTTCAGTTGCTTGGTGAATCCCTCAACACGATCGGCGCTGGCCGGAATATCGGGGCTGCCGCCAGGGTAAGCCGCCACCACCCGCACCCCCGCCAGATCGCCGCTGTTGTTGTCGCGGTTGAAGACGGAGGTAAACGCGGCCACATGCGAGGTGTCCAAGCCGATGATTCCCACGCGGATCTCGGCGGGGTCGGCGGCAACGGCCCAGGTGGAAGCCAGCACCAGCGCAAGCGACATGGAAATTGAACACAAAGAGGCCAAACGCATGATGTATCGCCTTTGGGTTGGGATGAATGATAGGTGGGAGGCGGGCAGGAACTCGCTAGCGACATGATAACTTGCCCCACCGGGCAAAGGAATCAATCGGGCCGGAGTTTTGCAACAAACGGCGGCACTCTCGCCCGCTACACCTGAAAGACGCCCAACTTGTAGCCTTCTGGCTCGGCGTGCCGCGTGGCTATCTCCAGACCAAGGATCAGCTCTTGCCGCGTATGGGCCGGGTCGATGATCCGGTCAACCCAACCGCGGGCGGCCCCGTAACGCACGTCAGTCTGCCGTTCGTAGTCTCCTTTAACCTTGTCGCGCAAGGCAGCCAACTCCGCGGCGTCGATTTCTTGCCCCTGCCGCTGTAAGCTCTTGACGGTGATATCCAGCAGCGTGCTGGTGGCTTGCTCGGCACCCATCACCGCGCAGCGGGCGTTGGGCCAGGCATAAATCAATCGCGGGTCGAAGGCCTTGCCACACTGCGCGTAATTGCCGGCTCCAAACGAACCGCCGGTAATCACCGTTAGTTTTGGTACGCGGCTATTGCTGATGGCGCTGACCAGTTTGGCTCCGGCCTTAATGATGCCGGCCCGTTCGCTGTCGCGGCCGACCATGAAACCGTTCACGTCTTGCATGAAAATGATCGGCAGCCAGTCTTGATTGCAGTTCATCACGAACCGCGCGGCTTTCTCGGCGCTGTCCACATACAACACGCCGCCAAATTGTATTGGCCCTTCCGCCGGGCGAACGGGGTGATGCTGGTTGGCGACAATGCCCACGGGAAAACCGCCCAGCCGGGCCGTTCCGCAGACGACCGACTGGCCGTACTCGGGCTTGTACTCGTCAAAGCTGGCCGCGTCGATGATGCAGTCCAGCACTTGGCGCACCTCGTAATCGCGCCGCGAATTGGGGCTGACCAAATCGTACAAGTCGGTGCCGGGGCGGACGGGTTCCCGCGAATCTTTCCGTGTGAAGGGAGCGGGCGGCAAGGCTGAATCCGCCGCCACCGCGGCCACCAGCCGTCGGATGCGTTCCAGGCATGCTTCGTCGTTGGGGTCGCGGTAGTCGATGGTGCCGCTGACCTGCGCGTGCATTTTGGCTCCCCCCAGATCCTCGCTAGAGACTTCCTGGCCGATGGCGCTTTTTACCAAGGCCGGGCCGGCCAGATACAAGCCCGATCCCTCGGTCATCAGCAACTTATCGCACAAGACCGGCAGATAGCCCCCTCCCGCCACGCAGTTGCCCATGATGGCGGCCAGTTGGCCCAGGCCCGCCGCGGAAATCACCGCGTTGTTGCGAAAGATGCGTCCGAAGTCGTCCTCATCGGGAAAAGTATCCTCTTGCAGCGGTAAAAAGATGCCCGCCGAATCGACCAGATAAACCAACGGCAAGCGGTTCTGCATGGCAATCCGCTGCGCGCGAAGCACCTTCTTGGCGGTGATCGGAAAGAACGCTCCGGCTTTTACCGTGGCATCGTTGGCCACCAACATGTGCAGCCGGCCGGCGATTGCCCCTACCCCGCACACCACTCCCCCGGACGGCGCGCCCCCCCAGTCACGAGACATCTCGTAGCCGGCCCACAGCCCGGTCTCAAAGAATCCCGCGCCGGGATCGATCAGCGTGGC
>JBFWUW010000116.1:0-14417 GCA_050247075.1 Pirellulales bacterium | reverse complement strand
GTCGCTTCGCCGTCACCATGCTCAAGCGTCATCCCATCAAAGACAGCCTCCGCGGCAAGATGATCGGTTGTATGCTCAACACCAAGCTTCTTACGGAAGTTCTTGCCCTGCAACAAGATTGATATGCACTGACCGTGACTTGGTGGACGACCGGCCAAGTCCAGGTGCGAGTGCCCGCTTGATCGAACAGCTGACGGCGACTGTGGAGGACGATCGATGATCTATCTGGCCAGTCCGTATTCTCATCCTGACTTTCGTGTACGCGAGCGGCGTTTTCAAGATGCGTGTCGAGCAGCGGCCGGTTTGCTGCGCGCTGGCGTGGCGGTATTCTCACCGATCGCCCATAGCCATCCCATTGCCAGCTGTGGCGTTTCCACCAGCTGGGACTTCTGGTCGCAGGTCGATCGTGAATTTCTGTCGCGATGTGACATGCTGGCCGTGCTGACGCTACCCGGTTGGCGGGAAAGTGTCGGTGTGCAAGCCGAAATCAAGCTGGCCATTGACCTGCATCTGCCGGTGGTCTTCGTAGAACCGGCAGACCTCGACGAAGAGGAACGTGAACCACCCACGATCTACGAATTATTGCAACTGCAAGCGTGTGCCGAGAAACAGGCGGCCTGATATGCAGCGACTAAAGATACTCGGCAAATACTGGCGGTTGCGGTTCGCTCCCAACATGGCGAACCGAGGCGACTGCGATCCCCCTAACCTGCCCCACAAGGAAATCCGGGTATCGTCCGCGCTAAGTGGCGAAGAGCGACTCGAAGTGTTGATTCATGAGTTTGTGCATGCCGCGGGCTGGCACATCGACGAGACGTTCGTTGAGCGGTTTGCAGCCGACACGGCCCGCGCGCTTTGGCGGTTGGGTTATCGGGACAGAGAAAAGGACGCCAAGGCATAACCGCCAAGTCGAGGTGGCCAGATGAGCGACAAGAACCCCGAGGCAGTTGACCCGTTGCTGATCACCGCTCGGCAAGCGGCTGCAATGTGCGGCAAGTCGCTGCGGACCTGGCGGACCTGGGACGCCGCGGGTTGGGTTCCCAGGCCAGTGCGCATCGGCCGCTCGACATTGTGGCGGGCCGATGAATTGGACGCTTGGGTCATTGCCGGGTGTCCACGTCGACGTGATTGGGAGCTTGCTCGGAAGACCGCAAAAGGCGCTTGAGGTCGGTCGGGAAAGGAGGAAACTATCCACTTGGCCGGCGTCTACCAACTGGGTCTGGAATCATCGGAGGAAATTGCATGGCGAGTCTGTACAAAAAGCCTGTCATCGTCGTTGACCCGCGGACAGGTAAGAAGATCAAGGCGAAGTCCAAGAAATGGTGGGGCCGTTTTCGCGACGAACATGGCGTCGAGAAGCGGGTGCCTTTGGCCGTGGACAAGATCGCGGCACAGGCCATGCTCAATGAATGGGTGCGGAAGGCGGAACGTCGGGCAGCGGGAATAGAACTTCCGTTTGAAAAACACCGCAAGCGGCCGCTCAGTGAACATCTGGACGACTTCAAAGCGCAATTGGCCAACAAAGGGGCTACGACCGATCACGTCAATACCACCACCCAACGGGCGCGGGACACAATCGAGTCCTGCGGGTTTGAGTGGATCGATCAGATATCTGCCAGTCGTGTCTTGGAGGCGCTTGCCGATGCCAGAAAAGCTGGGCGCAGTATCGCCAGTAGCAACCATTATCTGCGGGCGATTAAGATGTTTGCGCGTTGGCTGGTGCGAGATCGGCGGACCGATGATGATCGGCTGGCCCACCTAGCGAAGTTGAATGCCGACTTGGATCGACGGCGGATTCGCCGGCCTTTGTCGATGGAAGAGTTCGCAAAACTTCTTGAGGCGGCGGAAACCGGCACCGAGATTCAAACCATTTCCGGGCCTGATCGGGCGATCCTCTATATCGTCGCGGCTTACACCGGCTATCGCCGCAATGAGATCGCGTCGGTGGCCAGGTCATCGTTCAATTTCAGTTCCGATCCGCCCACCATGACGGTGCAGGCAGGTTACTCGAAGCATCGCCGTACGGATGTCCTGCCGTTGCGCCGCGACTTTGCGGAACGGATTCAGGCCTGGATTGCCAAGAAGCCCAAGTGTACGGCCAAGGAGCCACTCTTTGCCGTAGCGAACAAACCAACAGGCCAGATGATCAAGGAGGACTTGGAGGCGGCACGGGCCAAATGGCTTGAAGACGCCGAAAAGAATACGGACGAATACAGGCTACGAGAGAAATCGGCATTTCTTGAGTACAAGAATGAGCAGGGGCACGTTGTGGATTTTCATGCACTGCGCAGCACGTTCATCACCAATCTGACTCGCTCGGGCGTGACGCCCAAGACGGCCCAGCTGTTGGCGCGGCACTCTGACATCAACCTCACGATGAACACCTACACCAAACTGGGCGTGCTCGACCAAGCCGCGGCCGTCGAAGCGTTGCCGCCGATCCCGGCCAGCAAGCAAGACAACACCACCGGTTGTTCGGCATCAACCGGCACAGACGGCCAACCGGTGGACAAAACCGCATCAAAAATGGTGCCCACTATGGTGCCGTCGGGTGCCGAAAATGGTGCCATTCTGCCCGCATCGGGGGGGGTGCAGATGGCATCGGTTTGCACCGACGAAGGCAAGAATTGCGCTCCGCGGAAGAAGTCCAGAAACGCAAAAAACTCCGAGATAAACGGAGTTTTTTGCACCACTTTGCCGCGTGCTGCATCGAGTTGCACGCTAGTGCCGGAGGTGGGACTTGAACCCACACTACCTTGCGGTAACTGGATTTTGAGTCCAGCGCGTCTGCCATTCCGCCACTCCGGCAAGTGTGTTATGAGGCAACAGTTTGTGTCAATTTCTTGGCGTCGTCAAGGGGGGCTTTTTGTGCCGCGCGCAACGGGCGCGCAAAGGAAAGTGCAGGCGGATTACCGCCGCGGTCAACGCCTAGCCTTCGTTGTATCGACCGTTTGGCTATGGCCTGTTGATCCAGCTTTTTGTAGTGCTTGCGGATTACCTCCGGCGTGGCCCCGACGATGACGCTGGTTTCCTTCTCGGAAACGCCAGCCATTTGCAGCCCGGTTATCGCCGTCCGCCGGAAATCGTGCAGGGTGAACGATTCGGGCTTCTGTGGGGCCGGCTGGCCGCGTTCGGCAGCCTTGGCCGCCTCTTTGGTCCATTGGGCTTCCCGCTCGCTGTGGAATCGCTGTAGCTCATCCTGAAACCATCCGACAATCCGGTTGGGTGCGAAGTCGCGAACCTTGGCCGCATGGTGGGGCGTCTTGCGGACCAGGATCAACAGCCGCCGCAACTCATCGAAGAATCGACCGAACGCCCAGCCGCCGGACTGGCACGCGGCCAGATCGTCGTACAGGTCGGCCGGCAGCCACGATATCTTTTCCTTCCTTGTCTTGACCGTGGCGACAACGGCCCGAATATGGCCGTCCGCCAGCAAGTCTTGATCCCTCATACTGGCCAATTCCGTAGCCCGCCAGCCGACCAGGGCGAGAACGTCCAGATAGACCAGCGGCAGCCGCCAGTTGTTCCAACGCTTTGACAGCCAATCGTACAAGGCTTGTGTCTCGGCAACCGTCACGATCCGCACTTCTGGATCGTCGCAACGTGGCGGCTTGACGTTGGCGAACGGGTTGACCTTTAGTAGCCCGCATTCCCGCCCCAGCCACTTGCCGAATGTCGCCTTGAGCGTTGACAAGTCGCCCCGCAGCGTCCAGGGGGATACTCCGGCTTCCGCCCGGCGGCGCTTGTATTCGTTGGCTAGGTCGCTGGTCATGTCCGCCGGCGTCTTGAGTTCTGGAAACATGCCCATCAATCCATCGAACATCAACAACGAATCGGCCACGTAAGACGGTCGCAAGTTGTCGGCTTCCATGGCGCGGGCCAGTGCATCGCGGCATTCCTTCCAAGTCGCCTTGACCGGCTCGGGCGCGGCGGCGGGCTTTTCCGTTGGAGGTGTGATCCTGTTCACTTCCGCCCATTTCGCTTTCTGGCGGGCTTCCGCCTCGGTCTTGTCGGCAGTGCCGGTCGTCTCGCAATGCCAGCCGGTGGCATCCTCCCAACGTAGCGTCCAGCGGTGTTCTCGCTGGCCGTTGCGTTTGGTCTTGCGCAGGTAGCGCTTGACCAAGTAAACCTGAATGGCTTCGTTCATTTTGGTTGCTCCCTGATTGTGATTATTCGCGGGCGAGAAAAATGCCGCGCCGGGTGCCCGCGAGGATCCCCGGCGCGGCTTGGTGAATGGCTATTCGGTCGGTTCGGCAAAATCCAGGGCTTCGTCGGCTTCGTCGCTGCTGCCGTCAAAGCTGCCGTCGTCAAACTCATCGGCCACGGGCTGGGCGGGAATTCGCTCGACAACGGCCCATAGGCCATGTGGCTGCTTTAGCTCGCGTTTGTTGAACCCTTCGGCCCAACGGCGGGCTTGCCGCTTGTTCGCCGGTTGGAAGTCGGCAGGCGTTATCGTGGCCCGCGTGGGGTCGTCTTCGTCACGCTGGACGATGTTGACGATTTACTGGTCAGCCGGCGGGACTGGCCCGATGCCGGGGAATAGATCGGCGCGAATGACGATGGCCCAGCGGGTGCTATTGCCATCCTTCATGGCCGCGCCGTTGAAAGCCATGACATAGGCGAGTGCCCGGCCATATTCCCGGCGGCGGGTCAGAATGGCCAGGCCGGAAAAGCTGGCCGGCACGTCGTCAGCATCGCGGGGAAGCCAGCCAGGGGCGGGTTGGACCTCCACGATCAGGTAGCGGCCCGTGGCCTGGTTCCGACACTCACGTTGCGAGGGGGCGGACAAAGCAGACATGCCGAATCCTTTCTCGCGCCATGATGGCGCAAAGAAAATCCCAGCGCGTGAACTCGCTACTAGGCGGTGTTCAAGCCGCCCGCGGCCCTTGCGCCCGAAGGCACTTGGGGTGCGCACAAGCCCACGCGCTGGGATTCTGTTTTGAACATGGTTTTAGTATTGAACATGCTGGCCAAGCGGTGTTAGCAGAAACCGCATGGCCAAAAGTGCTTTAGTGAAGGTCAGCATATACCACGGCTCCGAAAAATCAACGCGAAAAAATTATCCACCCGCCCCACGTTCCGCGCCAATCCACCCAATCAGCGGCGCGGCCAGTGGGTCAATGCCGGATCGTCCGGCGCGGTTCTTTCGTTCGGTTGGCGTCCAGGCGGCCTGAATTTCTTCGCACGCTTTCTCTATTTCGGGCGGTGTGGGTTCGTAGGGATGGGCCACAGATCGCCGTCTGGTTTTCTTGCCGGAGGTGGTGCTGGCGGCTTTCGTGGTATCGCTGGCGGCCTTGGCATTGCCCTGCCAGCCGGCGCGAATCGTGGCGGCCAATTCGGCAATCTCCGCTGGCGTGGGGTCGCCTGGCTCTGGCGAGTTCGTGTCGCGGCGGGTGAAGCCTTTTTTCCGACCGGGTTTTCCCATGCTTCGATTCCTCCATCATTCGTCGCTCTAGCCGGGCCCGCGCTTGTTGCACGGGCTTTTTTGTGGGCCTTACTTCTTCTCCGCAATGAAACATGCCGTCGGATTGCTGGCCGCCGATATGTCGCTGATTGCCGACTTGGCCCGGTACAGAATGGCCCAGCGGCCCATAAACATCGGGCAGCCAAAGAACGAGCCTTTGGCCTCGACTTCGACGTTCCGGTTAAGCTCTTCAAGTTCCACGCCGTTGTAGGTCGCCATCGCTAGCGGCACGGGCTGGTATCGAAGTCGCATTCCCGCGCCTTGGGCCAGCACGTAGTACGCGGGCGGGCTGGTGTATTCGGTGCGGTATGAATCCGAATAAGACGCATCGCCGGTGGGGCCAGCCGTCATGCCGACGGTCGCGAACGTGTTGACCTCAGGCAGCGGCGTGGGGGTGTAGCTTTGGCTCAATTGATGGGCATTTGCATGCACGTCGCGGATGACGCTGATTTTGTTGCGGTAGCCAATCCAAGAGCGTTCCGGCGTGACGCCCTCACAAGAGAAAACCCGCGAGTAGTTGCCGCCGGTCGATTGGACATTGGTGCCGTCGCGGCCGATGTTGACGCTGGCCGTACTGCTGGCCAAGTCGATCAGCGAATCATCATTCGGACTGAATCTCAGGCCGGCCCGCCCGCGGTTGTCCCATGCCTTGGACTGCTGCATGTCGCTGGCCCAGGCGGTGTAATCGAACCCCAGCGGCTCAAAGATGCCTGACTGGCCCACGATATCGCGCAGGCAGCCGATAACGAGGAACGACACGCTGAATCGGCTTGTGCGGCCAAACATGTCGCGACTGAATTGCAGCGTGCGGGGCAATACCCAATGTTCGATGCCCGACGCGTGGACGGCATCGCGCAACCGGCCAATGCGGTCGTACAGGATCAAGAAAAACTTTTCGGCGGCCAGCCAGGCGGGCAAGCCGGGTGCCACGGTCAACGTGCCGGATATCGTCCCGTTCCACTCGACAAAGGCCGGTGGGTTATTGGCAAACGAGTATTCGATGTTGGCCTCTACGATGCCCGCCGGGAAAGCTTCCCCGGTTAGCTCCTTGTCCACAATCACGAAGTCGATTCGATTGCGGGCGTCATTGATGCGGCGGTTGTTGGCGATACGGCGGAAGCCATACGGCACGGCAACCGAAATCTGGTCCCACTTGGCATCGACGTTAAATAGCAGCGTTCGCGCGGCGTTGTCGCCACGAATGGCCGCGACTTGGCAGTAGCCGGCAATCGTCCGCGTGGTCAGCCCTTCTTGGTCGATTGATGCAGCCCACTCGTAGTTGAATGCCAGAAAGTTATTCAGTCGGGCGGCGCTCGCGGCAACGGCGCGGCTGACATTGAATTCGCACTCCCAGGTAAACTCCCAGGCAAGCTGGCCGCCAGCGGGGTCCAGTGACAGCAGCCGCGGCTTGGCTCCCCAAATCAAATCGGGCCTTGTGGCATCGGTCGCGCCGCTCTTGGCCGTGGAGAACGTGCCGGAATCAAAACCGAAGGTCTTGATCGTCAGCGGCTTGCCCGGTTCGGTCAGCGCGTCTTGCAAGCTGGCCATCGAAGCCGATTCCTCAGATTCGGTAGAGCGGGCAATGAAGCCGTGGACTGATAGGTGGTACTGCAAGTGAGTGACAACCCGCTGGGCTTGGTCGTAAACCGGCGTGCAATTCAGATGGGCTTTACAGGTGGTGTTGAAGGTGATGCCGTTGTACTGGACGACCGGGCCGTATCCGGCGGTGCCAGGTGTGGAGTTCGGCACTAACGATGTAAGGGGCGTGTTGGACATTTTCAGTTCCTTCGTTTAAACGGTGGAATGGTGCGGGCCTCGATGGAAATATCAGGATCAGGGCCGGGGATGATCTCAATTTCAGCGCCGCCCTTGGTCAGCCCTTCGATGCCCAGCGCCCGCAATTCATCGGGGTCAAATTCGAGCGCCGGCAGGTCGGCAAACTCGGCAGCCAGGGCTTGATTCGCGGCGTCGATATCGGCTTGGGTGAGCGGTGCGTTGCCGCACTGGCGAGCGGGCAGCCATGCCAGTTCATGGGCTTCGGTGTGGCCGCAGATGGCGCAGATGATGAACTGGCGGCCGTCAACGTCTTGCTTGGTGAATCTGCAAAGGGGCATGGCGGGCCTTTATTTTTCGGGGCAAACGATGATCGGCCCGGTGGCGTCGGTGCAATCTTCGGGTAGAAGCACGAACGGCGGTTGCTGGCCGGGGGTGAACTCGGCACGCCATTGCAACGGCTGGCTGCCATCGTCTTTGGTGAACGCGGCCACGATGGCGAATCCCTTGCCCGGCTGTGCTGGCATTTCCAGGAAGACAGTAAATTCCGCAAGCCCCAGGCCGCTGAATGGCATCCCGCCGCCTTCCAGCGGAATGTAGCAGCCGCAAGATGATGGAGATTCGCAAGCCAACTCGCCCAGCAAGTCGCCTTCCAGAATGTACGTAGCGGACAAGTCAGCCAGATCGGCGGGAAGGGCCTCATCGGGAACGAAAACCTCCGTTTCAAGCCGCTCAATTATCGCGACGTGCTTGGCTTCCCCCGGCCATTTTTCCAGCGGGCAATGCCAGGCCGCGGCCCGTGCCTTGCGGGTCAACGTGCATCCGCACGCCTGGCACTTGCCGTCTTTATTCAGCTTGCAGGTGTCGCAGACATCCAACCGCGCGGCGTACTCTTCGGCGGTGACAAATCCGGGCTTGTGAATGAAATCGCGAATTGCGCCCAAGAAATTGCTGGCCCGCTTCAACAAGCCGGGCGCGGCGGTGCTTGGCGACCTGGACGCAACCGCACCAACGATTTTGGCCGCTGGCTTGCCGGGGCAATTGCGTTGTAATTCGGGGCCGATTGACTGGACCTTGCCGCAGTCGGTGCAGGTGCATTGCTGCCCGGTGCAGGACCAATTGCAGTCGCTCATTTCATCCTCAGTCGTAAACGGGGACAACTGTAATGTTGGAACCGCCCCAATAGCATTGGCCGGTGTTTTCGCCCGCGAGCTCGCCCGGCGGCACAAACAGCGTGCCAATCTCGCTGCAATCGTAGATTCCGCATTCATCGTCCGAATAGCGGATTCGCCACACGATCTTGTTGCCAATGCCGGGCGCGTCGTCTGGCCCTTCGTCGGGGCAATTGGTTTCAACGCGGACGGTCAGGTAGCAGCCAGCGGGCAGGGGTGACCCATTGCTCCATGTAAAACTGGCCACAATGCGCGCGAACGTGCAATTCGGCACGCATTCAACATCTGGAATGTCGTAAGCGTAGACGCATGATCCAACAGCCCCCGTGCCGCGGGTTAGCGCGAACGTGCCGACGGCTGCCTGGCAGCGGGATACGTCGCATTCGACATGTGAGGTCCAATCGTTGGGAATCGTCACAATCAACTCATCGGGCGCGATTCCTTCTCGGCATTGCGAGCAGTTGTACGGGTCTTGTTGGCAATCTGGCCCGCGTTCACCGCATTCCTCCAACGATTCAGAATCCTTGGCGGTGACAGTGACGGTGCTTGACGACGCATCGCAGCCGCCCAACGGCGGGCCGGCCGTCGTCGGGTAGTACGCGAGGACTTGCGGCTCCGATAGCGCCAAACAATCGGGCGTCAGGCCGCCAATGTCCTTGCGCCATTCCAGGTATCGAGAATCATCAAGGGCACGCAGCCGGGCTTGCAGATAGGTTCGACCGGCCAAGACAAAGATCTTCAATTCCCACTTGGCATAGCCGCGATAGATTTTGTAATTTTCGGGGACATAGTAATTGCAATCGGTGTACGGGGCTTCGCTGCTGCAAAGCGAGTTCTCCCATGTGCAAAGCGGCTCGCCTGGCTTCCAAATCAAATCGACCGGCACGCCGTTGTAGGAATCGCAATCTTCGCAGCCGCATTCCAGGTTGGCGATTCCGGTTGCCTCAAGCTCCCAGCAGCACGGCGCGTTCCCCTCGTTCGCGCCTTGGCTCTCGCACGCGCTGCAGTAGAGGCAGGCGGGGTTGCCGCACAATTCCACGTCAAGCGCTTCAGCGGTGATCGTTACCGGCACGCCGCAAGAGTTGACTGTGTTCAAATTGAACGTGCGGTTGGCGCAACCGTTTGGAAAGTCGATGACCCACTCGACAACCGTACCGCCACCAATCAATTCGATGGTGGCATTCGTCAACATGCCGGTGCTTTCGACCGTCAGCATGATGCCGGTGTAGCCGCTGCATGAACCGAATGAACGGCTCGGAAACGTCTTGACCCAGGTGCATCCGCCGCTGGCGAATGATAACGGCTTGAGGGTGAATGTCTCGGAGTCAATCGTTACTCGCCAACGGCCCGGCGTGTTTCCGCCGCAAGCGTAGCAGCAGCTTATGCACGTCTTGATTTGCAGGGGCTCGATCGTGGCGTCATCGTCCCCCGTGCATTCTCCGTATGACAGGCGCGGCAAGGTTTTCTCGACCGTGCAATCTGGTGTGTAAATTCCCTCGGACAAGTACCACGCGATCAGCAAATCGCCGTCGGGGTTCATTCCGCTAAGCTGCCAGTAGTAATCCGAATGGCTGGTGTTGGGGCCTTGCAAGTTCAAAATCCACAGGTCAATTTCGCAGCCCCCAACGGTTACAGGTTCATCCAGTTCGAGCGCCCAATAACAGGTGTTGGGTGTGTCGCGCAGTCGCCCCGTTTGGCCGTATCGCGCGAACTGTCGCGGATTCTTGGGCAGCACGTAGCTTTCGCCGTTGACTGTCACAAGGATGGCGCAAGGCGAGTTTTCCGCGCATTGGGTGCAGCAAGAGCAGCAGCAGTCTTTTCTACAAGCCACGGTCAGAATCCCTTCAAGGTGGAAAAAAATACCGGGACACTGGCGGCTTGGCGGATGTTGGACCGCCAGCGCCCGATACGGATGGATGTACGACTAGCCCCGCAAAGGCCGAATACGCGACGGCTTGTAAGGCTCGCAGATTGTGCCGCCCAACGGGCTGCATCGACATTTGCCGACTTCGCCGTTGTTGCCCGTGGCGAATTGCTGCGATTCTTCAACCGCTTCAGCAAACTCCCGCTTGTCGCGTTCGGTGTTTCGCCGCGGGCGTTCATTCGACCGGGCTTGCTTGGCCTTCAGGGCACGCAACGCGATTGAGACATCGCGAACGATGGTTTTTGGTGTGGAGATTCCTTCCAGGTCGATTCCCAGGACTTCATTCAGATGCTTCAGCAGTGAAGCAAATTCGATGGCCGCTTCCTCTTTGGCGGACAACTCAATTTCGTTCGGCGGCTGGCCCTGGATGTCATCCAGCGAAAACATGGTCGGTCCGGTTTCCTCCACGATCGGCGTGAGAAGCTCGTTCGTGGCGTCTTTCAAATTCGCCAAAGGGAACTGTGCCAGGGCCTTGACCAGCCACACTTGCCGCTCTTGGCACGGCTCATTACGGAACAACGTGAATGCCTCTTTGGCCTGCGCGACGGCTTGCGTGAATGCTTCGTCGGCTCCGCCAAGTTTGCCGCAAAAGTCATCGAATTCATCGTCAACGGCCATCGGCATAACGAAGTTAGGATCGTTGAACGTCGCTACAACTTGATGTGCCAGCGCCAGCCGCTGGGCTTCGTCTTCGTCTTTCGGGTACATGTTTTTTGTTCCTTGAAACGTGTAAAAACGGAAGTGATTTAAGTCGTGAAGTGTAGCAGCCAAGAGAAGGTCAACTGGCGATTTTTTCGGCCAGCAGTTCGCGCTCAATAGTCAACTCGCGCCGCTGCATGGTGAGACGGTCAACCGTCTCTTGGTATTCGGTCAAGGCCGCCTCTTCGCTGGCCAGTTGGTCAACCAGGCTTTGGTGGCGATTGTCGCTCGTTGACGATGATGCCCTTGACCGGGCCAGCAGCAGCCGCGCCTCATGGACCTTGATGGAACGGGATTCGAGTATTGGCCGCATTTGTGCAAATTGCTGATTGACCGCCCGCAGCTTTTCAGTAACAGCGGCCAGACGGTCAACGTCTTTCTTGTTGGCCGGCGGATTTCCACTGGCCGGCCGCGAGCTACGCAGCGTGCGGCGGGCCTGAATGGCTTGTTGCAGACGATCCTCGGCTTCGCGCCGGGCATCGCTGGCCGGGGCAATCTGGCGGCGGTAATCGCTGGCGGCTTCGCGATAGACCGCTTCGATAGACGCCTCTTGTTTGGCGAATTCCCGCAAGTCGACGGCGGCGGAATCGAACGTCGCGGCCACGATGCGAAGATCTTCAGTAGCACGTAAGGCAGACAACTCTTGCTCAAGGTGGTCAACCGTTTTGCCGGCATCGGCCAAGATTTTGGCAACCGCCTCGGGCGCGGTCGACTTACCGTCATGTGTGTCGGCAACCAGTTTGGCGAACGCATCGGCAGCCGTGGCGGCTTGCTGCTGCGTGAGTGACGAAAGGCCGGTGCGGATTTTTTCGAGAATGGCGGACATTTCAAAGTTCCTTCAATGTGGTGGTGAGAAAATAAACGCGGTGTAGGTGGTCAAGTAAATTTGGCCGGCCCGATTCCGCCGAACGCGATTGAACGGCGGACGTTGGGAATGCCGGCGGCTTGCTTGGCGCATGTTTCGATTCTGGCCATTGCATCGTCAATCCGTTGCCCGTGCTGCTGCATGGCGGACAGAACGGCTTGGCTGCATTCTTGCGGCGTCAGCATGGTGTCGCGGGCCGTGACGATGGCCTGGCGCAGGTCAGTCAGCAGCCGGGACGCGTCTTCAAGACGGTTGGCCAAGTCGGTCAGGTCTGTTTCTGGATTCGTGCTCATGCTCAAATTCTCCGTGTGAAGCTTCTGAATCCGCCGCCGCCGAATCCGCCAAAGCCGCTGATGGGGCCATTGCCGTAGTTTCGCCCGAACGGTTTGAGGGAATCGGCGGATACCACGATTGGGCCGGCAGTGTCGTTTTTGAGAATTTCCGCCGCCCCGACCAAGCCCATCGACAAGGCAATGCCCTTGTCCGCGTGGCCAAATTCGTCGCGGGCGGCAACCAAGCGAAAACCTTGCTGGCGTTCGACGATGCTCAAACGGCACAAGTCGCGGATAAGTTCCTCATCGCGGTACATCGAAATTTGCCGGTTGCGGAAAACGGCCAACAGCGTTGTTGCCATCTTGTCGAGATTGCCCGCGGTGAATGGCATTTCGACCATTCGCAGCCCGGCGGACGAAAGTTGCTCGGCCATCAAGGCGCATTGCCACGGATCGAACGTCAGTGATTCCAGGCGGAAACGTCGGTGGGCTGACAGACACGCCTCTTTGACTTCCTCAAGTCGAATCTGGCCGCCGGCGATTGGCGGTGACCACGCTTGGCAGCCAACAAGGCGAATTCGCGCCGGCTTGCCACCGATCCCCAGGACTACCAGTGCTGACCGATCATTCTTCAGCCCCAGGTCGAGCGCCCCCAGGTATTGCGTGAAACCAGTCGCGGCGTACTCATCGCGGTCGGTCAACGGGCCGGCTTCGGTGCAAGCGGCTTCGATATCGGACATTTCCAGCAAATCGCCGCCGCTTGACCACTGATTCAGCCACACGCGATTGAACGCAGCCGGCGGGAGCATGTGCCGTTGCTCTTCTAGCCGGTCGGGGGTGATCCAGGATGCCTTGGGGCCATCAAGAGAAATAAACTTCCAGGACGGGCTGGTTCTGGCGGATTCGCGGATAAACCATTGAAAACTTGTACCCATGCCCATACCGGCGTTCGAGCAAACGACAACCAGGCAGTGGGCTTTCTTGGCCGCCGTGGATATCAGCGAATCCCAAAAGTCCCGCGATTTCCAAACTGCCACCTCGTCAAGCAGAAGGCAATCTACGGTCAGCCCCCAGGATGAATTTACGTCGCTCGATTGCGTGGAAAACTCGCAGCCATTGTGGACATTGACGATTTTGTTCTGCTGGATTTCGATCAGTTCCCGCAGTGCCAGATTTTGGGGAAGGGAAAGAATTTGCAGCACGGTATCGCGGACCAACCGGGCCTGGTCCTGATCGGCCGCGGCAATGACGCCGATCAGCCGGCGCGGGGATGCAATGCACAAATAAATGACGATCAGGGCCAGAAAAGTCGTCTTCGCGTGGCCGCGCGGCATTTCCAGGTAGAACCGGATCAGGGCATCCGCGAATGTTGCATTTTCGCCGCCCTCGATGACGCGCTTCAGGCCGGGCGCGATGGCATCAAAAATTTCCAGTTGCAACGAATCGGTAATTTCTGCCACGCGGTACGGCCCGCGGTCAGTGGGGATGAAAATTTCCGCCAGAAAGTTCTTGAAGCCGGATACCGCATTCAGGATGTTCATATTTCGCCCCCTGGAATTTCGGCGTTGCTGGCTGGACTGGTTGAATGGCCAGAATCCTGATTGCCCGCTACGGCTTCTGTGGAGCCGCCAGAAGTCTCGCCAGCGGTTGCGGATGGTTGGGGGCCATCGACGGCGGGAAGCGTTTTGGGGGCTTGTGGAACGTCGATGGGTGGCCTGCCGTTCTGGCCGTACAAAAGATTGATGATTGAACGATGCTCTTGGCCTTCCAGTTCCAGGGATCGCATCGCCTTGTCGCGGGCTTCTGACGCCGTGGCAATTTGCTTCAAGTAATTCAGCCGGTCGGAATCACCCATTTTCTTGAACCGCAGCCGTAACCAGCGCTGGGCCAGCATGGCAACCGCCTCATGGCGGCACGCGGTTTGAATTGCTCCCGCCCTGGTCAACGATATTTCGCCGTGTCTGGCTTGGACGGCGTTTTCCAGGGCCATCTTGAGTTGGCCAACCAGGCGACGGACGTAACTGGCCCCCTTGGGATAGCTTCCCAGGGCGTAAATTCCGCTCTTGGCGGCGTTTCGGTTCCCCGGCGGCCCGCTACGGCCCTTTTTGCCGCCGGAATTGCCAGGGCGGCCGCCGCGGCGCGGGGTTGGGGTTGGGGCCGGCGCGGCCGGCGCGGATGGCGCGGGGGCAGCAGCAGCCAGGGCGGGCAGGGGCGCGGCTGGCGATTCGGTGGGTGTGGTGGGTTGGTC
>JBFWUW010000115.1:0-14424 GCA_050247075.1 Pirellulales bacterium | reverse complement strand
AATCCCTCCGTGCGTCCGGTGTGTTGGAAATTCAACACTCTTAATACGCCGCAAAACGCCGAGGGATTTCAGGCTTTTTAGAAATTCGCCAGAAATTGCGGAAGGAATACGCTGGTTTAAGGACTAGCGTCCTCGCGGCAGTTGCGGCATTTCCGCCATCGGCGTTGGGGAACGACACCGCTTCCATTACGGTCGGCCCACTTCTGAAAGAGCTGGACGACGTGGCTCCATCCGACCAGTTGATATGGGCGATGGACGCAATGCGGAAGAATCCACTTTCGTTTTTTGAAGAGCTCCGTGCACACCGACCGTCCTGCGAACTGGGCGGCGTCGTCTTCGTCGCGCGCTACGCGGATGTGGTCGAGATATTTCGTCATCCCACAGTGTTCAGCGTTCGTCTCTATAAGCCCAAAATGGGCGACTTCATGCTGACCCACGACGAAACCCCGACCCATCGTCGGGATAAGTCCGTGATGTCGGCCATGCTCCCGCTAACAGACGCTCCCCGCGTTACGACGCTTGCCGACAAGTTTGCCGGCGAGGCAATCCGGCAATCCAAAGGGGAAATTGAAATCGTCGGCGGACTCGCGCGAAAAGTTCCCATTCAAATGGTGCAGGAGTATTTCGGTCTCGATGGCGTCGAAGAGACATCGCTACGGCGGTGGTCTTCTTGGTCGCAGTACGACAATTTCCACAACCACCCTTTCCAACAGCGGCCCAACGCCGCCGAAATCAGCGCGGAGGCCCTTAAGGCCAAGACTGAGTTGGCACAATATGCTCAGGCGTTGGTCAAACGCCGTCTCATGTCGCTGCCGACAGAGTCGGACCGAGACGACATCGTCGCTCGGCTGCTGAAAAGCCAGTTCCCCGCCTCCGTCGGCTTTGGATTGGATCGCGTGGTCGCCAATGTGATGGGGCTTCTAATCGGCGCGGTCGAGACAACGTCGCACGCGGTTGCGGCGGCGATCGACGAGTTGTTGCGTCGTCCAGACACGCTTAAGACCGCCGCCCAATATGCCCGCGAGGGCAAACGGGAGCAATTGGCGCGGCTTGTCACCGAGGCGAACCGGTTCCAGCCGATTTCGCCCTATATGTTCCGCTTCTGCGAAGAGGACTTTGTGATCGCCAAAGGGACCAACCGCGAGCGGACGATTCGCAAAGGAGCCACGGTGTTGTTGTTGACTCAATCGGCGATGTTCGATGCTCAGGAATTCGCCGCGCCCCAGGAGTTCCGCGAGGAGCGGCCGGACTATCAGTCGTTCCTTTTTGGATACGGAAACCATCGTTGCCTGGGCGAGTTCGTGGGGCGGACGATGATCCCGGCTTGCGTCAACGCTCTCGTGCTGAAAAACAACGTTCGCCGGGCCGAGGGGGTCGCAGGCGAGATCGACTTTAAGGGCGGGCCCTTCCCGGAATCGTTGACCGTGAAGTTCGACGCCTGACTTATTCTATTCTTTACCCGCAAGGGTCTCTTGAATCTTCATTAAGGGCCCAAAGATGAAACCTTCACGCCTTCTTTGGATTGTCGTTGTTTTGGTTCTGCAGGCGGCGCATCTCGGGGCGCAGGAGCCGCGTCGGGACTACCTTTCGCTGGGCTGGACGGATGATGATCGCGACTGGTTCTATTACACGACGCAAGGCTCGCGACTACTTCCCTACCGCTGGTTTTTGGCCCTCGAGCAAGCGGGAAACTCGAAACTGCTGCGCGACAACGCCAATATCGAAGCTATGGGGTTTCTGCCCGGATCCGTCTCGGCACGCAATCCTGACGGGCTGCCGATCGGGTTTGCGAAAGACACCGACGAGCCTGAGCGGGCCTTTGATCTAAAACTGGCCCAACTGATGACGGGGGTCACTGCCGGAGAATACAAACTCATCCGGCAGGAGGATGCCAAGGTGTTCGCCGCAACCAGCAAACTCCTGCCTGTGCCGAACTCGGCCAAGCGGCGGCCGGAGAAACTGAAGCCTGTTCCGGCGGATTCGTATGCCGAGCGAGAATGGCTCGGATTGACCTGCGCGGCATGTCACACAGGATCGTTCCTGGTCAAAGAGCGGGAGCAGTCGGACCTCGCGGAGTTGATTGTCGACGGAGCTCCAGCGATGGCGGACTTGACACGGCTGCTGGAGGACGTCGTCGCGTCACTGTACGCAACCGTTAATGAGCCGGACAAGTTCCGTCGCTTCGCCGATCGTGTGATTCCGGACGGTGACGACGGGCAGCGCGACCGACTCAAGAATTCGGTGATTGCCTTTACGCAAGGGCTCGCCGGTTTGGCAGGTCGCAGCCGGCCGGTCAGCCCGTTCGGGTTTGCCCGGCTCGATGCGTTCGGAATCCTTCTCAACGAGATCGCGGGAACCGCCATCGAACAGCCGGATAACTGGCGACAGCCCAACGCCCCCGTGAGTTACCCCTTCTTGTGGAACACCCCTGACTTGGACTGGGTCCAGTGGAACGGTTTCGCGCACAGTACGCTCGCGCGGAACACCGGCGAAGTGCTCGGTGTGTTCGCGGACCTGCGGATGTCGGATCTCACGAAGATCAAAACGTCGGCGAACCTGCAAAACCTTTATGAGCTTGAGGAGCGGGTCAAGAAGCTGGCGTCCCCTGCGTGGCCGGAGAAGTACTTAGGCGAGATCAATCAGGCGCTCGCGGAGCGCGGCGGAAAGGTCTACCGCGAACAAAAATGCGCGGAGTGCCACGCTCTTCCGCCCTATCCGATGACCGCGCCGACTGCGCCGGCCCGCAGTCTCATCGAGATTGAGATGATCCCACTGGCGGAGATCGGCACCGACCCCGCGATGGCGGTCAGCATCATCGCCCGAACCGGCAAAACCGGCTCGCTAAAGCCGCTGCTCAACGGCCAGGAGGTCGCGCCGATCGGCCAAATCTTCAGTGCGGCCGTCGGTACGGTCGTCAAGTCCGAGTTCGATCGTCTGGCGATTCCTCCGGAGCAGCGGTTCAAGATGAACGATCGCCGCGGCTCGAAAATCCCGACCGTGGAACACTTGGCGGGATACAAAGCGCGGCCGCTCAATGGGATCTGGGCGACGGCTCCGTATCTGCATAACGGCTCTGTTCCGACGCTCTATCACCTGCTCCAGCCGCCGCACAAACGGCCCGTCGTCTTTCATGTCGGGGACCGTGAGTTTGATGTGCAGAACGTCGGCCTCAAAAGCGACGCAGGCGCTTTCGAGTTCAATACCGAACTACCGGGCAACCGGAATACTGGTCACTACTACGGAACAAACATGGGTGACGACGATCGCCAGGCGCTGATCGAGTACCTAAAAACCCTTTAACTGACCTGGGCTCCGGCTCTCGATAACGCTCGGTCACGCGCCGTAATTGCGGTTCGCGGCTGGAGGAAATCCTCGCAAAGGTATTTGGCGGTGCTGAGTCTTGGCTGGCTTTCGGATCGTGTGGCATGATAGAAAACTAACGACGGTCTCATCGACCGAACGCACAGTTTGAATCGAATGCGCGGCTGACCAATCACAGGCTTCGACGGATTCCGAGGGGTTGGTTCCGCCCCCCGACGCCAACCGCGTTGCTAACCCGCGACGGGTTGTTAATCAGTGATTCCGAGAGTTTGGGGCCGAGATATCGGGGTCCGACGCCAACCTCTATGGTTGGTTCCGCACCCCAGTCGGCGTCTCTCGAAACGGAGACTCTGCCGCCGGCAGGCGGATTGGCGTAAACCGTTGCAGGAAAGGCGGTAAACGCGAAACGCCCCGCGCCTGATTTCTCGGCGTCGGGCGTTAACTGGTGGGCCGGTCGGTTTCGCGACCAGCCAGAAAGCTCCCCGACACGATGGCGAACTTACACTCTGCCGGTTAACAAGCAGTCGGTTCTTCTTCGCGTACAGATCTGTAACGAATCTCTGAATTTAGAAAGAACGCACAACACGGCTTCCAAAGTCGTGTTAGAAACAGCAAAGACAACCAGATCATGCGACGCTGGCGACTGATCATCGTCGGCGAGACCAACCAAGAAGGCCGTGCGGGGCCGCAACCCCCGCTTGGCCTTTTTTCGTTGGCACGCCTGACTGGTTGTGTTTTTTGGGAGTCCCTGCGATGTCCGACGACCTCGATGAAACGATCCGCCAAAACGCACAGGGGCCGGCGAAGGCCGCGGGTGACGCCGGCAGCGTCGAGCAACACAAGCTCTCTGAGCAGATCGAGGCCGACAAGTTCCTGGCCTCAAAACAAGCCGCGAAGTCCAAGCGTCGCGGACTGGGATTCAACAAGTTTGTTCCTCCCGGAGCTGACTAACCCGTGTTCGCCTGGCTGACCAACCTGTTTGCCGCCAAGCCCGCTCGTGCGAATGCATCGCGGGCGCTTCGCGTCGTGCGAGCTCGCTACGACGCTGCGGTGACCAACGAAGACAACCGTCGGCACTGGGCGAATGCGGATGGACTGTCGGCCAACAGCGCCAATAGCTCCGAGGTCCGCCGGATATTGCGGAACCGGTCCCGCTACGAAGTTGCCAACAATTCCTATGCTCGCGGAATCGTGCTGACGTTAGCCCACGATGTGGTCGGCACCGGACCACGACTGCAGATGCTCACCGCGGACGGCGAGGCCAATCGCCGAATCGAAGTCGAGTTCTCGCGCTGGACCAAGGCGGTGGGGCTCGCTGAAAAACTCCGCACGATGCGAATGGCCCGCGCCACGGATGGCGAGGCCTTTGCTGCCCTCACCAACAATCCACGTTTGGCGATTGACATTCAACTCGACCTGCGGCTCGTCGAAGCCGACCAAGTCTGCACGCCTGATCTTGATGCCCGTTCGGCCAATGCAGTGGACGGCATCATATTCGACGGTGCTGGCAACCCGGTCGAGTACCACGTCCTCAAGCGACATCCGGGTGAATCGGGCTCTGGACTCAATCGAGACTACGATCGGCTGCCGGCGAGCAGTGTCGTCCATTGGTATCGTTGCGACCGAGCCGGCCAGGCCCGCGGCATTCCCGATATCATGCCGGCGCTGCCGCTGTTCGCCCAGTTGCGACGGTTCACACTCGCCGTACTGGCCGCTGCCGAGACGGCCGCCGACTTCGCCGGCATCCTCTACACCGATGCGCCGGCGAATGGCGAAGCAGACGCCGCCGAACCCTTTGAGCCGATTGAACTCGAAAAGCGTGCGCTGCTCACCATGCCCGGTGGCTGGAAAATGAGCCAGATGCAGGCTGAGCAACCGGCCACCACCTATGCCGAGTTCAAGCACGAAATCCTGAACGAGATTGCTCGCTGTTTGAACATGCCGTTCAACGTCGCGGCCGGCAATTCGTCTGGCTACAACTACGCCTCCGGTCGGCTCGACCACCAGACCTACTTCAAAGCGATCCGCGTCGAGCAGGCGCACGTCGAGTGCGTCGTGCTGGATCGCATCCTGGCCGCTTGGTTCGACGAGGCGGTACTAATTCCCGATCTCTTGCCGGCCGGCATCGGCCCGATCGTCCAGTGGCCGCACCAGTGGTTTTGGGATGGCCACGAGCATGTCGACCCGGCCAAGGAAGCTACGGCCCAAGCCACGCGGCTAGCCAATCATACGACCACCCTCGCCGACGAGTACGCGCGGCGCGGCCAGGACTGGGAAGCGCAACTGCGCCAGCGCGCCAAGGAATTGGCGCTGATGAGCGAACTCGGACTGCCGCTGGTGCAGGCACTTCCTAGCCCATCGTCTACCCCCACGGAGGAACCGGATGAAGCTCTCGACGAAACCCCTGCCGGCGACGCCTGACACACGCGCCGTCCCCGCGACGCTCAATCTCACTGCCGCGGCCATCTTCGACTTGGAGGCAGGCGAGGGCGGGCAATCCACGGGCTTGCCGCGTTTTCGCATGGTTGCTTACACGGGCAACCCGATGCGAATTGCCGGTTGGCGGTTTCCCGTGGTGCTGGATCTCGCGGGGATGACCATTCCGTCGCAAGCCCGGCCGATCCGCTTCGGGCACGATCCGCTTTCCGGCGTCGGACATACCGATGCGATTCGAGTCGACCAAGGACAGCTCGTGGCGACCGGCATCGTGTCACGCGATACCTCGGCGGCCCGCGAAGTCGTCGTCAGTTCCAAGAACGGCTTTCCTTGGCAAGCCTCCGTCGGCACCAGTGTCGAGGAGTTCGAGTTCGTTAAGGAGAACCAACAGGTCATGGTCAATGGTCGCCAGTACAGCGGCCCACTGAACGTTGTCCGCAAGGCGACGCTCGGCGAAATCAGCTTTGTCGACCTAGGAGCCGACGGAGCCACAAGTGCGAGCGTCGCTGCCCGCGCGAGTCTTTCTTCCGGAGAACCTATCATGGATGAAGCGAACGTCACCTTGCACGTCGATCCGCCCGCCGTTCCGACTCCTCCTTCGCCGCCGGCAACTCCTCCCGCTGCCCCGGCTTTGCCGGTCGCCGCCACCGCGACCGTGGAAGAGATTCGCGCTCAAGCCGCGGCCGAAACCGAACGGATCGCTGCCGTGCGCCGTATCTGCGCCGGTCGTGCTCCGCGTCTCGAGGCCCAAGCCATTCGTGACGGATGGAATGAGCAGCGGACCGAACTCGAAGCGCTCCGATTGACCCGTCCCTCTGCTCCAGCCGTGCATAGTGTCGACAATACGGTGACCGGCGCGGTCCTGGAGGCCGCCTGCATGTTGACCGCCGGGCTGACGAATCTCAATGCGGCCTTCGAACCGCAGACCCTAGACCTGGCGTCACGCCGATACCGGGGCGGCATCGGACTGCAAGAACTGCTGCTCGAAGCGGCCTGGGCAAACGGCTACACCGGCCGCAACTTCCGTGATAGCCGGTCCGTGTTGCGGTTCGCGTTTGGTCGCGGGATCGAAGCCGGTTTCTCAACGATCGACATCGGCGGCATTCTTTCCAATGTCGCCAACAAGTTCCTGCTGGAAGGCTTTTTCAGCGTCGAACGGGCCTGGCGAAATATCTGCGCCGTCCGCAACGTCAGTGATTTCAAGGCGGTTACCAGCTACCGCCTGATCGGCAAAGATCAGTACGAACTCGTGGCGCCAGGGGGAGAACTCAAGCACGGCACTCTGGGCAACGAGCAGTACACCAACAAAGCCGACACCTACGGCCTGGTACTGTCGATCGACCGCCGCGACATCATCAACGATGACCTCGGCGCGATCACGACCGTGCCACGCAAACTCGGCCGCGGCTCGGGCCTGAAGATCAACGATGTCTTCTGGACGATCTTCCTGGCCAACAGCGGTTTCTTCACCGTCGGCAACAAGAACTACCTGGTCGGTGCCGACACGGCGCTCTCCATCGACGGTCTGACCAAGTCGGAAGTCGCCTTCATGGATCAGGTCGATGGCGACGGCAAGCCAATCGGCATCATGCCGGCAATCTTGCTGGTTCCCACGGCGCTGTCCGCCCTCGGCTCGCAGTTGTTCAAGTCTCTCGAACTGCGGGACACCACCGCGAACGCCAAGTTCCCGGTCGCCAACCCACACCAGGGCAAGTTCCGTGTGGAAGTGAGCCGCTACCTGGCCAATGCCGTCTACACCGGCAATTCGGCCAAGGCCTGGTACCTGCTGGCCGAGCCTAACGATCTGCCGGTGATCGAAGTGGCGTTCCTCAACGGCCAGGAGTCTCCCACGATCGAAACGGCTGACGCCGATTTCAACGTCCTGGGCGTCCAGATGCGCGGTTACCACGACTTCGGCGTGGCTCTGCAGGATGCCCGCGGCGGCGTGAAGGCCAAGGGCGAGGCGTGAGCCGCGGGAGAGTGAGCCCCTACCAATTCCTGATCCCTAAGGAGAAACAACATGCCACAAGCTGTCTATATGCAAGCCGGAGATTACATCGACTACACGCCGGGAGCCGACCTGGCTTCCGGGGATGTCGTCGTGCAAGGCGATCTCATCGGCGTGGCCGTTCGACCAATCACGGCCAACACGCCGGGGGCGCTTGCCGTAACCGGCGTATTCGACTTCGCCAAGGCGACCGGTGGCGGCACGGCCATCACGGCCGGCGCCTTGGTGTATTGGGCCGACGGAGCCAACCAAGCCACAACGACTTCGGCCGGCAACAAGCTGCTCGGTAAGTGCGTCAAGGCAGCGGCAGATGCCGACGCCACGGTGCGCGTTCGACTCAGTCAATGATTGTCTTCGCGTTTCGGGTTTGTTCGTCCCAAAGAACTCAGTTGTTCCACACGGAGGATTCGTAATGAGTGCCGAAGTTCCCTTCCCTGGTAAGGATCTGCTGTTGAGCCGTTCGTTTTGGGGCGCGGTGATGATGCTAGTCGGCCTTGCCCTCAAAGCCAAAGGCCATGCGTTTGACGCCGAACTGGCGACCGATCGTTTCTTGGCGTTCGTCGAGACATTGGTGCCGGCAGTCGGCTTCCTCGTGTCGTTCGTGGGAACATTGTTCCGCAAAGGCCCCATCACCACAGTGGCTGGCATCCCCATTCGTTCGGCCCTCATGCTGCTGGTGGTCGTGGCGATTCCTGCCGCCGGTTTTGCACAGCAAGTCGAATGCCCCGACCCGCGGTTGGCCGTCGATCTGCCTGCCGATGTCCGCGCCTGGTACCACAATCCAGACGGCAGCTGCGTCCAGTGCTCGATCGGCATGTGCGGGGTGGACCAGAATGTGCCGGCCGCGGCCACGCTGCTGTGGGACTCCGCCTATGGATCGAAGGAGCGGGGCGGCAGCTATCCCGAGCGCGTCGCCCGTTACTCCAAGCAACGTGGCATGCGGATCTACAACGTCACCGGCTCGACGACCTTTGATTGGATGAAGTGGGCCACAAACACTGGTCGCGGCGCTGCGATTGGAGCAGGCAGTGCCCACTTCCAGACGTTGGCAGGTTACGACCCAAAGACCGGCACCTGGTACGTCTGCAACAACAACTCGCCTCGCAAGATCGACGTCTACGACGAACGCGAGTTTCGCCGCCTGCATCTGGCCAGCGGACCTTGGATCGTCGTTCTCGATTATCCTCCCCACCCTGCTCGCGGAGAGTACGGCCGCTGGTGGTGATCGTGTTTCGTTTTTTCTCTCCCCAAAGCAGAGGTTCCACATGCGTTCTTTGAGCATTCTCTGTCTGAGCCTAATGTGCATCGCCAACCAGTGTTTGGCGCAGCAAATCGTTCCCGAAGTCGACCAGGCGGCCATCCTGCGGTTGGGAGACCATGTGCAACACGTGACCGACGAACGGCGCGACGGCAACAGTCCCACCATCGAGGAAGCCTTGGCGCCGCCGGCCAGCGATGCCGAAAAGTGGTTTATCTCCGTGATCACCATGCAGGGTTGCGCCGGCTGCGAACGTCTGAAGCGCGACTGGGTTGCCAACGAGTGGCTCTTGGCGCTGGCCAACCCGGCCGAACCCAAAACCTCGTGGTCGCACTACAACGCCTACAGCCGAGAGGACAAGAGCCAAGCCTGGCGGTTCGAGAAGCTGCGAATCACGGCCTATCCCACGGTTTTGGTGCAACCGCCGCGCACCGGTCGCTTCGGGAAGCCGGCCACGATCGTCTACCAGGGCACCTATGGCGGTAACCCACAACGGCTGGCCGAAGAAATCACGCGAGCGATCAAGCTGTATGTCAAAAAGCTTGCCGACAAGCGGCCTGTCAATGCCACGGGCGATTGTGGACCCGATGGGTGCGACCTGCCCTGGAACCCGCCCCCGAAAGAAGACCCGCTATTGCCACAGTTGCGTCCGAATCGCGAACCGTTGTTCAAGATTCCGCCCGATAGCCTGTTCGAACGGCCCCTCCAGAAGTTAATCGATGCCGCCTTGGGGTTTCTCGCATCAGCCCTCGTGGTCGTGGGACTGATCGTCGGCGTGATCTATGCCGTGCGAACCTACCAAGCCAACAAGGCTCGCCAGGCCGAACTGACGGCCACGATCGCCTCCCTCCAGAAGGCCCGACGACGCAAGGCACCGCGCCGCAAGACGCCGGTGAAGACCGATGCCTGACCTGTTACACGCCAGCGCCACCTGGCTCGCCGACCAACTCAAGACGCATGCCGCGCGTGAGGTGGTCTATCAACGGGGCAACCAGTCAGTGGTGGTGAAAGCCACCATCGGCAAGACCGCTTATGAGCTACTCGATGCCAATAACGTCGTCACGACCTACGAATCACGCGATTACCTGATCCGAGCGGAAGACTTGGTGTTGGGCGGAACCACGCTGCCCGAGCCGGGCGATGAGGTGCTGGAAGACTCGCAGACGTTTGTCGTGCTGCCGTTGCCGAACGAGGAACATTTTCGTTTTGCCGATCCGTATCGCGTCCTGCTTCGCATCCACACCAAAGCCAACTCCTGACCATGCCCAGCGCCACCATTGTCGAAATCGCAGATGCCGTGGTTGCCGACTTGAATGCCGCCACCTTGAGCCAGCCACTCTCAGCTCAGCGGCTCTATGTGCCCAGTTTCTGCGCCCAAGACCTGGCGGAACTGAAGGTCGTCGTCGTTCCACGGGCCGAGGACGGATCGACCGCCAGTCGCTCGGCAACGCAACATGAATACACGATCGATGTGGGCCTGTTGAAGCGCGTACCGAATGCCACGCCGGCCGAGGTCGATCCATTGATGTTGCTGACCCAGGAGATCGGTGACTACTTCCGGTTCCGATCGCCCGCAGGACGTACCGAACGCTGGCTGCGCACCGAAGTCCGCGTGCCGTTTTCGCCAGAACACATGGAACAACAACGACAGTTTCTGGCGGTCTTGTCGATCATCTTCGTGGGGCTACGCGGCGCATGATCAACATGAAGTTGAATCGCATCAAGACGCAGTTCTTCGACCGTCAGGCGGTCATGAACGCCACCACGCGCGCCGAACGAAAGGTGCTGTCCCGATTTGGAGCTTTTGTACGGACCACGGCTCGCTCCAGCATCCGCAAACGGAAGAAGCCTGCCGCGCCTAGCCAGCCCCCCAGCAGCCATACCGGCCTGTTGAAGCGAAACATCTTCTTCGCCTACGAGTCGGACAGAGCAAACGTCGTGATCGGCCCGATTCGCCTGAATGCCAAGAACACCAACGCTCCGGAAACCTTGGAGCATGGCGGCGCGGCGACTGTGGTCCGCAAAGGTCGGCGCGGTAAGCGGACCAAGCGCCGCGTGCATATAGACGCCCGGCCCTTCATGGGACCGGCCGCAGAGAAGGAACGCAGCAAACTGCCCACGTTGTGGGCCAACTCGATTCGCTGATCGGAGAAACAGATGGCCCTCAAGCTCGGTTTTGAAGGCAAGGCGTACCGCAATTCGGCCACCTATGCCACACCGACGTGGAATGAAATCCCCAACGTCCGTGACCTCACGCTTAGCGTCGAGAAGGGCGAGGCGGATGTCACCACCCGCATTGCCAACGGCTGGAAGCTGTCCAAAGGCGCCTTGAAAGAAGCCTCGATTGAGTTCGAGATGCTATGGGACTCGGGCGACACCGACTTCATCGCCCTGCGGGATTCCTTCTTAAACAATACACCGATCGACATGTTGATCTTGGACGGGGCAGAGAACGCAGCGGGCAGCCAAGGTCTGCGGGCGATCTGTGACGTGATCGGCTTCACGCGCGAGGAGCCGTTGGCCGAGGCGATGAAGGTCAAGGTGACCGTCAAACCGACCTACGACGCGACCAACGGCCCGACGTGGTACACGGCATCCTGATTCGGAGTAACGCATGCGGACTTTCAAAGACAACGCCGACCGGGACTGGACGCTCGCGGTCAATGTCCAGTCGCTGAAGCGGGTCAAAGACCTGCTGGCCGTCGATCTTACGCGTCTCAATGAAGGCGACCCGCCGCTGATCACCCGGCTTTCGACCGATGTGATCCTGATCTGCGACGTGATATACGCGATTGTCAAACTTGAGGCCGACGCCAAGCAGGTTACCGACGAAGAGTTCGGCCGCGGTATGGGGGGCGACGGGCTGTCGTCCGCCTACCGGGCCTTCACGGAGGAACTGGCCGATTTTTTCCAGAAGCTGGGCCGGACCGACCTGGCCCAGGTGGTGACAACGCAGAACCGGATGGTCGAAGCGGCGGTCAGCGCGACCCGGCAAAAGATCGAAGCCATCGACCTAGAAGCGCTGATCGCCCAGACGTTTGGCGATTGATCTATGAGTTGGCCGGCATTGTCGGCGTCGATCCTAGCCCCTTCACGCTGCGGGAATTGGCTTGGATGGCGGAAGGCCGCCAACGCGAATCATGGAATCACACCTCCCAGGTCTTGGCCATGTTGTTCAACGCCCATCGCGATCGACAAAAAACCCAGGCGGCCGTGCCGGCTGATTTCCACCCGCTGTCGAAGAAGAAAAGGGCCAGCGACGAACCCCTGCCGGCCGACATCAGCGTCCTGAAAACCTTTGTGAGGTGACCGATGAGCGGAACGAGCGGAGCCATTCGCGCCGGCCGGGCATTCGTCGAGCTGTTTGCCGACGACTCCAAGCTGGTCCGCGGCCTGAGAGGAGCCGAGAAAAAGCTGCAAGCCTGGGGTGCGGCCGTTTCGGGCATCGGCAGGCAGTTCATGGGACTCGGCTTGGCTGTGGCAGCGCCCTTGGGCGCGGCCGCCAAGCTGTTCGCCGACTTTGGCAGCCAACTGTTTGACATGGGCCAGCGAACGGGCGTCTCGGTCGAAGCGCTTTCGGAGTTGTCCTACGCCGCCCAGCAATCGGGGGCCAACATGGAGACGCTGGAAGGTGGCCTGCGGAAGATGCAAAAGTTTCTGGTGGGAGTGGCGAAGGGTTCGGACGAATCGAAGAAGACGCTCTCCCGCTTGGGACTGACGTTGGGCGATCTGTCGCACCTGGCCCCAGAGGATCAGTTCGCATTGCTGGGCGACCGGCTATCGAAGATCAATGACCCAGCTGTCCGCGCCGCCGTGGCGATGGAAGTTTTTGGCAAGACGGGTACGGCGCTCTTGCCCATGCTCAGTGAAGGGGCCGCCGGGTTGGAGGCCATGCGGCAACAGGCTCGCGACCTGGGGCTGACCATGAGCGATGAAGACGCCCAATCGGCCGATGCCCTGGGCGATGCGCTCGATTCTCTCTGGGCCACGATGAAGGCGGGCGTCGTGGCGATTGGCGCTGCCCTCGCGCCCACGCTCACGGAGTTGGCCCAGTCGTTCGCCCGCGGGATGAAGATCGCCGGTGATTGGATCAAGAAGCATCGCGATATGATCGTCACCGTGGCCAAGATCGCCGTTGGCGTCGTGGCCGCGGGTGCGGCCCTGTTCGCACTAGGATCGATTCTGTCGGGCCTGGGTGCCGCCTTTGGCCTGGTGGCTACCGTCGTCACTGGCGTGGGAGCGGCGCTAGGTGTGATTGGCTCGATCATTGGCGCATTGCTGACCCCAATCGGCCTGGTCACCGCCGGCATCGTGGCGCTGGGAGCCTATCTCGTTTACTCGTCCGGCGCGGGCGCGGAAGCCCTTTCCTGGCTCGGCGACCGATTCGCCGAATTGAAGGCCGACGCCTTGGCCGCATTCCAGGGTATCTCGGACGCCCTGGCCGCTGGCGACATTGGGTTGGCGATGCGAATTCTCTGGCTGGCGCTCACGGTCGAATGGCAGAAGGGGGTCAACTTCCTCAAGGAGCATTGGATCGCCTTCAAGGAAGCCGTGCTGGCGGTCTGGACCGAGGCAGTGTTCGGCTTGGCCTCGGTCATGACGCAAGCCTGGGCCGGCATCCAAGGCGCATGGCTGGAGACGGTCGATTTCCTGTCGGACGCCTGGACGTTATTCACGGACTTCATCATGCAGAGTTGGAACAGCGCCTTCGGTTTCATCCAGAAGGCCTGGGTGCGGCTCAAAGGGCTGTTCGACGAAGACCTGAACGTCCAGGCCGAAGTCGAACGGATCAATCAGGAGGTCGCTGGCAAGAACCAGACTCGCGACGACGAGCGAAACAAACGCATCTTTGACCGCGAAGAGGCTCGCAAACGCCAGCACCGGCAGATCGATCAGCAGAAGAGAGGGACGCTCGATGTGCTGGACCAGGACCGCCAGCGGGCGCACGTCGATCGTAAGGCCCGCTTCGATGCCGATCTCAAGGCGTCCGAGGATGCTCTGGTCCAGGCCAAGCGCGAGCGTGACGCCGCGCTCATGGAAGCAGCCGACAAGCGAAAGGCCGCCGAAGAAGGCAAGACGCCCCTTGGCTCGTCAAAGCGTGACTTCAGCGGGCTCGACACGGAATTGGAACAACTGGGCAAAGACAAGCTTTCGGTTCACGGAACCTTTAGCGCCTTCGCCGTGCGGGGGCTGGGGGGCGGCGACGCGGCCGACCGCACGGCGAAGGCCACGGAAGACACCGCCAAGCAGACCAAGAAGATCGTCCAACTCCAGCAACAGAACATGTTGGTCTTCAAATAATGCCAGTTACCGTCAGTGAAAAATGGGAAAGCCGACCGACGCAACTGGGGGATTCCCCAGGTTGCGACCTGATCTTCGTGATCGACGGCACCGATGACGA
>JBFWUW010000114.1:0-14893 GCA_050247075.1 Pirellulales bacterium | reverse complement strand
GGTCGGCGGCGTCGGCGGCGTGGTCGGCGTGGGAGTCGGCGCGGTCGGCGGCGCGGTCGGCGGCGTGGTCGGCGGCGTGGTCGGCGGCGTGGGTCAAGATCGCAGAGAAGTCGCTAGAGATTTTCCGCGCGGCTCCGTGCCCGGCTGCACAACCGATGCCGTCTGGGGTGCGTGGCGAGTTGTGTGCCCGTGGTCTGTGGTGCCCGGACGGGGAACTGGTGAAGGTCTAGCCCGGCATACCGGGGGAAAGGAGCGGCGGGGAGATGGGAAAAGACAACAATAAACTCGTGTGCTGGATCATTGGCAAGTGGCTACTGGAATCGGTTTCGAGCGAGCAGCTTGACCGCCTCCGCGACCACATGAGCGAAGTGCGGCTGGACTCTGATTTGAAAACGCAAATCGCCGACGAGCTGCGCCTGGCTCTTGGATACGAAGCGTTTATCTAGCGCCGCCGCTGGCGGCAGGAGGTGCGGCGTGGGGATTAGACACACTACTGGACCTTGGGCCTCTGATAACGTAGGTGAGTTTGGATTGTGCGTGGTTGCACCAGATAAAAGCGTTGTCGCCAAAGTGTACGCCCAGGGCGGACTCGCTTCCGACAACGCAGCCTTGATTGCCGCCGCTCCAGAGTTGGTGAAGTGGCTTAAACAGGTGTTGATTGATTTCCGCACACTCGATAAGGGCGGTATGTGCGATCATCTGAGAAGCGTCGAACAGGCGGAGTGGCTCTTGGCGGACCTGGAAGGCAACGATTGGGAGCCCGACCAGTGCTGCGAATGCGATGAGCCATCTGTCGGCTACAGCGAAGGCTCGCCGTACTGTGCAGCACATTACAAGTCCCGCCCCGCGTAGCAGCGGGCGGTGAAAGGGGGAGGGGGGACATGGCCCGAAACATGACGGTGTGGCTTCTGCTATACGGCACGATGTGTTTTCTGAATGGAGGCATCGCGGCCGAGCCAGGGTACTCAGGGCTCGATTGGCTTTCATTCTTGAGCGTGGTTGGTGTACCAGCAGGAATTACGTATTTGGTGTTGCGAGACATTGAGCGAGCCTGACACCCCGCCCCTGACGGGCGGCACTAGGGAGAACTAAACAATGAACGACGATATAGAAAAACTTATCCGCAACGGCTGGATTGTGACATTCCATCTTCCTGGTGAGCAGGTCGCCGCAAGCTGCGAGTACAAACACGGCGACCAATTGGACGGTGGCGAATCGTTCGGCGGCTTCGGGTCGTCACCAGAGGCAGCACTTAGCGATTGCATGTCGCAGATGTATAAGGCCAGTTTTGAAGGCGGTGCGTACTAGACCTGGACGGCACTAGGGAGGGGATGACGATGCAAACGCAACTCGTCGATGGGCACGAACTCTATCAGATTGGTTACTTCGTTCGTGCGCATGAAACGGCGATTCCTGACCGCTGGCACATCGTAGATCGCGGCTTGAATATCCTGGGTGTCGTCAAGTGGTATCCCAAGTGGGGAGAGTACATCTTCGCGCCGATGAACGGTGCCGAGTTCAGCCAGGAATGCCTTCGCGACATTCAGCGTTTTCTGGTGAAGCGTGCCGAAGGTCGTGAACGGGTTCGCAAACTCTTGAACGAAAGGCCCACCCATGACACCGCTACGTGAGCAGGTGGAAAAGATTATCCGCCTCGGCGAAGAAGATACCGATATGTCCGGGCAAACAGGCCGCATCACAACTGTACTGGCGAGCGACTGCCTTTTCGCCAACGCCGCTCTGTTCGCCGCTGCCGAAGAGACCGCCACCGAACGGGATGAACTGGATTTGCAGCTAGCCGCAACACGACGGGACTGCGAGCGAGCAACCATTGAGCGTGACCAGTGGGCCGCCTACGCTACGGAACTGCGAGAGGCGTGCTTTCGCACGCATGCCTTGCTATTGCCCGTGCCGATTGAGGCTTGCGGGAACGTGATCGCAGCACAGGCGGAACTGGCTCTGCTGTTTTCCCTCGCGCCCCCCGAGGCACTGGCCAAGTGGCAAGCCAATAATGGAGGATCAAATGCAGTACGACCAGGAACCGATTGAACCGGATGATGAAGAAATTGCAGGTGGACACGCACATTGTTCGCAGTGCGGTTGCTGTGAGCGGCGACTGGACGGATCGTGCCCTGGCTGCGTGGCCGCCGAGTTAGCAGAAGCAAAAGGGAAGCTGGCCGAGATTGAGGCAGTCCACGAAAAACTTGGCGGTAAAAATACGACGTTTGCAGAACAGATGCGAGGTCAAACATCTGGCCCAACAGACCGCGAATTTGTTGCGTACCGCTTGGGTCAAGAATCCGCTGCTGCCAGCAACGCGGCACTGCGGGAAGCGGGCGAGTTTGCTTTGGTAAAGCTGAGACCAATTCCAGACAACCGGCTAACGCGAGTTATTGGTGAACTCGAAGCCGCCCTCGCCGCGTGCCAGACAAAGGAGACGGGATGAATTCGCGCGAGCTCGCCAGTGACGTGGAGGCCCTGCGGTCGCACCTGCAATCGCAGTACGTCTGGACCAAGTTCTTTTCGGCGCCCAACTCGGTGGGCGTCGAAGCGCTGCTCTTTGCACACGGCTGCACGCTGCGCCACCAGGTGCTCGTGTGCTGGGTGGGCCGCACGGCCATCGAGCTGGAGCAAGAGAAGATGCACGCACTGCTGCACTGCGCACACGTCGTGCAGGCGATGGCGAAGGCCCGGGGCGAGTCTCTCGGGCATTAGGATTCGGGTGGGAACGAGTTCGACAGGACTACTCGTTTAGAAGGGATTCGCATGGCTCGGAAGCCCAGGCCAGGCGGCAAGTCGTTCGACGTGGAGCTGATCCGCGCCGCCGCTGCGCGCCGCTGGCCAGAGATACTGGCCCAACTCGGCGGCATCGATCGCGAGCTGCTCGACGGCCAGCACCACGGCTGCCCACGCTGCGGCGGCCAAGATCGCTTTCGCCTGATCGACGCCGACGCCGGGGCTGTGCTCTGTAATCAGTGTTTCCGCGATCGCAACGGCGACGGGTTCGCGGCCTTACAGTGGCTACTGGCCATCGACTTTCGCGCGGCCCTGGAGCGCATCGCCGACTACGTGGGTGTGGCGCCGTCACTCAACGGCAAGCACAAGAAAACCTCCGCCGACCCGGCTAAGGATCTGCGGTTCATCAATTGGCACGATGGGCTGGCCATAACCTGGTGCACGCTGCACAAGCCGGGCATCAAGCCCACGGCTATGCTCGCCGCCGGCTGCCGGCTGGCCCGCTATCGCGACCAGTTCACCGTGTTCGCTCTGCCGGTGTGGGGCCCGCGGATGACCGCTGCCGAGCCCGTGGGCTGGTCCCTGTACAACGTCTCAGGCGGCACGCTGCCGAAGAAGGTCGGCGACAAAACTGGTCAGGTGAAAACCAAGCTCACCTACGGCAGCCAACCCGGGCTGATCGGGCCCGTCGAGCGACTGGCCGACGCTGCCGACGCGTGGAAGGTCGAGGGCCCGACTGATCTACTGGCCATGCTGTCGCTGGAGCTGCCAGCCAGCGTGGCCGTGGTCACCAATGCCAACGGGGCCGGCGAGAAGCCCGCGCCGTGGATGCTGGAGCTGTTCGCCGGCAAGCAGGCCCGCGTGCTGCACGACGCCGACGAGCCAGGCGAAACCGGCGCGGCCCGCTGGTGCGAGGCCATGGCCACCCGGGCCAGCGAATGCCGCCACGTGCGGCTGCCGTATCCCGTTGCCAAGGACCATGGCCGCGACTTACGCGACTGGATCAACGAAGGGCACAACCAGGCCGACCTGCTGCAGCTGGTCGACGTTGCCCAGCCGACGGCACCGAGCACCACGACGGCCACCTATCTACCGATGGAGGCCGACGACGATCCCCACCGGCTGGCACGCGTCAACCTCGAGCGCTACGCCACCCGCAGCGACGGCCGCACACTGCGATTCTGGCGCGACGAGTGGTACGTGTGGAAGGGCCGCGACTATCGCAAGATCGCGGAGCGTGAGTTGCGGGCCAAGCTATCACAATCGATAAAGGAAGAGTTCAACCGGCTCAACGTCGAGCAGCAGCAGGATCCCGACGCCGACGAAATTCAGCCGGCTAAAAAGGTCACGCAAACGCTCGTGTCGAATGTGCTGCAGGCCACGGCCGGCATGGTGGTCATCGGCTCGTCCACGGAGCCTATGACGTGGCTGCCCACGCGCGAGCGGCGGAACTACGTGGCCATGGAGAATGGCATCCTCGACCTGGACGCCCTACTGGCCGATCGCGACGATTACCTGCTGCCGCATTCGCCCGAGTGGTTCAGCACGGTGAGCCTGCCGTTCCCCTTCGACCCGGCCGCCACGTGCCCGCGGTGGCTGGAGTTCCTGCAGCACAACCTGGAGGGTGACAGCGAACGCATCGCCACGCTGCAGGAATGGGCCGGCTACCTACTGCTGCCCGACACGGGTATGCAAAAGTTCCTGCTCATGGAAGGCGAAGGCTCCAACGGCAAGAGCGTCTACCTGGCCGCCATCACGGCCATGCTCGGCCAGGAGAATGTGTCGAACGTCTCGCTGGAGGTTTTTGGGGACCGTTTCAGCCGCACCGACACCATCGGCAAGCTGGCCAACATTGCCGGCGACTGCGAAGAGCTCGACAAGGTGGCCGAGGGCTATATCAAGAGCTTCACCAGCGGCGACCGGATGTACTTCGACCGCAAGGGCGTGAGCGGCATCAACTGCGTCCCCACGGCCCGCCTACTGATCAGCTGCAACGAGCGGCCGAAGTTCCGCGATCGCAGCCGGGGCATCTGGCGCCGCATGCTGCTGGTCCCCTGGCGGATCGAGATCGCCGACGCCATGAAGGTCCGCAACATGGACAAGGCGTCGTGGTGGGAGCGGTCGGGCGAGCTGGCCGGCATCTTCAATTGGGCCGTCGTGGGCCTGCATCGTCTCCGCCAGCAGGGGCAGTTCACCGAATCTCGGGTCTCAAGTGCGGCGACTGCCGAGTATCAGGTTGAGGTTAACTCAGCCCGGGCATTCCTGGCTGAATTCGTGGAGCTGTCGATCGACGAATCGGCGGCCGTGCCCTACATTCGAACCGACTGGCTTTACGGTCACTACACACGCTGGGCGCGAGCCGGAAACCAACACCCATTTGCCAAGACGACGTTTTCGAAAGAGGTCTTTCGGGCCTTTCGCCAATCTAGGATTGGGCAACTTAAGGAAGTTGGGGATTACGAGAACAGAAAACGTCATCGGGTGTACTGGAACCTGCGATTCACACACGACGCGATTGTAGGGGAGGAAACCATGGATCCACTCACTCTCACGAAGATTGAAACGGCACAAGCTGACGCTTTTTGACACGACATCGACACGGGTTTGGTCCCAATCATAAATCCTTACGTGATAAGGCAGACACACCCAACACAGGTATTTTCTATATGACTATTACAAGTAGTAGATATATAGCCGTAAAGATGCTCTCTCACGCGTGTACGCGCACGCGCGTGCGCGCACGCACACACGCGCACATGAAGGGGGAGTTACGGCACCCGTGTTGCCCGTGTCCCCGTGTCGGGCTCAAAAAGGAGGTTTAGATGGAATTTGACATGCCAAGCGAAGCCGGCCAACTCATCCCGTTTGGGAAATACCGCGGTCAGCCACTTGAGGTGCTCACTCGTGACGCTCAGTACCGCGACTGGTTGATGGCCCAGGATTGGTTTCGGGTGCGCTACCCGCAGATGGTGCAGGTGATCGTGAACAACTTCGGCGCTCCGGCCGAGACACCAGAGCACAACCAGATGCAGGCTCGGTTTTTGGATGGGGAGTGCCGACTGAAGTTCGCCTTCGCTGTTACCAAGATCGCCGTACCGACGGCCTTGCAGGTGGCGGCAAGTTTCGCGGACAAGCTGAAAGAGCAATTCCAGAAGTATGATTGCGACCGGGAGCGATGGATTGCCGCCCTACGGCGGCGGGCTGTTGGACTCTCATTCGTCAGAACCGGCAAGCCAGCTTTTGAAGATGGCTCACGAGCGATCGACGTTGTTTTTTGGGTCGACTGGATTGTCGGTTATGCGAATCTCAGGATCGAGATCAAGCCATCAATAGGAGACGATTTCCCCGCTGTATTGCGGCAAATGCGGGATAAATCAGTTGGGCTACTCTACTACCGATCGTATTCTGGGCAGGGTGTAAACGAAGCGACGTTTCGTGAGTACTTCGCGTCACAAGGCATCAAGGTTGTTTCCGAACAGGAGGTGGAGCGAGTCGAGTTACCGACCATCGAACTAATCACCGAGGGGATCATTAATCTTGCCATCGAGAGGGCTGGTTGATGGGTATCCTCACTCAGTTGATGGCCAGTGTTCCGCCGCCCACGAAACCCACGCCACCGCCCGACGTCGCCCAGCCTGAGCCCTGCCTGACGTGCGGCTCGCCGGGCTTTTGGGTCGACGCGTACGATGGCCTGCACTGCCGTGGCTGTGACCCGCCCACTGTGCCGACGCTGGTCAGCCGCAAGGTGTGGGTCGTGGGCACGCCTGGTCGCTACGAGTGGGCGACGAACTTTGAATGGCAAGAGGGACGGGACGCACAGCGGCGTGGCCCCAAACGGTTCGAGATCGAGCGCGACGAAGGTGTGATCGTGGTGCACGTGGCACCGAGCAGGATCGACTACGCGCGACTGCCGGCCGCCAGTGGTCGCTACAACCCGAGCCTCGGTGCTGGGCCCGTGGGCGACTTGACGATCGCGGAGTGGTTCGACCTGCTGCCACGGGAGTGAATACGCGGCTTGGGTCCTTCCGGTGGGCTGCCGTGCGGGCGTGAGCCGGGGGCGTCAAGAATTTTCGCACGCGTACGACGTTGACTGAGGTTGTTGTTATCAGCGGAAGTTTCTCCCACGGTCTATTGCGCGGAGTGGTTCAGTCGGGATAATCAATCCAATTACGAAGGAGCCCAATGTGATCACACTCAGCAGCAGCGGTTCGCCCATCATCGACGTTGGCCTGGGCGTCTATCGGTTTCTGCCCAACACCGAGCACGTTGGGCCAGGCGTGTTCCGCAGTGGCGGCCGGCGCATCTCAGTGAAGGGCTGCGCGTTTGAGCTCGCCGACCGCGTGCGTCTAGAGGGACTCACACTCGATGGCCGCAGCGCGCTCGAGGTGGGCGACCAGAATCAGGTGGTTGGCTTCTGCGCCGATCCGCCGGTGCATGATGTGAGCGCGACTGTTTTGGATTGCATCATCTCTGGCCGTTCATTCGGCGTGTACGTGTGGAGTGGGTCGCGCATCGAAGTGAACGTGAAGCGATCGATGGTCGAAGTCGGCCGTTGGGCGGTGTGTGCCGGCGGCAGCGGCGGTGCCGACAACCAGACGATCAACCTGGAAGACTCAAATCTCATCGCCGACTTCGATGCCCATCGCGGCGCGGGTGGCGACATCGGCGCGAGCTGCGCGGGCATCGTTGCGCGTGGTGGCGTGGTCGCTCAGACTGGCGGCACGATTCGGTGCAAGGGGTCGTCGCTCGTCGACACACTCGGCCGACCGTACATCGATCGCGTCGTGGGCGCGTACTGCACGCCGCAGCCCAAGCCGGGTCCGTGGGGTGAAGGCAAGTGGCCGCTGGTCGTGTTGAACGATGTGGACTGCAAGGTGCTTGCGAACGGCTCATCCGAAGCACTCGACGCAATCGCCGACATCGGTAAGATTCTCATCATCGGTGGTCGCGGCAGTGGACCCAGCGGTGAGTGGATCGTGAGGGGCAACGTGGAGTGCACGGGAGGCGCGCGCGAGATCAGGCGTTAGGCGACTGGCCAAAACAGGATGCCAAGGAGCGAAGCATTCTTGGATGGACTCCCCATCGATCTTGAACGTCAGGGACTCGACGGTCTCGTGATAGCTGGCGTGCTGCTGCGCATCGATCCAGTGCAGCCTGGTGGCTCGAAAATCCGCTTGCGGGCCGTGGCTTGTGACGGCAACGGGCAGCCCGACCAGGACCGCGTGCAGGGCCGGGCCGACAAGGGGCTCAAGCGGTATTTCTTGACACGGGCCGCCGCATCAGGCAGACTGACTGGCTGACAACTCGACAAGTCCCGAATTGGGCCGATCCGCAAACGCGGGCGCGAAGACTCGAATTGAGTTTTTGCGCCCGCGTTTTTTTGTTGCGCGAGGTGAACCGTGCGACGTCACCTGCAGAAGCACTGGCAACCGATCGTGGGCCTGCTGCTCGGCGCGCTCTTCGTGTGCACGCTCGAATACCTCCGCGCCGAGCCGGACCATCGCCAGTCGCTGTGGCACGCGGAGTATCAACTGCCGCTCAACCAGCAGGGCATCAAAGACACGCTGTGGCGTGTGAAGGTCGGCATGGAGCGGCAAGCCAATCGCGTTGACTTCGATCAGCCGTGCGAGCTGATCGTGATTCTTAAAACCGGATAGCTCACTAGCGATGAAAACCTTTGCCCTCTGTCTCGTGTTCGTTGCTGCCAGCTTCACTGCCGCGTTCGCTCAGCAGCCCGTGCCACGTCCACACCAGATTGGCTGCGCCGGCGTTCCGGTGGCCGGCAACTGGCAGCGGCGCGGGCTCGTGCCCTGGCGATTCGATCGTGCGACCAACTACGCCGACGGTGCTCGTGAAAGTTTCCATCGCGGCTACCTGCCGTGGGCGACAACGCGGAGCTACCAGCAGCCAGGCCCGCAACCGATGCAGAACTGGGGGCGACGATGATTGTTGCTCGCAAGTACGGCTGGAAGCCCGATCGGCCGGACGCCCGCGACCTGCTCTACGCAGCGCCGCGCGGCATCAAGCGCAAGCTGCCGCCGATCGTTGACTTGCGATCCGACTGCCCCGGTATCCTCGATCAAGGCGAACTCGGCAGTTGCACGGCCTGTGCTGTGGGCAACGCCTATGAGTTCGTGCGACTGGCACAAGGTCAAAGTCCGTTCGATGTCAGCGTGCTGTACGTGTACTACAACACGCGGGTCATCGAGGGCACGGTGGACTACGACAGCGGCGCCGAACTGCGCAACGCGATCAAGGCGGTGGCCCGTTCCGGCGCGGCATCGGATCGTACCTGGCCCTATGAAGTGCGCAAGTTTACGGCCGAGCCATCGCAAGCGGCGTACAACGAAGGCAGCGACCACCAGGCGCTCAAGTACCGGCGCATCTCGCCGTCGCTCAAGAATCTCAAGTCGCGGTTGGCCGACGGCTTCCCGTTCGTCTTCGGGTTCACGGTCTACGAATCGTTTGAATCGCGGGCCGTGGAAAAGTCGGGAGTCATGCCGATGCCCAAACGCAACGAGCGGGCCTTGGGTGGCCATGCCGTGCTGGCCGTGGGCTATCAAGAGCGACGGAAGCGTTTCACGGTGATGAATAGCTGGTCCGAAGACTGGGGCGACGGCGGGTATTTCTATATGCCGTTTGAGTTCATTACGAACCCGAACTACGCGGACGATTTCTGGTCCATTGATCTCGTGGAGTGACCAACGTGAACAACGGAACCGCAGTCGGTCTATCGAGCTTCGCGTTGCTGCTGGCGTTCATTGCGTTGGTGCTTGTGGCCAGCCTGCCGCAACCGCCTAAAGCTTGGGAGCTTGACAATAAGGCATGCGAGTGCCTTCCGCACAAGGACTGCCACTGTTCGGAGAAGTGCCAGGCCGGCAAGTGCTGCGAGTGTACGCCGTCTGCGTCGTGCTGTACGCAAAAGGCGGACAAGCCGCAGAGCCGCGCCGTGAAACCACAAAGCAGCGAGCTGCCTCCCGGGTCGCACCGAAGCCAGCCGCACTACTGTCCGACTTGTAAAGGCAAGTGCCGCGTCATTGGCGAGCCAGTGTTTCGGAGGCTTCGATGAGCATTGCCCACCTTGCACTGGAACCGAACATCGGCGTGCTGCTGTTATTCGGCTGCGCCTTTTGCGTGGCGGCGTTCGCGGTCGCTACCTGGCTGGATAAGCGCACGCCGCTGCTCGCCGCTCTGTGGCTCGGTCTGGTGGGAATTTCCCACGGGCAGACGCGCGCCGAACGACATTCCAATATTGCCCAGGGTACAGTCGGGGTCCGTGTGGGTAAGTCGCATGGCTCTGGCACCGTTGTATCTGCCGCGGACGGCAAGGCAATCATCGTGACCTGCGCGCACGTATTCCGCGACGAGCCAAACGTGCCACCATTGATTGACCTGTTCGCGCCAGTTCCGGGAGTGCTGAACGCCAAGCCACTCACCATTAATTACCAATCTGACGTTGCGGTGATTGAGGCGCAGCTAGGTGCTTTCAAGGCTGCTCCCATTGCAGTTGCTCCACGCGATGCCCGGATGCAAGTAGGGGATACGGTAGATAACTCTGGCTGTGGGCATAGCGGCGCGCCAACGGTCCTGCGAACGGCTATTGAGTCGGTCAACCGCTTTGTTGGCCCCAGTAACTTTTGCATGGTCGGAGCCCAGGAGCAGGGACGCAGTGGTGGCGGCGTGTTTAGTCGCGGTTATTTATGCGGCGTCATTCAGGCCAGCGACGGCCGAATGGGTTTGGCTGGAGGATTGCTGTCGATCCACACAGAGCTAGCGCGTGCCGGTCTCAAGGAAACTCAATACTGCGAAGGCGGATCGTGCGGCATTGGTGGCGGCGGCTACACGGGCGGTCCCCCGATGGCGCCGCAGAACATGGCGCCGGTTGCACCGCAGCAGGCCCAGACCGACCCACGGCTAGACGACTTGATTCGCAGCTACAACGGCACGGTCGATTACATCAACAAGCTCGGCAAGCAACCTGGCTGCCAGTGCAAGCCCATGGACCTGTCGGGAATCGAAACGCGGCTCAGTGAACTGGAAAAGCAACTCGCTGTGCTTGCCAGTCGCCCCGTGCCTGACTGCTCGGAACAAATCAAGGCGCTCGAAGCCGCCATCAAACTGGCGAAGTGTAAGTGCGCCAAACCGTCCACCGTGGAACCCCAAAAGCCGGCCCCGGTTCAATCGTCGCCTTCCGGGCCTGCCAGTTACGACATCCGGCGACGGAAAACAGGAGCTACGTAATGGCAACCGAATCGTCCGAACAGGAAGATTCCAACCGCTTCAGCCCCTACGGGCCGGGAGCCAACGCCGACGAGACGCGCCAGGCGCAGCACATGGCTGCCAATGACACGCCGGTCGACGTGAACTTCAACTCGGTGGTGTGCCGCTCGCAGGCGTTGACTGTCGACGCCCTGGGCAAGCACTTTTCGAGCAACGACGATCTGCGCCAGAAGATCGCGGACTCGAAGTTCGCCAAGCTGGCCTAGGCGAGCTGACCGGACCTCAGCCATAGGAACCCCGTCACCATGATTGAGATTCCCGACCGGCTCACGCCGTTGAAACAGCGCCTTGAGGCCGGCGAGGACGTGACGCAAGACGACTTGCGACGCCTCGCCGTGCTTCAAGCCCTGGACGTAGCCTCGATGAACGAGCAGTTCGTGAAAGACTCGCTCGCCCGCGAAGTCGAGCACAACGAGTTGCTGAACCAAATCTAGGAGCACCCGGCGAATGGCAGACGAACCGACTACCGGCTCCGTGCCTGAAGGCCTGGCAGCCGACACACCCGGCGACGTGGACTTTACGGCCATCATGTCACGAGCCCAGCAAACCTTGACGCACGCCATCGGCATCGCCGCGCACCAGAACGCCGATCGCCGGCAGATGATGCGCGACTTCGGCGTGGGCACGCCGGCGGAAGAGCCGGCGGCAGAACCGGAGGGCGACTGACGACATGGCCACCACCACAGCTAAGCAGGAGGTAGATACCAAGTACCTCTACGGCCACTACCAGAAGGCAAGGGACTGGCGCGAGGATTTTATGAAGGAAAACGCCTATAAGGCGACCGACACCGTGCCGCCCGAGGATATGAACATCACCAAAACCAATACGGGCATCGGCACGTTAGGGGCAGTGGGCATCGGTGCCATATCTGGATTGCCAGGTTTGGTTCTGGCGGCTGCCATGCTGCTGAAGGGCGACCCAGCGCCCCAGCCTCCAACTGCGCCAGCCGCTGTGAGCCCGGCCGACAGCGAATACGAAGTTCTGTTCTACAACGCGAAAGGCGAATTGATCGACGTGCCCCGACGCAAGACGCAGTAACCCCCGTCACATCCGGCGAAGGAGAAACAAATGCCCCTGATTCCTGAAATCGAAGAGATTCTAGGTAAGCCGCTTTCCGCGGAAGGCAAGGCCGCTGTTGAATCGCTGCTGTTAAGTAGCATGGAGGCGGCTGCACAAACGCTTCAGCATGGCCTCGATGCCCACCAAGCCGCGTTGCACAACTCGATGCTGCACTTCGCCGAAGAGCTTACGAAACCGCTTTATGGCCCCAGCGACGTTGGCATCCCCGACTCTGTTTTGGAGGGCCGGTAGTCATGGCCGACGAACCAACCGTAGTCACCGAACCAAAGAACCCGACCAAAGAGGAATGGGACAAGATTTACGCCACGGTCATTGATTCCTGGCTGCTCACGAAGCGCAAGGCGGACCCGCGAGCGATTCAGGGATTCCTGGCCGTGGCCTGCGACTTATTGCCGGCGGGATACAACAACTCCCAAGAGATTTCCAAGGCGTTCATGCTCTTGGCCGGTGCGATTGAATGGAGTGAAGCGAAACAAGCCGCGGCCCGCCAGGCACGACGGTCAGCGGCACTACAACCAGCGGGACAAAACTAGAAGGAGGAGCCATCGCGTGCAAGCCTTCGCCGGCTTGACGGGGCCTCGGCGTTCCGGTCGCAAGACTGGGCGCCGGGGTTTGAAACAGGAAGCCTAACCGGGAGAACGATATGCCAACGACCAAGGAAACACTACAAGCGGCCGTCGATGCCTACTTTGCGTCCGTGGACGTGAAGGAAGCGGCACTCGTGGCCCAATCGGATGCGAGTAGCGCTTTGAGCGGCGCACAGGTCAGCAAGGACACAGCAGACGCCAACGTGGCTTCGGCCAAAGCGGACCTGGAAGCAAAGAAGCAAGCGGTTATCGATGCGCTGGGGAACCTGGCGGACGACGACCCGAACACGTAGCGACCATGCCTCGCGCGCCCTCGCGTGTCCGTGCGTTACCTACCCGCACGGCGCGCGAGGGCAACCTAAAACAAACCGAGGGCGGCGCGATGCACCAGCCCGTGGTCGAAGACGATGGAATGCAGTTCGGCCAACTGACCGTGAAAGGGAGATTCCCAAGCCTGGCGTTCATGGGAGTGCAGATGGCGGCGATCAACGACCTTATCCGGCTGAAGTTTCAGGGCACGATCGACAGCCCGCTGTACGACCCCGCGCCGTACTACGAAATCACGATCCGACGCACCGAGGCACCAAAGCTGCAATGACCGTGGCCACCGACGAAGCGAAGGACACCCGTATCGACGCGTTCCTGAGGGAGCTGGCGGCGATTGCCGGCCGATTTACGTGGCGCGTCGATCAGTACGGCGGCATTCGTGCACGCGTGCGCGGCCACAAGGGGCCGGACCTCTGTCCGATCACGGCGATGGAATACAACGCGGGCGTGCAGATCGTGCAATACAACCGCCCGCACGAGAGCGCGGAGCGACAGGGCCTGGCGAGCGTTTCGTACTACCTCGTGTGCGCGATCGACAACCGCAATGGCACTGTGCTCCGCGACAAGATTCTCAAGGCCGTGGGACTACAGGACTAGGGAGGGTGAGCGTGGCAACAGACACACCAGCCGACGGCAGCGGTCGCACCTGGAAATCGTTGGCGGCCGAGTGGGCGCTCAAACAGGGCGTGCCCACCGTCATTCTGTTGGTCATCTTGGCGATGGTGGCCTGGGTCGGGAAGTTCGCGGTTACAGAAGGCATCCCCAATTTGCAACGCCAGGTGCAGCAGGGCTACGAAACCATCGAGAAGTCGCACCGCGAGGAGCGTGAGACCACCGCCACGAGAGCCAACACCACGCTGGAAAAACTCGAAAGCGCCCTCAATGAAAACACCAAGGCCACGCAAGACCTTGTGCGGCAGATCGACAAGCAACAATAACCCGAAGGTAAAAGCGTAAATGGGTTCGAGCGCCTTTCCAGCCATTGGCTCCGTCGTGCAGCTGGCCAGCGATCCCATGGTCGCGCCGCAGATTCCCGGCGTCGCGGGCCAGCGCGCGAGCTATGGCGGCGTGCCCTACCACCACAACGGCTCGATGTTCGTGCCGTCGAACCTGCAGCAGCGCATGGCGCTGCCGAACGACGCCAACATCGTGCTGGCCTTCCAGTCGTGGGACATCGACGGCAACGGCTCGAACAACTCGGCCTATCCGTCGGCCACGAGTGTGCAGACCTGGAGCTCGCCCGGCGCCAGCGGCCTGACCGCCACGTCGCCGGCCAACTACACGCGCCCCGCGCTGATTAAGAACTCCTGCGCCGGCCGCGACGCGCTGTACTTTCGCGGCGGCGAAGGGGGCGGCGCGCCCTGCCGGCTGGACGTGGGCTCGAGCACCACCACGCTCAACGCGGCCCACAACGCCGGCACGTTCACGCTCATTTTCGCCGGCACCCTGCTGGCCCTGCCCGATCCCTACGGCTTCGTGTTCTACACGGCCGACCAGAGCTCGGAAAACGGCTTCAACGTGATCTTCAACTCGTCGCGGCAGATGGTGTTCACGCTCATCGGCGGCGCCGGCGGCGGCGGCACGATTTGCAACGTGACCTATTCGACCGTGGCCGTCACGATCAACCAGACGTTCTTTGCCTGGATCCGCTGCGACGGCACCAATGTGGCCATGAGCGTCAACGGCGGCGCCCCGTCGTCCAACGCGCTGACCACCGGCAACTTTGGCACTGGCAACGCCAGCCGCGTGGTCACGATGGGCGTGAACCTGCGCACCACCGCCAGCACCTACAACGGCGAGCTGTACGCCGCGATCTTTGCCAATAGCGTCTTGCCGCTGCCGTCGGTGTATGCGATCCAGAACCAGATCCGCTCGATCCTCA
>JBFWUW010000113.1:0-14949 GCA_050247075.1 Pirellulales bacterium | reverse complement strand
TGCCTCGCCCCGTTATCGGGCACGTTGCGAACGCCTGCTCAAGGCCATTGAACAGCATGGTTCGTTCAACACCTACTACCTCTACAACGCCCAATGCACGTTTCACCTGACCAACGACGACCAAGTGGGAATGTTGCAGTTTGATTTTGAAGGGACAGCGCTGACTGATGAGTCGGACCAGCGCACATTGCGGTGCCACCTCGACGCGACACTGCGCCGGGAAACTTGCGACTGGCTGACCGAACCGGTCGTGGCCTGGTTTACGGAAACGGTCACCAAGAGCGTGGCGGTCGAATTCGACCGCTATATCGCGGCGGGCGACTTGGCGGCAGCCATCAAGCGTATCGAGCGCATCCAGGCCGAAAGCGACAAGCACAGCGGCTACGTGGGCATGTATCTGTAGGCTACGACAGCACTGCCATAGTCGCTGTCGGGATAGCGTCAGTCCTTCGAGTGCTGTAAGTTAGCTTGCTAGCCTTCTAATGCGGTCGGCTCGCCTCTCTTAGAAAAGCGCGACGAAAATCCCCGTCTGGCAGCGCCTCTTCTCTCGAATGGGCGTTATGGGACTCTGCGCAAACATTACCGGTTGCATTGACATATCCGGTTATTGAGTTTCGCCAAAGTTTAACGGTTAGGCCGTCGATACCAAGCTTGCCGATTTCTCCGTTTGGAGAAATCTCCGGCCGTTCGCGCTAGCAGCACTGCCAGATCGCGGGTTGGCCAGAGCCACGGCGGAATGTTCCTACCTTTGTCGCGCGGACAGTGCCACAAGGACTGCTACTTATGAGTCGTCATCTCAAGCTTTTCTGGAATTTATTGGCCACGTTTGGCGTGCTGCTGGTCAGCGGCTGCACGCCCACGCAGCCGTTCTATTTCCATGACGACGGTGACTTGTCGCATTACAAAGACAAGGCGACGGAAATCGAGTATCCCGACGTCCACGTAAACAGTCTGACCGAAGTGAAATGCGCCATGCCGCCGATGTCGGTGGAACAACTTGAGACGATGGTTCCGTGGCAGCTTACGTTGGAGGAGGCGGTGCAGATCGCCCTGTCCAACAGCAAGGTTGTCCGCCAGTTGCGAGTGGGGCAAGCCCCAGACGCACTACTGCAAGCCGGCTCGAATGGATCCGCCAGCCCTAACTCCCCCGCCACGGTTTATAACCCGGCGCTGGTCGAATCCGACCCGGCCTTCGGCGTGGAGGGAGCCTTGGCGGCGTACGATGCGAACTTGTCGCATACCGTGCTGTGGCAGAACCTGGATCAACCCCGCAACATACCGTTCAATGGCAGCCCCCTCTCGCCGGGCGTTTTCCGCGGGACCGGCTTCACCAGCACCTCGGAAATTAACAAGCGAACGACTTCGGGGGCCTTGTTCGCACTTTCAAATCAAACAGTGTACGCGGGTAACAATGGCACGTTCCGCGGAGCGTTCAGTGACTGGAGCTCGCAATACCAAGCCTCAATGACGCAGCCGTTGTTGCGGGGCATGGGAACACAATTCAATCGCATCGCCGGGCCGCTGAATAATATTGGCACGGGATCGAACGCTCTGAGTTTTGGTTTTGGCGTGTACCGCGGCGTGGTTATCGCCCGCATTAATTCCGATATTTCGCTGGCCGATTTTGAAGGCAACGTACAAAACCAGGTGCGCGACGTGGAAAACCACTACCGCGAACTGTACTACTGGTACCGTGAACTCGACGCCCGCAAGGCGGGCCGCGACAGCTCATTGAAAACCTGGCGAAACCTGGACGAAAAATTCCGTGTCTCCATCAAGGGGGGCGAAAAGCTGTTCGTCGCCAAGTCCCGCGCCCAGTATTACCAATTGCGTGCCCAGGCCGAGACCGCCCTGTGGAACCTATTGAACACCGAGACGCGCCTACGCTACCTGATGGGTTTGGCTCCGACCGACGGGCGGATCATCCGCCCCATCGACGAGCCGACTACCGCCAAGGTGCAGTTTGACTGGTGCGAAGTGCAAAACGAGGCGCTCGTTCGTCAGGTCAACCTGCGCAAACAGCGCTGGCAAATCAAGAAGAGCGAAATGGAACTTATCGCGTCTCGTAATTTCTTGCTGCCACAGTTAGACGGTGTTGCCCGCTACCGCCTCTTGGGTTTGGGCGACGACCTCTTGGGAGGCAACGCCTATAACGGAACCAACAATATTCTGGGGACCGGCGCGTATCCCACGCTGGGTGCCGGCAATTTCCAAGAGTGGGACTTGGGGCTAACCTTCAGCATGACGCTGGGCATGCGGCGCGAACTGGCAGCCGTGCGAAACAAACAATTGCAGCTCGCCAGGGAACGGGCCATCTTGCAAGAGCAGGAATTGGAAGCCACCCACATGTTGAGCGAGGCGATCCGCAAGATGGAATACTACCACAACCTGGTTCAAACCAACTACAACCGCCGGCTGGCGGCCAAGGAAGAAGAAGATACCGCCCAACTGGCCGTCGAGAGCGAGACCCCCATCGTCGAGGGCGTCAACCCCATCGACCAGTTGCTGGAAGCCCAGCAGCGCCGGGTGGATGCCGAAAGCGCCTATTACCGTGCCTTGGCCGACTACAACGTCTCCGTCACCGATGTGCATTACCGCAAGGGTTCACTGTTGGAATACAACAACGTCTACCTCTCCGAGGGTCCGTGGCCCTGCAAGGCCTACTTCGACGCCCGCAAGCGGGCCCGCGAACGCGACGCCGGCAGTTATATCGACTACGGCTTTACCCGGCCGCAAGTCATCAGCGAAGGCCCTTACGAACAGTTCCAAGGACCGCACGGTACTCCTTACGACAGCCTGCAAGGCGAGCCGGTCGAAGGCATCCCCACTCCAGCCGCGATCCCTGGCGAGGTGATTGATCCTGGTTCAGTCATCATGGAATCGACCGAGGCACGGGTCGAGGAGAGCCTGACGTACCCTGAGGAAGACAGCGGCACGGTCCCCGGCGAAAGTCAATCACTGCGTGCCGTATTCGCCAAGGCCCCCATCGCCAATCGCCAGTACCCCAACACCAGCGAAAGCGCCGCTGCCAATGAAGGCGAACAATTCGCCGACGAACGCTAAGCAAGCTTTCGCCTTTCGCCTTCATCCTTTCCCCCCGGGTCTTGCGGTCGTGCCGCAACTGTCCGATGATCTTGGCAAGGGCCGGCTGCCGGCCCTGGTAGGATCGTCCGCACGTAACCGGTGGAGTTTGCAGCGTGGCTTGGCACGGCATTCAGGGACACGATGAAATGGTGGCCCGTTTTCGCTTGGCCATCGAGCGCGGCCGGTTGGCCAGCACGTTCTTGTTCGTGGGACCAGCCGGAATTGGCAAGCGGACGTTTGCGTTGAAACTGGCGCAAACCCTGCTGTGCCAAGGTTCTCCTCCCGCGGAGATGTCTCCCTGTGGAACGTGCGATGCTTGCCGGCAAGTGCTAGCCGGCACGCATCCCGACTTGGAACGCATCTCCAAGCCGGAAGACAAGAGCGTGATCCCCGTGGAGCGGTTCATCGGCCCTCCCGAGCGGCGGATGCAAGAAGGCTTGTGCCACAACATCAGCCTCAAGCCGTTTATGGGGGGGCGCCGCATCGCCATCATTGACGATGCCGACTTTTTGGCGGTGGAAGGGGCCAACGCACTGCTCAAGACCTTGGAAGAGCCTCCCCCCAAGTCCGTGCTGATCTTGATCGGCACCACGGCGGACAAGCAACTGCCCACGATCCGTTCGCGCTGCCAGGTCATGCGATTTCAGCCGCTGGGCCAGGAACTGCTGCTAAGCCTGCTAAAGCAAAAGGCCGATCTGGCCGCCATCAATTTGGATTGGCTCTCCCGCGGCAGCGGCGGAAGCCTGGAACGGGCAGCCGAACTGGCCGATCCCGCGCTGTGGGAGTTTCGCGGAAAACTGCTGGCCACGCTGGCCACGCTGCCCCACAGCCAGGCGCAAACTGCCGCCGCCACGCAAGCGTTCGTAGACGAGGCTGGCAAGGAAGCCCCACTGCGCCGCGCCCGGCTGCGGCAAGTAATTGGTTTTGCCGCCGAGTTCTATCGGCAAGCGTTGCGGGTATCCAGCGGGTCGCCCGGCGAAGCGGACCAGGAGCTTTCCACGGCCATTCAGCAAGCCGCCGTCCGCGGTCCAATCGACGCCGAAGCGGCGTTGGTCCGTTGCCTCGATGCCTTGGAACAGGTCGACCGCAACGCCCAGCCAGCGGCGGTGGTGAGTGCCTGGCTAGACGATCTAGGTCAGATCAGCGCCCGCCGCCCGCTCGCCGCGGGGTTGTAGGAGGCGATTCCATCGCCGATACGGGCGGATTTTTCTCCCTCTCCTCTTGGGAGAGCGAGCATCGGCGATAGAATCGCCACCTAAAAAGACCAATCATGCATGCGAATCGCAATTTCGGGTGCTTTCACGGCGACCGCGGCCATGTAGGGCCCTGGCGTGGAAAGTTGAGCCAGCAGCCAGCCATTTGCCTGTTCATCCAAGGGCCGAGTAGCCAGTAGTCGCGGTTCCGGTCCGGCAATGGAAATATCGAAACTATGGAGCGGCCGGCTCAATCCTTCACCGGTCGCTTTGATCCAAGCCTCTTTGCACACCCACAACAGGGCCAAGGCCGCCTGATTTTGATCTGCGGGCATTGCCGCCAGTTCGTTCCGTTCGAGAAGTGAAAGGTGGCGTTCGATCGCTGGCAGACCGCGCTCGATCCGCTGGTACTGCTCCACGTCAATGCCGACCAGCGCGCCGCGTGTCACGGCCAGCAATGCCAGGTCACCGGAATGCGACAGGTTAAATTCCACATCCTCCGCCCCCATCAATCGCGGTTTTCCATGCGGCCCGGTTGAAAATTCCAGTCGGGCCGCCGCCGTGGATGTGTAGTCCGACAGGATCATCCGCAGGGCGGCGTGGGCGACCGTGTAGCGCCGTCGATCGCCGTCAAAGCGGAAACGGCTGGCCTTGTCCCGTTCCTCCGTGCCCAGTATCTCGCGAAGCGGCGCATCATCTACCAAGAGTGAAATCCGCCACACATCGACAGAGTGAATAGTTGGCATTAAACGATCCGCCGGCAAGCCCCACAGGCCGCAGCGTGGGATCTAGCCCACGCTTGGGCAATATCATGGGCTACAGCCCACGCCACAGTCATGACTCAGCGGAGTTTACCTAAAAGTCGGTATTTGTTCACCGCGAAGGCCGGTCCAAAACGCCACCGGCCCGGATGGCATGTGCCGTTCCGAGCCGGAGTGACGTGACAATCAGCAATGGTTACAAATCGCGGAGCATCCTTCCGTTGAGACGGTGCTCAGCCGCGCGGCCGTAGTCGTCCAGCGAGCGGCGCTGGCCAATGGCGGGCCACGGACCGACGCCTTCTAGCTCCGGCATGATTTCCGTCAACTGGTCGGCCAGGGTTTGCGCTAACCGGCGAATGGAGACGCTTTGTGCGGACTCCATGATGGCGGCCACGGTTTTCATGACCTTGACCATGCGTGCCCGCTCCATAACGGGCGTGGAGAGAGGCTCGTGCGAATCGACCAGCAGATCGGCCACGGGCACGCCCAAGGCATCTTGCCAGCGATACAAGTCGCTCAGCCGCAGATCGGACGACTCTTCTTCTTGCTCACGTAAGCGGCGTGCTTCGATCCCGGTGTGCCGGGAAACCGTGCGCAACGACATGCCCTGCTGATGGCGCACTTCCGCGATGCGATGCAGCACGGGTGCGCCTTGTACCGGCCCCGGTACAGGGGCTACTCCGGCCACGGGCACGCCCGTGGCCAATTCCGACAGACTCATGATAAGTGCCTCCGCGTTCGCCCGACAGGCGAACCGCTACCAAAGAAAAAAAATGAATAAGGAAACGCCAATCACCCCCGCCCGATAATGTGGACGCGCCGCCGGCAATCGCCGAACGGCATGAACCATGTGGGCAATAAATAAAGAGACCGCCAATCGGCGCGTCCCAGGGTGTCACGGTAGAAGCCGCGAAGCAAACAACATGCACGCGCCGCGGCGGCAGGCCCCACAGCGCGGCCCAAATTCCCGCCAAGGTCAATCGCACGAACAATGCCGTCTGGCTTGTCGCCGGTTGAAGCGGGGATTTTTGTGCGCTACGCATGAAGCAAGACTTTCTTTGGCGACAGTCGTCGGTTGCAACGCCAACCATTCGATGAGCGACTTGGGGACGTTGCTACGACTTTCGCCAGCCCCGCGTTGAAGCGGGGCAAAAACCAACCTGGCGGTGAACCCGCCGTATGAAAAGGCAATTCATCAAATCTTAATGAACCCGTTGGCCAATCACAAGCCTTTATTTTGACAGGTTTTTGGCGAGCAGGTGGCCTTACGCCGGCCGCCGGATAAGATTGGCTGTACCCGCCGCGCCCAACCCCTCCGTTGCCTGGCTGGCATCTAAGCAATGTTGTTCGAGGAATGCTCCATGACTGCACGGCCCCTGGGCGGCGTGATTCACACGTACCAACGCTACGATGCCGCCCGGTTTCCCAGCCCGACCCAGGAGCCTCCCGACCTGGTTTCACCCGCCTTCGAGCACATGCTGGCCTACGGCAGCCTGCGTGAACTGACGGAGGAGGAACTGGCCAACGCCATTCGGCTGGACCCCAGCCAGATCGCCGGACTGGGGCCCAGCTTGGAAGCATTGCGTGAAATGCTAGAAGAGCGGAAGCGCAAGATCCTGGAGACGTATGAAACCGGCCGCGTGCAAGAAAACGCCAAGCGCCGCTACCGCGAACTAGGCCAGAAGTTAAAGCCCCTGCCAGCGTTGCGCAAGGAGTTCCGCCGGGCGTTTGAGTCTGAACAGATTCACGACCTGGAGCGGCTGTGGTATCGGGCTGACATGGAAAAGTCGGACTTTGCCCAGCAACTGGTGCAGTTGGTCGATCGCCTTGGAGACAAGTACCAGATCGACGAAATGGCCGGCAAGTACGAGTTTACGGGGCACGAGCCGTTAACGATTGACGGTGCGCTGGAAGTCAAAGAAGAGCTGGAGGCCATCGACCGTTTGCTGCAACAGTTGGAGGAGGCGGCCAAGACGGCGCAAATCGCCGTCATCGACATGGAGGAGTTGTCGCGGTTTGCCGAATCGGCTGACATCGGCGAGTTGGAGGCATTGCGCAAGCAGATCGAGGACTACGTCCGCGAAGTGGCCGAACAACAAGGCATTGGCCGTGGCGACGACGGCCGCTTTCAGCTTTCGCCCCAGGCCTACCGCCTGTTTCAAGGAAAGCTGTTGGAGACTATCTTTAGCCAGTTGCAGTCCTCCAAAACAGGCCGGCACCAGGGGCCGATCGTGGGAGAAGGCTCGATCGAAATCCAGCGCACCAAGCCTTACGAGTTTGGCGATTCCGTCTCGCAGATGGATATTCCCCAGTCGCTGATCAACGCCATGCTGCGGTCCGGAACGGAGCGCCCGCTGCGCCTGAAGCCGGACGACATTGTCATCCACCGCACCCGCAACACGCCCAAATGCGCCACCACCGTGTTAATGGACATGAGCGGCTCGATGCGTTACGCCGGGCAGTACATCAACGTCAAACGCATGGCGCTGGCGTTGGAAGGTCTGATCCGCCGCGAATACCCCGGCGACTATTTGCAGTTCATTGAGATGTTCACCTTCGCCAAGCCGCGGCGGGCGGGCGAAATCGCCGGGCTGATGCCCAAGCCGGTGACGATTTTTGATCCCGTCGTGCGTCTTAAGGCGGACATGAGCAACCCCAATATCAGCGAACGGCAGATTCCGCCCCACTTCACCAACATCCAGCACGCCCTGCAACTTTCACGGATGCATCTGGCAACGCAAGATACGCCCAATCGGCAGATTATTTTGATTACCGACGGGCTGCCGACCGCCCACTTCGACGGCACGCAACTGTTTATGCTCTATCCGCCCGACCCGCGGACAGAGGCCGCCACCATGGCCGAGGGCCTGCGCTGCAAGCGCGATGGCATTACGATCAACATCTTTTTGATCCCTAGCTGGTCGCAATCGTCAGAAGATATCCAGTTCGCCCACCGCCTGGCGCAATCGACTGCGGGCCGGGTCTTTTTCACCGCAGGCAAGGACTTGGACCGATACGTAGTGTGGGACTATCTGTCGCGCAAGCGGCAAATTCTGTCGTAGTCAATGCCTTCCGTGGCAGACGGGCCGGCCTGCCAGGTAGTGAGTTGTCAAAGCTCAATTCTAGGGTGCCACTGGCGGCTTGTCCGCCAGTGGACCAGTGCGCTGTAGCGACACTGGCGGGCGAGCCGCCAGTGGCACCCGTTCGGCTGAACACCAATTCCTCGCTTTGCCAAAGCGCTAGCGCACTTCCGCGGTTGTATCCGCCGCGCGATCGCGGTTACAACAGCGTGCAGCCAATTCGTTGGCTGGCTGTCGCGACCTTCACCCGGCAATTCAAGTATGTTCCAGACCGTGGCCCACCGTCCTTGGCCGCTGCCACGCCCCCCGTGGGTGATGCACATGCGCTGGCACGATCTGTTGTTTGCCCACTGGCCGGTTGACGCGGCCCAACTTCGCCCTCACATTCCAGCAGCGCTAGAGATCGACACATTCGCCGGACAGGCCTGGATCGGCATTGTGCCGTTTCGCATGACGGGCGTGCGGCCGCGCTTGTCGCCGTCGCTGCCCGGCTTTTCGGCCTTTCCCGAGCTGAACGTGCGGACCTATGTTTCGGCCGAAGGCAAGCCCGGCGTGTGGTTTCTGTCGCTGGATGCCACCTGTCGATCGGCCGTGCGGCTGGCCCGCTGGACCTGGCATTTGCCCTATTTCGATGCCAATATCTCTTTCGGGGAACGGGACGGCTGGATCGACTATCGCAGCCGCCGCGCTCATCGCGGTGCGCCGGCAGCGGAATTCGCCGCCCGTTTTCGCCCCATTGGGCCGGCCCGGCCCGTCGAACCGGCCACGTTAGAGGCCTGGCTGATCGAGCGCTACTGCCTCTACGCGGCATCCACTAAGCGAGTTTTTCGAGGCGATGTCCATCATGTTCCCTGGCCGATTCAGCCGGCGGAAGCGGAGATTGAATGCAACACCATGACCGCGCCATTCGATATCGTCTTGCCCGACCGGACGCCGCTGCTGCATTTCGCTCGCGTGCTGGATACCGTAGCCTGGGCACCGCGAAGGGTGAGGGCAGCGGACAGGCTGGCGATTCGTTGAATTCGCGTGCTTACGTCAACAACGAGGAAAACTGAGCCTTGAGAACGATCCGCCGTTGTTCATTTCGCCTGGCGATTCTGTTGGCGAGTTGTCTGGGCCTGGCTGGTTGCCAGCCCGCGGCCGCGCCGCCTGCCGCGCCGGCACCGGCGGCGGTCGTTCGTGCCGCTACGAACGATGCCGCCGTGGCAAGGGCCGAGCAACTGGTGGAGTTGATGCAAGCCCGGTTGTTGCTGATGCACGACGTGGCCCGCTGGAAATGGAATGCCGGGCGGCCGATTGAGGACTTGCCGCGCGAGGCCGAACTGCTCGACCGCATGGCCCAACTGACGGGCGAGCGTTGGCAAATTCCCGACCAGGAGACTCGCCCCTTCTTCCAGGCGCAAATGGATGCCGGTAAACTCGTACAGCAGGCGTATTTTGCCGAGTGGGAAGCCCACGATATACGGCCGCAATTCGACAATGTGCCCGACCTGGCCACGGAGATCCGCCCGCGACTCGACCAGATCAGCAAGCAAATGTTGGCAGCGTGGCACGAATTGCGGCCCGATCTGAAGGACCAAAACGTGCAAAGCTGGCTGCGAGGTAAAGCTCGCTCATTGGTGGAGCACGGCAGCAAGGCAAACGGTGACGAGGTGCGCCGGGCTTTGGGCGAGGCGATGCAATCCATCATGGCCACGCCCGAAAATGAATAAAATGGGCACCAGCGTCGAAGGGGGCCAATCGGCGGCGAGGGGATTTGCAAGGATCGCCGCCCGCATTATCGCCGTCGGATGCGGCTCTCATGCGCGCATCGGCGATGGAATCTTCCACACTCCACACTCGGCATTCGACACTCCCCATTAGCCTCAGTCTACATACACCAACTCCGCCGAGTTCATCAAAGCGTGACACAGATTGCCCAGTGCCTTGCGTTCAGCCGGCACTCCGCCGCGAGCCTCGACGGGCACCTGTGCCCATTCGGCCGTGAAACGGCTAAACGCCGCCAGCGCCGTATCCAACTCTTCAGCCGTGGGATCTCGCAAGAGAGCCAGGCGAAAGGCGGTGTCAATCTGGCCGGCAGGCATGTCGCCCGCCGCCGCCGCCACGCGGGCGGCAAATGTGTCGGCCAGCTCGCGCACTCGCCGATTGTTGAGCAGCAACAGAGCCTGCGGAGCTACGTTGGACTCTGGCCGATCGACGCAGTTAGGCCCCATGCGGGGTAGATCGAACGTCTCCAGAATGGTCGGCGGCTGGGTACGTCGTTGCAACAGATAGATGCTGCGGCGGGTGCCCCGTTCCGTAACCAGGCCGTCGGGCCGGGCATCGACGCCATCGGCCGGGCCGCCGGCAGTTTGGTCGAGCACGCCCGCCACCGACAACAGCGTGTCGCGCAGCGCTTCGGCCTCCAATCTGCGCAGTGGCATGCGGGACCAGAGTAGATTGTCGGGATCGAGCCGTTCATGTTCGGCCGAGACCTCCGACGATTGGCGGTAAACGCTGGAAGTCATCATCAGCCGATGCAGCGACTTAAGGCTCCAGCCTTGCCGGGTGAAGTTCACCGCCAACCAATCGAGCAACTCGGGATGCGACGGCGCCGCGCCAGCCTTGCCAAAATTGTCCAGCGTCGCCACGATCCCCCGGCCGAAATGATGCCGCCAGACACGATTAACCGCCACGCGGGCCGTCAAAGGATGATCGGGCCGCACCAGCCAACGGGCAAATGCCAACCGCCGGCCGGTCGAAACGGCACCGGGCCAAGGGGGCTGGGCCACGTAGGAGGCACCGCCATCCGCCAATGCCGTGGGAATGCCCGGCTCCACCAGATCGCCCGGCGTGCGGTAGTCGCCCCTCCGCAACAAGTACGTGGGGGAAGGCTGCCCGCGATCCCATAAGGCGCGAATCGTTGGTCGTGGCATGCGTCGGGCTTGCACCTCTTTGACGGCGGCGGCATGGGACTCGGCGGCCGTTTTGAAATCGGCATCGAGCTGGCCCAGTTCCTCGTCGGGCAGCGCAAACTGGGAACTGAATTTTTCGGCCAGGTATTTTTGCACTTCATTGCGTTGCTCGGCAGGCGTATCGAGCGCGGCCTTGACGTCCGCTCGAATGGCCTCGGGCAAGGCCGCCAGCCGTTCGCTACGTACTTTTTCCCGCAGCGGTGCCCGATGCATTTCCCATTGGGCGTTCAAGGCGGCCAATTGTTCGTCCAGCAACCGCTCGTTGGCTTCCCAGCGTTGCCGTTCCTCATCCGGCACATGGGGCAAGTCGCGGACGGGAAAAGGCGAGTGCATCCCTTCTCCGCCGCCCGTCGGCTTCATCCAGTCGTGTTCGTCCATGGCCCCCTTGAAAACCGCTGCCAAACGGTAGTAATCGCGTTGCGAGATAGGATCAAACTTGTGCGTATGGCAACGGGCGCACTTGAAAGTCAGCCCCAACACGCTGGACGAAAGGACCTCCAACTCGCTGGAGATTGTATCCAAACGGTCGGGCACGAATGCCGTGATGGACGAAAACGAGCCGTCTGGAACTTGCCGCAAAAAGCCCGTGGCGATGAGATTGTCGGCCAGATCGGGCGTGATCGGGCCATGCTGGTAATCGGCCAGTTCGTCGCCGGCGATTTGCTCCAGCAAGAAGCGGTCGTACGGCTTGTCGCTGTTGAACGCCCGGATGACATAGTCGCGGTAGCGCCAGTTGTTGGGGCGAACCGGGTCGGAATGCTGCACCCCTTCGGAATCGGCATAGCCAGCCAGGTCGAGCCAATACCGCCCCCAACGCTCTCCGTAATGGGGCGAGGCCAATAGCCGATCGACGAGCCGCTCGTAAGCGTCGGGCCGTTCGTCCGCCACGAATGCCGCGACTTCGTCCAAAGTCGGCGGCAAGCCGGTCAGATCGAAGGCAGCACGGCGGATCAGAGTGCGGCGATCAGCGGGAAGCGACAGTGACAATCCGGCGGCCTCCAAACGCGCTAGGACAAAAGCGTCGATCGGGTTACGGGCGTTTTCTTCGTTGGACACCTTGGGCGGCGGCATGGCATGCGGTGGCTGAAGGGACCACAGATCCAGGTCTTCCGCCGAGAATGGCTGCTCGTCGGATTCCGCAACGGATGCCGCGCGTGCGCCGGCCGCAATCCACTCGGCCAGGCGGTTGATTTCGTCGGCTTCGGGCGGCTTGATGCTGACCTCCACAATCCGGCGAGGGGGCGGCATTTCGCCAGCGTGGATGCGTTTCAGCAGCAGGCTTTCGTCTGGCTTCCCCGGCACGATCGCGGGACCACTCTTGCCGCCGCGGAGGATCGACTCCCTGGTACGCAGATCGAGTCCGCCTTCTTGCTGGAGCGATCCGTGGCAAACCGTGCAACGCAGCAGCAAGATGGGCAAAATATCGTGTTCGGTGGGAAGGTCCGTTTTTTCCGTATCGCCCAGACTTGCGCCCGACTCCAGCCAGCGGCCGACCAGGGCGATCTGCTCGTCGGACAAGCGGCCCTGGCCGGCTGGGGGCATTTCGCGCTCGTGCAGTACTTCAAACAGCCGGCTCTCCAGCGGTGTGTCGCCGGAAAGGATCGTACCAGACTCTCCCCCGCGACGAATGCCCGCGGGCGTTGTCAGGTCAAGCTCCGCCTTGCGGGCCTCGCCCCCGTGGCAGCGGGCGCAATGCTCCTTAAAGAGGGGAGCAATGTCACGCTCGTAGTTCGGCACGGCGTCGTCCGCGCGGACATTACCGGCCATATTGCAAGACATGACAGCCATGCCGCAGAGCAGCCGTTGCAACAGTGATAATGAGCGAGTTGCTGGCATCAACAGTTTTCTGGGGAGACGGCCGCGCGGATCACGGCTTGCCATGCAGGCACTAGTTAAGGTGGTCAATCCTTAGATTCTGAACCAGCCGGCTCCTGACGGCAAGCCAACGGACCTGCCGTGATGCTTCAATGGGTCGGCGGATGTTGCATGAAATCGGCTTTTGCCGCCTCTCGTGGGGCTTGTGAATGCTTCCTGGTTCGCGCTACATGTTCCATGATTGCCGTGTTTCGGGTTTGGTTCAGGTTCACGTCGCCGCAACTCTCCTGCTTTACTCGTTTGTAGGAGCCGCCTCCCGACGGCGACGATCGGCGTTCCATTGGTAGGTTCCGATTCGAAGGCTTGGCGGTTCTTGTTCCACGTTACCTGCACCATTTCACGGTGTGGTGCAGGTAACAAAGGGCGTACTTCTCCGCGAAATCACCGGGGTTCTTGGTTTGCGCGGCCGCGTTACCTGTTCCAACACGGGGGTGTGGTGCAAGTACGGATTTCCGCCAATGGACGAATCACGGGGACGACGAATCACGGGGACAGCCATCCTTCGAAGGCTGTGACAAGAAACGTTGCTATTTTGCTTGACCGCGAACGATACGCATGTACACTCTCGCCATTCCTGGGGTTGGTGACAGGAGACTACATCATGGCTCGATTGGCGCGGGCGGATTTGGTGGATCCGGCGGAAGTGGCCGCGTTTCATTGTATCAACCGGTGTGTCCGCCGTTGCTTTTTGTGCGGTGAAGACCCCGTATCGGGCCGCAATTATGAGCATCGCAAACGCTGGCTGGAAGAGCGGCTGGCATTCTTGGCGGGCCAGTTTGGCATTGATGTGCTAGGCTTCGCCATTCTCTCTAACCACTTTCATTTGATCTTGCGCACCCGGCCCGATGTGGTGGCCGCCTGGTCAGATGCCGAGGTCGCCGCCCGCTGGCTGCGGCTGTGCCCGGTGCGCAAACTGCCGACGGGCGAGACGGCTGAACCGACTTCCGCCGAGTTGGTCGCGATTTGCAACATGCCCACACGGCTGGCCGAGATTCGCCAACGCTTGAGCAACATCAGTTGGCTGATGCGGATGATTGCCGAACCGATCGCCCGCCGCGCCAATCGAGAGGACCAGGCGTCTGGCCGGTTTTGGCAAGGCCGCTTTCAATCGGTCAAGTTGTGCGACGAGGCCGCGCTGCTGGCCTGTGCGGCCTATGTCGATCTCAACCCCATCCGGGCGGGCATGGCGGAAAGCCTGGAAGCCAGCGACTTCACCTCGGTGCAACGGCGATTGCAGTCGGCCGCCGAACCGGTCGAAAGCCCCGCGCGGCGCGACGCCTGGCTGGCCCCGCTGGAATTGGACGAACGAGCGTCGGAACTACGCCCGGTCGGGCTGCGCGGCCGCACTGGGAGGCGGGCCAGCGACCTCGGTTTCTTGCCGATGACGTTGGATGACTATATCGAACTGCTCGATTGGACCAGCCGCCAGATGAAGCCGGGCAAGGCATCGCTTCCGGCCGATCCGCCCGCGGCCTTGTCGCGGCTGAGTATCTCCAGCCGCGCCTGGTTGCCATTGGCCACCCGATTCGGCAAGCTCTTCCAACGAGTAGCCGGCGGACCACCCAGCATGAGGCGGCTAAGACAGCGCAGCCGCGTCCGCTTTCATTGCCGCGACGCAAACCTGCTAGCCACGGGTTGAACGGGCCGCGGTTCCGGCTCGCCACTCCGCGTTGAACACGCCGGGGCATCGTGTTGGTCCGCCTCGAACTTGACCGCATGATCTCCTATTCGCGAATCAGCGTCGCTCGCCCCACTCCCGCGCTACTCTAGCGCTTGACCGTTCGAGCTTCCCGCGCACGCTCTCGCCTCGCAACCCCACTCGATCTTAGAGTACAATCTCAGCGTTCCCAGCAAACATTGGGTGTCCCTGTTTGCCTCTCCCTGTTTGCCTCTCTCCCTGTTTGCCTCTCTCCCTGTTTGCCTCTCTCCCTGTTTGCCTCTCTCCCTGTTTGCCTCTCTCCCTGTTTGCCTCTCTCCCTGTTTGCCTCTCTCCCTGTTTGCC
>JBFWUW010000112.1:0-15166 GCA_050247075.1 Pirellulales bacterium | reverse complement strand
TTTTCCGGGTGAATTCCCAAGCGGGCATCGAGCAATGGGTGGTGATAGGCGATCCGCGGCCGCGGGCCCGCGGCGGTCGGGCGAGAGTAACGTCCGGAATGCGTCAACTGGAAGCCGACGAGCAGATCGTCCACCGTGCCGAACCGCTCGCGGTGCGCGTCAACCAGTGTGGAGAGAAGCTGTTTCAAGCCGGCCCGGTTTTCAGGCGTGGCCAGTGTTTGATGGGGATTGGCGCGTCCGTTTGCATCGACGGCCGCGGCTTCTCCTCCCCAAATCAATTTAGCGCCGCTGAGGCCAAAGTTGTGCCAGCGGCGCAGCGTATGTTCCGAGGGCGAACCGTCGTCGCGAGCATCCCAACCCTCCATGGGATGAATGCACCAGCGATTGCCGACCGTGAAACCGCCGATCACTCCCCGCGCGGCCAACGGCGAATCTTGCGCGGCGGACAGCGGCGCATCGTCCACCGGCAGTTCCAGCTCCAAAGCAGCCAGCCGGGCGCGAAACGCCGCGACATCCTTGAATTGGGCGATACGGGGATACATTGAGGCGGACGTGCCTTTGTTATTCGGTCTTCAAATGCAACACCTGCAAATCACCAGGCGGAATGCGGACGTCGATCTGTTTGACTCCGGCCTTTTCCGCCACGGTCAACGCTGTTTCGCCGGTATGTCCAACGGCCGACTTGATCGCCAAGCCGGTGCTTAGCCGCAGATCGACGTGCGCCGTGCGATCGACTCGGGCGATGCCGTTCTGGGTCTTGTCGACGCCACGGTTGTTAATCAACAGCACCAGCCAGCCATCTTTCACCCGATTGAACTGGTAGGTCACTTCACCTTGCGGGCGGCTGCCATCGGCGCGGCGGACGTCGATCGGCACCAGGCCGTCGGTGGCCCGCGTCATCAGCCAGGCCAGCGCCGGGTGGGCACGCTCGTCTAGTCCCAGGTTCTCCGGAATCAGCGAGACGATGATTTTACCCTTGCCCAGGCTCTGGCTGACGATCAAGGGATGTTCACCCGCCGCGGCCAAGACCTGGGCCCCTTTGATTGGCTTGGCCAGTTCAACCTCAAAGGGCGTGGTCGCGCGGGCCGGCTCCTGGGCGGGATTCCAACTTTCCAGGGTGGCCCGCTTGTTTTGCAGTTCGATCGGCAGCGGCAGCGAGGTCTTGGTCAAACCGTTGACGACCAACGTCCCCCCTTTTTTCACGTAGTCTTCCAGCGCGGCCTGCCAGGCACCCGTCAGCTCGACATCGCCCGCCGCCCACACAACCGGATAATCCATAATGGCTTGTGCCCGATTGGGACGGTCCACCAGCACGTCAAACAGGTTGCCAAACACGCCGCCAGGAATGCTTTGCGTGTCGGGGGCTTGCGGCTCCCCCTCGCTAATGGCCGATGGGTACCAGGCCACATTGAACAGTTCCCGCAGTTCTACATCGGCCCGGTTCTCCGGAAAGACATGCAGCATTTTGCAAGAGTAGTTGACCCGTTCGTAGGCATGCCCGTGGCTGAGCAGAAAGGCGACGGGCGTGAACGGCTCGCCCCGGTCGGCAATTCGGTCCATGCAGGCCTGAAAGTCCTTGGTGGCGCGGCCGAACGGCGTTAGTTGGATTGGGTGCGTGCCCGGTCCCGGCATGAACCATTGATTGCCAAGTCCTTGCTCCCAAAAGATGCTGGAGGCACCACTCAGCGCATTCAGGTAATACATTTTGCGATACCAGGTGATGCTTACCCCGTCGGTCACGGCATATTTGCTGTGGTACCAACTAGGGGCGCCGCGCGGCACCACCGGCTGCTGGGTGAAGTAATTGCACGAATCGCCAAAGTTGCCGCTGGCGTAGTTGATCCAACGGCGTCCGTACTGGCGCGCGGCCCCCCTTTCAAAAGCAATCCGCATCGGCACATGCACATTGGTCGAGTCGGCCTCGTAACCGATGACGTCCGCCCCGGCCTCCAAGAACGCATGGCCCAGGGCAATGCTATCGACCGACAGGCAAGCAATGCCTTTGCGGTAGTGTTCCGGCGGAACGGTGGTGTGGTAAATCTTGCTCCAGGAGGCGGCCTGTTGCTTGACGATGTCTTGCACGATCGCGTCAACGTGCTCGCGGCGGGTTCCCGTAGGCGCGGCCGTGGGCATGGCCACATCGACCGTCCCCACATGTTCGCCGTGGATATAGCCCAAGAACTGCTCGGCCAAAGGCCCGATCAACGCCTGGTACGTGGCCGGGCCAGTCTCGTCGGTATACGTGGGACTGGCGTAGTTCGTCAGGATGTAGAACGGCGTCTTGGTCCGTTCCAGCCAGCTTCGCAACGGCGTGCCGGGGGAAAGATCGGGCGTGACCCCCAAGTAAACCCCGGGCAATAGATGGGGCCAATTCATGATCGGCAGATCGCGGCGGCCAGAGAACTGCTTGTGGAAATCCGTCAAAATATCGCGCGGCGGCGAACCTTGATAAAAGATGTCGTACAGCGTCACGCTGTCGGGAGAATGCTCGCCCCACCATTTGGCATCGACGTCGATCTGCGTCCACATGGAAAAATCTCGGCCCCCCAACGGCGGCCGTTTCCAAGTGCCGCCAATTTGTAAATCGGCGGCTGTACCGCGGATTTGCAATTTGCCGGCCGCATCGCCAAAGTTCCGCGGATCGGTGTAGGCAAACGGCGGCTTTTCGCGCCCCGTGGGGACATAAGACAGGTCGTCGGTAATCAGTACGGCGTCGATCTGCCGCCAGGCCTGGCCTGGCTTCTCAATCCGTAGCGCCAACTGCGCGGGGCCGCTGGCCAGATCTCCCTCGATCATTCCCCAACCGAACGAAAATCCCCAGTACAAGGCGTATTCGTCCCCCGGTGACACGACCGGCTTGGTCCCCAATTCACCCGCCACGGCCGAGGTGCCTTGTTCAATGGCCACGGTAAAGGGTTCGGTAGCCTCGCGATGATCGACATACCGCACCCATACGCGGTACTTGCCGCCGCGGGGGATGACAAACTGCCTGGTGCATTCGGCCTTGGTCTCTTCAGCCGCCGCCCCCATGGAGTTCCATTCGCTCTCTCCTCCTTGGGTCCACTCGGCGCTAATCCCCGGCCCAGCCACACCCCAGGCACCGGTCGGCTGAAAAGTGCCAGTCCAGTAATTGAAGCCCCCCTTTACGCCATCGAACCATTCAGGCTCAAACCAGACATACACCGGCGGTTTGTCGGCGGCCGTGGCGAACGAACCGCACGTCAAAAGTGCAATCATCCACAAACAAGCACGCAACATGGTGATCTCCAGGAAAACAGCTTGCCCAGTCAATTGAAGTTGGCCGAGGCAGCCGGCGGGAATGCATTCCAACCACTTGATGCCTGGGATTATAGGTGCCCCGGCGGCGTCTATCTACCCGCCTCAGCGCCCCTGGTTTCATCCTTCATCCTTTCGCCTTCATCCTTTGCCGCATGGCCTCAAACGGCTAGAATTCGCGGTCTTACGAACGATCTTGCCGCGAGATGGCGAACGCGGTTCGCCTGGCTCGTGTCCTTGGGGGGCAGGCTGATATCGGCCGGTGGTTGCCGCCTGTTCCTCACTTTTGCAAAGCCAGAATTGCTCATGCGTTACAACCCAGCCACGATCGAACCCCGCTGGCAACAGTATTGGGAACAGCACCAGACCTTTGCCGCGCCGGCCATGCCGACGGGCGAAAAACTGTACGTGCTGGATATGTTTCCCTATCCCAGCGGCAACGGGCTGCATGTGGGCCACCCAGAGGGGTACACCGCGACCGATATCGTCTGCCGCTACAGCCGCATGATCGGCAAGAGCGTGATGCACCCCATGGGTTGGGACGCGTTCGGACTGCCGGCCGAGCAGCACGCCAAAAAAACAGGCACCCCGCCGCGGATCACCACCAACGAAAACATCAACACGTTCCGCCGGCAGCTCAAAATGCTGGGCTTTAGTTACGACTGGCAGCGGGAACTGGCCACTACCGATGTAGGGTACTTCCGCTGGACGCAATGGATTTTTCTGGTGCTGTTTGATACCTGGTTCGACAGCCAGCAACAACGCGGCCGGCCGATCACCGAACTCCCTATTCCCGACGACGTAAAAAAGCAGGGCGAAACGGCGATCCGCCGCTACCAAGACGAACACCGGCTGGCCTATCAGATTGAGGCCCCCGTCAATTGGTGCCCCGAATTGGCCACGGTTCTCTCCAACGAAGAGGTCATCGGCGGCGTCAGCGAGCGCGGCGGGCACCCTGTTGTCCGCCTGCCGTTGCGGCAATGGATGCTGCGGATTACCGCCTACGCCGACCGCCTGGAAAGCGACCTGGCCAATCTCGACTGGTCCGAGGGTATCAAAGCCCTGCAACGCAACTGGATCGGCCGCAGCACCGGCGCGGAAGTCGATTTCCTCGTGGGAGAGGCGGCGCAAGATGGTAGCGGAAAGCCGTCAGCTATCCGCCATCAGCCGTCAGACGTCGGCGATCAATCCAAAATCCAAAATCAAGAATCAAAAATCGCGACTGCTTTTCCCCGCAAGCCTTCGCCAGACGCGCTCCGCGTTTACACTACTCGGCCCGACACGCTGTTCGGCGCGACTTACATGGTGATCGCGCCAGAGCATCCCCAGGCCGAGCGGCTGACAACCGCCGCGCAAGCCGCCGAGGTCAAGGCTTACTGTGAGAAAGCCGCCCGCAAGAGTGATCTCGATCGAACCGATCTGGCCAAGGACAAGTCGGGCGTGTTTACCGGCTCGTACGCCATCAACCCCGTCAATGGGCAAGCCATTCCAATCTGGATTGCCGACTATGTGCTGATGGGCTACGGAACGGGAGCCATCATGGCGGTCCCGGCGCACGACGAACGCGACTTTGAATTCGCCGCGCGGTTTAACCTGCCCATCGTGGCCGTGGTCGACGCGGGTGCCAACGACCCCCACCGGGCCGATTATCTGGCTTGCAAGCAGGTCTTTAGCGGGCAGGGGACGGCCATCAACTCCGGCGAGTACGACGGCCTGCCGACGGCCAAATTCAAGGACAAAATCACCGCCGATCTGGCCGCGGCCGGGCTGGGCCGCCAGGCGGTCAACTACAAACTGCGCGATTGGCTCTTCAGCCGGCAGCATTTTTGGGGCGAGCCATTCCCCGTGCTGCGCGAACTGGATGCCGACGGACAACCGACGGGCCTGGTCCGCGTCATTCCGCCGGAGTCGCTGCCGGTCGATCTGCCGGAACTGTCCAGCTTTGAGTCGCACGGCACGGCCGATCCCCCGCTGGAGCAAGCCCCCGCCGACTGGCTCTATCCGGTCATCGACGGCGTAAAATACAAGCGGGAGACCAACACCATGCCGCAATGGGCCGGTTCGTGCTGGTACTATCTGCGGTTCCTCGACCCCAATAACGCCGGCCGCTTTATCGACCCGGCCATCGAAAAGGCCTGGATGCCGGTCGATCTGTACATCGGCGGGGCCGAACATGCGGTGCTGCATCTGCTCTACTCCCGCTTTTGGCACAAAGTGCTGTTCGATCGGGGGCATGTCTCCATGCCCGAGCCTTTCCAGAAGCTGGTCAACCAGGGGATGATTCTGGGAGAGCCGCGCTACTTCCTGTCAAAAGAGGACTCGCCCGACGCGCCGCAAGAAGTGCCAGAGGCCGACGTTGAAATCCGCGCCGGCAAACCGTTCCAGAAAGGGACCGATAACGAGCTGGCCATGAAGGCCGAGAAGATGTCCAAGAGCCGCGGCAATGTCGTCAACCCCGACGATGTCGTGAAGGAGTACGGGGCCGATGCCCTGCGGCTGTACGAAATGTTCATGGGTCCGCTGGAAGCGGTGAAGCCCTGGAGCATGAAAGGGGTCAACGGCGTCCGCGGGTTTCTCGACCGCGTGTGGCGGATGATCGTCAACGACCGGGCGGAGGACCTGCTGCTGAATGCCGCCGTGCAAGATGCGCCGGCCACGGAGGAGCAAGCCCGCGTGCTGCATCGCACGATCAAAGGGGTCACCGAGGACATCGAAAAGCTGGCCTTCAACACGGCCATCGCCAAGATGATGGAGTTCACCAACTTCTTCACCAAGTGCGATGTCCGCCCCCAGGCCGCCATGGAGTCGCTGGTGCTGCTGCTTTCTCCCTTTGCCCCGCACATGGCCGAGGAACTGTGGCAACTGCTGGGCCACTCGCAAACTTTGGCCTACCACGCCTGGCCGACTTACGACGAAAGCCTGATCAAAGAGCAAACGGTGGAGATTCCGGTACAGATCAACGGCAAGCTCCGCGGCAGAATTGTCACCCCCGCCGACGCCGATGCCGCCGCGCTAGAAGCCGCCGCCCGCGCCGACGAAAAAGTAGCCGAGCAGCTAGCCGGCAAAACGGTGGTCAAAGTCGTGGCGGTGCCGGGCCGCATGGTCAATTTTGTGGTTAAAGGGTGATGCCCGCAGCCGCATGGCTCCCGCCATGCTGGCTTGCGCCGCTTTCAATGGTCCATGCCGAACAGCCCTGCCCGGAATGAAACAGGCTTATCCGCAACCAGCCGGCAATGCAGGAGCTTTGCGGTTACGGTAACGGCGGCGGCTTGGCCGCGGCCAAAAACAGTTGCTTAACGCCAGGGCGGTACAGCACGATCAAAGCAAACAGGCTGAGCAACATGCCTGGCGGGATATAGGTCAAATCAAAGAACGAAAACACAACGCAAAGCGTGTGCCGCTGGCGGCGCAGCATCCATCGTCCCACCAACGCCAGCACGGCGGCATGGACGAGCGACAGGGCGATCAGTGTTGCTCCCAGCAATACCAACACCAGGCCCAGCATCAAACGCAAGTCGTCTTCGCGGCCAGGGCCGGAGGGCTGCATCCTGGCCAGTATTTCGTACAGCGATTCGTACTCTTCCGGAATCGGCCGGCCCGTATCTTCCACCACGGCAAATCCGTCTTGCAACCGCAGATAGCCGGTATGCACAAAGTACAATGTCGCAACCGCCAGCACAAAATGCCCCAGCGCCAGCCAACGCAGCAAGCGATGGTCGGTGGCGGTTGGCTGCGGTACAGGGTCGCTTGCGGGCATGCCGGCTATTCTGCCGCAACAGAATGCTCTTTGCCACCTGGCGGCAAGCAATTGCCGGCTTGCTTTCGACCCTGGACGGCTCTACGCTTTTGATGGGCAGCGCAGCGCGCGCCAGGCAAGTTCTTGGACCAGACCCCTTCCGCTCATGGCAAAGCAGAAAAAACTGTTCATCCCCAACAAGCTTCGCCCGTGGATTGAAGCCCGGTCCAAGTTCCGCTTGTCGCACGCGCATGTACAGATGGCCCGCGAGATGGGCCTGAACCCCCACAAGCTTGGCAAGATATCAAACAACAAGCAACAACCGTGGAAGTTGCCGCTGCCGCAATTCATTGAAGAGTGTTACTTCAAACGCTTTGGCAAGCGCCAACCGGACGACCCCCGCTCGATCGAGCAACGTATCGCGGGCCAGGCCGCCAAGAAAGCAGCCAAGGACCAGTTAAAACAAGCCGCCGGGCAGTCCCAGGCCAACGCGGACGAGAGTAACGTCACCGACAACGCTGGCGACGAAGTACCGTTCTGACAAAGCCGTTCCGGCAGACAATTGAAGATAATGCATTGCCAGCGAGTTGAATGGGCACCGGCAATTAGACGAGGCTTGGTGAGAACCACGAATCTAACGAATTAGCATTCCTACGGTACGAGTTCTTCTAGTCGCTGCCCGCCCCCTTTTCCGCAAGCCAGTTTCCACTGTGGAGGTTCATTCGCTGGATTCGTTTGATTCGTGGTTCTTCTCTTGGCGGGGCAGCACGATCCCGGCGTTGACTCGGCCGCGATGCGCAATCCGGCCTCAGGATACGGCGTTTTTGGCGGTCTCGGCCCTCCAGGATGGAACGCCCATGGTCGCCATCGGAGACGGCTCCTACAGCCAAGTGCCACCCACGGCAACGAGGTGGCCCGCTATCGTTGCATTATTTTCAAATGTCTGCCGTTCCAGCGCGGTCCTTTTCTCTCTTACCGGTTGCGATACAATACCCCATTCACGGCTGCGGAGCGTCGCCGCATAGACGCGCCCAGATTGGTTGCTTGTGTTAGGAGTTTTGGAATGCCTTCCAAGAGCGAGTTGCTGTCGCGGACCATCGAACATATCGACATCACCCGGCACAATGTCGTGCCCCTGGTCGAGGCCATGCAGCACATGGCTTTTTCCGCCCGCGACCTGCACCGCGCGGCCGATATATACGACCGCATGTTGCGCGACACCGACTGCGGCGTCATTTTGTGCCTGGCCGGGTCGATGGTCAGCGCCGGGCTGAAGCGGGTCTTCATCGACATGATCCGCAACCGCATGGTCGATGCTATCGTCAGCACTGGCGCGAATATCGTCGATCAGGACTTTTTCGAGGGGCTGGGCTTCCGGCATTACATCGCCGATGAATCGCTCAAGTCGGGCATGGAAGATGGCATGCTGCGCGAGAACGCCATCGACCGCATCTACGACACGCTGATTGACGAGGACGAACTGCGGATTTGCGACGACGTCACCCGCAAAATCGCCGACGATCTGCCGCCGCGGCCCCACTCGTCCCGGGAGTTCATTCACAAGATGGGCGAGTATCTGGCGGAGCATGGCAAAACGCGCGAGTCGCTGGTGCTGGCCGCCTACGAGCAAGATGTACCCATTTTCTGCCCCGCCTTTTCTGACTGTTCTGCCGGTTTTGGGCTGGTGGCGCACCAGCACGCCCGCGGCGACGGGCCCAAGGTCAGCCTGGACAGCGCCAAGGATTTTTATGAATTGACGCAGCTCAAGATCAAGAACCCCTCGACCGGCATCTTTATGCTGGGTGGCGGCGTTCCCAAGAATTTCACGCAAGATATCGTGGTGGCGGCGGAAATACTGGGCTTTGACGCCCCGATGCACAAATACGCCGTGCAAATCACCGTGGCCGATGTCCGCGACGGCGCTCTCTCCAGCTCGACGCTCAAAGAGGCTTCAAGCTGGGGCAAGGTCGATACCGTCTACGAGCAGATGGTCTTTAGCGAAGCCACGCTGGCCGTGCCGCTGATCGTGGGCTATGCCTATCACAAGCGCGGCTGGGAAGCTCGCCCCGACCGCCGCTGGTCGCGGCTGTTGGAACCGGTCGGCGTGGTGTAGCTCGCTTGCGCGGCCCTTAGCAGCCTGTTGAAGAATTCAACAGGCTGCGCCATCGCACGGAAGCGTTGCCAAAATGACGACGCAAGTCGTTATTTTGCGAGCCGTGAGGAGCTTTGCTCCGAACTTGGCGAGGTTGAACAACGCCACGATGGCGTTTTTCAACGGGCCCTTGGTCCTGCCCTGCTCACTCACGCGGGCCAATCTCCACCTTGGCCAGGTAGATATTGGTCTTGGCTTCGTGCGAGGAATAATAGCTGACCCACAGCAGCCCGTCGTGCCATACCAGGCCGGCGTAGCTGGTGTCGCCGCCCGAGGGAAGTTCCAGGAACTCCTCGATGGCGCCAGCTTCCGCATCGACCCAGCAGAGCGACGTGCGGTAAGCCTTGTCGTACAACCGCACGGCCGCCAATAGCCGCCCATCGGCCAGTAAAATCATGTGCGGCCCGCCGATGCGGGTCTTCAGGTCTTTCCATTCCCATTCCTTGTAGGGAGGTTGGGAAGTACCCAGCAATCCCGTGGCGGGCTGGCCGTCGCGCCGCAGCAGGCAATAAGCGGTCTCGCCCTCGAAGACAATCGACGACTCGTTAGGATACGAGACATCCAGCAGCGGCGCGACGAGCGTATCAAACTGCTTGCCGTCCTGGCTGGAATAGAGCCGAATCGACTGGTCTTTGTCGCACCCGTAGCCAATGCCATAGGCTTTGCCCTTGTGCCAGGTGGCCCGCCACAGCCAGAAATCGGCATCGCCAATCTCATGCTTGTCGCTCCATTCGCGGCCATCCTGGGAAAACCACGCCAGCGACTGGTGCGTCTTGCTCGATTTATCGTGCAGGGCCTCGGCCCCGCAGAGCATCAACTGGCCGTCGGGCATGACGGTTATTTTGGCATCGCGCAGGTCGGAGTTGGGCGACGTAATCAGCGCCGCCGATTCCCAATCGTCGCCATCTTTCGAGGTAATGACCCGCAGCGCTCCGTCGGGTGAGACATGGTTTTTACCCTCGCGAAAGACACAAATCCAACGGCCCTCAAACCGCACCAGGTCGGTAAATGCATTGTGCGGAGCATGGTCCCAGATCATCTTGGCCGAAACCAGGCGGACCGGCTCTTCGGCCTGGGCCAAACAACCGGCCAACAGGGCCATCGAAAAGAAAAAAGCTCGAATCATGGCAGTTCCTCGTGGCTAACCCGCAGGCGGATTAGGGGAGATCGAACAACATCACTTCGGCGGGTGACGTGGCGGACAACGACAATACCGTCTCATCGCTCATCGCCGCGCCGTCACCCGCGGCCATGGCCTTTCCGTTCAGGTCAAGCGCACCCCGCAACAGTTGCAACCAGGCATGGCGGCCAGGCGCAAGTTCGTGCGTAATTCGTTGGCCGGCGTCCAGCGTGGCCAGATAAATTCGTGCGTCTTGGTTGATGGTCAGCGATCCCTCGCGGCCGTCGGGCGAGGCCACGATGCGCAGGCGGCCCTGCTTTTCATCAACGGGAAAAGCCTTTTGCTCGTAGCCTGGTTCGAGCCCGCGTTCCCGTGGCAACAACCAGACTTGATACAGATGCACCGGCACATCGGGCGAGGGATTAAACTCGCTATGCCGAATGCCCGTACCGGCCGACATGCGTTGAAACTCGCCGGGGCGCAGGACCTCGCCGTGCCCCATGCTGTCTTGATGTTCCAGTTCGCCCGACAGGACATAGGTGACAATCTCCATGTCGCGGTGGGGATGCATGCCAAACCCCTGGCCCGGCGCGACGTAGTCCTCGTTCATCACGCGCAGCGACCGAAACCGCATGAACGCCGGATCGTGGTACTCGCCGAACGAAAACGTGTGGTGCGTCCGTAGCCAGCCGTGGTCGAAAAAGCCCCGCTCGTCCGCTCTACGCATCGTCAACATATCGTTTCAATTCCGGTGCCAAGACCTCTACTGCACGCGTCCTTCGGTCACTTGCATGAAGACATCTTCCAGAGAGCGGGTTAGCACGCCAAACGACACCACGCGGACGCCTGTTTGCACCAGTCCCGCCAATAGCGCAGCGCGCGGGACCAACTCATGGTCTTCCAGCAGGCATAACACCGCGCCGTTCTTAACAACCACATCGCGCACGTCGGGCCGCGCCGCCAGCCAGTTTGCCGCCGTGTTTGGGTCATCCAACACGCCAATCTGAAGCTGCACAGCCGTGTGCCGCTGTTGTTGGCGGTGGATTTCCGCCACGCTCCCCACGGCCAGCAGTTGACCCAGTTCGACAATTCCCACCAGGTCGCACATCTCGGCCAACTCGCCCAGGATATGCGAACTGACCAATATTGACTTTCCCTCGTCGGCCAATGCCCGAATCATCTCCCGCAGTTGAATCCGCGCTCGCGGGTCGAGCCCCGCCGCCGGTTCGTCCAAGATCAGCACGGCCGGATCGTGAATAATGGCACGCCCCAGGCATAGCCGCTGCTTCATCCCCTTGGAGAGGCCATTGATGGGCTTGGCCGCAAGTACGTCCAAGCCGGTAAAGCCCATCACGCGCCGCAGCGCCCCCTGCCGTTCGCCGCCGCGCAAACCGTAGGCCCGGGCGAAAAAGTCGAGATACTCACGGACGTTGACATTGGCGTAGGTGCCAAAGTAGTCGGGCATGAACCCTAGCCGTCGGCGGACGCGGTCGGGGTCATCCACCACCGAGAAACCGTCGACAAAGGCATCGCCCGCGGTCGGCAGGTCGAGCGTCGACAAGATCCGCATACTGGTCGTCTTGCCCGCCCCGTTGGGACCGATATAGCCAAAGACTTGCCCGCGCGGAACCTCAAACGAGATGCCGTTGACCGCCTTCGTGGAACCGAAGTAGCGGTACAGGTTCCGCAGCACGATCATCGGATGGCTGGCGACCATGGCAAACCCAACGGGCGACTTTGGTGGGAAACGGCTGAAACAATGCCTTCTCGAAAACTATTCTCCCAGTTTCCCCAGCGAAGCCAGCAATTCGGCCATTTCACCGGCGGCGTGCGAGTCGCCCTGTTGCCGCGCGGCCTCGATGCCGTCGCGCAAAGCCGCGCGGGCTTCGTCCACCCTGTCCAGGCCAACCAGTTGCTGCCCCGCCCGAAAGAACGCCGGCACGTAGGGGGTAGCGTCTTGCATCAGTCCACGAAAACCGGCCAGGCTGGCTTCGTGTTCGCCGGCCTTCTCTTGCTCCATGGCCAAGGTGTACCGCAAGAAGACGTCTTGCGGTTCGTCAGCCAGCATGGCCTCGATCTTTTCGCGACGGGTGCTCATGGCGGGGATTCGCTGTTGTCCGGGAATCAACGGCCAGCGCGCAACCAGGCCCACGCGAACGTGGGCATGGTGCGCAAGGTTCTTGCTGAACCGGCCAACGATGGGCTTTCGCGGCCATCGTTGGGCGGCTTAATACTCTCCGACAATCTTGACCAGCTTGCCGGGCTTGCGAGTGTCGCCCTCTTCGGCGGTGCCGATCAGTGCCACATACAACGAGCCGTCGGCACCAAACGCCAGCGAGGTCGGCTTGTCGAGCGAAGCAATCTTTTCCGCGGTGACTTGCCGTGCGTCTTCGTCGACATCCAGGCGGAAAACCCCCCCTTCCTTGGAGTCCATCCAAGCGTAATCGACGCAGTACAGCTTGCCGGTCTTGGGGCTAAAGGCCAATCCGGCGATGTCAAACAAGCCGGTCTCCGCGCGAATCATCAGTTCACCCGACTCCGGATCGTAAACCGTCAATAAGCTGTCCTTGGGCTTGTTGATCTCGCCCATTTGGCCGACGACGATTTGTCCATTTTGGTTGAGGGTGATCCCCACCGGCGCGTCGGTATCCTCCAGCAATTTCTTGGTGGCGATAAATGGCAGTAAGTCGCCCGGCTTGCCCCCTTCCACCAGGCTGCGGGCAATCCAGCCCTTGGTATCGTCGCCGTTGCAGGTGATGTAGATGGCCGTATTGCTGGCCGCCACGCCGTAAAAATTGCCCTCGCCCTTTTCAGAGTCGTCACCCGCGGCGATCGGCCCCAAGGTGTACTTGCTATCCTCGGCCTTCAAAGCCTTGCCGCCCGAAAGGTCGTAAACGCGGACGACTTCCTCGCCATCTTTCTGGCTGCCATCGCCCACCACCAGCGTGTTCTGGCCCATGAACGCCAGGCCGAGTGGTCCGATGTTGTACATCGGGCCTTTGCCGTAAACGTCCAACGAGTACCCGTCGATAGCTGCCACCACGTCTTGCTTCTTGGCGGCCGGGTCAAACTTGACCACGCGGCCCGCGCCGCTATCCGCCACGAAAACATGTCCCGTCTCTGGCTGCACGGCAATACCGGTGGGATTGTCCAGGCCGGCCAGAATGTCTTTGACTTCCGCTTCCGCGGGGGCCTCGGCATCGCCCTCTTCGTCGGCGGCGAACGATGGCCCGCCCACGGCAAAAGCCATGAGCGTGGCGGCGAACAGGTAAACAGGCAACCGAATAAATGCCATGTGGAGTTCTCCATGATTTGGGTGTTGTGCGATGCAAAAGGCGCTGGCCACAACCTACCATCCGCGACTGCCGTCGCCAAGCGCCGGTTTATGCCGAGCGGCACGGCTCGAAAGGGTCCGGGGCGGCTGGCATTCGATGGGCGGCTACAATCGCGCCGCCGTTCGATTACATTGGTAAGCAATCAGCGGGCCTTTTGTCACTTTCTTGCCAAGGTGAAACCATGTTCATACGTGCCACGGTGCTTGTTATGTTGATTGCAGCCTCTTACCTGGCCGGGCCGATGCACGCCGCGATGGCCGGCGAGGCCGATAAAAAGCTCGACATTTACTGGGTCGATGTGGAAGGGGGAGCGGCGACGTTGATCGTTACCCCGGCCGGCGAGTCCATTTTGATCGACTCCGGCAACCCTGGACGCCGCGACGCCGAGCGTATTTTTGAGGTAGCTGCCAAGACAGCCCGCCTCACGCGGATCGACCACCTGATTACCACCCACTATCACGGCGACCACTTTGGCGGCGCGGCGACCTTGGCCACGATCATGCCGATCGAACATGTCCACGATAACGGCATGTTCGAGGGGCTCCGCGAGCGGCCTTCCAAGGAATATCTGGAATTCAAGGCTGGGCAACGGAGTGTCCTTTCGCCGGGCGACGACATGCCGCTGAAGCAAGCCGACGATGCCGCCTTGCCGCGGCTGTCGATGCGCTGCCTGTGCGCCCGCCAGCAGACGATCGCCGCCCCCTTGGTGGAGAATATCGGGGAGAACCCAGGCTGCGCCGACGCCAAGACTAGGCCTATCGACAACTCGGACAACGCCAACAGCATTGTCATGTTGCTCAAGTTGGGCGAGTTTGAATTCTTCGACGCGGGCGACCTGACCTGGAACATCGAGGAAAAGCTGGCCTGCCCTCGCAACATGGTAGGGACCGTCGACGTCTACCAGGTCAGCCATCACGGCCTGGACAGCAGTAACAACCCCGTGCTTATCCGGGCGCTGGAGCCGACCGTGGCGATCATGAACAACGGCGTTACCAAGGGCTGCGAGCCTTACACTTTTGCCGCGCTGAAAGACGCGCCCTCGATTAAGGCCGTCTACCAGTCTCACCGCAACGAACGGGAAGACAGCGTCAACAACACGGCGGACGAATTCATCGCCAACCGCGGCAAGGACGATTGCCAGGCCAACTACATCCACCTCTCGGTGGCACCTTCCGGCGAGTCTTACGAAATTGCCATCCCGGCCAACAAGCATTCCGAGACGTACCAAACCAAATAGGCCATGACCGCCAAGCGAGTCGCAACACCCGCGATTTGGCAGTCCACCACTCAACAAAAAAACCGGCCGCGGACATCCGTGAAGATGGCCGCGGCCGGTGATACTTTTATTCCGCCATGTGAAGACCGACTCGAACTTTCATTCGACATTCGGCACTCCACACTCGGCATTCGAAACTACACAAACAGTTCCTTGATCAGCTTGCCGCTGTTGGCGATCTTCATCGGGCGGCCGTTGTTGCTGGTGAAGGTGGTGCTGAGCGGAATGTCCAGGGCGTGGCAGACGCTGGCCATGACGTCTTCCGACGTGT
>JBFWUW010000111.1:0-15505 GCA_050247075.1 Pirellulales bacterium | reverse complement strand
CTCGGCAATTTCCATCATTGCGATCCCTCTCCGTGTCTTGGCAATTCGAACAGAAACGTGCCTAGATTTATAGCAAAAGCAATCTTGCCGCGCCAGCCTATTCTACGCAGAGTGCGCGATGGCCTTGCACTGTACCTGGCTTGGTCCACCCGCAACCAGGCCACGATTCTCCAGTACCGCCAGTTTGAGGTGGCGGCGTCGGCCTCCCGCGACCGGGCACAAGCCTTACTGGACGAAGCGTACACCCTGCGCGTGGCCAACGACGCGGCGGCGGTGGCGGCCCGCGCGGCCGATGCGGCGATTGTGGGCCATGCGGTGGGCGACCGGGCCACGGCGGACGCGGCCTTCAGGTGCCGCTTTATTGCAACCGTTTGGAAAACGGGTCCATGCCTTCAAAATCCATCGTGGCGGAACCAAATCAAACGTCGGTCGAATCATACAAGGGTTCGGGAGCGATTCGCGAGCGCACCCTGGATCCGCAACCGCCAAGAAATGTCGTAAACCCCGCGGGGGTTTCACAATCGCGATGGGATTGCCGACCGTATTGCGCGACAACTGATGATGGGCTGCCGCAACGGTTGTGCAATCCCTTCAGGGTTGAAAACATCTCGCGCGTGAACGATGCCCAGGGTGCGCTCGCAAGCGAAAGACTTTGGGCTGGAATCTGAAACGCTTTCAGCGCAAGTCCCTCGTGCAACGGCTTTTCTGTGACATCACCAAACTTTTTATCAGGCCACCCCTGGGGTCAGGGCGCAAGGATGTTAGCTTTCAGCCGTCAGCAATCCGCGGTCCGCAATCCGCATCTACTTTCCAACTGATCGTCGAGCGCCGAACCAAACTGATCTGCTTGCATCTCGCCTTCTTTCCGTCGATCATGCAGTTCGACGCCTCCACCCTTCCGTAGAGTCACCAGCCATGCACATGCTCCCTTGTTCCATGCGAATCTTCGCCATCTTCATTACCAGGTTAATGCTGCTAGCGCTTCCCTTGTTGACTGTGAAGAGCGTCCGTGCCGAAGAGGCCGCGCCGTTGGGCTTTCGCGTGAAGACGGAAGTCATCCACCGGCAATTGGATCCCGGTTTCTGCTGGTTTCATCCGCGCGCCGCGGCGATTCCTGGGCACGGCCAACAAGGCCAGCCAGCGGTGATTGTGACCATTCAAAAGCATCTGGCGGCGGACGACCATTATTCAGGCTTGTGGTATCTGCGCAGCGACGACCTGGGGAAAACCTGGGCTGGCCCGACGGAAATCGCCGAGTTGGCCTGGCAGCAGGAATCGCCCGATGTCACCATCGCCGTGGCCGATGTCACGCCAGCCTGGCATGCGGCCTCGGGCAAACTACTGGCCATTGGCACCAAGGTTCGCTACAGCCAGTCGGGCAAGCAGCTCGATGAGCAACCCAAGTCCAACGAGTGCGCCTATGCCAGCTTCGACCCGGTGGCCAACCAATGGTCGAATTGGAAAATGCTGGAGATGCCGGACACACAGAGCAAGTTCTACCTGGTTTGTCCCGGCTGCGTGCAATGGGTTACCAAGGCCGACGGCACGTTGCTGCTGCCCGTCTATTACCGGGGGCCAACGGGCAGCGACTACTCCACGACGATCTTGCATTGCCGCTTCGATGGACAAACATTGGCGTACATGGAGCATGGCGACGAATTGGCCATTGTTGGCGGGCGTGGCTTCGCCGAGCCGTCGCTGATCGAGTACGCCGGCAAGTACTTTCTGACGCTGCGCAACGACGCCAAGGGGTATGTCACCACCAGCGACGACGGGCTGCATTTTTCGCCCGTGCGGCCCTGGATGTTTGACGACGATAAAGAACTGGGCAGCTATAACACCCAAGCCCACTGGCTGGCGCATAGCGAAGGGCTGTTCTTGAGCTATACCCGGCGCGGAGCCGACAACGACCACATCACCCGCAACCGAGCGCCGCTGTTTCTGGCCCAGGTCGATCCCGGCACTTTGCGGGTGATGCGCCGGACGGAGCAGGCGTTGATTCCGGAACGGGGCGTGATGCTGGGCAACTTTGGCGCGGCACCCATTTCGGATCAGGAATCGTGGGTGACGGACGCGGAGTTTTTGGTGGCCGGCAAGCCCCATCCGCGCGGGGCGGACGGCAGCACCTTTGCGGCTCGGGTGATATGGCAACGGCCTAATCGGCGGATGCCACGCGAATAGCTGCGGGCAAACCGGTAGGAGCCATCTCTGACGGCGATAATCGGATTGGCGCAGCTTGACTTTCGTTATCTAGCCGTCAAGCTGGGCGGCAGTCGATGTTGTGAAACCGGATTGTCGCCGTCGGAGACGGCTCCTACAAGTTGATCGGCGTTGGAAACGCCTCTTACATTTGTTGCCTACCTACCATTGCCCGCCGGGAGAAACCCGCCATGCGATTGTGCCGCTTTCGTTCGCAAAAACAAGAACAGTTGGGCCTTTACGACGAGCAGCACATTGTGCCGCTGGCCGCCGGTGCCAGAGCCTTTGAGGATGCCACGCACGAAAAGCTGACCCTGCCCGACAGCGGCGACCTGCTCGATTTTCTTCCGCCCGACGGGCGCGGCTTTGCCGCGGCTCAAAAGCTGAGTGCCTGGGTGGCACAATCGGCGGGCAAGCTGCCGGCTTCGGCCACGTTGGCCACCGACAAGGTGCAGTTGTTGGTCCCCATCCCCAAGCCCAATAAATTGTTTTTGCTGGCGGGCAACTACGCCAAGCATATCGAGGAAGGAGGCCGCGAGAAAGCCCGCGAGCGCGGCGAGACTTTTCCCTACGTCTTTATGAAGCCGCCGACAACCACCCTGACCGATCCCGGCAGTCCGGTGAAGATCCCCGGCGTTTCTCCCCAGCACGTCGATTGGGAACTGGAATTGGCCGTGGTCATCGGGCGAAAGGTCAAGGGCATTAAGGAAGCCGACGCCCTCTCCGCCGTGGCGGGTTACACCGTGGTCAACGATATTTCCGACCGCAAGTTTCGGCCCAATCCCGGCCGGGTGACACGCGATAAGGATAGTTTCTTCGACTGGCTGCACGGCAAGTGGCACGACAGCTTCTGCCCTTTGGGCCCGTGCGTGACATCGGCTGATGCCATTTCGGATCCGCAATCCTTGGAGATGAAATTGCGTCTGAATGGCGAACTCCATCAAGACGCCTCGACCGCCTTGCAGATCTTTCCGGTGGCGGCCGTGATTGAGTTCATCAGCAGCTTCGTGACGTTGGAACCAGGCGATATTATCTCGACCGGTACGCCGGCGGGGGTCGGTTTCGCCAAGAATATCTTCCTGAAGCCTGGTGACAAACTGGAAGCCAGCATCGAGCAAATTGGCACACTGGTTTCGCCCGTGGAGGCGGAGTAAAGCATTCCCACGAGAACGAGGGGGATTTCGAGGAATTCCCCGCGAAATCAGCGGGCCAACGACAACGGCAGACCCCGTCAAAGCTGAACCAGCGCGGCGTTTTTTCCGTGTGATCGCCGTATGCCAGTCACTGCGACAATGTATATCGCCCGCTACCGCGGGACGGTCAGCGCTTGGCCGTTCTTGTTGGCGGTAATCTCCAACAGGAACGGTACGGCCCGTTCGGCCCAGACTTGCGGACTGGGGTAGCTATCGGCATGTTCGCCAAAGCAGCTTTGCAGCATGTCGGTGTTGATGATCCCCGGATTCAACGGTACGGCAGCCATGCCTGGCGGCAGCTCTTGGGCCAAGGCCCGCGTAAGACCTTCGATAGCCCATTTGCTGGCGCAGTAGGGGCCAACTTCCGGCGAAGTCGATCTTCCCCATCCGCTGCTGAAGTTGACGATCACGCCTTGTTGTCTGGCCAACATGGCAGGCACGAAATGCCGCAAGACATTGGCCACTCCCTTGATGTTCACGTCGATCACATGGTCAAAGTCGGCGGCCGGCACCTGCCACAGCGGCGCATTGGCGTTCACCACGGCGGCGTTGTTAAGTAACAGGTCGGGTATGAAACCCTCGGCTTGCAGTGAGGCAGCCCAAGCTTGGACGTCGGTATCGCGGCCCACATCGACGACATCAAAGCGATGAGGAGCGGCAAACCGGTGCCGTAAGTCGCTGATGGCTGTAGCAGATCGCGCACAGCCAGCAACCGTGTGTTCGGCGGCGATGAACCCCTCGACCAGCGCCAGCCCCAAACCTCGGCTTGCGCCCGTGACCAGGATTTGCCGCGGTTTGTGGCGGGCCATGCTACTCTCCGCGCGGGCTGGAATCGGCCGATTTTTCGCTTCGCCGCGCCCACCATCCGTCGCTGACCATCGCGGCCACGGTGGCCACGGCCAGAGCGGCAATCTCGCCGGCCATCAGTTTCGCACCATGCTGGTCAAGAAATTGAATTAACCTGTTGTCGGGCGAAACCTCGACGGCGGTCCCGGCCTTGACCGCGCGCACCGCCATCACGCCATAGGCGCAGGCGGTCATGCTAAAGGCAATCCCCACGATGACCAGCAATACGTAGAACGGGTTAGGCGGACCTGCGGACTTCTTCACGGATGTCCTTGCTCTGTGGCGGTACTAAGTTTGCGTCAATTCATTTCCGCTGCCATGCGCTTGGCCGTGCTCAGGTAGGGCTTGAGAACCTCGGCCTCTTTGGGGCCGCACTTGGACAGGTATTCCTCGAACAGCGGCAAGGCTTGCGACGCCGCGCCATTGCGCAGCAGAACCAGCCCCAGATCGCGGCGTTCATCCAACAGGTCGGGAAGCATCAGGACCAGCCTGCGCTGCACGGGTAAGACCTCGGGCCAGCGGTCGGCACGGGCATACGCCGCTTTGAGATTACGCAGCGTCCGCACCGCGATTTCCAGGTGAGTGGCCGGGCGAAAATATTCGTCGCCGCAATCTTGGCCTAAATTGGCTTCCACGCGAACACGGCATTCCGCCAGGTCCAGCACTTCCCCCGCTTGAAACGGATCGACGTACCAGGCCCGGCCGGCGTGGCGGGCGGCAATCATAAAATGGCCCGGCGTGGCGATGCCGTACATGGGAATGCCAGCCCGGTAGGCCACTGACATGTATAAGATGCCCAGAGACAAGGGTATGCCCGTCCGCCGCCGCAGGACTTCGTTCAGGTAACTGTTTCGCGGATCGTAGTATTCCTCGGTATTGCCGGCAAAGCCTTCTTGTTCGTAAAGCAAGCGGCTGATCTCGTGCAGGGAACCTTGCAGCCCGCGTTGCTCGTTAAGTGAGGATTTGACCGCCCTGGCCGCCGCCGCGCCCAAGCGTTCGATCTCGGCCAGGCAGCCCAGCACATCGACGGCGGGATAGGCGTCGGTCGCCATTTCCAACATCAGCCCCGGCAGACAAATATCCTTGGCCCCCGCCAGGAGTTTTTGAAATTGGCAGTCACGGGCAAATTCGCGGGGCATGCGAACAATCGGGCCAAAGGAAGTCTTATCTGGGTTTACAAAACGGATAGACGCACGTAGGAGTCGATTGAAGGGCTTCGTATCTTTCGCTTGGCCTCAAGTTTGTTTAACGTGGGTTTTCTGATCGCGCACGCCCTATTGTTTGGGCGAATCGTTGTCAGGCCACAGTCCCGATTCTAGGTGCGCGAAGCGAGGCAGGCAATCTTAGAAAGCAATCCTTCTTTGCGCGGGAGCGAATCAAAAGCCGTGGAAATAGCTTTGCCAATCTTGATTGTCGGCGGCGTGATTGCGCTGATCGTGGGGTCGATGGTCATCGGCTCGCTACTGGAGCAAAAACGGACGGAGCGATTGCGATTGGCGGCGGAAGAACTCGGCCTGGAGTTTTCCGCCCTGGCCGCGGAGATGCCGGGCCAGAGTGCCGGCCTGCCGTTGTTTTCCATGGGCCGCGGGCACAAATACGCCAACGTCATTCGCGCATCGACGGGCGAGGTCTCCGTGAAGATCGTTGATTTTCAATACACCATCGGCCACGGCAAGAGCCGCCGCGATGTCAAGCAAACCGTGGCTTGCATTTCGTCGCCGGCGCTGGCCTTGCCGGTGTTTCAGCTTCGCCCCGAGCTGTTCACCGACAAAATCGCGGCGGTCCTTGGCCAGCAAGATATCGACTTCGCGGACTCCCCTACGTTTTCCAAAATGTTCCTGCTACGCGGTACCGATGAAGCCGCCATTCGCGCTCTGTTCCACGAAGATGCCATTTTTCACTTTCAACAACACGCCGGTTTGTCGGTGGAAGGAGCCAAGCAATCGTTGATTGTCTTCCGGGCTGGTAAGCGGGCCGATCCCCGCCAATTGCGGACTTTTTTGGAAGATGCCTACCGGGTCTACGCGCTTTTTCGGCAAGACGAACGCTAGCGGCCGCTGCATCTGGAAGTCCAGAAGACCAAGCCGCCGCCAGAGTTGCTGCCATCGGCGATTTCTTGTTGTGCATTCCTTGGCATGCGAAATGCATCTGGGGCACTACAAAGTCCGCCAAGGGGGTTGGCGCGGCTTTTTGCGGTTTACCGCGATATCTCGCCCGGAGGAATTTTCAATGTTGCAGCGATTCTTACAAACCGTGGCCGTGATGGCCGTTGTAGCGGCGGCGGTAGTGCTGGCGCAACCGCGGGCCGCCCTGGCTCAGCATGGCGGACACGGTCATGGCCGCGGCGGCTATGCCTATCGTGGCCATGGGTATGGCGGACACCACCATCACCACGGCGGCCATGTCCATTACTATGCGCCCGCCCCACGCTATTGCGCGCCGCCGCCACGTGCCTACTATCGTCCTGGGATTTCGCTGAATTTTGGCTACAGCGCGGGTCCGGGTTTTTACTCGTTTGGCTATCGCGGCTGGTAATTCGCCGAGGGAACGACACGGGTTCCGCGCCGCCGCGTCGGCGGCGCGGCAACGTGTCCACTGCAAGCAAATAGGAAAACGTGTTAAATTCTTGAAAGATTGCTGGCATGGCTGGACTGCTTGCGTAGAATCACTGGTGGAGACGTTGAGCTACAGGTAGGCCCAACGGCCCATGCAAGCGGCGGCCCGATGTTGGACGTTCCAACAAAGTGGCCCAAAAGCAGATCTTCTCGCGGTCGCCGCAAGGTGTCTTTCGGGAGGGACAATGCCATGTTGAAGCGCCTGATGCAGGTGTCGTTGATGATGGTGGTGTTGGTCGGCGCATTGCTGGTCAGCACCCCGCAAACCGCCCAAGCTCAATGGGGTTGGGGTGGCTATGGGGGTTACGGCTACTATGGGTCGTACTATCGTGGTGGCTGGGGCGGCTACTACGGCGGATACCCCTATGGCGGGTATTACCGCTCCTACTACACGCCGTATTCATACGGCGCGTTCTACGGCGGAGGGTATCCTGCCTACTATGGCGGATATTACGGCGGCGGTTGGGGTGGCTGCGGCTGGTAAGCCCCAGCGTTTCCAACCGTAACTTGATGAATGGCCTAAAACCAGGAGGTGGTTAAGAACTGACCATCGCGGTAACAACTTGATAGAACGAAAACAGCCCGGGAGGCCGAGAAGGCCATCACCGGGCTGTTTTTTTCCCTCCCGGGGAAAATGCTGGTAAGGATTTTGTGGCTTTCCGCGTTAATGCCTAAGGCGCAAATGTCCGCGTGATCGGGCGCAACGGGGGTTCAAAAGTGGTTAGGTTGGCGTAGCGGCAATGGTATTGGATGAATGCGGTTGATGCCGCTAACTTCGCGAGAACCTTTCAGCACAAGGTCTGTCTCGCAGCCAAAAATGCCTATCGCCCATCGGTTCTTGTGTGACGGCCTGTCAGGTGGGATCCCCCCTCACCGCGACGCTGGGTTGCGTCCGACCTGTCACAAGAGAAGTTATCGTCGCGAGCAAGGGGGACACTTTGGCAATCTTTGCCGGACGAACGGGTTGTACCGTTGCTGGCGCGGCTGGTGACAGCAATCCTTCAGACTGGCTCGACGGCGGGTGCCAGGGCGGTAGAATCGGAGGCAGCCGGTGCCAGGTATTTTGCCCAAGGAACTGGCCCGGAACAACTTCGGCGATATTTTTGCCCTCCCCTGCCCTCGTCAAGTGGGAGATGGCAGGTACGAAGTTATTGCGGGCCTGATTCCAAGCCAACCGCCGAGTCCGTTTCGCGCTCAAAATTGGCCGCCATCCGAAAGTTCATCCCATGATCGCCAGCCACATGACCCAACCCGCCACCTTGTTGATTCACGGCGGCCGGGTGATTGACCCCAGCCAGCAGATAGACCGCGTCACCAGCGTACTGATCGAAAACGGCCGCGTGGCTGCCTTCGATGTGCCGCCGGGGAACCAACAGCGCGTGATTGATGCCACGGGCAAGATTGTCACACCCGGCCTGATCGACATGCATGTACATCTGCGCGAGCCAGGCCGCGAGGAAGACGAGACCATTGAAACCGGCACGGCCGCCGCTCTCGCTGGTGGATTCACTTCCATCGCCTGCATCCCCAATACCGAGCCCCCCATCGACACGCCCGCGGGCGTGGAGTTTGTCGGCCAGCAAGCCGCGCGGGCCGGCAACTGCAACGTGTTCGTCGTGGCTTGCGTCAGCAAGAACCGCGAGGGGAATGAACTGGCGGAAATTGGCCAGTTGTCGCAGGCGGGGGCCGTGGCCTTCAGCGACGACGGCGCGCCGGTTTACGATCCCGAACTGATGCGCCGGGCGTTCGAGTATTGCTTGATGTTCGACAAGCCCATTCTGAACCATGCCGAGGTCCGCGAGCTCACCCGCGGCGCGGTGATGCATGAAGGCCGCGTGTCGCTGCAGTTGGGGCTGGCCGGAATGCCATCGGCGGCCGAGGATGTCATGGTCAGCCGCGATATCACCCTGGCGGAAGCCATCGGCGGGCGAATCCATGTGATGCACGTTTCGACCGTGGGGAGTGTCGATCTGGTGCGGCGGGCCAAGCGCCGCGGCGTCCGCGTCACCACGGAAATCTGTCCGCACCACTTTACCCTGACCGACGAGTGCCTGAGGTCGTTCGATTCGAACTTCAAGATGAGTCCTCCGCTGCGGGCGGCGGAAGATGTCGAGGCCTGCATCGAAGGGCTGAAAGACGGCACGATCGAGGTGATTTGCACCGACCACGCGCCGCATGCGGAAGAGAAAAAGATGCAAGAGCTGGACCTGGCCCCGTTTGGCATCGTGGGCCTGGAGACGGCGCTCGGGCTGGTCGTGACGCAACTCATCGAGCCGGGGCATCTTACCTGGCCAGCCGCCATCGAAAAGCTGACCATCAACCCCGCGCGAATCTTGGGAATTAACAAGGGGACGCTGCAAGTTGGCGCCGATGCCGACGTGACCATCATCGACCCAACCACGCCGTGGAAGGTCGATCCACGACAGTTCCGCTCAAAGAGCGCCAATACGCCATTCGGAAGTTGGGAACTCCGCGGGCGGGCCGATAAAGTCATTGTCGGCGGAGTGGTGAAGATTGATCATTAAGGTCGGGAAGTAATCGTTCCGTCGTTCCTAACGAGCGGCGGCGGCTTTGTCGCACCGCGCCGCGAGCGCCTCCATGTTGCTGCTCATCGACGGCTACAACCTGCTGCATGCCGCGGGCATCTTCCCACGCGGCAAGGCCTCTGGCGGCCCGTTGGCCACCGGTACCCTGGAACGCTCGCGAAATGCCCTGCTGAACTATCTTGCCGCCGCGCTAGACGAAAAACTCCGCCGCCAGACGACCGTGGTGTTTGATGCCGCCTACGCTCCGCCCGGCTTGCCGCGCGAGGTTACGCACCACGGTCTCACCGTGCGATACGCTTCGGAATACGACAGCGCCGACACGCTGATCGAAGAATTGATTCGTGCCAACGCGACGCCTCGCAAACTGACGGTCGTCTCGGGCGACCACCGGATTCAACGCGCGGCGCGACGCCGCCGGGCCACCGCCATTGACAGCGACTCCTGGTGTTACCAACTTGGCCAGCAGCGTTCCATGCCGTTCGCGCCGGCTGAACCTTCACCAAGCGACGCCCGGTCGCAAAGCCCTTCGTCGGCCGAAGTCGATTACTGGGTCCGACAGTTCAGCGACCAACATCCCGACAATGAGCGCAACGATATGGCCGACTTAGAGGACTCCTCGCAAATCTTTCCGCCGGGCTATGGCGACGATTTGGAGGATGACCCGCGCGATTGAAGCACGGCCAAGCCGGCTTATTCCGGGAACAACTTGGTCGACAGGTAACGCTCGCCGATATCGGGCAAGATGACCACGATCAGCTTGCCGGCGTTTTCCGGACGTTTGGCGACCTGAATAGCCGCCCAAGCCGCCGCGCCGCAAGAGATGCCGCACATCAGGCCTTCTTGCTTGGCCAATTGCCGGGCGGTTTCCATGGCGTCCTCATCCTGAACCTGGACGACCTCGTCGATGATGTCCACGTTCAACACATCGGGGATGAAGCCCGCCCCAATTCCTTGAATGGTGTGCTTGCCTGGTTTCAGCGGTTGGCCAGCCATCCGCTGCGTGATAACCGGACTGGCCGTCGGCTCCACGGCAATGGTTTTCAGGCCTGGCTTGCGGGACTTGATGACTTCCGACACGCCCGTGATGGTGCCGCCGGTGCCGACGCCGCTGATGAAGATATCAATCTGGCCGTCCGTATCTCGCCAGATTTCCTCGGCGGTACTCTTGCGGTGAATCTCTGGATTGGCCGGGTTCTTAAACTGCTGCGGCATGAAGTAGTTGTCGTTTTGGGCCACGAGTTCCTCCGCCCGGCGGACGGCACCCGGCATGCCCTCGGCGGCGGGCGTAAGAATGAGTTCCGCTCCCAGGGCCTTCAACAACCGGCGGCGCTCCAGCGACATGCTTTCCGGCATGGTGACCATCAGCTTGTAGCCGCGGGCCGCACACACATACGCCAGGGCAATGCCGGTATTGCCGCTGGTCGGCTCGATGATGACCGTGTCTCCCTTGATCAACCCGTCGCGTTCGGCAGCGTCGATCATGGCCCGCCCAATGCGGTCTTTGACGCTCCACAGCGGGTTCATATTTTCGATCTTGCCCACGACCGTGCCGACGCAACCCTCGGTAATGCGCTGCAAACGGACCAGTGGCGTATTACCGATGCAATGGGTGATGTCGTCGCGAATGCCGTTGCTGGTTGTGCTGGCCATGCGGTCCCTCGTAATGCGATGCGGGGCTATGAAAACCGTTCGGGCAACGCCCATACTCCACGGCCGCCAATTGTCGCGGCCGAACGGTCGGAAATGCTTCGCGGAGTATAGCAGCGCGGCGAAAGCATGGTCAACGCGGGCGGAACCAACTGGTGAGCAGCGATAGCGACCATGCGGCTACTTCAAGCTCGGAAAATCATGGGACCGATTTGAACATCCCCTTGTGCCGCACTGCTATTTGACCTAGGAATCGACCATGCGTGCTAGAAAATTTGGTTTTCCCGCACATGCATTTGCCCCAATGGCACCTTGCCTGGCCCCTCACGGGAACCGATGTTTGTGGATCATGGCAAGGCCCAGGGCTTGCCCCGGAATCGATCGATATCTCCTAGGGACGAATTTCGCCACCCAATCGCCCTATCAAAACCAAATGGGACACCCGCTCAACGCATCGAAAGAGCCGGTCTTGCTTGAATCCACGGAATCCTTAAAATCACATTGCGGTCTGACCGAACGCTGCCGCAATTTCGCCCGAAAAGGCGGTGCAGGCAGATTACTTGCAACTGTATATTGTACGGAGAGGTGGCTGAGTGGTCGAAAGCGCGGGTTTGCTAAACCCGTGACCGGGTAACTGGTCCGCAGGTTCGAATCCTGTCCTCTCCGCTTGTTTTCCAAACGCTCGTTGTAAGTTGCTGCACTGCAGTTTCTTACGACGAGCGTTTTGCATTTGTCCCAGTCACTGGGACAAACACTGGGACAAACCGGACCGAAATTGCACCCGTTTGCCCAGGGATTCCCCCCGGTGCTCACAGGTGCCGTCTTCGGTTCGGTCGCCATCAGGGTCATCACGATCTCTCGACCTCTTGCCCTGCGCCGTTGCTGACGCCGGTTAAAAAAGAAACGAAACGACAAACTACGCGACGTCGCCGGGACAAACGTCCGGGCGACCTAGGAAGTCAATTTGGGCCATCTTGCGCTGAGCATCTTCGCTCCGCAGGTGGCGGTAGTGTTCAACCATTTTGGAGTCGGCATGGCCCAGCCATTCCCGCATCTCGCCCTCTGACGCTCCGCCCAAGAACGCTTGGCTGTAGAAGAAGTGCCGGAAGCTGTGCAGCCGCCCGTGCTCGAAGCCAGTCTCGCCGGTCGGCGTGGGGAATTTCGACTTGAGCGGCTCGATCACTTCGTCGATGAATTTCTGCAGCACGTTGCGCGGGTGGAGCTTGCCACCCCGTGCGGAGTGAAAGACATACCAGTCGGTGTGCCGGGCCATACTCACGAGGACTTGTTTGAGCACTGGATGGATGGGCACCGTGCGCGAACGGCGGCCTTTGGTGGTGCGGGCCGTGCCAGCGAGGCTCTTCCGCTGGCTGTTCCGCTCGTCAGCAATCCGAAACAGGTTTTGATCCAGTTTGACGTCAGTCCAGCGCAGGCTGGCCAGCTCGCTGATCCGCAATCCCAGGTGCGCCATCCCGTGGTGCGCTGGAAGGCGGACGACGTGGAGCTGGCGATCATCGACGACCTCAACACGCTGAAGCTGCCGTCGCATGAGGTCGCCGAATGGTTCCGAGAATCCCTGGCCGCGTCCGTCGGCGACATCAAGACCCATCGCAGTCGACAAGAGGCCATGCTGGCGAAGCGCAAGTCCGAACTGGCCAACATGCAGGACCGTTTGCTCGACGCCTACCTCGCGGGCACCATCGACCAGGTGATCTACGACGCCAAGGTCTCGGCTTTCAAATCGGAAGCCATCAAGATCGAGGAGGGGTTGGGCTCGCCGGGCGAGGCGTTTCCGAACGCGGGCGAGCTGGCCCCGGCGGTCTTCGACTTTAGCCAGAACGCCACCGAAACGTGGCGCGGTTCAAACATGCACCGAAAACGCGAAATCCTCGATCTGGTTTGTTTGAACCGTACTTTGAGCGACGTAACTCTAGTCACCACAAAGAGAAAGCCGTTCGACGGACTCGCCGAACGGCTCAAAGTCGAGAATAGTCGGGGCGACAGGATTTGAACCTGCGACCTCGTGCACCCCAAGCTAATCTGGCGTGCCTCTAAAAGTGCGACTAAACACCGGGGCGGCAGCACATTATCACGCTGAAATACAGTATGCAAGTGTTGCCATTCGTGGCGTTAGAATTGCGGCGAAAACCGGGCATGGCGGCGGTTAATCCAGTACAAAGCCAGTACAGCCCACGGGCAATGTGGCAGCGCTGCCACAATTGGCCGACGCTCTAGAATGCGTTCTAAGCCCCGCCCGCCCTGAATGAGTCTAAGGTCGATGGGCAGGGCGATCGGCCCGCACGTGCGAACGTCGAAGGCCGGCAAAACGAAAACGCCCGGCCAAGAGTGACCGGGCGCTCGGTGGGTGTCGCTACTGTTGGTTATGACTTCGCTCTTTTGCTCATGAAGCCTCTGCCGATCCGCGGCGGTTCTTTGGACCGTACATGCTCGCGAATGGCCCCCACGCCGGGCTTGATCCATTGTTCCTGTTCAGGAAACGCCCGCAACATGGCAATTGCCTCTTTGGCGTCGCTCCACCACAGCCAATCGCCTTCCGTGATTGCGTCGAGGGCAGCGTAGGCAGCTTCGTCAGAATCGTCGCCAAGACTTTCACGGAACTCTGGATCATCAAACACATGCAGCAAAATGCCGGCTACTTTGTATGCATCACGGGACGACTTGAGTAGCGATTGGTGTAGCGACTTGAAAATGTCCCCCATCTCCTTTTCCGTCGCCTCAATCCGCTTTTCAGCCGCGGCCCGCTCAGCGTCTCGCAGTTTGCGTTTGCGTAGCTTCTTGGCCTTTATGCTTCTGTTTCCCATGCTTTTCCTCCTCGATTGTTGGTGGGTTACTCGAACCGGCCAGGAGTGACCGGTTCAAACTCGACTCGATCCGGTGGCCTCTCGCCACGCCGCAACCGCCGCTCCTCCTCCGTCCAGGTCGCTTGGATACGCTGGCATTCCGCCCAGATCATAGCCCGTGACGGAATATATTCCGGCTGGTTGTTGGTGTTATCAGAACAATACCCGATGTCACCTGGTTTGGCTTCCATGCCAGTCCTTTCAAATGAGAAGCCCCCCGGCCGCAGTCCGTTACGGCAAGGGGCAGGAGGAACGAGATTCAATCAGATTGGTTCGCAAGCTCGGCAATGAACTTCTCGACTTCCGAGCTTCCATCCAGTTCGGGTCGATCGCAGTGAGTGAGTCCTGTTGTCTCACAGTTTTTGTTGGCCCGACTCTCGGCCCATTGATGTAGCACATCTTGTGCTCTGCTGAGAATGCCGTGGACAAGCTCGCCGACAGTCTCACTCGCGTCGTCGCACATATCCCCCACCGTTCGGCCAACGTGCCCGAATTCCATCCCTTCGTTGTTGAAGGCGAGGTGATAGTACATGCGGTAGTCCGCGATTTCATCAGCGATGTTGTCGAACGGGCAGCTAATGATTTCCAGGCTGAGACTTGCAGGCCGCTTTTCAAACGTGGCCTTTTCCAGCCGGTGCAGTGCAGCGGAGAGACAATCCAACGATTCGTCCTTTCCGTCGAGGTAGCCAGCCCATGCCTGCTTGACTTCAAACGCCGCTTCGACGAATTCGATTGCCTTGGGGTCAGTCCCTGCAATGCCGAGAGCCGCGGCCTTGGCGACGGCAATCCTGCCGCTGTTGACTTCCGATTCTCCCCAGCAAAGATCGGTTTTCGTGTGTCTCATACTGCGATTCCTCCGTAAGAGATTCCTCCGCGACGGCAACGGCTGCCATCGACGGTCGGAATCTTAGAGAGTCTCCCGCCCTTGTCAAGAGTTTTTATCCAAAATTTTGTTGGTATATCACTACGATATACATTTCAAAGTATATCAAAGTGCTATACCTGCCCTATTGGAAAAGTGCTGGCGGGCGTCGTAGCACAGTCACCCGCCAGCGTGCGGCAACAAGCCGCCTATCTGATTCGGCTGTTGGCGGGCGTCCGGGCTTGTCGCCTGCCTGCCGTGCGTCCGGTGGTGTCCATGCCCCGTTTGCGGGCTTCCGCTTCCGTGGCGTCAAGCAGCTTAGCCGGGTCTACTTCCTTAGTGTTGACCGTCATGTTGATGGCCATTTCCCGCCGGCTGTTGTCATTCACTAGCACGCCGCCCGCGGCAGCACTTCCACGTGAGACAGCCGCCGCATGAGCACCCGCCACGTCTGGCCCGACGCCCGTGCCCGTGCCAAGCGGCGTGTTGCGAAGCTTGGTGAGTTGCAACGTCCAGGCCGAGATCTGCCGATCCAGGGCGTCCAGGTTTAGGGCTTGCTCGGAAAACGATTGCACGCCGCCGAACCCCATTCCCCGTTCCAGGAAGCCCCGGTTAATTTGGGCCTGCTTGATCTTGGCGGCCAGCTTGTTCTGATCCATGAGGCGTTGCTCTTCGGGCGACAATCCGGCCCGAATCTCGGCCTCTTGTCCGCCGAACAATCCCAGGAACTTGGCCG
>JBFWUW010000110.1:0-15515 GCA_050247075.1 Pirellulales bacterium | reverse complement strand
TCCCTTCGTCTTCTTAGGCAGTCACTGGGTAGGTTAACAGATAGAGGCTGTTAACCTTCTTGTTTCGCCAGACACCGCGCGGGTCGCCAAGCGAAGGCCGCTGTGGGCATCTCCACACGGAGGCTCCACATGCGACCATTCGACGACTCTTTCTCCATGACGCCCGACGAGCGTCGCGCTGTCATTGCTAAGATTCTAGCGGCTGGCATTCTCCGCAGCCAGGGGACACCCATAAATTGAGCATGGGCCATTCGGCCGGGTTTAGGGCCTAACGTATTTCTGGTATGCATGTTACGAGATCGGCCGCATGAACTCCAACACCGCGGAGACTCAGACCGCCGTGGAGCCGGTGCTATTCGCTCGGCCAGGATTCACAAGCGATCCTTGACGGATGCGGCGAGGGCTTTGAAGGGGGCTTAGGCGACGGCAAGCCACTTTCGCCTGGCCCTTAAGCAGGCACAGATAATATATTTATAACTAACTATTTTAATAGTTTACAAAAAGATCATTTCTTGTACAATCACAAGCGTCCGGCTTTGCGCGCCGACGTGGTCTTTGCACGTCTAGCGGGCGCGAAGCCCCTAAACCGCCCAAGCATCGTCGTCCGCCGCGTGCTCGAACAGCATGGCCGTGGCGGGCGGTCGATCGGGCGAGTCACTTATTACGGCTACCGTTGCCGGCTGCTCGGCCAATTTGGGAGCGACGACTTTCCCGCCGCTCCCTCCGCCGACCGGTACGTGCCACGGGGCCTGTCCATATTTTTTGAAACGCGGTCGTCACGCGGGGCGCTATCGGTGCGCACTCGCCAAAATTCACGCTTTTTGCAGGCTAATCTGTACCACAACCCCCCGAAACACGGCAATTTTGGAACAGGTAAGACCGATTGGCCCCCCGTGGCGGCATGGCTCCCGCCTTGCCACTGGCGGTGAATTGGGACGTCCCATGCCTGGCGACCGTCGCGGAGATGGCCCGCGGTCCCGCGCATCGAGCCGGCAAGATAGGAGCTTTGCGGCTACGCTTACCCGCACCACAACCCCCCCGAAACACGGCATTTTTGGAACAGGTAAGGCCGATTGGCCCCCCGTAGCGGCATGGCTCCCGCCTTGCCGCTGGCGGTGAATTGGGACGCCCCATGCCCGGCGACCGTCGCGGAGATGGCCCGCGGTCCCGCGCATCGAGCCGGCAAGATAGGAGCTTTGCGGCTACGCTTACCCGCACCACACCCCCCCCAAAACACGGCAATTTTGGAACAGGAGGCACTTCAACCTACTGCCGCCACTTCCAAGGCGATGACTTACCCTGGACGTTCCAACCGCAACATCTGCCCCCTTTCTCGCCGCGGGAGAGGGAGTTCGCATGAGGAAGTTATTTCGTATCGGATCCTAACGCGGAACAATAGTCGGTCAGCCATCGCGCCGATACCTACGGACGGAGCGCACACAATCGCCGTCAGAGACGGCTCCTACAGCATCGGCGATGGAATCGGCTCCTACGGGCGCGCACCTCCCCGCGGCGGGGCATGTCCTCTATAATGCCCGCCGTTGCGATGTTCGCGCTTTGACCGCCCTCTTTGTGCCCGCGCTAGTTTCCATGAATTTGACCGATCAATCAGCCAGCCAACTGCTGGCCGAAATGGCCGCTGGCCGCCTGAGTTCCGTCGAGATTACCAAGGCTTGCCTGGGCCAGATTGCCCGGCATGACGGACGCGTGGGGGCCTTCTTGCGGGTGGATGAAGCCGCGGCATTATCCCAGGCCGAGGAGATCGACCGCCGCCGCGCTGCCAAGCAGCCGCTGGGGCCGCTGGCCGGGCTGCCGGTGGCGGTTAAGGATGTGCTTTGCACCCGCGGCGAGCCGACCACTTGCGGCTCGAAGATGCTGAAACATTTTCGCCCCCCTTACGATGCCACCGTGGTGCAGCGGCTGCGTAAGGCAGATGCCGTGTTGCTGGGCCGCACCAACATGGACGAGTTTGCCATGGGGGGCTCGACCGAGAACTCAGCCTATCAAAAGACCCGCAACCCCTGGAATTTGGATTGCATCCCTGGCGGCAGCAGCGGCGGTTCGGCGGCTTGCGTGGCCGCGCGGATGACGCCCCTTTCCGTCGGCACCGACACGGGAGGTTCCATTCGCCAGCCCGCCGGGCTGTGCGGCATCACCGGGTTGAAGCCCACCTATGGCCGCGTCAGCCGGTATGGCCTGGTGGCGTTTGCCAGCAGCCTGGACCAGATCGGCCCGATGGCCCGCACGGCCCAGGACGCGGCCCTGCTGCTAGAGGCCATGGCGGGCCACGACCCTCGCGACTCGACTTCGGTCGATGTGCCGACGGTGCCGTACTCGCAAACCGTTGGCCAGCCGTTGAAGGGCCTGAAGCTGGGGCTGGTGCGGGAGCATTTCGCGGCCGGTTTGGATGCCGATGTAGAAGCCGCCGTGCGCGAGGCTATCCGCGTGTATGAATCGCTGGGGGCGACGGTCAAACAGGTCTCCATGCCGCACGGCAAGTACGGCGTGGCGACCTATTACATCATCGCGCCGTGCGAGGCGTCCAGCAATTTGGCCCGCTACGATGGCGTGCATTACGGGCACCGTGCCGACGTGCCGGCGATGGCCCAGGAACTGGCGGCCGAGCGTTCCAAGCTGCAAGCCGCCGGCGACGAGGCCGGGCTGCGCAACCAAGACAACGCGTTGGTCCGCATGTACCGCCTGAGCCGGGCGGAAGGATTTGGGCCGGAGGTCAAACGCCGCATCATGCTGGGGACCTACGCCCTAAGCGCCGGCTATTACGACGCCTATTATCTCAAGGCGCTCAAGGTCCGCCGGCTGATTCGGCAAGACTACGACAAAGTCTTTCAAGAGGTCGATCTTATCGCTGGTCCCGTCACCAGCACGCCCGCCTTCAAGATTGGCGACAAGGCCGACGACCCCTTGGCGATGTACCTGGTCGATCTGTACACGGTAAGCGCCAACTTGTCTGGCGTGGGGGGCGTTGCCTTGCCGTGCGGAATGAGCAAGTCGGGCCTGCCGATTGGCCTGCAACTGCAAGCTCCCCCCTTTGAAGAAGACCGCCTGCTGCGGGCGGCCCACATGTATCAATCCGCCACCGACTGGCATCAAAAGAAGCCAGCGGGCATGTAGGTCATTACTCGGCCGGTGAATTGTATCCCACGCTTGCTAGTGCTTTGCCTGCCTCGTCGTAGTGCGCGGCGTCGGTGGGTGTAAAGGTCGCCAGGCCATCCACGTAGCGGTTGGACATGCTGAACAATGCCGCGATAAGCACGGTATCGTGGATCGCCCGATCGTCCGCACCGGCCGACCTGGCGCGGGCGATGTCCTCCGCGGTAACCGATCTGCCATCTTGGCGTACCTTGCCGGCAATGGTGAGCAGTGCACGTAATTTTTCATCCAGCCGGGGGCTGCTGGCGTTGGCCAAAACCTCGTCCATCAACTCCGCGTTCTCCCCCAATAAGTGCCGCGCGGCACTGGCGTGCGACTTTGCACAGAATTGGCACTCGTTGCCCGACGACACATGGGCACCGATTATCTCCCGTTCGGCCGGCGTTAGTGAGGAAGGACCGCGCAACAGCTCTTGGGCGAGCCCGCGTATGTGCTTGGCGGTGGCGGGATAAGCCACCAACGGGCCAACGATGCCAGGCAATCCCTCTGGCAATGAAATGTGCGGCATGGCGATACTACCTGGGTTCGATTTCAGCCCCGATGGAACAAGAACATTTTTGGCGAGCCAATTTTAGTCATCGTCATTTTCGTCGCTCTTGTCGGCCTCTGCTTCTATCTCTTCATCGTCGTCATCATCATCCACATTGATGACGAACGAGGCCCGCACCGGGGCGGGCATGGGGGAATTGGCACCACGGACGCTGCGCCACACCAGATCGTTCAGCACCAGGTCGTCGGCGGCGTCTTCGCGGCTGAAGTCGAGTTGTTGAGAGACTTGCGAACCCCAGGCATCGGGCCGGTTGACCGCCGTCAGATCGACGCCGGCCGGCCGATGCTCGTAGGGCGTGTTGTCCGCTTGGCCGCCGAAAGACGCGTACATGGGCGTGGCCGCCGCGTCGAACTGGCTCATCGGCTTCAGGTTTAGAATCAACTCCATCGTCCGCAACATGCTGGAAGTGGAATACATGGTCGAATCGACCGTACCGCGGCGAATGTATGGGCTGATCGCCAGGGCGACGGTGCGGTGGGCATCGACATGGTCCGATCCATTCTGCGCGTCGTCTTCCACGACAAAGATGGCCGTCTTGGGCCAAAACTTGCTGCGGCTGACCGCTTCCACCACTCGACCCAGTGCCAGGTCGTTGTCGGCGACCATGGCCGTGGGAGTGGGCTTGTTCGGATTCACTCCGTAGGTGTGGTCGTTGGGGAGCCGCAAGAAAATCAATTGCGGCAGTTCGCCTTCCTTCTCAAAGCGCTGTAGCTCCTCGATGAAACGGTCGGCCCGTTTGACATCCAGGTAGTCCAGGTCATACCCGCGAAATTGGGGATCAAAATGGCCTTTGAGGGCTTCCACCTCGGAAAACGCCGGGTCGTCGGGCGTGCGGCCGTTCTCGATGAATTCGCCGTAGCTGCGGTAAGAGACACCCGCCTCGGCGGCCCGGTCCCACAGGTATCCGCCGGCGGGCGTGGCGATGTCAAACGTCCCCTCGCTGGGGTAGACCAGTTTTCCCTTGCCGCCGCGATAGACCAAAGGCCAGGTCTTCTCCACGAAATCGGTGGCATAGGCCGCCATGCTCCACTCGTGGCCGTCGGCGCTGACCTCGCTCTCCACGTAAAAGTTATCCAGCAACACAAACTCTTGGGCCAACGCGTGGTGGTTAGGCGTGACCTTTTCTGGAAACAGGCAGAGATTCTCGTCGCCGTTTCCTTGGGGCATGTCGCCAAATACCTGGTCGTAAGTGCGGTTCTCTTTAATGATGTAAATACAGTGCTCGATGGGGCTGCCGCCACCCAGTACCGCGGGTATGGGGTTGTCCTCGTCGCGCGGCTTGACCGGTGGAGCGTTGTCGGCATTCAGGGGACTCGCCAGATAGGCGGACTGCGAATACTTGGCCATGTCGCCCGGGCCCGGCGGCTCGATCACGCTCAGCGTGCCGCGGTACAGCCCTCCAATGTATTGCCGTACGGAAGCGGGCGGGTCGGCCAGGGGATTGGGCCCTTGGGGATTGGCTTGCGACATCAGCCCCTTGCCGTTAGCCACCAAAATACGATGGCTGTGGGCATCGTAGCGCACCGACGTGGGATACCAGCCGACAGGCACATGCCCCATGGAGCGGCTTTGGCCCGGCTCGCTGATGTTGAACACCGCCAGATTGTTGTTGTCGGCGTTGGCAATGAACAGCACTCGCCCGTCGGAAGACAATGCCAGGCTGTTAGGCGTGCTGCCGTTAGGCGCGTTCGGATAAAGCGAGCTGGAGATCACCTCTTGGGCGTGGCCGTCGGATGTATCCAGCACCGTCACCGTGTTGCTATTGGCGCAAGCCACAAACAGCCGCTGGCCATCGGGGGCCAGGATCAGCTCCGTGGGATGCGATTCGGTCTTCCAAATGGCCGGCTCGTCTGGTTGTTCCAGATCAACCACCGCCACGCCAGCAGCGCCCCACAAACTGACAAACAACCGCCTGCCATCCTGGTCGGGGAGCGGTGTGTAGGGATAACTCTCCTTGGGCAGCTTAATATGGCGAACACTGTTTTCCTCCGCCAGGGATACAACCGCGACGGTATCTCCCCAGGGGTTAGCGACGTACAACGTCTGGCCGTCGGCACTGCAAGCCAGCCCGGCCGGTACAAACTTCTCGCTGGGCTTGGCAATGGCAATCTGCCGATGGTCGCCCAGCAGCCCATCTCGAAAAGAAAACTGGTGGACGACCTCGAACTCTCCGCCGCTGCCAAACAGGCGTTCGCCCGCCGGATCGAAACAGAGGCCCACAAAAGTCTGGTCCAGATTAACCCGCGACGAGATGCGGTTGCGTTTCAGATCGACCAAGACTATTTCGTGATCGCCAAAGCCGGCATGCAGCACGGCCGCCCAGTCTTGCATGGGATGCAAGGCGATATTCACGGGAAAGTCACCCAGTTTGATCTGCTTGCCCGCCGGCCGCAGCGACCATTGATTGGGCAGCAAGATATGCCCTTTGGCTCGCAGGCCCGGCAGCCGAACCGGCTGAGAAGCGGATTCTTCCACCGCCTCTTGATCGGGTTCGGCAGTCCAAGCCAGAGACGCCAGCAGGCAAGCGGCGGCCAGTAAACAGAACGAAGCAAATCGTGGCAGCATCAGCAAGTCTCCATCCACGCGGGCAAATCAACGTAACCGTTGGTTACGTTGTAAGGCGGATGAAGGGCCGATACAACCGGCGGCTAGCGGCGGCGAGTGGTGCTGTCGAGCGGACGCCAGTCGTGCCGGCTCGATTGACGTGGCGGGTCGCTGTCCAAGCGAGAGACGCCCCCCACGCGGGCAGCGGAGGAGTCGATTGTGCTGTTGTTGACGAACGGATCGCCAGCGGCGGCCCTGTTGCGCGTGGCAATGTTGGTTCTGGGCGCGGCGGCGACGGTGGGTGCTGGCGAGTACGTTCGCGACGGAGGCACGATCGTGCGGGCGACCACCGGGACTTCGATCTCTTTGTAGGTCGTAATGGGAACTTGCCGCGTCCGCTTTTCGGGGACCAGCGCCACGCGGGCCGTGGGGATTTTTACCGTTTCAGTGCGGGTTTCCCAGCGGGTGACGGGGACCAGGTGCTCAACCATGTAGGGCTGCGAGAACGGATTCCAAGTGCCGTGCCAGCGCATCTCGCGGCGGTACTCGGTGATCGGCACGCTGTATCGGCGCTCGACCTCTTTGACTTCGTTGTGGATTTCGCGGCGATAAACGGTTTCTTCCCGCTCTTCCATACGAGTGTCTGGCACCAGTCGGCGCACAGTGGCGGAAGTGGGCGTCTCCAGATAGGTAACGCCGTTCTGTTGAACGTAGCGCGGCTCGTCCGCCCTCGCGTTCATGGTTAGCGTGACAAAAGCCAAAGCAACCGCGATGGAATGAAGACGCATATTCGGCCCTCCTGGCCGCTAGCACAGACATCGGCAAGGTGCGCAATCCGTGCGCAGACATGCTCCCGTTTCGGACATCGACGGATTGCGGGCCGGTCTTGAGACAAAAGCCGAATTTTGGAGGCGAGTCACCCCGCATCAGCCCAGCGCCGCGATGGCTTTGAAGTCTTTCTTCAAGGATTGATACAACTGCTGATAGATGGGAAAGGCCGCGTCGTGTTGGCGCTTGGCGCTAGCTTTGGCAGCGGTCTGGCTGATCGGTTTGATGGTGGCCGTGCAGGCCTCCACTACGTTCTTGTAGGTGCCCGCCCCCACGGCCGCCAACAAGGCCACGCCAAAGGCCGCTCCTTCCTGACTATTGACCGTGACGACCTTTTCCCCGAATACGTCGGCCTGAATCTGCCGCCACAGCGGGCTCTTCGACCCGCCCCCAGATGCCCGAATTTGCCGCACTGGCACTCCTAGCCCGCGGATGATTTCCAGGCTGTCCCGCATGGAGTAGGTGACACCCTCCATGATGGCCCGCGTTAAATGGCCGCGGGTGTGGGCCAGCGTCAGCCCGATAAAACAGCCGCGGGCATCGGGGTCGGCATGCGGGGTTCGTTCGCCCGACAGATAGGGCAAAAAGAACAGCCCCTCGCTGCCGGAAGGGACCTGGGCCGCTTCGGCATCGAGAAGATGGTAGGTATCGACCTTGGTTTTCTTTTCTTGGGCTACTTCGGCCTGGCAAAGTTGGTCGCGGAACCAATGCATGCAGCCGCCTGCCGAAAGATTGACTCCCATCATGTGCCACTTGCCGCGCACCGCATGGCAAAACGTATGCAGCCGGCCCAGCGGATCGACTTCGACCTTGTCGCTATGGACGAACATCACGCCAGACGTGCCGATGGAAGTAGACAGCACCCCTTGCGATACAATGCCATTGCCGACCGCGCCGGCCGCGCAGTCGCCCGCCCCGCCAACGACCACACAATCGGTGGAGAGCCCCAACAATTTGGCCGCTTCGCTTGTCAATTGGCCGGTAACTTCCTCGGACTCGTAACAGCGGGCCAATAGGTTTTCGTCCAATTGCAGCTTGTCCAGTAGCGTCTTCGACCAACAGCGGTTGCGCACGTCCAGCAGTAGCATGCCGCTGGCGTCGCTGACCTCGGTGGCAAACTCGCCCGTCAGCCGGCGGCGGACATCGTCCTTGGGCAACAACACCTTGGCTGTTTTCTGGAAGTTCTTAGGCTCTTTATTGCGCAGCCACAATATCTTGGGGGCGGTAAAGCCCGACAGGGCGGGGTTGGCGACCAGTTTGATGAGTTCCGCGCGGCCCCCCGCCAGGCGTTCAATCTCCTGGCACTCGGCGGTGGTCCGTTGATCGTTCCACAGTAGGGCCTTGCGCACCACCTGGTTCTTCTTGTCGAGAAAGACCGAGCCATGCATCTGGCCCGACAGCCCAATCGCCTTGACATCGGCCGGTTTCAGCCGGGCCTGTTTCATCACGGCCCGCACGGTCTTGATGGTGGCTTGCCACCAATCCTCTGGGTCTTGCTCGCTCCACAGCGGCTTGGGGTGGTAGCAGGGGTATTCGACCGTGGCCGAGGCCAATATTTTGCCCCGTTCGTTAATCGCCAGGGTCTTGGTGCCGGAAGTGCCAATATCGATGCCAAGAAATACCGCCATGCCTAAGAATCCTGGTAGGTGCGAAAGAGGGTGTACCGATCGAGCGTGCCGGATTCTAACGCGCTATTTCACTTCTAGCATCCGCTCTAGGGCCACCAACGCCCAGCGGGTGGTTTCGGGATCGACTTCGATGATATTCACCGGCGTGCCGGCCGCCAGGTTCTCGACCGTCCAGCAGAGATGGGCCAGGTCGATGCGGTACATGGTGGCGCACATGCAGACGACCGGCGACAGAAAGTGGATTTCTTGTTCCGGGTGCTCTTGTTTGAGCCGATTGACCAGGTGCAATTCGGTGCCGATAGCCCACTTGCTGCCGGCTGGGGCCGCTTCCACCTCGCGGATGATCTTGCCCGTGGAACCGCGTACATCGGCAGCATCGACGACCTCCATCGTGCATTCCGGGTGGACCAGAATCTTGATTCCCGGAAACCGTGATCGAAACTGATCGATATGCTCGGTGCGAAACATCTGATGGACGCTGCAATGCCCCTTCCACAACAAGACGCGGCTGTCTTGCAGTTGCTGCTCGCTGTTGCCTCCCAGTTCCAGATACGGATCCCAAACGGGCATTTCCGCTAGCGGCACGCCCATCGCCTTGGCCGTGTTGCGGCCCAGGTGCTGGTCGGGAAAGAACAACACGCGTTTGGTGCGGCGGAAGGCCCATTCAAGCACAGCTTTGGCGTTGCTGGAGGTGCAGACAATCCCGCCGTGGCGGCCGCAGAAGGCCTTTAGACTGGCCGCCGAGTTGATGTAGGTGACGGGCGTAACATCGTCGGTGTCGATGACCTCGCCCAACTCCGACCAGCAGTTTTCGACCTGTTCGATTATCGCCATGTCGGCCATGGAGCAGCCAGCGGCCATGTCGGGCAAGACCACGGTCACGCGCTCGCCGCCGCGTTCGGCCAGCTTGTCCGGCCGGTTGGCCAGCACGTCGGCCGTCTCGGCCATGAAATGGACGCCGCAAAAAGCAATGTAGCGGCAATCGCTGCTGCTGGCGGCCATCTGGCTAAGCTGGTAGCTGTCTCCCCGCAAATCGCTCAAGGCGATGACTTCGTCTTGCTGGTAATGATGCCCCAAAATCAACAGTTTCGACCCAAGCTCTGCCCGTATCGCTTGTATCCGCTCGGTCAGTGTGACATTGTCGAGCGACTTGTAGGGGGCCAGTTCAAACCGAGGCGCAGGGCCTGTTGCCAAGAGGGTCGTCATCGGCGAAAGCCTGGATAAGGGAGAGGTTTAAGTATCGTCTGGAGTAGGAGATTCCTCTTTAAGTATATACCCGCTACGTGGCGGGGGTAGGGCGGGACAAACGGGGTTGCCGTTGGAGGCGATTTCTTCGCCGACCGCAGTGGGAACCGTATTCCGACGGCGACAATCCGCATTCAATTTGTCGGATGGGAACCCACGGGCAACGCTGCCCCGTTCCGCCTAATGTGATAAACCCGAAAGTCTGGGTTGGCGTAGACTGGTTCCAGGCGCTGGCCGTGGCGGGCGATGAAGGCTCGCAGATAGTTGGCGAGTGCCCGTTCCTCCTCGTCGGCCAGCGGCCGGTCGTTGTCGAACGATACGACGTAGCCGGCGTTGATGCGGTCGAGGAAGTCCCACATTTGGCTGTCGTCCGTCGCGCGATGAAAGGCCGCCGCGCGGCGGCCGGTCATCAACCCTAGCGCACGCGGCTTAGCAAACACGAACACGTCGTCCGGGCCTGTATGCTGGCTGACAAAATCAAACAGCGCGGCCGACTCGGGCCGGTGTAGCCCTTCGGCAATGGCGCCAAAGTCATGGGCCGAGAGCCGCGCCGCCGTCGTGGTCAGCACCAAGGAAACCAGCGTCGGCGCGATCCAGCGCCGCTCGCGGCCACCACTTTCCAACCAAGGGCATTGCAATCCCAGCAGCGCATAGAAGACGTAAAGAGGCAAGACGGGCAGCAGGAACCGTTCACCTTGGTAACTGGGAAACAGCAAGATCACCCCCAGATAGAGCACGGGAAAGACCTCCGTCGCGCCGATCCGCTGGCGGACCGCACGCACGTAGCCCAGCAGGGCCAGGACCAGAAACGCCAGTCCCAGCGCCGCGGCCAGCGGCACCCAATAGCCGTTTGACCAAACGGCCACCAATCGCGAGGCGTACTGCGCGGCGTTGCGAGCCAGCACCAGCGGCTCCAAATTGAGTTGATCGGCATATCCGCCGCCCGTCGGGCGAATCAGCAGGTATTGGGCCGCCACCAGAAGGGCAAACACCAAGCTGGCCAGCAGGGTGCCGCGGCTCAGACGTCGCGATCGCAGCAGGTCCGTCACCAATAACACCGGCAACAACACGCCGCCAACGGTGCGGGTGCCAAAAGCCAGATAGATCGTCACGCCCACAGCCAGCGCCAGCGGCAACTTCGGTTTCTTTATTGAAACACCTTCTCCATCTCCCTTTGCAAGAGGGACGGTCGAATGGCCCAACATCATCTCCATCAACCACAGCGCCAGAAACAAAAACACCAAGAACGGCGCGTCGGAGCCGATGTACGGAATCCAGCGCAGATAGAAGACGTTCACCCCCACCAGTACCAACAGCAGCGCGACGTACCATGGCCATAGCCGCTGCCGCACTAGCAGCGCCAAGAAACCCAACGCGGCTACAAAACAGCCGACCATCAACCCTTTGATGGCCAACAGATTCAGGCCAAACAGGCAGTAGACCGGTGCCATCAACAGCGGCGCAATCGGTGGATAGGCCGGCGGACCTAGAAAAGCATAGTCGGGATTGTAGATATAAGGGGTATCGGTGAAGGCCCGCCCCTCGGCAATGCAGCGGGCGTGCAATAAATACATGCTGAAGTCGTCGCCCCACACATGCCCCGGACGCAACAACATTACATGAACCGAGGCGACGGCCAAGAGAATCGCCAAGAGCACAGCCCCACCCGCCCGCGTCAGCCGCGCAATAGTCCTAGCGCGGTTGGTGGTGGTCGTTGATGCGGTGGCCATGCAGCCTTCCACGGAGCGTGGCGTAATCGGCCGCGGGGGCGCGAGCGTGGTCCATACACAAGGAAAAATGCGCCCTGGCTAGCCGTTTGGCAAACCTAGGCCACCGGTGGCGGTTGTCAAACCGTGCGATCGTGGTTTCTCGTCTAATCCGCGGGCACCCAAGCACTTTGGCTTACGTGGGCGGTCATCCCACGAGCGAAGATATAGGCTGGCCCGCCGCAATCGGCCAAGGCCGGTTCAGGCGATCGTGGATTTCGGTGGCCGGGTCGATGCCCAGCAGCCAGAACATGGTGGCTGCCAGATCGTCGGGCCGCACGGGATCTGCAATGGGAAATGCCCCGTCGGCATCAGAAGCGCCGTGAATGGCACCTCCCCGGATGCCTCCGCCCGCCAACAGGACGGTGTAGCAATGCGGCCAGTGGTCGCGGCTGATGTTTTCGTTGAGTTTGGGAGTGCGGCCAAATTCGCCCATCCAGACCACCAACGTCTCGTCCAACAGCCCGCGCTGTTCCAGGTCATTCAGCAAGACAGGCAGCGTCTGATTGGTCAGCGGCAAATGGTTGGCCGTCAGGATGGGATACATCCGCGTGTTGCCAAACCCGTGCGTGTCCCAACCGCCGCCGGTTGTCGTTTGTCCGCCAATCGATCCAGAAAAATAGACATTGACAAACTTGACACCCGCCTCGACCAGTCGTCGGGCCAGCAGGCAGCTTTGGCCGTAGGTTGTTCGCCCATAGGCCAGGCGGGTGGCCTCGCTCTCGGCCGAAAGTTCAAACGCTTGCCGCACCTCGGTCGAGTTAATCAGCCCGTAGGCCCGCTCGTAGCAGGCTTCTAGCCCTTGCACGTGGGCCGAGCGGTCCAGCAATCTGGCTTGCGAATCAATCAGTGCTTGCATTTCGCGGCGATCGGCCAGGCGGGCAGGGTCAATCCCCTCGGGCAGCGAAAACTCTGGCGGCTGAAAAGCGTCTGCGTTGGGGTCGCCGGTAATCAACAACGGATCAAACCCCGGTCCCAGGAAGCTGCCTCCTTGGCCCGGCGTGATGGAGCCATCTCGGATCAAATACGGCTCGGCGACGAATGTCGCCAGCCCTTGCCTGGCCGGCGCGACGTGTTCCACCACCGATCCATAAGCGGGAAACAGGTCCAGGGATTCAGGCAGCCGGATATCGTCGACCGGCGGCGCACGGCCCGTCAATGCGTAATAGCTGGCCGGATTGTGGTTCTTCATGGTGTGGTGGACCGAGCGGACCAGTGCCACTCGATCCATCACCTGGGCCATTTCCGGCAGATGTTCGCAGACGATGGTCCCAGGAACCTTGGTGGCAATCGGCCGGAAGTGGCTCCGCAGGCCGTCGGCGGCTTCGGGCTTCATGTCGAAGGTATCGACATGGCTGGGCCCGCCAAACTGGTACAAGAAAATCACCGAACGAGCTTTGGCCGCAAGCGCCGCGGTGTTCGCTCGACCTTGCGCCAAAGCAGACATGCTTAGTCCCAGCATGCCGCATCCGCCAACGCGCAGCACATCACGGCGCGAAGCTCTGGCGAGGCCAAACTGGGGACCAGTTAACGGTAGTGGTTGTTGTACCCGCATGACACGAATTCTAGCGGATGGAGCAAGTTGAGTGTGGCATAAGGATTATGACAACCGTTTTCCGCCCAAGGCGAGCATCATTTGAGGTGAAGCATCGCGAATCAGGCGATGGGTTTTCTCGCTCGGTCATGGATTCGGCCCATTTTCTAGGGCATATTTCCCAGAAGGCAGCTACTTTCTTGTTGGCGCCCGATGAGGCAAAATGGAGGGAGTTATCCGTTTGCCTTTCCTTGTTGTTGCCGTGGGAGAGATTTGCCATGAAGTTTTGCTTGACGGTTGTGTTGGCCTTCGCCGCTGGGCTGGCAGCGGCCGCCCCGCCCGACGAGGCGGGCCGTACCTGGACCGACTCTACCGGCAACTTTTCGTTTAAAGGGACGCTGTTGGCTTACGACGAAGAGACGGTGATTCTCAAACGCGACAAGAACGACCTGGTAGCGATTCCCCTCGACAAGCTCTCCAAGAAGGACCAAACCTACTTGGAATCGAAGGAAGCCAAGGCCGAGTTGAGCGCCGCCGAGGGGGAACAACAAACCTGGACCATGCGCAGCGGCCTAAAGGTGGTGGGACGGGTGGTGGACTACGCCCGCCGCGACGTGACAATTCAACGGCGGCGGGGCAAGGTTTACGTCAACGACCGGTTGTACGATAACCTGCCCGACGTGTATCAGATCATGGTCCCCAAGATCGTGGGCCATTTTGAAAAGGCCGAGATCGAAGGAAAGAAAGAGCTAGATGCCTGGCTGCTCAAGCAAAAGGGGCAGCCGGCCACTTTTACCTGCGAAGGCGTGCTATTGGAAGTGGAAAGCGGTGACGAGTACGGAGTGCCGTTCTTTTTCTTCGCCGAGGACGATCTGAAGGTGCTGGAGCCGGGTTGGAAAACCTGGGTAGCCAAGCAGGACGAGGAAGACGACCGCGATCAACTGGCCAGGGACCAAGAGCAGCAGAGGCTGATGTTGAAATCGCAGGCAGAGGCCTATCAGCGCGACAGGCAGAACGACCAACAGGTGGCCATGATGCAACTGGGCTTGTTGGCGGTGGGAGCGGGCGTGACCGACTTGTGGGAAGTGCGGCTGTTTCCTGGTCCCCAAGCCTACGGCCCGCCCGTCTCGGTGGTAGTGCCGGCCGACAATAGCCGCATCGCCACGCAGCAAGCCTTGGCACGGTATCCTGGCTATGTCAGTGGCCCTGCCCGCCGTGTCAACCGGTACTAATGCCGCGGAAAGCAACAGCATTGCCGTCGATCTCGCTGCTCGATCTGACCTTGCCCACGCCGGCGGAAAACCTGGCCCTGGATGAGGCATTGTTGGAACGGGCCGAGGCCGCGATCGAGCCGTGCGAAGTGTTGCGCCTCTGGGAACCCGCGACCCCAGTAGTGGTCGTGGGAACATCGTCGCGCGTGGCCGTGGAGGTCAATCTGCCGGAATGCCAACGGCGGCACGTGCCGGTGCTGCGGCGGCCTAGCGGCGGCCTGGCCATCGTCAGCGGGCCGGGCTGCCTTATGTACTCCGTCGTGCTGAGTTACGAATTCAGGCCCCAATTGCGCGCCATCGACCAGGCGCATGCATTTGTATTAGAGCGGATTGCCGCGGCGCTGCGTCCGTTGGTGCCCCATGTTTGCCGGCAAGGAATCAGCGATCTGGCGTTGGGAGAAAAAAAATTCTCCGGCAACAGTTTACGCTGTAAACAGCGGCATTTGCTGTATCACGGAACGCTGCTGTACGATTTTCCGCTGCCACTGGTGGGCCAATTGCTGCATCCGCCTCCCCGTTCGCCCGACTATCGCCAAGGACGCCCGCACGACGACTTCGTCGCCAATCTGCCGCTGCGCTCCGCCGAGATCCGCTGGGCGATAGCCTCGGCCTTTGCCGCCAACCTACCACCGGTCGACTGGCCCGCCGCGGAGACAACCCGGCTAGTTGCCGAAAAATACAGCCGTGAGGAATGGAACGGACGGTTGTAGCCTGATTGGCTGTGAATCAAGCCCTGGCCCCCAACGGTTCCTTGCACGACTCAAAACTTGGTGCCGTCCGGCGGTTTCTGCATTTTCAAGCGGTCTACTTCTGCCCGCAGGCGGGCATTTTCTTCTTGCAGAACGGCTAGGCCTTAAACCAGCGTATTCCTTCCGCAATTTCTGGCGAATTTCTAAAAAGCCTGAAATCCCTCGGCGTTTTGCGGCGTATTAAGAGTGTTGAATTTCCAACACACCGGACGCACGGAGGGATTTCAGG
>JBFWUW010000109.1:0-15986 GCA_050247075.1 Pirellulales bacterium | reverse complement strand
GTGTGAAGGTCCGGCAGAAGGCCGCCAATTACACATGGGCTTACGAAATGAAGTTCGAGGACATCGACGGCAACATCTTGTGGCTAGGGACCGAACCACGTAAGGACTTGCCATTAATCGATCTTCGCGCGGACTGACTTGCCCTTTCTCCTTCTCGAAACATGTTTCCATGACCACTCGCAACGCGTGTTTGGCTCTCACGGCATTGCATTTCCTATGCGTATGCGCGCTCTCCTTCGAACCGCCCGTGTACGACGGGCACCAGGATCTGTCGTACTATCTGGATGAGGCGGGCCAGCGGCGGCCGATTGAAACCCAAGACGATTGGGCCAAACGAAAGGCGCATGTGCTGGCCGGGTTGGAAGCCACGATGGGAAAGCTGCCGCGGCCGGAGCACAAGGTTCCTCTCGATGTCAAAGTCGTGGAGACGCGGAAAATTGGCCCGATCACGCGCCACAAACTGGCCTATCATACCGACTCGGCGGAGCAGACGGTGCTGGCGTGGCTGCTGCTGCCGGCGCGGGCCGACGGCCAGAAACTGCCGGCCATGCTCTGCTTGCATCAGACGGTACGGATCGGCAAGGACGAACCGGCCGGCTTGAGCGACAATCAAGACTTGGATTACGCCTGGGAACTGGCCGAGCGGGGCTATGTCACTTTGTCGCCCGACTATCCTTCGTTCGGTGAGTACAAGTATGACTTTGACTCCGCGGACGGCTACCAGAGCGGTTCGATGAAGGCCGTGTGGGACAACATTCGCGCAATCGATCTGCTGTCGGAACGGCCCGAGGTGGACTCCGCGCGGATTGGCTGCATCGGCCACTCGCTGGGCGGACACAATACCATGTTCACCGCGGCCTTCGAGCCGCGCATCAAGGCGCTTGTGAGCAATTGCGGCTTTTGCACCATGCTCAAGGACGACCTGCCATCGTGGACCGGCAAGGTCTACATGCCCTTGATCGCCAGTCGCTACGGCAATGACGTGGCCCGGCTGCCCTGGGACTTTGGCGAAGTGGCAGCGGCCTTCGCCCCGCGGGCTTTTCTGGCCAGTGCCGCCAAAGGGGACGACGATTTCGATTGGACCGGCGTGGCGGACGCCGTGGCCGTCGCCGCGCCGATCTACGATCTGCACGCCGCGGCCGATAATCTACAGGCCAACTATTTCGATGGCCCGCACGCCTTTCCGCCCGCCGCGCGACAACGGGCGTATGAATTTCTAGACAAGCATTTACACGGGCCGTAGCCCAAGCCGGCGCAGCGCATTGCCCGCTAGCCGCCGCACATGAACGCCTATGCGCGTTGACCAAGAGGCTACCCCGGTTTCCGGTACACGCTTGGCCAGGCGGCGAATTTGTGAGATTTCTCGCGTGGCCGATCCTTCCGCAGCGGGTGCCAAGCCGCGGGCAGTAAACAATACCCCTTGTCTTGCCATATTGGCGGTGGCGGTTTGCGGCATGGCATCCGCCGCTTGAAGCCACCAAGAACGTGGCGGCCAGCAGAGCGAAAGCCGCAACAGCGCCGCGGTGTCGATGCCCGCCCGCGGGCCAGCGGGCCAATCGGCGGGAGGGCCAACCAGCCATAGTTCTCTGGGGCGGGCGAGATCACGATGGCTTTCCGTGAAGGCGATGCGCTCGACTGGCCGGCCGGGGAAAACCTCGTGTAAATAGGGGCCGATAGGCCCAATTTCTCGGCGGACTAGCTCGACGCCCGCCCCGGCTTCGTCGGGATCGGGATGTTCAATCACGATCTTGGCGGCAACCGTCCCCAACCGCCGCAAGAACAGGCGATGTTCGCGCAACCAATGCAAAACATTCAGGCACAGAACCGCGTCAAACCGCGTATCGGCGGCGGCAAAAGTCTCCGCCAGGCGCAAGCCCGCCCGAGCCGTAAGCAGGCAGATGCGGCTGCCAGCGCCAACGGTCGCTGGCGGATCGGCCTGCGTCGTCTGTTCGGCAATGTGCGAAGCCAGCACGGCCCGTTGTACCGCGGCCGAGCGGAGATCGGCCTCGACACTGGCCACGACCGCTGCCGGGTTGGCACGGCAGATTTGCAGGCCGAACCAGCCAAAGTTCGAACCGATGTCCAGTACCGTACCCGCTTGTGCCACATGCGGTGCGATGGCCTGCCAGCGGGCCTGGCAATCTCGCTCACCGCGGCGAACCGTTTGGCCCGCCATTACGACATCCTGATAGACGCTCAGGCCGCGAAAGAGCCGCTCCGGAATCGCATCTGGCAATTCCGCGGGTGGTCGCATCTCGGTCCTCGTGGAATAACCAAACGCGGCAGGCGTATGTGCCGGTCAACTCAGCAGCAAATTCAAATCGTCGGCCGTCAGGCTGCGGATCAGGCTGTTGTCGCCGCTGATGATGGCATCAGCCAGTTGCCGCTTGCTGCCTTGTAGTTCCAGAATTTTTTCCTCGACGGTGCCGCGGGCGATCAGGCGGTAGGCAAAGACTGGCTTGGTCTGGCCAATGCGGTGGGCACGGTCGACGGCCTGGGCCTCCACAGCCGGATTCCACCACGGATCGAGGATGTAAACGTAGTCGGCGGCCGTCAGGTTCAGCCCTAGCCCGCCCGCCTTGAGGCTGATGAGAAACAGCCCGCAATCGGGGTCGGTCTGAAAACGGTCAACTTTAGCCTGGCGTTTGGTTGTCTTGCCGTCGAGGTATTCGTAGACGATCGCCTCTTTGTCCAGCCGTTTGCGGACGATGGACAGCAAGCTGGTGAACTGCGAGAAGACCAGCACCTTGTGCCCCTCGGCGCGGACTTCTTCCAACTGTTCCATGAGCGTGTCCAGCTTGGCGCTGGGGTCGTTCACCTTTTTCTTGTCGAGCAGGCCCGGGTGGCAGGCCGCTTGCCGCAACCGCAGCAAGGCTTCCAGCACATGGATCTTGGATTGCTTGAGCCCCTTGACCTCAATGGTCTTGGTGAGCAGGGCTCGGTAGTGGTCGCGAAGTTCGTTGTATAGCTTGCGCTGGGGCGGTTCCAGGTCGCAGTACAATGTTTGTTCCGTCTTCTCGGGAAGTTCCTTAAGGACTTGCTCCTTGGTCCGCCGTAGCAGATAGGGCCGCAACGATTGGGCCAGCAGTTCCAAGGCACCGTCTTGTTTTTCCTTGCCGCTGGCGGTGAATAACTTGAGAGCCGACGAACGGCCCAACATGCCGGGGTTGAGAAACTCGAACAACGACCACAGTTCGCCCAGATGGTTTTCGATGGGCGTACCGGTCATCGCCAGACGGTGGTCGGCCTTGATTAACCGGCTGGCCTTCGAGGCGAGTGAGTCGGAGTTCTTGATGGCCTGGGCTTCGTCCAAGATGGCGTAGTCAAACACGCGGTCTTGCAGGTGCGCGACGTCCAGCCGCAACGTGCCGTAAGTCGTTACGATCAGGTCGTAGTCGTCCAGACGGTCGCGTTCCCCGGCCCGTTCGGTGCCGGTGTAATCCAGTACCTTCATTTGCGGCGCAAAGCGGCCAGCCTCTTGCACCCAGTTGGTGATCAGGCTCTTGGGCACCACGACCAACGAAGGCTTGCGTTCCTCGCCCTTGGACAAGGAACGAGTGCGGCGGCGCTCCAACATGGCCAGCACTTGAATGGTCTTGCCCAACCCCATATCGTCGGCCAGGCAGCCGCCAAAGCGAAAGTCCCGCAGAAACTCCAGCCAGCCTAGTCCTTCGCGTTGGTAGTCCCGCAGTTGGCCGACAAATGTCTTGGGCTGCTCGCCCACTTTGATACCGTCGAAGCTGCGCAATTTCTTGCGCCACGCGGCAAAGCCGGCGTCGATGTCGGCATCGGGCTGGGCGGCCAGCAGCGCGTCCAACAGGGCGGCCTGCGTCGGTTTGAACCGCAACTTGCCATCCTCGGCCTCACCCATTTCCGCGAGGGGAGCGTATTTTTTCAACCAGTCGTCGGGCAACATGCCGCGCGAACCGTCGGAGAGTTCCACGAAGCCGTCGCCGCGGCGCAAGGCGGCCAGCAGTTCGGGCAAGTTGGCGCCGATACCTTCAAAGTCGAAAGTCGTATCGAGCTCGAACCAGTCGACGCCCGACGTAACGGTCATGTTGAAATCGCCGGCGTGGCGGACCTTGTGCCCCTCGGCCTCGATATGCCAGCCCTCGCGCGTCAGTTCCATCACCAAAGACGCCAGTTTCTTGCGGGTGATTTGCACGTCACCCTCTTCGGCCAAAAAGCCGGTGGTCAGGTGCTCGGCGCCGGCCGCGACAATCCGCTTGAGGGCCGCCTTTTCCGCCGTTTTGTCGCGAAGGTAAACCTTGCGCTGCTCCTGATCGACCGCGCCCGCCTGCAATCCGCGAAACTCGACGATTCGCCCGCCGTAGTCAAACGCCAGCAAGCCGGTCAGCCTTTCGGCGGAACCATACTTGGGAAGATGAAACGTAGCCCTGGGCAACGGCGCGACGCGCACCTGCTCAAACTTCAGATCGGGCGGCAGTTCGACCGGCGGAATGGCGGGCATGCTCCATAGCCGGTCCAGCAAGTTGTCTCCCTGCTTCTTAGGAACGGCGATCGGCCCGTTTTGGCGAAACTGCTGAATCCACCCAAAGGCATCGTCGATCTGCAGCGTGCCAATGCGGTCTTCCAGAACGACGATGCCGCTCTTGAAGAGGGCCCGCGGAGTCGCGATCTGGCAGACTTCCTCGCCGCGGTGCAATTGTCCGCCGATCAGCCAGTTCTTGTCGGCAGCATCCGCCGCGACCGACAGTTCCAACCGCCAAGGTTGTTCGCCGTCCCAGGCCAACGGCTGAAGTTGGCTGGCCTTGGGGTCGTCGTCCTTGACCCAGCCAAAACGGCCCGTCGCACACAGCTTGGGCAGCAGATAGTTGTTCATTTCCGGGCGAACATAACCGCCCGCCCGTTTCGGTTCGTAGTACGAGTTGTAGTAGCCGTAGCTGTAGGATGATCCGTAATCGGCGTTGCGGTCGAACAGCAGGCTCAGCAGTTCGCGGTCCTGCTCATCCTCAACCGCCGCGATCACCTCCTGGTCAATCTTGAGCTCCTTGACGACGCCGAACTCGCCATTTTTTTTGGTTTCTTGGCAATAGAAACTGACTGCGAGCTTGCCCTTCTTGAGTGACTCGCCGACGTGCAGCAGATACATGATCCGCCGCTCGCGGCTCTTCTTGTTCGTGCGGTAGGCCGCGGGCCTGGTTCGGTCGGCCAGCAGAGCTTCGACGCGGTCGAGCTGTTTACCCCAGTCGGGCACTTTGGGTTTGGGGGGCTTGGCAGCCTTGGCCTTTTTGTGGCCGCCCCCTTTCTTGGCGCTGCCCCCCACGACTTCTTGCAGCGCCTTCAGCACCGAGAGGGGAACCGTTTTGTTGGAGAATGGCAGCATAACCTCGGGATCAAGAAATCCCTCGGCGAAATCGTCTATATCCTCGTCGTCGCCGCCTATCCAGAACATTTCCAGGGGACCGTGGCCAGGCACGGAAAAGCCCCGGTTTTGCCGTTCGATTTCCAACATCGTCGCATAGATATGCTCGCAGGCGCGATCGGACTCGACTTTCTCGCACTGGCAATCGAACAATAGCTCGTTATGCTTGCGGGCGTCGCTCCAGCAAATCTCGACATCGTGCGGCGCATTGTCGAAGACCTCGGCCAAGAACGACTGGCCTTGGATCGTCAGATTGCTCACGGCCTGGGCATCAAACAGCGTCTTGCCCCGGCGGGAGGCGGCAAAATCAAATTGCGTCAGGCAGCGGCTTAACAGTCCCATCAGTAGCTTCCTTGCAAGAACGTGTCGGCGTGCCCCGTGCCTTGCCACCCGCGGCAAGTGGGCGGCGAACGGACTATCCTACCTTTTACCGCGCGAATTTGAACAGGACTCATGGGGGAAAAATATCTGGCTCGACCTGGTAGGCCTCGGCCAGGGTGTTCGTAGTGTTGAACAAAGCCACCACGGCCATCATTTCGCCCAAGGCCGCGTCATCCAGCCCTAGTTTCTTGACCGCGGCCGTGTGGGAGTTAATGCAGTAATCGCACCCGTTGGTGGAGGATACGGCCAGTGCAATCATTTCCTTGGTCAGCGCATCGAGCCGGCCCGGTGCCATGACTGCTTTCAGCCGGCACCAGGTCTCATCCAGCAGCGGCGGATAACTGGCCAGCGTTTTCCACAGATTAGGGACAAAGTCGATCTGCTTAGTCGCTTTGATGTCGTCGTAAATCTCGCGGACCCGGCCCACGGCGTCGCACTCTTCCACCGGAACAACCGTGGCCTTGCGGCCGGGGGGTAAACTGGGGCTCATGGCAAGCGGCTCTGGCGGTGAGAAAAGAGGCGTAGCGTCACTGATTATCCATCCCAAAGTCGTGCGAATGGCCGTTGAGTTGGCCGGCGGCCAATTCCACGGAGTCCAGGCCGTATTTACTGCGGCCAATTAAATCGGTGACCGGATCACTGAAGTAATGCCGCAATTCGTCCAGGTCGTCGATTTCAATCTCTTGGCCCGTGGGCCGCCGGGCGTTCCGCGAAATGAACAGCAGCGTGTATCGCCCAGCCTTGGGAACCGCCAACTGGTACAAGCCGTTCGTGTCGGCTCGGCCATAGCGGGTGCCATGTTCCTCCATCTCTAACATCACCCGCGAACCCTTGGGCGGATCTGGCTGCCGCGGGTGCAGCGTGGCCGGATCCCATTTGAGCGTGGGATACTTGCCCTGTGGAATCGCGATGACCACCGCGCCGTGGTCTTGCATCACAATGCCGGCACCGCTTTTGTACGTGATGCTCCCTTCCAGAAGCTGAACTTCCGCCTGGTTGGCCTCCGCCAGCGAGGGGAGCGGCTCGCGTCCGCGGCCGATCAGGTAGCCCGCCAGAAAGGCAAAACCGCCCAACACCACAAACAACGCCGCCTGCATATACAATGTGCCGCGAGAAATCAGCAACATCGACTCTCGCGAACTCGTGGCGCGGCCCAAATGACGAGGGGGTAAGACTTGGCCCGGCGCGGAATGCGATGCTGGTTGTCCGGTTGAAGGGAGGCGGGTGGAGCCCGATCCGGGCAGGCCGGCTGATGCGTCCGGCAAGGGAGGATCGTCGTAGACGAAGAACTCGCGGGCACCATCGTCCTGGCCGGAATGTTTGGTGGCTTGACGCAAAGCCACCGCCACGCCGGCTGCGACTTCGTCGGGGACAAATACCTTTCCGCCGCATTTAGGGCACGTTACCTCGACACCGATCTTGCGGCGACCGACTTTCAACAATCCCTGGCAGTGGTCGCAGACGAATTCGATCGGCATCGGCGAGGAAACACTACGAACTGAAATTGGGCAAACCGGAAGATACCTTTCGTGCCGGTCGGTTGTCGCGGCACCATTTATTGTAACGCCAGATTCGTGCCTTGGCGCAATAAAAAGGGCGAGTCCAGCCAGCGCCAGACTCGCCCTCGATTGTGATTCCGCAACACCCGCGGCCGATGCCATTTCCATGGTCCGGCCATTCGCGTTGCGCCGAGTTGATGATCCCTACTTGGTAACCGGCAGGGTGCCGTCTTTGATCAAATCGCCAAAGGTCGGCGACTTTTCATCGTCGGCGTCGGATGGCTCCTTGGCCACCTTTTCCAAGGCTTCATCCAACTTGTCCGCGTCCTTTTCGTTCTTTTCCAAGGCCTTTTCTAGCGCCTTGCCGTAATCGTTCCGCTTCTTCTTGTCGGTGCCTTCATGGCAGACGTTGCAGTTCGACTTGCCGCCCAATGCGTCGTGAATCTTCGAACCTGGCACAACGTACTTGCCCTCGAACGCCTTGTTGTACTGCGGGCGGGCTTCGGCCGATGGGGCGGAAACCAGCGAGAACACCGCGGCGACAACCGCCACGGCCACCAAACTCATCAGAACCTTCTTCATGCTTGAATCTCCCAGGTGCAATGAAGGAAACATAGAGGACTGCGAACTGGATCTACCCTCCACCCGCAACGCGCGGACGGGCGACCTCTATCAAGAAGTCTACATTATCAATCCACCACGCGACCCTAATAGAATCAGCCAATTGCCCAAAGTCAAGCAAGTTAGAGATATAAACAGGGGAAGCCGCCCAATCGCTTTGCAAGAGGCAACTCCGTTGCCGATGGATGGCGGAATGAGCTTCCATCGGTGACGGTTTCGCTCCCTACATTTCTTGCGCGCAAGTGTCCTGGGCCATGTCGTTTGTTGCCCATTCCGCCCAGACGTTGGAACCGCGAGAATCCGCATCAAACGCTAGCATTCGGACTATTTTCGCCATTTTTCAGGCTTGGCCAGCCCTCCAACTTGCGGCAACTAACCTTGACCCCCGTCAAGGGACGTGAGTAGAGTTGCATAGGTCGGCTGTTTTGCGCTGATAGCAGGCAGTCGAGAGTCGGGTTTTCGCCTGGGCGGTCAGGCCGCGGAAATGGTTTTCTGACCGTCCCGACGTTGACATTGCGCACGCCCGAGGCCGAACTTATGGATCCTGGACAGAGCCGCACCGACCTGCAGCGATACTTCTCGGGCCTGACCGAGCAGACGTTTGAGACCCAGTTGGGCGTCGCCGACCCTACGCTGATCGACTACATCGCCGATTTGCTGACCCGCTTTGTCCGCTGCGATGCCATTCTGGGGCCCAAGAGCCCGCTCGGTAGGCGGCTGGGGGGCGTGACCGACATGCTGCTAGAGGCGGAGACCCGCCAGGGAGAAGCCCGCCGGCTGGTCCATCGCCACATCGGCGACTACACCCTGTTTTGGACCGGCGTCTTCCCCGAAGCCTTGGGCCGCATGCAGGCACCCGACAAGCCCGATTCGTTCTTTGACTACGCGGCGCTGGGCAAGCGGGCCTACTATATTGCCAGCATGTTGGGCAAGGACGAGAATGCCGCGGAAAGCGAAGTGCTGGAACGGCTGAGCACCCAGTACGACCTGTGCCAATACGGGTTGCGCGAATTGCGCCGGGAATGGGAACGCCGCGATGATGAACCGATCAAGCCGTTCTTCTTCAATTGAAGTCACGGATGCCGCGCGATGACTTCGCCACCCGTGCTGATTCTGGGCGCTGGCATCAACGGCGCGGCCCTGGCGCGGGAACTGGCCCTCAACGGCGTGCCGGTCTACGTGGTCGATCGGGGTGATCTGGCGTCGGGCACGACGGCTTATTCTTCACGGCTGATCCACGGCGGCTTGCGTTACCTGGAGTATGGCGATTTCGCCCTGGTGCGCGAGTCCTTGGCCGAGCGAACGCGGCTGTTGCACCTGGCCGGGCATTTGGTGCGGCCGCTGCCTTTGTTCGTGCCGATCGAACGCGGCAACCGGTTGGGCGGAACCTGGGCGGCCATCGGTCGGTTGCTGGGACGAAGCAAGTCGGGCAGGCCGGGCAAAACGAAGCCGCGCGGCCTGTGGCTGGTCCGCGCCGGGCTATGGTTCTACGACCGTTACGCCCGCGACCCCGATTTGCCAAGGCATTCGGTCCATTCCGTAACAGAGGAGGCGGCAGTGCCGGTCGACGGCCGTCGCTTTGGTTGGGAATGCGCGTTCCACGATGCACAGTTGCGCTATCCCGAGCGGTTTGTTGTCGATCTGCTGGAAGACGCCCGGCGGATGGCACGGCAAACCGGCAGTGAGTTTCAACTGTTAACCTATCACCAGGTTGATCGCGAAGGGGTGCAAGTCGAGTTGCGGCCCGTGGACGGCGGCGAGGCGGCCGTGCGGTTCGTTCCGGCGGCGGTGGTGAACGCGACGGGTGCCTGGGTCGATGATGCCTTGCGGCGGCTGGAGGTTCCTTCGCCCCGGTTGATGGGCGGAACCAAGGGGAGCCATCTGCTGACCTCGCATGCGGGCCTGGTACAGGCTTTGGCGGGCCGCGGGCTGTACACCGAAGCGGACGACGGCCGGCCAATTTTTGTTTTGCCGTGGGGGCGGCAAGTACTAATCGGCACGACCGATCTGCCATTCGAGGGCGACCCGGCTGACGCGGTCGCCACACCCGACGAACTGAAATACCTAGTGGCGGCGGTTAACCGCGTCTTACCGCAAGCAGAGTTGACCGCCGCGGATATCGACATGCACTACTGCGGCGTGCGGCCCCTGCCCTATGTCGATTCCTCCACGCCTTCCGCCGTGACGCGGCGGCATTGGACGCACGAACATGCCGACGCCCCCTGGCCGCTGTTCTCCGAGATCGGCGGCAAGTTGACGACGTGCCGCAGCCTCGCGGAAGAAACGGCGAAACTCGTGCTGAACCGCTTGGGCCTGCCGCTGGTGGCCAATTCGCGCCAGCGCCCACTGCCGGGCGGCGTGAACTTTCCCGCTGCGGACAACCAACAAAAGGCCGCTTGTCGTCAACTGGCCGAACAATTTCAACTGCCCGATGCCACCGTAGAGGCTGCCTGTTCGCTGCTCGGCACGCGGGCCAGCGAGGCCTTGGCCGCCGCCGGCGACGGCGCGCTAGTGCCCGGTACGCCCCTGCCGCGAGCAATGGTCCAATGGGTGATTGAACAGGAATGGCCCCGCACGCTGGACGACTTGGTCGAGCGCCGGTTGATGCTGCTGTACGAAGCGAGCCTGAACGTAGCCACGTTACGCGACCTGGCACGGCTTCTGGCCGAGGCCGGCCACCTTTCGCCCACTAATATCGAAGCCAGCGTGGCCGCCACGGTCCATCGGTTGCGGACACACTTTGGCAAAGTGGTGAAGTAGAGTGAGTTCCAGTTCTAGAACAGCCGCATTTGCCCGGACGACGGCGTTGGTGGCTGGAACTGGCTGAAATCGAGCGATGGCAAGGTGCCGTCAAGTTCGTACTTGCGGGCGAACATTTGAAAGAGCCGCCCGATTTGCTCGGCGATTTCGCCGCTGCCGCGCATGCGTTCGCCCCAGGCGGAGGAATTGAGCTGGCCGCGGCGGGTATCGCGGATGCGCTGCTCGACGCTCTCGGCCTTGTCGGGCCACGTCCGCCGCAGCCATTCCAGGAAAACGGGTTCGACCGTCAACGGCAGTCGCAGCAGAATGAACCGCGCCACGCCCGCCCCGGCCTGTTGGGCCGCCGCCAGCACGGCGGGGAGCTCAACGTCGTTCAGGCCGGGGACAACCGGCGCTGCCATCACCCCCACCGGCACGCCGGCATCGGCCAAGGTCCGCACGGCCCGCAACCGGGCGGCGGGGATGCTCGTTCGGGGTTCCATTTCGCGGGCCAGTTCCGGATCGAGCGAGTTGATCGACAGAAAGACATGCACCAGATTGCGGGCCGCCATCGCTCGCAACACATCGAGATCGCGGACCACCAGCGCGTTCTTAGTGATAATGCTGACCGGCTGGCGGCACTCCAGGGCTACCCGCAGGCACTCACGCGTGAGGTAAAACCGCCGTTCCGCCGGTTGGTAGCAATCGGTCACGCCGGAGAAATTGATGATCTCCGGCTGCCAGGCTGGGCGGGCCAGAAACTCTCTCAGCAGTCGCGGAGCATCGTGCTTGACGATGATCTTGGTCTCAAAGTCCCGCCCGGCGCTATAGCCCAAATACTCGTGGCTGTTTCTGGCGTAGCAATAAGAGCAGCCGTGCAAGCAACCGCGATAAGGGTTGACGCTGTAGCGAAAGGGGAGGTCGGGCGAGTCGTTTTCCGAGACGATGGAGCGCGACCCGTCGGGCAGGTATTCTGCCTTCCAGCGGCCTGCTTCGGCCAGATGCTCCTGGTCCCATTCCAGATGCTCCCAATCGGCCTCGACGTGCCGCTGCTCGAACCGATTGGGCGGGTTGAAAACAGCCTGCGTGGCGTTGTCGGGCAAGTGCTCCATCGTCATGCCTCGAAGCCGCGTTCACTCTTCTGGCAACTGGCTTTGAAAGAAATCCCAGATCGTATCGACGGCGTTGAGCTTGTTGGTCTTGGGGCCGATGATCCGTTCGGGCAGGCCCGAATTGCCCCCCGGCCACTCGTGGCCGTGTCCTTCAATGTAGATCGCCGTCAAAGTGGGGCCGTCGGGCTGGAGCGAGGGATACTCTTGTTTTTTCAGGCTGTCGGCTTTCGAAAGCGTTTTGGGCTCCGTCGAACAGCCGATTGCCTTGGCCCAGTTTGTCAGATAGTCCGAGACGGGGACGTTGGTCCGCTTGCCCCAAGGCAACGAGACTTCTCCGCCCGCCAACGGCTGCAAGGGATCGACCGTGCCGATGATATACAGCGTGGGCAACGGCCGCTTGGGTTTAGGGTCTTTCACGGCCAGCATGCCAGACACGGCCGCCAGCGCGGAAAACCGCTCCGGCAGTTCGGCACCCAGGCGAAAGGTCATGCCCGCGCCGTTGGAATGTCCCGTGACGAACACCCGCTGTTCATCGTAAGAGACCGTTTTTTTGAGCTCGTCGAGCAGTTCGGCGATGAACTTGACATCGTCGATACTGGCTCTGGGCGACCGGGCATTCAATTGGCCGGAGTTCCACACGTTGGGGTTGGCCTTGAAATCGGCGGCCAGCCTGGGGAAAGCCCCCAGCCCGGTCGGGGCCACGACGATGAAGCCCTCGCTGTCCGCCTTCGGTCCCCAGCCGTTGCGGTCTAGCATCATCGGGCCGTTACCGCCGGCACCGTGCAGAGCCAGCACAACGGGCGGCTTGCTGTTCGCCGTGTATCCCTTGGGCAAATGCACATGGGCCACGCGGTCGTAGCCGCCGGACTTGATTTCCATCTTGAAGACCCCCGCGACAGGCGGCATGGGCACGTCAGTGGCCCTCCCCATCTGGCTGGCCGGCAGCAAGCACAACAGCCCAGCCAGAGCAGCGATTTGCAACCAACCCATGATAAGGCTCCACATTCTCCAAGGCTCCACGTTCTCCTCAGGCGAACAAGTTATTCAGGCAATCGGGCGGCGTTGACCGTGGGGAAATCGCCCGTGCAGGCTTTCATGAATTCCACGAGATCCTTCTTGTCCTGGTCGGTCAAATCGAGCTTCTTGAGCTTTTCGTCGAGGTGCTCGTTGGGGTGCCCCCCCTTGGCGTAGAACTCGACGACTTCCTCCAACGTCTTTTGGCTGCCGTCGTGCATATAGGGGCCGGTCATTTCCACATTACGTATCGTAGGCGTCTTGAAGGCACCCCTATCCTTGTCTTCCTTGGTGACTTCATAACGGCCCAGGTCGGGGTTTTCCGCCATCATGCCGACGCCGATATTGTGATACTTTTCATCGGTGAGATTGGGCCCAACGTGGCACGCCGTGCATTTGGCCTTGTCGCTGAAGAAAAGGTCGCGCCCGCGGATGGCGCTTTCGGAGATTGCGTGCTCCTCCGAGGCGGCCTTGGCGTTGAGGTAGTCGGCGTAGAGATCGGGATCGTCTTCCTCCAGGGTATCCAGGTCTTGCGACAGATACGCCCGCAGTTGCTCGTAGTAGTCGAAGGGCGAGGGGCTGGTGACAATGGCCCGCTCAAACGAGGCCAGAGCTTGTCCCACATGCTCGATCGTCAGGCCGCCAAAGATCTTCTCGAACTGCATGCGGTAGCCGGGGATGGCGGCGATGGACTCGACGCAGGCTTCGTGCGTGTTGCCCATTTCTATGGGATTGGCAATGGGGCCGATGGCTTGTTCTTCCAGCGAGCCGGCACGCCCATCCCAAAATTGCAAGTCGCTCAAGATGCGATTGAAACTCACCGGCGAGTTTCGCCCCCCCTGCTGCTCGTTGATGCCAATGCCAAACTGCGTATGTTTGGCCCAGCCTTCGTCGGGGTGGTGGCAGCTTGCGCAGCTTACCGTGTTGTCGGCGGAGAGCCGTGTATCAAAATAGAGTTGGCGGCCCAGTTCAATCTTGGCCCGCGTCAGTGGGTTTTCATCCAGCCCCTTGACTTGCGAGGCCCCCGCGGCCAGTCCCAGCGGAAGTTCAAAATCGAGCGGTTCGTGGTTCCGCGGGTCGTCCAGCCAGGCTTGAATGTCTTCCTCCGACAACGGGCCTTCACCAGGGATGCCAGCAACCAGTTCTGACGAACCGAGCATGACTGGTCCCGATGGTTCGTCCGCGGCTTGACCCGTGCCGGTTGGTTCTTCATCAGTTGATTCTTCATCGGCAGGCATGTCGTCTTCTGGTCCCGAAGCAGGCTCGTCAGCCGGCGCATCGGGCAGCGTGCCCTCGCCGTCAACTTGCGGCAAGTCATCGACGGTAGGATCGACCGCCGTATCAGCCGGGGCGTCGGGCTTGGCTTGCGGCTTAGGCGAGGGCTGGGGCGGCTCGGAACGGCAACCAGCCAGGGTCCAACAAACTGTTACACAGCCGCAAAGCAGCCAGAACAAGCGGGTCTTTTGCATCGAAGTATTTCCTCGGTGAATCAAGCGGGGCCGGCAACCGCGGCCCCCATGTAAAGCCTTACCGCCAATGTCGAAATTGTAGAGGCGGTGGCCCCTTCAAGACACCCCCCGCGGAAGAAAAGGATGAGGGCAAGAGGCTGAAGGATGATGTGCGAATTAAGCACACCCGTCATGGGGTTTCTAGCGGCCTGTTAGAATCGAGGCATGGCTTATCGTTGATTTCGTTTGCTCTCCCTCTTTGCCGATGGAATTTATGCCGCTACGCTTGTTTCTCGCGGGCATCATGCAAGGATCGCACCTGGCCCTGACGCTGCACAACCAGGACTATCGAGGTGAGATTAAAGCATTGCTCGCCCGGCACTTGCCGCGGGTAGAGGTTTACGATCCACTGGCCGGCCATGCCGACTCGGTCAACTACGACGACGCCCGCGGCCGTGAGGTCTTCTTAGGCCACAACCGCATGTGCCGCGACGTAGACATACTGCTGGCCGTCGTTCCACAAGCCTCGATGGGGACCGCCATCGAAATGTGGGAAGCCCACCAGGCCGGCCGGGTGGTTGTGGCGATTAGCCCCCTATCGCACAACTGGGCCGTCAAATACCTCAGCCACATACTCTACACCGACCTTTCCGAATTCGCCGCGGCCTTAGCCAATGGGAGCTTTGCCCGCGCGCTGAATGGCTTCCTGGGGAACAAATTTATCGGCGACGGCTGTGATTGATAGGGGAAGGTGTTTAGATTTCAGTTTTCTGTGGTCAAACCTATATACCTCCGTCTTTCGACTTTCGCTTTCGTCCTTTCGCCGTTCCCTTCCCTCCAATTGACCGTGTGGCGGGGCGGAACTATATTGAACGTACAGCCTTACGGTGGCTTTAGCTCAGTTGGTTAGAGCACCAGATTGTGGATCTGGGGGTCGTGGGTTCAAGTCCCATAAGCCACCCTGTTGCAAGCTTAAGCCCTGCAAGAACTTGCGGGGCTTTTCTTTTGGGTGGTTGGTCGACTGCGGTGGTCCATCACTCCATAAGCACTCCACGACTAACCGCCAGCGGCCACGACCAGCGTCGGCACGTATAGGTTGGCCACGGCGGGGTTCAACTGACGGGCCATGTTGATGAAATGCAGGGTCGTCTGGTAGTCCTTGTCCGGCATTAGGGCCTGCAAGGCGTCGGCAGACAGCGTGCCAGCGTTCATTGTGCCCGACGACGCTGCCCAGCAGATCGACGACTTTCGAGAACAGCAGGTGGCGTTCGTATTGTTTCTCGGCGGTCTGTTCGACGACTTCATTTACAAACGCGGCGGGCAGGGCGTGCTCGAGTGTACCTCGCACCATGACAGACACGGGACTGTTTTGAACGAACTTTTCAAAGACATCGTTTAACAACATAGTCGGCCACCTATTAACAATTCGCGCCCGCTTGACAGCAGGGTGAGTTCTTCGTATCACACTCGCCCCAGGCAACCAAAAAGCACCGCGAGCACCGCAGCCAGCGACAGCTTCACGGGGTTGGTGTACTGCTCTTACCAAGCTGGAGGACGATTATACTCCAACGGCGTTATGTACTCCTCGACTTCACCACGCACCCAGGCAGCCGCCGGCGCGTTAAACTATTGTGCGACATCGAGGCAAATGCGGCAGCCTCGGTACAACTTCTCCGTTCACGTAATGGCAGACATGGCTGGTATCAATCGTTGGGCATTTGGCCCGGTTCTCTGTTTGGCTATGGCCTCTCGCCGGGCGCGGGGGGAGTGGGTACTGACGCTCGTT
>JBFWUW010000108.1:0-16577 GCA_050247075.1 Pirellulales bacterium | reverse complement strand
GGGGCCCCATCGGGCCCCACCGCGACTCAAGTGCTGACAGCACGGCAGGCAGGCAGTCCGCCAAACTGTAAAAAGAACCTTACTTGCGGGCGATCTTTGGCACGGCCTTGTGGAGGGTCAGTTCCAAGACGTTCTTCTGACCTTCCTTGTGGCTTAACGTCAATGCGCCAAATTCCAGGTCGCAAACCATTTCAACCTTGTCTCCTTGGCGGATTTTTTGGGTCGCCTCAATCACATGCTTTTGCCCATTGCGGACGATCTCCACCCGCAGCGGATAGCCGTACGTCTTGCCCACTTTCAGCTTGGGCACGTTGTATTGCCGCACCGTGCCGGCAGCGGTCATCCGCTGATCGACCAGGTAGACCACGGCATCGGCTGGGACATTCAACACCAGACGGGCACCAATGGTGGATACCGCCGGCTTGGCGGCCGCGTACTGCACGCCGGAATACGACGGGCTGGCAGCCGCATAACCCGATCCGCCCGAACCATACGAGCTATACGAACCACTCGATCCGTACGAGCCGCTGGAGCCAGATGAGCCGCTCGAGCTGTACGACCCAGAAGAACCCGACGATCCGCTGGAGCTGTACGAACCCGAAGAGCCCGAACTGCCCGACGAGCCATAGGAGCCATAGCTGCCCGACGAACCGCTGGAGCCGCTCGACCCATGCGAACCGTACGATCCGCTGGAGCCACTTGAGCCGCTCGATCCATGACGCCGGTGCCTCCACCCGGCCTGGCTGCTAGCTTCGCAAGCTACAGCCACTGCCAACGCTAGCAAGATCCACCGCACCTTCATAATGCACTCCCTTATTAAGAGGTGGTCGCGTCCCGGCCCTGTTCTCCTTGAAACAGCATCCACGGAACTCGATTGGGGGGCATTATACGTCGATAAATTCTGCGTCAACCATCTATTTTCCTTTTTCAGACATTTCTTTGCATTCGACTTATTCCTCCCTGCCAACGCAATCAATCGCCACCGCTGCCACCATTGCAGACAATGGTGGCAGCGATTGAGCTGTTTCCGTCAATTGGATTAGATGCAAGCTTTCGAAGCGTTCGCAAGCTTCTAGCGAACAATTCGCGTCTTGCCCGTACCGTGAATTTCCCCAGGCAGTTCCTGTGGTTGCCTGCCCCAGGTTCTGCTACGATCCCGCCCCCAACATTTCGTCGCTTGTTTTGGAGATGCGCAAGCCATGTGCGGAATCATCGGTTTTGTCGGCCGGCGTGAAGCTTCCGATCTGCTCGTGCAAGGGCTGCGGCGGTTGGAGTACCGCGGCTACGATAGCTCGGGCGTGGCCACCGTCACGGTCGAAGGCGAACTGGAAGTCACAAAATCCAGCGGACGCATCGACCGCCTGGCGGCCCGGCTAGCTGATGCACCCGTCCGCGGAGGTACAGGCATTGGCCACACGCGCTGGGCCACGCACGGTCCCGCCACCAATGAAAACGCCCACCCGCACTTTGGCGGAGCGGGCGAACTGGCCGTGGTCCACAACGGCGTGATCGAAAACTACCGCATGCTCAAGGACCGGCTGCAAGGTCAAGGCTACCGCTTTGAAAGCGCCACCGATACCGAGGTTGTCGCGCACCTGATTGCTTGCTGTCTGAATGAACAACTTGGCGGCGATGATGCTCTGGCCCACGCCTCGGCCGAGGAACTTTCCGCATCGGACTACGCGCCTTTGGTGGCCGCGGTGCAGGCCGCATTGGCCCAGTTGCATGGAACCTACGGTTTGGCCGTGGTGTTTCGCCGCTGTCCCGGTGTCATGATCGTGGCGCGTCTGGGGAGTCCGCTGGTGATTGGCGTGGGAGACGGTGAACACTTCGTGGCCAGCGATGGCTCTTGCCTGGCGGGCAATACCGACCAGATCGTCTACCTGGCCGACAACGAGCTAGCCGTCGTCACGGCCGACAAACTGCTGGTGCGGCATCGTGATACCGGGCACATCGCCCATAATGTCGAGGTATTGGAGTATCAATCCAACGAAGTCGAACTGGGGCACTTTGAGCACTACATGCTCAAGGAAATTCACGAGCAGATCGAGACCGTGCAGAACACCATGCGCGGCCGCTTGTGCGTGGACGAAGCCACGGCCCATTTCGGCGGCTTGAACCTATCGACGCGGCAATTGCGCGAGGCCGATCGGATCGTGTTGACCGCCTGTGGCACCAGTTACCACGCGGCCCTGGTGGGCGAGTATCTGATTGAGGAGTTCGCCCGCATGCCGGTGGAGGTGGAGTATGCCAGTGAGTTGCGCTATCGCAATCCGCCGCTAGATAACCGCACGCTGCTGTTTGCCATTACACAAAGCGGTGAGACAGCCGATACGCTAGCAGCCCTGCGTGAAGTCAAACGCAAGGGGCACCCCACGCTGGCGATTTGCAACGTCGTCGGCAGCAGCATCGCCAAGGAAGCGGATGGCGGCGTGTACTTGCATGCCGGCCCGGAGATCGGCGTGGCTTCAACCAAGGCTTTTACGTCGCAATGCGTGGCGCTGACGCTATTGGCGCTCTACTTTGGACGCTTGCGGCACCTTAGTTATGGTGCCGGCTTGCGCATTATCGAACGCCTGAACGAACTGCCCGACCATGTGGCCCAGGCCCTCAAGACCAACGACGAGGTCCGCCGCATCGCCGCCAAGTACCACCATTGCGACAACTTCTTGTATCTGGGCCGGCAGTATAACTATCCGGTCGCGCTGGAAGGCGCGCTCAAGCTCAAGGAAATCAGCTACATTCACGCCGAAGGCTATCCTGCCGCCGAGATGAAGCACGGGCCAATCGCCCTCGTCGATGAGCAAACGCCGAGCGTCTTTATCGTCCCCCGCGGCACGGTCTACGACAAAGTCATGTCGAACCTGGAGGAGATCAAGGCCCGCGGCGGGCCGGTGATCGCCATCGTCTGCGAGGGGGACCGGCATGTGGCCCGGCTGGCCGACGATGTCATTGAAGTCCCGGACGTGGAGGATTTTTTGCAGCCGATCGTGACGACGATTCCGTTGCAATTGCTGGCCTATCACATTGCGCTCCTCCGCGGGTGCGATGTTGACAAGCCGCGGAATCTGGCCAAGAGCGTGACCGTTGAATAAAGCACCGTACTGAGCCGGTTGTAATTCCCGGCTTGATGGCGAGAATGGGCACACTTTCCCTGCCCGTGTCCCGCCCTTATGCCGATGTACGCCCGACTGCATACCTCTTGGACGATTCTGCGGATCTGCCTGGAAGAACGGCTGGTCTACCGGGGCGACTTCGCGCTGGGCACGCTGATGCGGTTCCTGCCGATCGTGACACAGGTCTTCATGTGGCACGCCATCTTCGCCTCTTTGAAGGAGGCTGGCGGCGGCCCTTCCGCTTCGCAGGCCCCTGCCATTCAGGGTTACACCTACTCGGAATTCGTCGTCTATTATCTGTTGACGATGGTCGCGCGGGCGTTCTCCAGCATGCCGGGACTGGCTTCCGGCATTGCCCGCGACATCCGCGACGGCACGATTAAGAAGTATTTGATCCAGCCGATCGACATGATCGGTTTTCTGTTTTTGAACCGCATGGCGCACAAGCTGGTTTACTATGCCGTGGCGGCGGGGCCGTTTGCGCTGGTCTTCTTTCTCTGCCGCGGCTATTTCAACGGCTGGCCCGATGCCACGACCTTGGCTGCCTTCGCGGCCTCGCTGTTGATGGCGTTCTTGATTGGCTTCTTGTTGGAGTCGACGATCGGCATGATCGGCTTTTGGTTCCTGGAAGTCAGCTCGCTGCTGTTCGTGTATATGTTGTTCACGTTCTTCTGTTCCGGGCACATGTTCCCCATCGATTTGCTGCCTCAGCCGTGGCGGGGCCTGGTGGAATTGCTGCCGCTGCAATACCTGGCTTATTTTCCCTCTGCCGTGTTTCTGGAAAAGATCACGGGGGCAGACCTGGTCCGCGGGCTGGCCATTCAGGGCGGGTGGGCTGTCTCGCTGCTGTGGATTAATCGCACACTGTTCAATCTGGGGCTGCGTCGCTATAGCGGGTACGGCGGATGAACGACCATCGACGTCCGGCCTATGGCCGCGTGTTTCGCACCTTCGCCCGCAACAGCCTGGTGCGGGAAATGACGTTTCGCGGCAATTTTGTGATTGACTGCGTGACATCGCTGTCGTGGATGTCGATGAACCTGGGCTTTTACCTGTTGATCTTCAATTACACGAAGGCGATCGGAGAGGGGGAGGGAGGATGGGACAAGTATCAGTATTTTATCTTCCTGGCCACAACGTTGATTGTTAACGGCCTGGTGCAGGCATTCTTCATGCCCAATGCCGACGAATTCAGCGAGCTCATCCGCACGGGCGGGCTGGACTTTGCCCTGCTCAAACCGATCGACACGCAGTTCCTCATCTCGCTGCGGAAAATAGAGTGGTCTTCGCTCGCTAATCCTCTGCTGGCGATAGCCTTATTGGGCTACTCCTTAGCGCAATTGCCCGACCGGCCCGGCCTGCATCAGGTAGCGTTGTACCCTGTATATGTGTTGTGCGGCGTGGTTATCCTTTACAGCCTGATGATGGTGATGGCGGCGTTTAGCGTCTGGCTGGGGCGCAACCAATCGCTCTACGATTTCTGGTTCTACGTGACAAATTTCTCGCGTTATCCGATGGAAATCTACCGCGGCCGCTACGGTACGCCGTTGCAATATGCCTTCACCTATGCGGTGCCGGTGCTAGTGGTGGTCAACGTCCCAGCGCGGCTGCTGGCCAAGCCGCTCGACACCAGTCAGTGGCCGCTGGCCGGCTTTGCCCTGCTGGCCACGGCAATGTCGTTCGTCGTGTCGCGGTTGATCTTTCAGCGGGCATTAATCAGCTATCGCAGCGCCAGCAGTTAGGCAATCCAGCTCAAAATACAGCCCACTCATGCCCGATCCCTCTCCGCCAGCGACATCTAAACTGCGATCATGCTTGCAGCTTTGCCGTATTCCCAATGTTTTTACGGCGGCGGCCGATGTCTTGATGGGCTACTTGTTTACGCATTCTAGCTTGGAACCGTGGCGTTTTAGCCTGCCGCTGGTCGCCGCCTCTTGTCTGTTGTATACCGCGGGCATGGTACTCAATGACGTTTTCGATCTCGATATCGACGCCCGCGAGCGGCCCCACCGGCCGTTGCCATCGGGGCGAATCTCGCCGCGCGTGGCTGGTTGGCTGGGTGCCGAACTGATGTTGATGGGGACCGCCGCCGGCTGGATTACAAGCTCGTTGGCCGGCGAATATCGAACCGGGCTGGCGGCGACGGCGCTGGCGGCAGCCGTACTGCTTTACGACCGCTGGTTGAAAAGGACACCGCTGGGCCCCTTGAGCATGGGATCGTGCCGGTTCCTGAATGTCTTGCTGGGGATGAGCCTGGCCGCCGGTCCTTGGGTTGCGCCCCACTACTTGATTGCGGCGGGCATTGGCACCTATATCGTGGGCGTTACCTGGTTCGCCCGTACTGAAGCCCAGACCAGCAATCGCTGGCAGTTGTTGGCCAGTACCGTGGTGATGGGCCTGGGGATTGCCTGTCTGGCTTATTATCCGCAAATGGCGGACGAATTGCCCGATGTGAGCAACCCGGCCCGCTTTGCCCCGCCTGGCCGCTGGCCGTATTTGTGCGGCATGATCGGGCTGGTGATTGGCTCGCGTTGCGTGCGGGCCATTGCCAATCCCACGCCGCAAAGCGTGCAGATGGCCGTTAAGTCATGCATCTTTTCGCTGATTACTCTAGATGCACTCGTTTGCTTCTCTGTGCGCGGAATCGGCTGGGCGGCGATCATTTTGCTGCTGTTGCTGCCGACGATGTTTCTGGGCCGATGGATTTATTCGACCTAGGAGTGGCTACAAAGGGCATGTCCTGCCATCAGCAAACCGTCACCCCGGGGGTAGGCACATGGCACCCGCCTTGTTGGCTTGAATCGGATGGAATGATCCATGCCGAGCAACCGTACCCGAGAATGGCAAGCAACTCCCACATCACGCCGGCATGGCGGGAACCATGCGGCGACGTGCGAGCTCACCCGGCCCGCTCCCGGAACGGGCGTGCGGTTTTCGGTGCCGTTGTCTTGCGGTCGTTCGCCAAATCAAACTCCGCGCGCGGGTGCAGCGCGGCCGCGAGCGGAGCGAAGCGGCCATCCTCGCCGCGCAGATGAGGTGTGACGCGGATCGATCCACCGTCAATCTGAATCACGTTCAGTGAGTTCTTGCCTTTTTCCCCCGCCCTCCCGCGGCCCGACGTGGTCGTGCCTGACTGCACCAGCAAGACACCCTGCGTATGCTGCGGGTCGGGGCAGACATCCAACGAACTGATGGAATAAGCCCGATGCAGATGGCCCCCCAGGACCAATTCCACGCCCAATTCGGCGAACACTTCCAGCGCGGCCGGTATGCCGCGCATGATTTCGCCCCCGAGCGCGTCCTCCGGGGGAGCAAACGGGTGATGCGCCACGACGATTCGCGCGGCACCGGCTGGCGCATCGGCGAACGCGCGTCGGCAAAGCGCCAGCGATTCAGCCCGGATGCGCCCATTGGTGATGCGCCGCAGCGGGCTGGTGGTGTTCAAGGCGGCAATCACCGCGCGCGGGTGCGACAGGACGTGGTCGCCCTCGTTCTCCATGTAGCGGCGGTACAGGCCATAGGGCGAGAACAGCCGCTCGTGAATGCGGTACAAGGGGATGTCATGGTTGCCAGGCACAATTACAAGTGGCACATCGGGCAAGCGGCCCAGAAATTCCCGCGCATTGGCAAATTGGCGGCGTTTGGCCCGCTGGGTAAAGTCGCCGCTGGCCACGACAATGTCGGGCCGCAGTTCCGCGGCAAACCGTTGCAACGACTCGCCTGCCTCACTGAGGTAGTGCGGGCCGAAGTGTAGGTCAGAGATGTGCAACAGCGTCAACATCGCACGTCCTTGTGGAGCGCTGGAAAAACGGGCGGGCGAAGATTTCTCGGTCCACCCTGCCTGGGCCAATTTACTATAGGGCATATTCGTCGCAACTTCCAATACAGGGCAAGTTTTGCGCGGCCTCGACGAGGTGCTCGCATGTGTCGCCAGGCGAACGTGAAGGCATCCGCGGCCATGACGGCCATCGTTGACGCTCTCTGCGCCATCTGCTAGTTTTTCCCACAAGCGGGGGCGAAGGCGATGCCCCCGATCGAATGTTTTTTGACGAAGAAAGGCCACCTCATGATTCACGACGTGACGCTCATCACCGGCGACGGCACCGGACCGGAACTGGCCGAAGCGGCCCGTCGATGCGTGGACGCCACCGGCGTACAGATCAATTGGGACGTGCAAGAGGCCGGCATTGATGTCATGGCGCGGGTCGGTACGCCGCTGCCTGACTCTGTCATGGAGAGCGTCCGCCGCACCAAATGCGCCCTGAAGGCCCCCATCACCACGCCGGTCGGCACCGGCTTTCGCAGCATCAACGTCCACCTGCGGCAAGCGCTGGGCTTGTATGCCTGCGAGCGTCCTTGCAAGCAGTACAAAGGCGTGCGAAGCTTTTTCAGCAAGGTTCCGATCGACTTGGTCATCATGCGCGAGAATACCGAAGACTTGTACGCCGGCATCGAGTTTGAAAGGGGCAAGCCGGAAACGGCGGAAATGATCGAGCAGATCAACCGCCTGGCCAGCGGCAGCAAGGTCAAAACTGGACTGGACGAAACGGGCGTCTCCATCAAGCCCATCAGCGTTTCGGGCAGCGAGCGGATGGCAAAGCATGCGTTTGAATATGCCCGCAAGCATGGCCGCAAAAAAGTTACTTGCGTGCATAAAGCCAACATCATGAAATACAGCGACGGGCTATGGCTGGAAATTTGCCGCAACGTGGCCAAGGACTACAGCGACATCGAGTTCGAGGACCGCATCGTGGACAACATGTGCATGCAGCTCGTGCAAAAGCCCGAACTGTATGACATTCTGCTGCTGCCAAATCTATACGGCGATGTCTTGAGCGACCTGGCGGCCGGCCTTGTCGGCGGGCTGGGTGTGGCACCTGGCGCAAATATCGGTCCGAATGGCGCTGTGTTTGAAGCCACGCACGGCACCGCCCCCAAATACAAGGGTCTGAACAAGGTCAACCCGACCGCGCTAATCCTGTCGGGCATGCTCATGTTGCATCACTTAGGAGAAAAAACGGCAGCCAACCGGCTGGAGAAAGCCGTCGCCGCTGTTATTCGTGAAAAGAAATCCGTCACGTACGATCTCAAGGCCGACCGAAACGACCCCACCGCCGTCGGCACGCGAGAAATGGCCGATGCCATTATTGCCAAGATCAAGCCGATCAAGCTCCGCGGCAAGCAAGCGGCGGCTGTAGCCGCGACTTCAACAGCCGGCGGCAACTCCGCGGCGGGGTCGAGTAACAGCGGCCCAGAAGGCAGCGTGGACAACGTTGCTCCAGAGAATAGTGCGGAATGAAACCTTATTGGCTAGCGATGCGTTGCGGTTGGAATAGCTGCTAGGGTCCAACCGGAGCAATTGTTATGACCGTAAAAGAGTAGGATGGCGACGATTCGCTGGACCTTGCAAAGTCGCCAAGATTTGACGGCGATTCGCGATTTTATTGCCCGAGATGCTCTAGACCGTGCGTTGCGGTTTGTGGAGGCAATTGCGAATTCCGCATTTCGTCTTGAACGATTTCCGTTCTCGGGCGAAGCCGTAGCGGCCTTGTTTCGTGAGGACATCCGCTAAATTTTGCACGGCAATTATCGTATCATCTATCGCGTTCGGTCCGACCAGGTGGAAATCGTCACGGTTCATCATGCCGCCCGACCATTGCCTCCACCGTTGTTCTTCGACGGTCCCTTTTCGTAGCGCAGCAGGCAGCCGCCGCAGTGCTTTCTCCGTCTGAATTTCGCGATCTCGTCTCTGGCCGTCGCCGCGGCCTGTCAGCCAGCCTGTTGCGCGCTGGCCTGCGGCTGGCCGAAACACCCTATGCCTGCGCCATGCGGTTGCGCAACTGGCGTTACGATACTGGGCGGGCCGAGATTGTCCGGGCGGATGTTCCGGTCGTCAGTGTCGGCAATCTCACGCTGGGGGGCACCGGCAAAACACCCCTGGTGGTTTGGCTGGCCCGCTGGTTTCGCGATCGCGATGTGCGGGTGTCGTTGATCAGCCGCGGCTATGGGGCCGCCGCCAATCGTCGCAATGACGAGGCCCTGGAGCTGGAACACCGCCTGCCCGACGTGCCGCATTTGCTCGACCGAGACCGCGCGGCCGCGGCCCAGGTTGCCGAGGAGGAGCTCGACACGCAACTCATTCTGTTGGACGATGCCTTTCAACATCGTCGCATGCATCGCGACCTCGATATCGTCCTGCTCGACGCGCTCGATCCCTTCGGAGCCGAACACGTCTTTCCCCGCGGCCTGATGCGTGAGCCGCCCACCGGGCTCCACAGGGCCCACATCATCGGCCTGTCGCGGGCAAACGCCCTCAACGATAGCCAACGGGCCGCAATCCGCCAGCGGGCCAAGCGCTACGCGCCGCATGCCGCCTGGTTCGAGGCGTCCCACGCGCCGCAAGGCTTGTTGTCCAGTTCGGGACGCGGTGAAAGCCTGGCGGCATTGGCGGGCCAGCGCGTGGCGGCATTTTGCGGCCTGGGCAATCCGGCCGGCTTTCGATTGACGCTCGAGCATTTGAAAAGCGAACTGGTGGAACTGCGGGAGTTTCCCGACCACCACCCCTACACACGCGATGACGTCCGCGGATTGTCGGACTGGGCCGGCCAACTGCATGTCGCGGCGGTGTTGACCACGCACAAAGATCTGGTCAAGTTAGAACTCGACCAGATCGGCCGCGCTCCCTTGTGGGCCGTGACCATCGGCATGGAAATCCTAGCTGGAAGGGACGAGTTGGAAGCCTTGCTGATGCCGCTGTTGCCCGCCAACCAAAGCCCAGCCTGAAACATTCGCTCTTTCATCCACAACCGGCACACTTCATATTGCCATGGCCCCATATGATTATCGACGTTCATAGCCACGCTTGGGCCTTTCCGCAACACTTTACGGACGACTTCCGGCTGCAGGCCAAGCGAGCCAAGGCTGGCATGGAACTCGACCTGACCGTTCGCTACGAGGACTATGCCGCGACGGCACCGGCCGACACGAAGACCATTGTCTTTGGCGGCAAGGCTCGGCTGAGCGGGTTGTGGGTCGATGACCGCTACGTGGCCGAATATGCCGCCGCGCATGCCGACCGGCTAATCGGCTTTCTCTCGGTCGACCCGACGCAAGATGGCTGGCAGTCCGAAATGCGGTACGGCCACGAGGAACTTGGCCTGCGTGGAATCAAACTGCTGCCGATGTATGCTGGTTTTCGGCCCAACGATGACCTGCTCGATCCGCTGTGGCGGTACGCCACCAAACATCAAATCCCAGTGTTGCTGCATACCGGCACGACGTTCGTCGCCCAAGCTCCGTTGGAATGTACCCTGCCGCGGCATCTCGACTCGGTCGCCGCGAGGTTCCCGGACGTCAAGATCATCATGGCGCACCTGGGACATCCTTACGAGGGAGAGTGCGTGGTGGTGATTCGCAAACATCCCAATGTTTATGCCGATATCAGCGCCCTGCATTACCGGCCCTTTCAGTTCTATCACAGCCTGATGCTGGTCCAGGAATATGGCGTCTGGGACAAGCTGCTGTTTGGCACCGACTACCCTTTCACCACGGTCAATGCGTCGGTGGACGGCCTGCGCGGTTTGAACGATATGCTGGCGGGTACCGCCTTGCCGCGGCTTGACCTGCCGCGGATCGAGGCCCTGATCCAGCGCGACAGCCTGCGCCTTCTAGGACTGGAGTAACGGACATGCCCCGCACGTTTCGCGTTGCCGCGATCGGCTCGACCCAACATGGCGGCTATGGCCACGGGCTGGACACCGCCTATGTCGGATTGGAAAACACCGAGTATGTGGCGGTGGCCGATGACGACCCAGCCGGCCTGGAAGCAGCCATCAAGCGGCTGGGGGCCGCTCGCGGCTACGCCAGTTACCAACAGATGCTGGATAGCGAAAAGTTGGATGTGGTCAGCATCGGCCCGCGGCATGTCACCGACCGTGTGGCGATGGTGTCGGCGGCCGCCGCGCGGGGCATCCATCTGTTTTGCGAAAAGCCCCTGGCCGGTTCGCTGGCCGATGCCGACGCTATGCTGTTGGCCTGCCAACAGGCGGGCGTCAAGATGGCCGTGGCACATCAGTTTCGGGCCATGCCTCCCCTGCGAAAAATTCATGCCGACATACGCGGCGGCAAGTTTGGCCGCTTGCTGCGGATGCGGGCACGCCCCAAGGACGACCATCGCGGCGGGGGCGAGGAGCTGGCCGTGCATGGCACGCATTTGTTTGATCTGATGGTCTGGTTTGCCGGGCCGCCCCGCTGGGTCAGCGGAGACATTTTGGCCGGCGGACGTCCGGCGACTCTGCACGATACCCGCCAGGGGACGGAACCGGTCGGGCCAATCGCCGGCGACTCTTTAAGCGGCGCCTATGGTTTTGACGACGGCGTGCGAGGCTATTTTGATTCGACCGCCAATCTGTACCGCGATGGCCAATCCCCTTACGGCTTGTTGCTGGAATGCGAACGCGCCTTGCTGCATATCCGCGGCCGCGGCGAAGTCTACGTTTACCCCGCGGCGGCCCTGGTGCCGGAGAATCCTGAACTTACCTGGGAACGGACCTGGATCGAAGACTGGCACTTCCACCCGGACCACACGCCCCGGCCGCTCAACGACTACTTGCACCGCGGCAATCAATCCATCGTTCGTTCGCTCTATCGGGCCATCCAGGAAAACCTGCTACCGCTTACCCCCGCCGCCGATGCACGATGGGCACTAGAAATGATCCAAGGCGTGTATGCCTCGCACCTACAACAAGGCTTTCGGCTGCCGCTTCCCCTGGCAGATCGGCAACACCCGTTGTCACGCGAAGAGTAGCTGGAATGACAAATGATAGAGCGTGCGGCAGGTGGTGGCGATCTTGAATGCGCATGTGTTCGTCGTGGTTCGGCAGCGAGGAATCCTATCTCAACTCGTCACCGCCCGGTCCAGGTGGACATACCCTCCATCCACATGAATCAACTGCCCCGTGGTATGGCTGGAACGGGGCGAAAGCAAGAACGCCGCCATGTGGGCGATCTCGGCGGCGGTTGTCATGCGGTGCTCGAAGGGAATTTTGTCCTCGATCCGCTTCCGCGAAGCGACCGGGTCGGCCAGCGTTTGAATCCAAGTGGCATACAGGGGTGTCCAGCATTCCGCGACAATCACCGCATTTACGCGAATGCCGTATTTTTCCAGTTCAATGGCCCACTCGCGGGTAAGGGCATTCCGGCCTCCGTTAGCCGCGGCATAAGCGCTGGTGGCTCCTTGGCCGGTCTCGGCCACCTTGGAGCCGATGTTCACAATCGGCCCGCGGCATTTCTTGAGTTCCGGCAGGGAAAAGCGGGCCATGTCATAGTAGTGGACCAGATTCCTCCGCAGCGATGCCAGGAACTGGTCGGTATCGCCATGCTCCAGGCTGATGCTGTCATTGACGCCGGCATTGTTCACCAAGCCTTCGATCCGTCCGAACTTCTCCAAGGCGGCCTCGACCGCGCGGCGGCAATCTTCGGTTCGCGTCAATTCCGCTTCGACGGCAAAGGCTTGTCCGCCGGCGGCCGTTATTTCCGCCACGGCGGCATCGTTGTCGGCTGCCTTGCGGCCAATGATGACCGGAATGGCCCCTTCGTCCGCCAGTACGCGGGCGATTCCCGCGCCGATCCCCTTGGCACCCCCCGTCACCAGGATGACGCGGTTCGATAATTGCAGATCCATGTGAGTCGGAAGTCCCGCCGCGGTGGAAGAAGGCACTGAATTCAGCGCACGCCAATCGTTAACAAGATGTTGCCAAACTTCTGCTGCTCGGCCGTTTGAATCGTCAACACATGGTCGGGCAAGCTGACGGTACGGTAAAACTCAAACCGCTCGATCGTTGTTAGTTCCAGGGCCAGGCCAGCATCGCCGATGATCCGCCGAAACTCGGCCCACACGGGGGGCTCGCACGGCTGCGCGAACGGCCCTTCCGTGTGGTACATCATCACGTCAGCCCGCTCAATCGGCACCGCCGAGACAATGGCCCGCAGCACTTGCGCGGCATTCACCACGCCAGGCGAAAGATTCAGGCTTACGACTTCGGCCTTGGGACCGCAAGCACTAGACGCCGGAAAATTGCCATCGGCAATCAGCACCTTGGCGCTATGGCCCGCGCGGCCCAGGGCGGCATTGATCTGCGGGTGCAACAGTTCGTGTTTGAGCATGGCCAGATTTGAGGGTTGGAAAGGTTGCCATCCGGCTTGATAACTTAGAGACTGGGGGAAGCCGGGGCCAGTCCCCTCGGCGGGAGATTGCCGTTCAGGACGCCTCTTATGTCTCAACCGCGCCAGGTACTTTTCATTCTGTTTTGGCTATGTCTCCGCGGGACCATGCCTGCCACGGCCGGTGAACCGCGGACGGGTGAATTTGCCGCCGAGAGATTACTGGTCCGCGATGTATCGCGGGAGTACCGGCTGGTGGTTCCCAAGTCGGTCGACTTGGCAAAGCCAGCGCCGCTGGTGATCGCCTTCCACGGCATGTTGATCGACAGCAAGGACTTGATGCCGCGCTACACCAAACTGAATCAGACGGCTGAGAAGTACAAGTTTATACTGGCTTACCCCAACGCCATCGACCGCAGTTGGGTCCTGGCCGACGACAAGATCAAACGCGACCTGGCGTTTTTTGATGCCTTGCTGGAGCGGCTCTCCTTCGACCACCAGATTGACAGCCAGCGCGTGTATGTCACCGGTATGTCCAACGGCGGCTACTTCGCCCATCTGGTGGCCAAGGAACGGTCGACCGTGGTAGCGGCGGTCGCTTCGCACTCAGGGACGCTCGGCCTGCAAACATTGCTGGGGGTCAATGCCGATCGCAAGTTTCCCGTGTTGATCATCCACGGCAGCCGCGATCAGATTTTGCCGGTGGCATGGGCCCGTGAAAATCGCGATAAGTACAAGCGCGAGGGGCACGCGGTTCAATATGTCGAACTGCCTGGGCAAGGCCACCTGTGGGGCGCCAGCGCAGGCGTTAACGACACGATTTGGAAATTCTTCGACCAGCATCCGTTGGATGAATGAGCGGGCGTGCCCGGCGTACGGCTACGTAGCGACATGGCTTCTGCCATGTTCACTGGCGGCGTGTTCGATCAACCATGCCCAACCGCCCTGTCCGAGAATGGATTCCCATCCTTATTTCAAGCCGGCTCGGCAGGAGCCGTGCGGCTACGCGTGAACTGCCGAGGCGTCGATGGCCGAGAGATGCTCGGCCAGGCCTTCGCGCCAGTGCGGCAGGGCTGGGCCGCGCAGAGCGGCATACTTGGCACAGTCTAGAACGCTAAACCGCGGCCTAGGTGCTACCGCGCCAAGTTGGGCGGTGGTGATCCGCTCGATAAAGCTGTCGGAGCCGGCCTGCCGCAAGATGGCCTCGGCGAACTCGTACCAGGTGGCGCTGCCGCTATTCACCACATGGTATTTGCCACGGCGCTGGGCGCGCACCAGGAACAGGATCGCCCGGGCCACATGCGGTACGTAGCTGGGGGTGCAGCGTTGGTCGCCCACCACGCGCAGCGGCTCACCGCTTTGGGCACGCTCCAGAATTTGGCCGACGAATCGAGGCCGCTGCGTCTTGTCGGCGGGTTGGCCATACAACCCGCAGGTGCGAATGATCAGGTTCTGCCGGTACTCGGTGGCGATCTGCTCGGCATCGAACTTGCTTTGAGCGTAAACGCCGCGCGGAGCGGGCATGTCGGTTTCGCGAAATGGCCGGCGGCCGGGCTGGCCGTCGAATACGTAATCGCTACTGATCTGCACCAGCGTACAGCCAAGCGGGCCGCAAGCCTCCGCCAGATTGATCACGCCTTGCACGTTGCTGGCCCGGCAGGCTTGAGGTTCGCGCTCCGCCAGATTGACATTGGTGTAGGCCGCGGCATTGATCACCACATCGGGCCGCAGACGTTGCAGCATTCTGGTCAGCCGCTCGGAGTCGGTCAGTTCGCAGGCAGGCCGCCGCAGGGGAATGGCCGCATCACCGAGCTGTCGGCAAAGTTCCGCGCCTAGCAATCCGTCCGCACCCGTTACCGCGATTCGCATGATGAGCTCGCTTTCCGTGGTCGAAGTTCGTCGTTGGAATTCCTCGTGCCGCCCCTAACGCGTGCCTGTTTTCACTCCGCCAAAAAAACAGGCCGTGCGATCACTACAATCGAACTATTACCCCCAATCCTTGCGGCAATGCCAGACGAGTTTTGTCGATTTACTGCTAGCAAGGGGCAAGATTACTCGACGAAATAGCCCGTCCTCAACCGTACCACATGGGCTAATGTCGCGGGGGAAATCTGGCACCAGGATGGGGCGAATGCTGTCGTCGCCAGCATGCCTTTGGCAGTTCCGCTAGCGGCGGCTAGCGGTGTCGAAAATTCTCAAGATTGCCGGGGAAATCCCAGTAGGGATCGCTGCCCGTGATGGTCCGCCAAGAAGCACTTCCCCTTTGATGTTCACTCAACGGCCTTTTCCGCGGCAGACGTACCGCGAAGGTTGACACACCGAACCACGCCCCCAAAGCCGGCCAGCGCACTTACGAAATGTTCATCGACGTAACCGGCGGCGGCGAGTCCTTCCCGTGTCGCGGGGGATGGTGGCAGGCACGATTTGAGCAACACCAATTCCTGGGCCCGCAGGACTGCAGCCAACCGGGCCGCGATGGAATCGCTGGTGACACTCCAGGCGTGGGGCAAGTCCGCCAGACGACAGTCGTCGCGCAACATCGTCCACGGGTCGGCGATGCAGACGCCGGCATCGTCGGGTAATTGTTCGAACTCTTCCAACCGCAGCACGATGCGGGCTTCTTCCAGCAATGCCGCGGCCAGTTCGGCATTGAACTGCATGGCACGAATCGCCAACCAATGGGAAGTCGCGGCCGGCAGGGCCGCTTGCCGGTCGATCCGGCGAATGTGCTCGACAATCTCGCCGCCTCCCACAACGAGCAGATTCTTCGCCGGCGATTGCCGGTGCAGCCACGTACGGAATGGCGCAACCCAGCCGCCATCGCCGAGCAGGCTTCCGCCAAGTTTTACCACCCGCATGCAATGGCTCCTGGAAACTCTTAGGCCAGGGTGGCGACTAAGCAGAACGGTCGTTTTGCATGATCGAACGGATGAGCGAGCCGATGGCCGCCACTAGAAAGCTCGGTGCCATGAGAATCAGGCCAGCGTAAGGAGTTGCCAGCGCCGCCGAAATACCGTACGCCCATTCGGACGGTTTCGGTGAAACATTGGACTGTGAGATCACGATGAAGGACGCAATCATCCCTTGGAAGAAGCCCAGCACGCCAACCCATAAGGGCATCGTCACCGCGAGCCACAATGCGGCACCCGCCAGTGGCCCCTTTCCCTTTAAGACTGCACTTTCCGAAAGCTTTCAGTGTTATGCCACCAGGGCGGTGAGGCGTTTGAGGAGGGAGCGGATTTTTGGAGCGGGCGGCGTGGGAGCGGTGAGACGCAGAAATTCCTCGTGGAGACACGTGCG
>JBFWUW010000107.1:0-16720 GCA_050247075.1 Pirellulales bacterium | reverse complement strand
AGAGATGGAGGACGACGAAGACGCCGCCGCGGACTCCGATGACGATGCCGATGCGGAAGAAGACGCGGACGATGAAGATGCCGAGTCGGCCGAGACCGACAGCGATCCGTTCGCCGATGAAAGTGCCGAGGACGATGAAGAAATGACCGACGACGAAGACGCCGCCGTTGACTCCGACGACGATGCCGACTCGGAAGAGGAAGCCGACGAAGAGGATGCCGAGTCTTCCGAGACCGACAGCGATCCGTTCGCCGATGAGAGCGACACCGATGATGAAGAGATGGCCGACGACGAAGACGCCGCCGCGGACTCCGATGACGATGACGATGCGGAAGAGGACGCGGACGATGAAGATGCCGAATCGGCCGAGACCGACAGCGATCCGTTCGGCGACGAGAGTGCCGAGGACGAGGAAGAAATGACCGACGACGAGGACGCCGCTGCCGAGTCCACCGACGAGGAAAACGATCCCTTCGCCGATGAGAGCGAAGAGGACGACTCCGCTGCCGAGTCCGATGATGCCGCAACGGAAGACGAAGATGCGGACGCCGACGACGAAGCCAAGGAAGCTGCCGACGACGACGATCCGTTCTCCGAGTAGTTCTCACGCCAGACAAAGTTTGGACAGCCGGGCGATTGGTGATCGCCCGGCTGTTTTTGTTTCCAAACACGGTCATTCACGCGGTTCACCCCTTTGGCATATCCGTTTGTTCACCGCATAAACTCGGGCGGGCCAATGGATTTTTCCCGCCGCGGCCAAGTACGGCAACCTACAGTTGAGCATCGTATTCGATCTTTGTTCTGGTTGGTGGCTGGCGAAACTCCCCCTCGTTCGCCGGCACATCGCCATGCCTTTGCCGTCGTACGCACGCGGTAAGCGCAGCCAGACGCCCCCTCGCGAGTGCGGTGACTGCGTTGCTTTTCGCCGACCCCCAGGCTGGCGGAAGCTTACTGTTCGTACGACCCGCAACAGGTTCTCGCCGACCATGGTCAGTTCGCCACGTTTTCAAGACAACGATTTTGAGGGGCCGCGCGGTTCCTCCGCCTCGACCGCCGCTCCCACGGGACCAGAAGCGGTTGAACGGCTGTTGGCATTGCTGCAAGAATTGGCGGCCTACGCCACGCACTACCTGGCGGCCAGGGTGGATGCCACCCGCGGCCGCTTGCGGCGGATGGCGATGGCCGCCGCCCTGGTTGCGGGCGGGGCTTTGGTTTCCGTCATCGTCCTTTCCACCGCCGCCATATTGTTGACCCTGGGCCTGGCACAAGCTCTAACGGCCTTGTTCGGCGGACCCGCCTGGGTCGGCAACGTGCTGGCCGGCGGCGGCCTGCTGTCGGGCTGCGCCATCCTGGCGGCCGCCTGGATGTGGCGGATCAATCGCTCGGCTCAAACCACGGCCACCGAAAATTATGAACAACGAAAACGGGACCAACGAGAACGCTTCGGACGGGACGCCAGCGGACCAGCCGCCACCGGCTCCACCCGGTGAAGCGGAGTTCTTGGGGCGAGAAGCGGCCAAAGCCCGCGCCGCCCTGGAACGGACGCTGCACGAGCTAGCCGCCACGGCGGCCCGCGCCGTCAGTCCACCCGCCTGGATCGCCCGCTATCCGTGGTGGTCGGTCGGCATTGCCGCCGCCACCGGCTTTGTGCTGGGCAGAAAACTGCGCGGCCACGCCCCGCCACCCACCGCCCCTTCCGCGGCAACAGAACCGGCCCCTGCGCCTGTGCATCAGCCGCCGCCCCCCTCTCGCACCGCAACCTTCCTGGCCGACCTGGCCGCCCCCCTAGGCGGCGTCCTGGCCGAAGTCCTGCTAGGCATCGCCCGGCAAGCCATCCACCAGGCCTTCACCCCGCCCGGCCCCGAGCCCGGTCCCGCAGCACCCCGGCCCGCTTCGCCCGACCAGACCCCGCCACGCGACGAAGCCGGCCCGCGGGCTGGTGAATAGGGGATTAGGATCGCCATTTTGGAAACCGCAAAAAGAGCCTGACGATCATGGAGACCGACCCTGCTCCAGCCGGCCAGGATGGGCGTTCCTAGTGCCACGGATACCTTCGTAACTCGGCAGGAATGGGATCAGCCATCATTTCCAGCCGAAAAGGATGGCAGTCCCCGCAAGCGCATCGAGGCCAACGCTTGACCGTTCCGCGACTGGGGCCAGCATGGGAAGAGGAGTGCTTTCCAGCCGAAGAGAATCACCAGTCTCCAGCCGCCTGCCGTTGGCCAGAGGACAAAATACTGGCGCTGGCGGCATTCGCCAGCGCCAGTCTATTTTGTTGGAATGGGAGGTTACGGCTTGGCCGGCGCGGCGTCGTTGACTTTCTTCTGCACATCGACGGCATCGGTGTTGACCACCTTGGCGACCTTCTCCGCCAACTTCTTGGCTAGCAGCCCGCTGGGGTCGCAGCCGGCGGCGATGGAGACGATCTTGCCCCCTTTTTCGATCAGAAAATTCGTGGGCATGGTCTTCGTCTCGAAGATACCCCAGGACTCGCCCTTGCTATCGACGGCATAGAGCATGTTGAGCTTTTTCTCTTTGACATAGTCGGCCACTTTGGCGTCGGGCTCGCGGAAGATCGCCAGCGAAGTCAGTCCAGCTTCTTTGTAGGCTTCGTGCATCGCCTGAAAATAGGCCAACTCCTTGTCGCAGCCCGAGCAGCCGCATGTGAGGCGGACCAGTACCGGCCCCTTGGCCGTCAGTTTGGCCAGGTCAATATCGTTGCCGTCGGCGTCTTTGATTTTGAAGTCGGGTGCCTGCGTGCCGATATCGACCTTCTTGGCGGGCTTATCCGCCGCTGGTTCCGCCGCGCGGGCCGCGCCAGCTAACAGCAACAACGCCAATCCCAACGACATGAATCGGGCCATCAGCAGCTCCTTTATTGGCAAGATTGGGGAAAGCATCCGCCCCGGTGGAAAACGCATCAACGCAGCCTAATCTATTTGGGCTTGGTTGCAAACCAGCATTTCCCGAATTGCCGAGATGGCCTTGGATGGGTTTCAGGTGGAACACGGACTCTAAGTTGCGAAACGAGAATCACTCGACAGCGTCAAGTGTGATGGTGGGCACGAATTGCCGTAACTTGACTGCCGCCGAGTGCAAGATCGAACGTTCGCGGGTGACACTTCGAGAGGCCTGCAACCGGAGCTATCCACTGACCCTTGACAGTCATGAATCGCCAACCGGTCAAAGTTCTTGCTTTGAGTACCACTGTTGTCACGACTGAGATTCCGGCAATTGGGCGCGACGCGACAGATCGTTAGCACAACACTTTGTACGAAGGTGATGACGGTTGAACGCGGAAACTGCTGACGCAAGGTCGATCATAATTGCTGCCAAGCAAATATGTTCCACGCCAAAACCTGGGCTGGCATTGGTCATGCCGGCTTGCTGATCTTGGAAAGCTTGACTTGTTCTGCAATTGACGGGCATGATAAGAGGCTGGTCGGGGTTCCCGGTCGTGCTAACCGGCCAAAAGGCGAGCCATGATTCGGCTGTTCGGCAATCCGAAGACGCTCTGCGATGGCATTGCCAGGCGAGATTTGTTGCACCTGGGTGGCTTGAGCCTGTTCGGCCTGAACTTGGCGGGGTTTTCTAAGTTGGCGGCCGCTCAGCCACCGGCCAACCTGGGAAGTTCCTTCGGTCGTGCCAAGTCGTGCATCCTCGTCTACCTGGTTGGTGCCCCACCACAGCACGAGACGTTCGATCCAAAGCCCGATGCCCCGGCCGAAATCCAAGGTGAGCTGAAATCTATTTCATCGGCCATACCGGGGGTGGCCATTGGCGAGATGTTGCCGCGGGTCGCCGCGATTGCTGATCGACTGACGATCGTTCGGTCCATGACGCACGCCTGGCCATTTCACGCCATCAATTACGCCTTGTGCGGCATCCCGCGGATCAATCCCACCAAAGAATCGGACCCGAATGACCGCACCGAATGGCCATTCATTGGTTCGGTCGTGGACTATCTGTCGCATCAACAGGCACCACAAGTCCGGCCCACGGTTCCACGCAACGTGGCGTTGCCGTTTCCCGTATATGCGCATGTGAACTTCCCGCTGCTGGGCGGCCCTTACGCTGGTTTTCTGGGGCAACAATACGATCCGCTCTGGACCTCGTTCGACGCGCCAGGCACACATGAAGTTCCCGTCCTGGTGGAAGGTTCCGGCAAGCTCGATCCGTTCGCTGGAATCAATCTCACCGATCGCTTTGAACTTGGACCACGTACAACGGCCGACAGTCCAACGCTGGCTCGCATAGGGCTGCGGCGGGCGTTGCTGGAGCAATTCGACTCAGTTCGCCGGGACCTCGAAACGCACGACCGGATATCGGGATTCGACCAGCAGCAGCGGGTGGCGTTTGACCTTTTGTCGAGCGGTAAATTGTCGCAAGCGCTCGACGTGCAGCAAGAGTCGGCACCGATGCGTGAACAGTACGGGATGAATTTGTTCGGGCAATCGTTGTTGGCCGCACGGCGAGTGATCGAGGCGGGTGGCAAGTTCGTCAGTGTCTTTTGGGACACGTATGGTCATTTTGCCAACGGCTGGGATACACATTCCAACCACTACCCGCGACTCAAGGAATTTTTGTTGCCGGTGTTTGACCATTCGTTCCCGGGCTTCTTGCAAGACATGGAAGCCCGCGGGCTGCTCGATGAAACGCTGGTACTCTGTCTCAGCGAACATGGCCGATCGCCGCGACTCAACAACCGTCCCGGCAACGGTCGCGAGCACTGGTCGCGAACCTATTCCGTCTGCTTGACGGGCGCGGGCATTGGACGTGGCCAAGTGGTCGGCGAAAGCGACACGATCGGTGGCGAGGTGAAGTCCAATCCGCTCTCGCCCAAGGATATCCTGGCTTCTGCATTTCACCTGCTGGGTATCGACCCTCACACAATGGTGACCGACCCATTGGGACGACCGTCGCCTGTCGCCGGCAGCGGCATCGTTCACCCCGAATTGTTCGGGTGAACGGCACGTACCCGCTCCGACCCCGGCGAGAAGCTGCTCGCGGTTTGGATCGAAGAGGGAGAGTTCGATCAACGCGGCAAAAAGCTGCCTGGCGAGCCTTAGTACGATGCCGAATCGGAGGAGTGCGACTATTTGCAAGCGGTGATGGGCTTGCTGGGGATCGAGATCGACGAAGGCCTGGAAACGAGCCCTCCCTATGTCATGGTCACGGTGGCCCGGCCCGTACCCTTTGCCGCGCCGCCGCGAAAGAACAAGCCGTGCTGGCGGTTTTGGTGATGCGGTGCGGCTGCATGGTTTGCGCCCATCGCAATCACCCATACGGAAGGCTCGAAGCAGCTAAGCTATTTTCCGACGAAGCTCGCCTACAACGCCATCAACCGGATGCCGGCCGGTTCAATCCAGTTCGCGAACTCGCGATCCGCCAACTCACCCAGCAGTTGCATGTCGTCCATGTATGTGGCCAAGATCTCGCGTTGCACGCGCGGGGCGAGGTTGTCGCCCGGCGCCACGGCCGCGGTATTCCACCGCCGCAAGAGCGAAAGCACGCCCCAGTTTTTAATTCCTAGGCATTTCTTGGCGAGCATTGCCGCGCGGGCCAGTGATTGCGGAGGGCGCTCGGTAAGCGTGGCAAGGGCCGGCAACCGCGGACGTTTGCGGGCATTGAAAATGGGAAACGACTCGCGGCCGTCGTCGGGCAGGTCCAGAAATTCCAAGACATCGCGATAGACCGCGCCGGCGTCGGCTTTGAGGTCGTCGAAGCAAACGATTTTTACCTGTTCTTGGCCAAAGCTTTGCACCCATCGATCAGTCTGTTTTCCCAGGCGGGCCAGTTCGTGATACCATAAAAGCCTTGCGTGGCGGCAGGCCTGGGGAACTTTCCGTCCCAGCTTGCGCTCGAACCGCAGGTCCCACGCGCGTTCAAACGAGACTTCCGTCTCGTCACGATTGCAGACCAGTTGGGCGTGCCACGAGGCCAGCAAATCCAACGGATTGCGGACCATGATGACAATCTTGGCGCGCGGGGCGTATTCTTTCACCAGAGAGGCCGCCTGCCGCGACGGCATGTACAAAACCGAAGCCTCACCCCGGCGGATCTGTTTGTCGGTCGCGGCCGCGAAGAGTTGCTCGTACTTCGCCAGACTGGTTACGTTGCGTAGCTTCGGCAAGTCGGTGGCAAAATAGCCCAGTTCTTTCGGGGTGGCCATGAAGACTTGCGGATGTTCTCGCAGATAGGCGGAGAGTGACGTAGTGCCGCACTTGGGCGCACCGACGATAAAAAAATTCGGCGAGGCCATTCTCGGTTATTAGGCGGGGGTAGCGACCGCATGCCAAACGGGGCAAGCCCGTTCCACACGCGGCGGTGGGGAGGTCCAGCAACGCGGCAAGCCAGCCACGCGTGTCAACTGTGGCTTACAACAACGTGAACCCCTCCGCCAGAAGGCGGAGCAAGCTGGTTGCCAGAGCGGCCTGCATCCCAACAATTTTATCCTCAAGAATATACGCGATAAATGTTAAGGGAGAAATAAATCCGACGGAATAGCTGGAAAAAACTCCGTTCTCGACCACATTCCCACACCATCGAACGGTGCTTGAATAGCCCATCGGGGCGGTACTGAAGCGGCAGGCGCTGGCATCGATCGCATCGCGCCGCGGGGCACCAAATCGGCACGGCCAATGCCGTGGATTGGCCCGTTACGGGGACAGTCTCACCTTAATCGGACTACCGTGAGACAGAATAGCCCAGCACGGAAGTTCCCACCCAAAATGCTCCGATGAATGCTACGCTCAGCCAATACCCTAACGGTTGCTTTTCGCGGTCGTAGGTTGCCCAATTGGACGATGTGAAACCAAATCTCGTTTGCACGAACAAGATCGCGGACAACGCCAACCCAACTAAGGCGGCGGCCATTGCCTGGGACCACCCGGCACGCAGGCCGGCGGCAACCGCGCTACCGGCGGGCGGCACCAGCAGCAAGAAAAACCAGCGCAGGTCGTTCCACAAGCGAAAGTCCCTCGCACAACGTGGATGCCGCGGCACTAGGTCGGTGGAAAACGCCGCTTCCGTGCTGGATACGTGCCGCGATCATCGCTTTCTCTTGCGCGCCACGATTCCACGAATGGACATCGACGTTACTTCGTCAGTTTCCAGCCGGTCGTATCGACCTTTAGCCCGGTATGGTCGCGGTATTGGTCGTAGACCTGGTTCATTTCGTCGATCGAGTCGAAGTAGCCCACGATCCAGGCGGCACCGAACGACTCGCCCGCTTTCACCGGGCGGCCGCCATATTCCAGGATCATGCAGATGTAGCCGCGCTGGTGGCACCAGGCTTCGCTGACCACGGCAGGGTCTAGCACCAATGCCGCCAGCCAGGGGCCGGCCTTGCCGGTCTGGGGATCTCGCAAATGGTAGCCGCGAATGAACCGCTCGGGAATCTTTCCTTCCTGGCGACGGTAGAGGAATTTGTCGTCCGGCGCGAAATCGTCGAAAAACTCCTCGGCCGGTACAATGCCGTGATAGCTTAGGTAGACCTCGCTAAAGGTGTCGCCCTTGTTGTGCTTGATGTGCCCCGGCATGTCGAGCCGCTGAAACATTGCCGGGCTGCTGTTGACCGACTCGACCTTGTCACTGGAGACAAAGTACCGCTGCCCTTGCGGAAACACGATTTGCTGCGACCAACAGCTGCCGACTTGCTTGCCCGGCGCGGCCGTTTTGTACTTGTAGTCCATCGTCACCGCCACGAAATCGTTCCCCAGGACCACCCGCGGGTCGAGTTGTTTGGCCTGCGTGCAGATTTGCGGCCCCTCGATCGACCGTTTGGCGATCTTGCCGTGGTATTTGTTGTTGAACTCGTAGACGATTTCGGGATTGGTCTGCTTGAGTTCCTCGCGGTAGGCCTCGTCGCTGCCTGGCTCCATGATCCAATCGACGATATCCAAGCCGAAGCCGATATCGCGAAAGCCGGTCTTTTTGTCCAACAGCGAACCGGCCGCCACGCCGCTGACGTAGCCCTTCTTGCGGATGGCCGCCTCCAGCGTGGGGGTGGCAATCTTGATGAACTCGTCGTCATTGCTGACTTCGTATTCGCCCGCCGCGGCCGGTTTGGGGGGAGCCAACCAGCAGCCAGCCGCCAAGATCGCGGCGGCCATCCAACGGCTCGGACGCATGGAACAGAACGAAAGCAAGCAGAGCGGCATGGCAGCGGCCTCACGGGGGCATGTGCGACGATCTTGATATGCCTGCCATGTTAATCTCCGCCGGGTGCCCATTCCACCCGCCGTTTATTGGCACGGGCAGCCCGTCAACTTGCCGAGAGTTGGCGAACCAAAGGCCGTTTCGCATTGTCATCCAGGCGGACTACGATTAAATTGCTGCTTCCCCGGAGGGTAAGCGAATGGTTAGCGGTCTGACTCGAAATCAGATGCCGGGCAACCGGTTGCGGGTTCGACTCCCGTGCCCTCCGCTATGACAAGCCGTGCCAAACGATGCCAAAGCCCTTGCCCCACAAGGGCTTTTGGTTTTGGTGGTCGCCGATGTGTCTGGCCCCGAAATTGCCAGATAATGACAGCCAATGACGGCTAATGACAGCAGTTGGTACATGCCCTGGTACATGCGAAGGGTTCGGGAAGTGGAGCAGGGATCGCGCCAAGTAGGCTGGCTAGCCTTTCGGGCGCGCGGCATCCGCCAGCCGGACAATTGAAAGAATGGTTGCCCGCACTTCTTGAGCGAGGCTCTGCCATGCCGCAACCACATGTTGCAATTCGTGGTCGTCGATTTCCGCTGTAGGCCGTGATTCGGCGATGAGTTGTCTTGATTCGGATACGTCCGTTTGATGAGGCGACCGAAGCCCCGGCAGCTTGTCCACGGCTCCGGCCAGTTCCTCAATCTGCAACCTCGTATACGTGCCCATTGTAAGGTTTACGTCGCTATGACGAGCTAGGCGTTGGGCCGTGGCAGGTGGCACGCCAGCTAATGCCAGGCCCGTAATGAACGTCGTTCTTTGGCCGTGAAAGTCCAGCACGGTTCCTTCTTCGTCTTGGCAAGCAATGTTCGCCTCTTTCAAATCGGCCTGGAACATCTCGGCCGACCGTCGCCACCAACCTCCTGGCCAGATTGGTTGCGCTGGATCCCGCCCTTTCAAGTAGTCGCGCAGGGCCTCGGCCACTTCCGCCGGCAACGGGAGCAGGTCATTTTCACGATGTTTGGATTGTCGCGCCTTCACCGCGACACTTGGCGGACTCGCTTCAAGTTTGAAGGACTGATGCCTGAGACTCTTCAACTCACTTCGTCGCAGCCCCGTTCGTTGCGCCAGCAAGTACAGCATGGCGCGATCGACGCCCGACAAGCCCCTCTCGACTCGTTGGCTTTCCGTAGCGGCTTGAATGAGCCGCCTCGATTCATCATCGGTCAGTGACCTGCGGGTGCGGCGGCGGTCTTCCTCGACATTGAGTCGTTTCAAGCCCTGCGTGGGGTCAGTGGGCAACCGCTTATGCAAAGTCAGCCATTTGCAAAATGATCTTACGGCGATCAACTCCGCGTTGATCGTGCGGTACGACTTTCCCTCACCCAACCGATCCGCCAGCCGCTGTTCCATCCGGGAGCCGGCGTCCTTCAAGTCACCCAGAACCTTGCCACCGCAAGCCGCAACCATCGCCTGGATGTTGCGAACCGTCTCACTAATGTGAAATGGACTACGGGCCATTGCCAACAGGTGGGTGCGAAAGTCGTCGATGTGGTCGTCGATGGCCCGTGTTAGATGTACCTTTGTCGGGTCAACGAGTCCGGCATGCTGCCGGTCAGCGTTTCGCAAGATACTGGCCAACATCGCCTGCGCGGCTGTCTTGTCGGCGCACAACGGCACCTTGCGAATCACGCCGTCCGCGTCACGGTATTTGGCGTACCATTTGCGCAGTCGGCCAGTGACTCGCTCGCCCGTTTCCGGGTCGGTCTTGGTGTAGGTTGGTCGGTAGAGATTGGCCATATGTTGCGTTCGCAGAGTAGCGCTCGCGAGTGGGTTGCGCTATCCGCGCGACGCGCGACGGGATTTTTTTGAGTACCCGTTGTGTTCCGGGCAGCCAGCGGCGATCCAAGCGTGGATGTCGGCTAGCCGCCATCGAACACTGCCTCCCAACTTCATGGGGGCGGGGATTTTGCCTGCGCTCCGCAATCGCCACAGTGTGCGTACAGATAGATCGAGCATTTGGGCCAACCCGTCCGCCGACACGAGCAGGCCCAGATCGGCCGCGGATGAAGAGGTGTTCGACATGCCATGACTCCGGACTAGATTGAGAAATGCGGCCCCGCCCACTGCAAGGACGGGGCCGCGGAACGGACAACTCAAACCGATTCCGCCGGTCGCGGCCCATTGCTAGCGGACGCAGCCGCGGCCGACTGCCCGCCGTCCTGGCGGTTGCGAACCTTCACCGCCTTTTGCAGGCAGTTCCAACACAGGGTGGCCGCGTTCAGAAACCCGTCCTCGAACGAGACGGTCACGCACTCGCGCTGCTTTTCGCACCAAGTGCAACTCTCCGTGGCGTGCCAATCCGACAGTAAGACGCGCATCACAAGTCTCCTTTCCGGAGCAACAGTGGAACCATCGCCTCGACAAAGCGGAAAGATTCCGCGCTGGTGCGATGGAGTCGCGGTGCAAGCGAGAAAGTTACGCGTGCCGCAGAGAAGTCTGTTTCGCCAATGATGACGGCGGGTTGTCTTCTTGAGAGACGACGCTGCCGACCTACGCTTGGCGGTGCCTTCCAGGCGGAAGGGCTGTTTCAGGGATGTCGCCGAGGTTTATTATTCTCATGGCTAACCACGGACGACACATGCGTCCCAGGTCTCCGCGTTGCGTGCAATAACCTCAGCGATCACCTGCATGAGCAAAAGTGTATGACGCGACCGGGAAAGGGGCGGGCGTCATGTGAGAGTAAATATTCGCCAGCGTCAGCGACTGGCCGTCTCAACTGAGACAGCGCTATGCACCTGCACCTGGCGCCGCTTCCAACCGTGGAAGCGAACGGTGGGAGCCTGTCAGGGGGCAGGCTCCCATGTGAATCACGCTTCGATGCCCATGCGGACTTCGAGGCGGCGGATCCGCGTTTCATGGCTATTCGTCCGTTCGTTCATCTGCACCGTGAAATCCCGGAATGCAGACAGTACGTCGTGACGCAACTGCTCGGCGATGACATCGAATCGTCGGATGGTTTCGTCCTTCCAACGCTCGTTAGCGGTGAGGATCTGGTCCTTCCAACGCTCGTTGGCGTCGTAGAGCTTGCCGATGGAATCCATCAGCATCTTGATGTCGGCCTTCGTGGCCGGGGTGGTCTCGTCTTTCATAGACTGAGAGGGTAAAGGATAAAAGGGTTGCCGCGCAACCGATTTCATCCACGGATTGAAGATCGCGGTGCCAAGCCCCTGAACTTGGAATCCGCGGCCTCGATCGCGTGGCTGCTTGAAACAAAGGGAGTGCGGAGTGCATTCAAAGACGAATGCTCCGCGTAAAGAAAACTTTCATCCGGGATGCCGGCCTGGTCGTCTCTCAAAGACGACACTGGTTGAGCGCCACTCGGAGGGGGAACCGGCAGGGCGGCTCCCTCTGACTCGCTCATTTCTTCGTCTCTTCGCGACCAGGTTTCACCTCGGACTCGAGAATGAAATGCCATGCCCGCTCCAGCAGGAGCCGGGCGATTGGCAAGTTGTCGCGAGTGAAGTAGTTCGTGAGTTTCCACTCATCGCCATCGCGGTAGAACTGCTGCAAGGTGACTTTGTGGATGCAGACGTCGCGGCCGTCAATCCTTGAGTGGTTCTCAAAGACGCGGGCCGAAATGCCACGCAGGCGAAATACCTTCGTGGGCTTGGTCGGAGTGTAGGCTTGTGCCATGGAAAAGGGGTGAAAGAAATAGAAACGTCCGGAGTCATCGTGCCGGACACGTATATCGTCCGAAGTCGCGGGCGGGTCTGATGGAGCATTTCCGGGTTTCGCTTCCCTGCAAGCGAGCGACGGAAATGACGTTCATCAGGCGAATCCGCCCGGACTGAAGGACGCATGGTTTTCAAAGTATGCGAGTGCGAGACTGATGAAAGGGCCCAGTTCGCGTGAATAGTCTCCGCGATCGGAGAGAGGATTCACCCACTGTCGCTGGTTGGCCTTCGTAATCGAGGACGCTGCCAGGCGACTCGTGGCGACGGGAGCGGTCGGGGTCGCTCCCATGATGTCAGACTTCCATTGTTGCGGGTGTGCGGGGACTGCGGTGTTCAGACAATGAAGTAGGCGGTTCCCAACACGACGAACAGGGCGATGGCAATGATATCGAACCAGCCCGTGAGAGCCTTCTTCTCGCCATAGCGAACTTGCGTGCATTCGTGACATCCACAGAACTTTGCTGCTGCCATATAGAAGAGTGGAAAGGAGTAAACCCACACCTCGGCGAGCGGCGCGATTGTCCCGACAATCGAAACCGGTACGCGACGTTGTGGCTGCTTGAAAATCGCCATGTCGAGTTTGTCCATCGCGCGGGGTGCGACGGAGTGCTGTCCAGACGGGGTGTACCAAAACCTGTCCGCTGCCCGTCCGGGGCAGGACACCCGTTTGGTTGTGTGTTGTGTGTTGTAAGTTGTTTCCCCTCAGCAGCTTGGGGGTGCAAGGGGCGCTCATCGCTCTGCTCTTCGGCCCCTTGCCCTTTGTGTGCCTTGGGTCTCCCGCTCGCTTTCCGCTCGCGACTTTCCATCCGGGTCGTTCCGGCTCGATTCCGCACAAAGGGCAAGGGGCAGCGGCCCCCTGCACCCCTGCGAACCGGCGCTGCGGCTGGGTCCGCACTCGGCTGTTGCCGAGGCAAGCTGCCCCCTGTTGTGTGTTGTGTGCTGTTCATGTGTTTGTTTGGTCTACGATGCCGGCGGCAAGGCGGCGCGACGGACGAGCGGGCCGGGCTCGCCCTCGCACGGAAAGATGATAGGGGAGTGCAAAAATGCCTCGGGCGTGAGGTCGGTCGCCGACGCGAACCGCCAAAGTTGGGAAGCCGGCTTGTCCTTCATCGCGTGCCGCAAGGCGTCTCGGCGCTTGGGTGATGGGGCAATCAGAAGTACCGTGAAGCTCGGCACGGTCGCCTGGGGAAAGTGCCGACGATGGAGAGCCAGTTCGGCCAGGACCGCATACCCTTTGGTCTTGCTGCTGGCGACCTGAATCACGCCCGAGGTATGCCGATCTTGTTCCAGGTAAAAGACTTTCTTGTGTCCCTCCATCGAAAGCAGAAATGCCGCATCCGGTGCGCAGACGAGCTTCGGTTGGTCGCAGAGCAGCGAGTAGAGGCGAAAACGCTTGTCCGGAACGGTTTCGTCCTTGTTGCAGATGTCCCACTCGTTGATCCAACCGTCCACGGCGACTGTGGCTTGCCGATGGATCGCCGCGTCGAGTGCGATGTGGGTTTCGCTGATTGCCAGCCAGTGATTGATATGGTGGGGGATTGGGGCCGCCGTCGGAGTCAGCAGAACGTGTTCGTCGCCATCTTCCTCAAACAGCAGTTCACAACCTTGGCGCGATGGATAGTAGACCGACGCGGGCGCACCGCCGGTTGGATGCGCGTAGAGCAAGTGCTGGCGGTTGATGAGGTGCAGATCGACGAGCAATTGCAGGCGTCGGCGCGTACTCCGGCCATTTCCGTCCTCCGGAAAGTGGAGCCGTTGAATTTGCGGTCGGCTCAAGACGAAATATCGGACGAGCGCACGCAGAATCGCAATATCTCTGGGAGTGACCATCGGTGACCTCTGTGTCAGAAAACAAACGATGCCGAGGCACCCTGAAAAATCAGGGGACTCGGCATGGATGATCCCGAGGTCGGGATGGCACTACAACCAGGCAGTCGTGCTGCAAAGCCCGTGGGGCTTCGTCCACAGCGACCGTCGCCGGAGGCATTCCCGCAGGAACGATCACATGATTCTACGATCCGATGGACGCGAGTCAAGAACTTTTCACGCAAATGGCGAATCCGTGCTATCCGGATGTTCGTCGTCGGGGGTGATCGGAATCGAAACGCCCCCCCGCAGCACGCGCTCCAGGCGCTCCGTGGTTTCGGCATCGACGCGCGAAGCCGGCACGAAGAAGTCGGACTGGAAGTTTTCTTCCATCAAGCGGTCCAAGGCTTCGACGGCGTGCGGAAAGCGGCGGGCGATGGTCTGCATGTCGTACTGCAGAAAGCCCGGTGCCGAGCGTTTCACGTCGACCGACAGCAGCCGAGGATCGTTGACGGTCCGAATCAACGCCTGGCCCGTGCGAAGATTGCGGATGTCTCGCGCCCATTCGCTTTTCTGTTCCTCGAAGGTCTGGTAGTTCCGGCTGGCCAGTTCCTGAAAGGTCTTCCACACGGGAACGAGACTCTCGTGCTGATTCTCCGTGGTGCCATAGCTATTGCCACCCCCCGCGCTCCGCGAGTCGGAGGTTCCACTGTTGTCGCTCCGCGCCACCCGTTCCTGGCGGGAGAATGGATCTCCCGATCGCTGCTCGCCGCGGCCAGCGTTTGTGGCGGTCGCATTAGACCATGTGTCTTGTTGCTGCTGACTGGTTCCCCAGGCTTTGAGGATTTCCTTGCGATGGCCGGTTGTGATCTGTCGCGTGGCAAAAAGCTCTTCCTTGATGCGCTTCGGATCGAACTGGATCGCCGCGACTTCATGGGCCAGCAGATCGGCGTCCTCGCCTTGAACGCCAAAAATCATCCGGGACTGGGCCTGGAAGATAATGCGCGTCATGTCGTAGTCGCCCCGCTCAAGCTGCGAAAAGCTCTGGTGCGAGAGGATTAGCCGGAGACCCAAGTTTCGCAGTTCCGGCAGGGCAGATTCCATATCGGGCCCGACAAAGTTCTGGAACTCGTCCAAAAACATGTAGGTCGGATACCGCACGTCGCGGGGAAGGCTGCGGACTTGCGCGATGACTTCGTTGATGAGGAGCGCGCCGATCGTGTTGGCGAGTTGCCCTCCGAGCCGATTGCGCGGCGAAAGATCGACAATCACGATCCGACCTTCGCGCATCATTCTGAGAACATCGAGCCGGCTCTGGGTCGATCCGAACATGCGTCTCAAAATGTCACTGTCGAAGTACGGTCGGAGACGATTGCGGGATGAATCCAGGATGCGGACCGCTTCCTGGCTGCGGCTCGTCGTGATCTCGTTCCATTCGGCTTTGAGCCGCGGCGACAAAATGTTGAGCAGCGGACGATGGTACTCGCTCCCCGGTAAAAGAAAGTGCGAACAGTCGCTAATCGTGAGGCCCAGCTGCGAGGCTGCCGCGAAGGCATTGAAGGTCCAGCGTGCCAATCGCGGCATGGCTTCGATATTCTGGCTCTCCCAGGCCCGGAGGATGATGTCGGTTGCCCGTTCGATGCGGTAATAGGAGTGGGCCGACGATTCAAACAGCAGGGGATTGAAGGTCGAAACGATGTCCTCGCGCGACGGCTGAATGAATACCAATCGATCGCGGATCCGCGGCGTGCAGAAGCGGGACGCCATCCAGAGCAGCAATTCCTGCGAGAAATTTCCCAGTCGATCGATGATGAAGAAGCAGGATTTCTCCACCGGATTCATCAAGAGCGCGTGGAGCATCGTATGGATCGCGGTCGTCTTGCCCTTGCCGGTGCCGCCGATCAGATGAAAGTGCGTGCGAAACGCATCCACGGGGATCCGCACGTCCTCGCCGGACCCTTGCTCCTTGCCGATGGAAAATGATCTCATGGCCGCATCTTTTCCAGAATTTCCTGGGACAGTTCAGAGTACCGCATGTTCAAATGGGCCAAATGCTCGTCCCGCAATTCATCGTCGATCGATAGCGTGTCGATTCGCCGTTTTTCCGCTAGAAACCACGTCGCTAGCGCGTCGATGGTTGGCTCCTTTTTCATGGGAGCGACTGCCTGCACATGTTGTTCGATTAGAGCCTGAAGCTGCGCGGCCCTCTCTTCAACTTCCGCCGGCGGGCGATTATCGCCCATGTACCGGCTGATGAAGCTGTCAAACATGTCCTTGGTGAATCGTCGGCGGATCAGTGGAGCATGAAGGCTGTAAAAGCTCTCGCACTGAATCCGTGCGTCCTCGCGCCTCTTCTGGGCCTGGTACTTCAGGCGAGCATCGAGCGCCTGACGCTCCGCGTCTTCCAACTGTCGTCGTTCTCGTTCGGGACGTGATCGCTCCCACTCTTCATCGAGACGTCGGCGCTTCTCGGCGGATTGCCGCTCGTTCTCTTGCTGCTCGCGCTGGCGCTTCTTCGATCGCGATTGCTCCTCCATCTTCCTCGTCATTAGCCCAAACGGTCGATAGAGGGCGGAGGCAGCGCCGAGCGCTGACAGAGTCACGCCCAATGCAAGGGATCCGGCAATCAGGCCATGCACAGTTGCTGCAAGGCACTCGGCGGCAGTGATTCTGTTGACTTCCCCCAGGCACATGACACCATCAACCAGGAAAACTGCCCCGGCAATCCGCCAACTCCAGGGAATGACCTGCGGTTCACCTCGCGCGACAGTGGTCCCAATCCCGTAGAGAATACCGGACAACACTATGGTGCCGCAGAAATCCGATTCGTCGGCGAAGGGTAACAATCCTGTCATGGTTCCGCCCAGCCAAAAAATGATCACGTTGAGAATCTAGAATTCCGTTACGCGAGGAACTGTCCAGGAAATGGAGTGGACACGCCAGTCCGAGGGAATTTCGATGGTCGGCAATCTGCCCATATTCTAGGATGTCTGATTTGCTCGAACAAACAGAATGCTCAAGCTGCGGCTCT
>JBFWUW010000106.1:0-16778 GCA_050247075.1 Pirellulales bacterium | reverse complement strand
TTCCGATCTGAAAGGCCGCATGGAGCGGCCAAAGATGGAACTGCCCAACAGAAACAACGCCAAAAAGTCGACACCGGCCGAGCTAACGATCAACACTCCATTGGCATATCGGGGGTTGTCTTGCAGCCATTTGTTGAGGCCGCCGGTCCATTCCAAGACCGCGTCGCCAATTCCGTCCTTAGGAAACTCCTTGCGGCCAATCATGGCCTGCGTGCCAAACCAAGCCGTCAGCCCCAGCGCCACCAAGAAAAAACGGACGCCGCGACGACGCCACTTTTGCGCCCGCGTTTGAACCGTGGCTGTCATGCCCCCGCGTGTATCGCTCATGCTTTATCCAGATCGTAGGAGGCGTTTCCAAGCCCGATGCTCCCTCTTCCGGTACTCCGGGAGAGGGGGCTCAATCTCCGCCAGCCGATATTTTCCCAGCACGGTTTTTAATCCTTCCCCTGCCATCGTGGAAGGCGGAGACGCTACAATCTCCGCACGCCAGCAGCCATCGGAGACCGAGCCATCGCCCCCGCCGCCAAACGTGTTCTTGCGTCAGCCCACGACCCTTGGCCCGGTGGAAGTTGGAAAACACGCCTGCGGCGGAGGCTGCTGGACTGGTTTGCCACCGCCCAGCGCGACTTGCCGTGGCGTCGGACTCGTGACCCGTATCATGTCTGGGTCAGCGAGATCATGCTGCAACAGACGCAGGTCGCCACGGTGGTGCCGTATTTTTCGCGGTTCATGGCGGCCTTTCCCAACCTGGCCGCACTGGCCGCGGCGGAGGAACAGCAAGTCTTGAGATTGTGGGAAGGACTAGGTTACTACCGCCGCGCCCGCCAGTTGCACCGTGCGGCCCAAATTTGCGTGGAACGGCACGACGGAAAAGTTCCCACCACGGCCGAGGCCGTTCGCGAGTTGCCCGGCATTGGCCGCTACACGGCGGGGGCGATCTTGTCGATTGCCTATGGCCAGCCCCAGCCGATTGTTGAAGCCAACACGTTGCGGGTCTACTCGCGGCTGCTCGGTTCGCGCGGCAATCCTTACGGCACGACGGGCCAGCAACTGTTGTGGCAAGCGGCCCAGGCGATCTTGCCGCCGCGTCAGCCGGGCGAACTAAACCAAGCGCTGATGGAACTGGGGGCCTTGGTTTGCACCCCCACGGCGCCAGATTGCCCGCGGTGCCCCGTCGCCGCGCTGTGTGCCGCGCGGGTAGCCGGAGTGCAATTGCTGATTCCGCCCCCCAAGCCGCAGCCCGCCATCACCGCACTGAGGGAGGCAGCCGTCGTGGTCCGCCGCCGCAACCGCGTCTTGCTCGTCCGCCGCGGCCAGGCGGGGCGCTGGGCTGGCCTGTGGGACTTTCCGCGGTTTGAACTGCAAGCCGCCAGTCCGCCCGAGATCGCCGTGGAACTGCAACACAAGGTTCGCGCGTTGGCCGCCGTGGAAATCGCCCTGGGAGAGACCTTCGCCACGCTCAAACACGGCGTGACGCGTTACGCCATCACCCTCACTTGCCACCAAGCCCGCTACAAGTCAGCTGCCCGCGGCACATCCCCCGCGCCGGAAATCGAACTCCGCTGGCTGGAACCAGAGGAACTGGTTTCTTACCCGTTGAATGCAACGGGACGAAAGATTGCGCAGATGGTGGGAGAGTGAGGGAAAAGTGTTCGGTGTTCAGATTGTAGGAGGCGTTTCCACCGCCGATGGGGCGAGTTGTCGGCCGGCATCGGCGATAGAATCGCCTCCTACAGCCTTCAGCCTTTCGCCTTCAGACTTCCGCCTTTCCCAATAGCTCGTCCACCGCCTGGCCTAGATCCTCCCTGGCCATCAGGCTTTCGCCGACGAGCATGGCGTCGACGCCGGCCGATTGCAGCCGCAGGGCGTCGTCGCGGGTGCGAATTCCGCTCTCGCCGACCAGCACGCAGTTGTCGGGGATCTGCCGCCGCAGGCGGATGGTGTGTTCCAGATCGACCTGGAAGGTATTCAGATCGCGGTTATTCACGCCAATTAGCGTAGCCCCAGCGGCCAGCACCCGCGGCAGGTTCGCTGGTTCGTAGAGTTCCACCAGCGGCGTCAGGCCTAGTTCTAATGCTTCGTTGTGCAGCTTGCGGAGTTGGCAGTCGTCCAGGCATTCGGCGATAAGCAGCACGGCGTCGGCCCCGGCGGCGCGGGCTTCCAGCAATTGATAGCTGTCGAGAATGAAATCCTTGCGCAGCACCGGCAAGGCCACAGCCGCCCGCACTTGCCGCAGATATTCCAGGCTGCCCTGAAAGTATTGCTCGTCGGTCAACACGCTAAGGCAGCTTGCCCCGCGCCGTTCGTACTCGCGGGCGATCTCCACGGGATCAAAATTGGCTCGAATCACCCCCTTGGACGGGCTGGCCTTTTTGACTTCGGCAATGAGCTTGATTGGCCCGCCCGCAGCCAGCGGAGCAAAAAAATCGCGCACCGCCGGCGCGGCCGCCACCTCCTCGCGCAACATCCCCTCCGGCCGCGCCAGCCGCGCCGCCACAATCTCTTGCCGCTTGGTGGCAACAATTTTGTCGAGGATGGAAGACATGAGAGAAAGGCTGAAGGCGAAAAGCGGAAGGCGATTAGCTGTCAGCCGTCAGCAATCAGCTACTTGGCGCAGGCTGACCTCTGATGGCTGACGGCTATTTCCTGAACACTGAAAACTACCAACTCTCAACTCTCAATGCCTAAAATGCCGCCTGCCGGTGAAGATCATCGCGATTCCGTGCCGGTTGCAGGCGGCGATGACTTCGGGGTCTTTCTTCGAGCCGCCCGGTTGAATGACGGCGGCCACCCCGGCGGCTGCCGCCAGGTCGATGGAGTCGGGAAAGGGAAAGAACGCATCGGATGCCAGCGAACTGCCGCGGCCGCGCTCACCCGCCTTGCGGATGGAGATCTCGACCGAGTCGACGCGGCTCATTTGTCCGGCCCCGGCACCCAGTAAGGCACGGTCACGGCAGAGGACGATGGCGTTCGATTTTACATGCCGCACCACGGCCCAGGCAAACCGCAGGTCGGTCCATTGCAAGTGCGTCGGCTCGCGCTCCGTGACGACCTTCCAGTCGCTTTCCGGGTCGGCCAACAGGTCGGGCTGTTGTACCAAAAAGCCGCCGTCGATCGCCCGATATTCCCAGCCCGCCGCGCCGCCCGACAGATCGACCTCCACCAGCCGCACGTTGTCCTTCCATTTGGGCCGCGTCCGCAGCAGTTCCAGTGCTTCCGGCAGGAACTTGGGAGCCGCGATCGCTTCGATAAACCGCCCCGGCTCCGACAGAACGTCGGCCGTAACCGCATCGACCGGGTGATTGAAGCCCAGCACGCTCCCGAAGGCGCTTACAGGATCGCCATCGAGCGCGTTGCGGGCCGCTTCGGCCAGGGTCTCGGCCGAGGCCGCGCCGCAGGGGTTATTGTGCTTGATGACCGTCGCGGCGGCATCGGGCAGCGACCCGGCAATCGCCATAGCGCTGTTCAGATCGAGCAGATTGTTGTAGCTCAACTCCTTGCCATGCAGCTTGCGGGCGTTGGTCAAGTGCGTGCCGACGGCCGAGGCATCCGCATACAAGGCGGCCGCCTGATGGGGATTTTCTCCGTAGCGCAGTTTTTCCACGCGAGTCAGCCGCAATTGCAGTTCCGTCGGAAAGTCGGCGGCAGCCTGGTTTGCCGCCGCTGAATCTTCCTCGCCAATTTGTTGGACAAAATAGGCCGCGATGGCGGTGTCGTACTTTGCCGTCAGGGCAAACGCCTGCCGGGCCAGCCGCCGCCGCAGGCCAGGAGTCGTCGCGCCGTGCGACTGCACGGCTTGCAGCACTTCCGCGTATTGCGCCGGGTTGGTGACGATCGAGGTAAAGGCGTGATTCTTGCTGGCACCCCGTACCAGGCTCGGCCCGCCGATGTCGATCTGCTCGATCGCCTGCTCGAAGGCCGTACCGGGCCGGGCCACCGTGGCCTCAAACGGGTACAGGTTCACCACGACCAATTCAAACGTCAGAATGCCGTGCTGCCGCAGGGCCTGCATGTCGTCGGGCCGGTCGTGACGGCAGAGGATGCCGCCGTGAATCTTGGGATGCAGGGTCTTCAGCCGGCCATCCATCATCTCCGGAAAGCCGGTGTAGTCAGAGACATCGGCCACCTTCAGGCCCAGCCCTTGGAGATACCCGCGCGTACCGCCGGTGCTGTACAACTCCACGCCGGCCACCACCAGCCCGCGCGCGAACTCGTTCAACCCCTGCTTGTCGGAGACGCTAATCAAAGCCCGGCGAATCTTGGGAGAACGTTCCATGAAAACCGATACCTACTTCTTTGGCGTCACGCTGGTCAGATAATTAGCGGCGATGGTGGCACCCAGAAAGGCATACGTCAGCCAGCCGCGGGTGGCTCTATGCGCTAGAATAGCGATCTGGTACAGCCCTAGCCAGACCGGGTCGCCTAGCTCGGCCAGTTTCATCGAACCGGGCCAGACGAGCGACATCACCAACACCGCCATATTCATTATCACAACGAGGATCATCGCCGCCGAAATGCCGGCCATGGTCCAGCGCGGCCAGCCCCGGTCACAACGATGCACGGCCGAAAGTGGCAGCACGCAGATACCACAAAACAGGGCCACCAGGCCCCAGGTGCTTTTGCCGGATGCCGGCCACAGCGCCAAGCAGAACAATGTCACGAGCAGGCCGCCCGCCAGCCAGTTGCTGCCGCGGATCTGGTCTTGCGAAAGCGCCCTCCGGCCTTGCGCATGAAACCGCAGCAGCAGATTAAACAACGGGTAGGCCAGCCAGGTCATCCAGGCAAACAGCAAGTATGCCACCAGCAGCGGCATAATCACCGGACTCCAGCCAGGATTGCGATCGGCCAGTCCGCTCAGGTAGCGGCAGCCAAAGTACCCTCCCAGCATCACCCCCCACTGCGCACCGGTGCTGAGCCGTCCGCACCACAAGAAAAAATTCAGCATCCCGCGGTAGATAAAGTTGCGGGCCTTAAGGGCCTCTACCAGCCCGGCGCGGGCCGGTTCAAAATCCGGGTCGATCCGCAACGCTTCACTAAAATGGACGATGGCCTGGCTAGGGTGCTTGCCCACCTGCAACATGCCTTGCACATAGTGCGAGACCACATTGGACGGATCGCGAGCCAGGGTGGCTTCCACCGTTTCACCCGCTTGCTCGCGGCGGCCCAGTTTGTCGAGCGCCATGGCCCGCAAGTTGTTGCAGTCGGTATCCTCGGGATCAAGTTCCAGCCCGGCCTCGGCGGCGTCCAGGGCCGTTTGCCAATTGCACTGCGCGAAGGCGATGGTGGCCCGCGTGGCCTGGAAATCGGGATCGGACGGGTCCAGCCGAATCGCTTCCTGGATGGCGGCCTGGGCCTCGGGCAGGCGGTGGCGATTGATGAGGACTTTGGCATGCACGTGATGCGCCAGGGACGAGTCGGGACCGTTGGCGATGGCGGCTTGGGCCGCTTGGGTCGCCGCGGCGTGGTCCTCACGCGCGGAGAGGCAGAGCGCCAAAATAGCGTGAACTTGGGAATTGTTCGGGTCTTGCAGCAGTTCTTGCCGCAACTCTTGTATGGCCAATTCATGCCGCGACTGCTCGAGCAAGACCATTGCCCGTTGAAGGTGGACGCCCATGTCAAGAACAGACCCCGTTTAGATTTTCAGGTACTTTAGGATATCGTCGTACAGCCCGCCTTGATTGGCGTACAGGGCATGGTTGCGGGCGGTGGCAAACCACTCCTTGGTCGAAGGGCGAATAACCTTTACGGCCGCCAGAAAATCGGCCGTGGCCAGTGGTTTGGGGCGGCCTTCGCGCATGGCTTGCTGCAGCTTGGCTTCCACCGCCAGATCGACGACGGCCTTCAGGTCGGCCCCGGAAAAATCGACCGCTTTCTTGGCGATCTGTCCGTAGTCGGGGGAATCGACCGGTTTGCCGCGGCACAACAGGCGCAACACCTCGGCCCGCGCCGCGGAGTCGGGGGGAGGCACAAACAAGATGCGGTCGAAACGGCCAGGGCGGCGGAAGGCGCTATCCAAGTGCCACGGCGCGTTGGTAGCGGCCAAAATCAGCACGCCGTCGTTGGAGTGCTGTACACCGTCGAGTTCCGACAGAAACTGGTTAATCAGGTGGCGTCCGCCGCTATGCCGCATGTCGGTCCGGCTGGCACCCAGGGCATCGACCTCGTCAAAGAACAACACGCAGGGAGTATTGCGGCGGGCCTGGTCGAACAGGGCATGCAGGTTGCGTTCGCTGTTGCCAATCCACATGTCCAGCACGTCGCTAATGCCGACGGCGATAAAGCCCGCCTTGATCTCGCCAGCGGTGGCCCGCGCCAGATGCGTTTTGCCGCAACCGGGCGGACCGTACATCAAGATGCCGCCGCCGATCGACTTGCCGTAAGCCTTGTAGATATCGGCATGGGTTAAAGGGTAGATGATTTTCAGCCGGATCTCTTCTTTCAACGCGTCCATGCCACCCACATCCGAGAAGGCGATCTTGGGCCGTTCGATTTCAGACTCGTCCGGCTCATCGGCTTCTTCCCAGGCGGCCCGCTGGCGGCCATCGACAACCTCACTGTCGGGTTGGGCGTCGATCCCCAGATGGTCGGCCAGGCTCTTGTCGACCAGGGCCGGATCGGCTTCCACCGCCGCGCGGTACTGCGCTACCGCGCGGGCGATATCGCCCGCGCGAACCAAAAGCCGGGCATGCAACAGCCGGGCAGCGGCGGGCGAGTCTGGCCGCTTCAAGACGTCCTCGACAATCACCAACGCGTGCGAGTTCTTGTCTTGCTGGACATAGACCTCGGCCAGGGCCAGTTTGATCGAAACATCGGCCGGTTGGCTGGCCAGGCATTGCCGCAGTTCGGCCTCGGCCTCTTCGTATCGGCCAATACCGGCGAGCGTTTGCGCCAAGTGTTGCCGCAACGGCACATTGTCGGGCGAAACAGCCAGCGCAGCCCGCAACGAGCGAACAACCTCTTCCCCTGCAAACATGCGATAGACCCCCCGATGAAGTGACTCGCTAGCTTAGACCAAATGTAGAGCGGGTCAAAATGGATTTCGCGCAAGCCGTAGCGACATGGCTCCCGCGATTGCCCGCTGACGCGCGGGACGATGAACCATGCCAATCAACCCCTTCACGAATGGCCAGCCGCTCGCGCTTCAAGCCGGCACGGCGGCAGCCATGCCGGCTACGGCTTGTTCCCTGGTCTTGCCCGCCTTACAATTCCTCGCGAACGACGGGTTGGGAGTGAACGGGGCCACGGGTTACAGCCGCCGCGGGTACTGGCATGGCACGGAAGGTAATTCTTGACGTTGACCCAGGCATCGATGATGCCGTGGCGTTGACGATGGCCCTGTTCGATCCCCGGCTGGACGTGCTGGCGGTCACCGCGACGGCGGGCAATGTCTCGTCGGAGGCGGCCACCCGTAATGTGCAGGCCATTATCGAACATCTCGACCCTCCGCGTTGGCCCAGAATCGGCGCGGCACCTGGCGATTTTGAAGTCGCCGCGACCGGCATGCATCTCAACGGGCCCGATGGCCTGGGGGGGGCCAACTTTGCCGTGGCCGACCTGCACCATCAGCATTCGTCCGAAAAAGTACTGGCCGACGAACTACGGGCCGCGCCCGACACCGTGACGGTGATTGCCTTGGGTCCGTTGACCAACGTGGCGCGGGCCTTTCGCCGCGATCCGACGCTACCCGCCCAGGTGGGCCACCTCATCATGGCTGGCGGCACGGTAACAGCATCGGGAAATATCACGCCCGCGGCCGAGTACAATTTTTTCTGCAACCCCATGGCGGCTCGCGATGTGTTTCAGTCGCGGGCCACGATGACGTTGATCCCGCTTGATGTGGCCAGGTCGGTGGTCATGACCTTTGACTTGTTCGACCAATTGCCCAGCGAAGAGACGCGGGCCGGCTCGCTGTTGCGAAAGATTTTGCCGCACGCTTTTCGCGCCCACCGGCATCATTTGGGATTGGAAGGCATCTATCTGCACGATGCCGTGGCGATCGTGGCGGCCCTGCACCCGGAGTTCTTCAGCACCGAACTAATGGCGGGCGACGTAGAGACCGCGGGCGAACTGACAGCCGGGGCGACGATTTTTGATCGGCGGAATCCGTCTGAATGGCGGCGGAATTTGGAGGTCGCGGTGCGGGTGGACCAGCAGGCGATCTTGAAGTGTATCGTCGATAGCCTGGCCAGGGCGGGCGAACGGTCGTAAAGCCATTCAACCGGCTGGCCCAGGTATTACTCCCAGGGCTGCGCGGGGACCGCCCCCCGACCGATAGCGACTCTGTCGCCGCGGGTGGCGTAAGGAGCCGCCAGATGCGACCACTGGGCGACCAAGTCGGCCAGGTGCTTGTCCATCAGTTCACTGAAATCCTGGTACGATTGCCGCCCCACCAGTACCGAAAGTTCGGCTTCCCGGTCGTCCAGCAGCATGGTTTCGTCGTCACGGTCTTGATTAGGTGTCATGGCTTGGGCCTCCCCTCTGTTCAGCGGATACTACCGCTGATTGTTACGTCGAAATCGCCACTGCCGGCTCGTTCCGATTAGCCGACAACATTGTTACGTCAGACACGCCTCAAATGTTCAGGTTCGCGTGCATTCCCGCCAGCATTTTTCTTTTCTGGCCGAATCGGCGGTAATTTCCATCATTCCACCGTCGTCTGACAGTTCATCCGGAATCGCAGTCGGCAGCGGACAGGAAAAGAAAGGCGAAAGGCTGTAGGAGGCGATTCCATCGTCGATCCGACGCGTTATCAGCCGCCATCGGTGATGGAATCGCCTCCGACAAACTGAACACTGTCCCCGTGCCAACAAAAAAGCCCGCTGGGTTTCAGGTTTTCCAACCTGGAACCCAACGGGCAAAGGGGGTGAAACCGAGGCCTTAGGCCTTGTTTTTCTTGCGTTTCTTTTGGCCCGCTTCCGCGGGCCGTTTGCCCTTGCCACCCATTTGCTTGAGCTCTTGGGCGTCCAATTGGCCGTCGTTGTTCTTGTCGAGCTTGCCAAATCGCTCTTTCAGGCGTTCGGGGGCCTCATCCTTGCTGATCTTGCCGTCGCCGTTCTTGTCGGCTTTCATCAATTTTTGCCGCCGTTTCTCGCCATCGGCACCTGGCTTGCCTTTCCCCTGTTGGCCCTTCTTGCCCTTGGCTCCATCCGGCCTTTTGCCTTTGACACCATCGGGCCGCTGCCCCTTGCCGCGCAGGTTCTGGAATTCCTGGGCCTCCAACAATCCATCCTTGTTAGCATCAATCAAGTCAAACCGTTCTTTCAAGCGCTCGGGGGCTTCTTCTTTGCTGAGTTTGCCGTCGCCATTCTTGTCGGCCTGTTGCAGCTTTTGCGGGAATTTGCCGGCCCCGGCACCAGGCTTGCCCTTGGCTCCTTCTGGCCGCTGCCCCGGCTTGTCCGCCCCAGGGCGATTTTGGCCGGCCCCAGCCTGAAACCGCTGACGCAATTCTTGTTGATCGATGAAGCCATCTTTATTCGCGTCGAACTCTTCAAAGCGACCTTGCAGCGGACCTGGAGCTTCCTCCTTGCTAAGTTTGCCATCTCCATCCTTGTCGGCCTGCTTGAGGCGCTCGAGGAACTGGCCGCCTTGCCCATTGCCGCCACCCTGGCGGGCCGCCATGAGTTGTACTAGTTGCTGGATTTCTTCCTTGTCGATCGAGCCGTCACCATTCTTGTCGATGTCGGCAAACCGTTCTTTCAAACGGTCGGGGGCCTCTTCCTTGCTAATCTTGCCGTCGCCGTCGGCATCGGCCTGCTTCAGCCGTTCCACAAAGGCCTGCAACGCCTGGCCCTGCCCCGGCTGTCCGCCAGCACCCGGCCCGCGCGGGGGTGCTAGTTCCTCACGCGCGATTTGCCCGTCGCCGTTGCGGTCGAGCCTTTTGAGCGTCTCGCCCGCCGCGGAGATCTCCGCGGCGGAGAGTTTGCCGTCACCATCAGTGTCCAGCGTCCGAAACAGCGGGTCGCCCCCGCCTTGTTGTTGGCCTGGAATTCCTAACTGCCGGCGGATGTTTTCAAACTCCTTGACCAACTCATCTTGGGTCAAGGCACCGTCGCCGTCCCGGTCGGCACGAGTCATTAGGTTTTGGAACCGCTCGCGTCCCTCTTCGGGAACTTCTTGCAGCGTGACCTTGCCATCTTTGTCTTGGTCCAGCCGGTTGAACAACTGTTTGGGATCTTGCTGCAAGATCTGGGCGGGGCCTCCCTGTTGGGCATCCTCGGGCGAGGCAAACTCGCGCTCTGGCCGCGTTCCCCTCAGTCCGGCGGCCAGTTCCTCGGCGTTCAACTGGCCATCCTGGTTGCCATCGGCGTTACGCACCAGGCGTTCAAATAGCCGCTTTTGATCCTCCCCCACTTCGTCCGCGGCAATCTGGCCATCTTTGTTAGCGTCCAGCTTTTCAAACAACGCGGCAGCGTCCCCGCCGGCGGGTTCGGCCGGTTCGTCGGCCAGGCCGAAGGCGGGAGTTAGCAGGGCCGCTGCCGCCAGCGAAGCATGCACAAGTCGTTTCATGGTTGGTTTTCCAGAAGGGGGGTGGCCGGTAAGAAATGCAAACCCTTGCAAGTAATGTAACCATCCATTTCTGGCAAAGTGTCGCCCGCGGGCCAGTTTTTGAAAGGCGAAAGCCGACCGTCCAACTGACGCTAGCAGCCGCCGGCCGCCATTGTTGGCCGTTCCAAGCCGTTGTGGCTGTGGCACTTGCATCGGTATTGGCGGTCCTGCCGGAGAGGCGTATAATCCGGCCCGCGCTGATCGGCGGTGTAAAATTTGGCTCAAGAAAAAAATCTCGCGGCCTAACCCAAACCTCTGGCACGCGGTTCGCGTTACCATGACCCGTAAGATTGAGTGAGGCCTGCCGGCCACGTAGTCTTGGTTGTGTCGCCCGAACGCATCGTCCAGCGTGACTTTTCTGGACGGGCAAGTGGCGAAGGCCAAACACGTCGGATCGGCTGGAAGAGAAAGGGCAACAAGCAAGGTGTTTTTAGCGTAGTAATCGGTCGAGTCAGCGGCATTCCAACCAATAGGACGCAACCCGGTTTTGCTTGAACCTTGGCCTGCAACTGGCCGATGAATCTGGCAGAACAATAAGGATGCGTGCCGCGAAGTCGACCCCACGTTGACAAGGAATGCGGCGCCGGCCACTGGAAGGTATAGTAGATGGCAGGGTGTGTTGACGGTGAGTGCTGGTTGCAGGAGGTTTTCGCGGGTTACTTTCAAATCTCGAATCCGTTCCGGATTCGGCCGCGAGAACAAGCCAACCAGGCCGAGTGACAAGTTCCCCTCCATGCAGTCCGGCGACAGAGTTCCTGGTAACAAACTTTTTTTGGTCACTTCGACTGGCAGCGTCCGCGCGTCTGAGCGTCAGGTGCCTCGCTGGCCGTCGATTTGCCCCTGGGAGATCGAAGGCATGGCTCTTAGCATTCACGGCCCAATTGGTGTTCACGGCCCACAAGCGATTACCGCTCCCCACACGCAGCGGGTGAACTCTCCCGCCAGCAGTTCTAGCGCTGGCGTGTCGTTTCGCGATGACGTGCAAATCTCCGACACGGCCCAATTGATTAGCCGTATCCACGATCTGCCCGAGATTCGCGCCGATCGCGTGAACCAAATTCGCTCGGCCCTGGCTAACGGCACGTACCTCAGCGACGACAAGCTGGACGTGGCCCTCGACCGTTTGCTGGCCGAGATTGCCTAGGCGCTACACGGCTTTGGCCGCGAGCGAATCGACCAGCAACACACGGGAAGGTCTGGCCGGATCGTACAGCAGGCCGACCGCCTCACTGGCGGCAAGTTTGCGTTGGGCCAGGGCTACATCGGCACCGTAGGCATTGTAGATGGCCGTTTGCGGCAAGCCCTGGGCGTCAAAGGCCACGCTGACTTTGTATCGCTGCTGGTTGTTGACGGTGAGATTGGTGGCGTCCACCGCCATGATCTGGCCATTGGCGAACAGCCCGTTCCGCAGCAACCGCATCTGCCGCCGCCGGCCGCGCAGGCTGAAGCCCAGCATGGTCAGCCCAATGGCCGGAAACAGCAGCACAAAGCCGCCCCCGTAGCCAAACGGATTCACTCGGCACTTCTCGATGCGGCTGAAACTGGGTCCGTATGGCTGGTACTCGATGCGCACCTTTTTTCCTTCCGGATACCCGCGGCCAACACGGTAGCAGACGCCCTGGGACGGCAGCTTTCCCGGCGGTTGAAACCGATAACGAATGCGGTGGATGGGCGTCCCCTTGCGATGTTTTCCCCCTCCTTGCGACATGCTTGTTTCCTCGGAAAGCGTTACCGTGCCATCGATAACCGCTGGCCGGCCCAGATCGAGCGCCAGTTCTTGCACGATCCGCCAAGGAAAGAAGATCACCAAAAAGACCGACCCAAACGCCGCGAAGAAACCGCCAAATAGCACGGGGAAACAACCCAGCCCCCCTTTAAGCTGCTGCCGGCGAATACTCTTGGGCACCTCCCGCGGCGCAGGCGCTTTGAGAAACTCGCCCAGTTCTTGCAGCGTGATTGGCATGGGGATCTTTGTTGACACGGAAAGGTCACCCGACGCTAAGTGCCGGCGAAATCGTCTTACCCCTTCTTTCGCAACTCCTTCAAGACGGCCTCAATGGCTTGCTGTTTTTGCCGCAGTTCCTCCCGGCTGTCGCGCTCTTTTTGCACCACCGCAGCGGGGGCTTTGGCGGTGAAGGTTTCTTGCGACAGCTTCTTTTCCTTGGCTGCGATAAACTGTGCCAGCTTTTCCAGCTCGCGCTCGTTCTTGGCAATTTCGGCCGGAATGTCGATATGGCCGGAAAGATCGACGAAAAGCTCCAGGCCCGGCAGCATTGCCTGGGCACTGGTGACGGGCGGCTGAACGTCCGCGCCCCAGGCCGTGGCGGTGGCACCCGCCATCGAGTCGAAATAGGGGGCCATTGGCCGCAGCAGTTCGGCGGTGGCTTCGTCGCACCGGGCGGCGAATTCGATGCGTATCTTGGGGGCAATGTTCTGCCGATTGCGGATTTCTCGCAGGCCCTTGAGCGTCTCCTGGAAGCGGGCAAAGCGGGCCTCGATCTGGCCGTCTTGGCGGGCCGTATCGCATGTTGGCCAGGCGGCGATCATCACGCTGGCCGCTGCCGCTTGCGGCTTGGCCAGGCCGCGCTGGGGGGCAAACTCGGCCAGCCGCTGCCAGACATCCTCGGTAATGAACGGCATCATGGGGTGCAATAACCGCAAAAGCGTATCAAGCGTGTGGGCCAAGACGCGCTGCGCCACCGGCCTTTGCGCCGGGTCGGCCAGCCGGCTCTTGACCATTTCCACGTAAAAGCTGCAAAACTCATCCCAGGAAAAGTCGTACAGCGCCCGGGCCGCTTCGGAAAAATGATAACTAGCCAAGGCGTCTGTCGTGGCTTGCGTGACCGTCGCCAGGCGGCTGAGGAGCCAGCGATCCTCGACCAGCAACTCGTCGTCGCGCACCGGGGCGGGAGTATAGCCCTCCAGGTTCAACAGGGCAAACCGCGAGGCGTTCCACAGCTTGTTGCAAAAGTTGCGGGCCAACTCAAACCGCTCGCTGACGACTGCCCCGCGCGGCAGGGCCAAGTCGTCGGGCTTGCTGGCCCATTGCGTGCTGAACTCCCCTTCGCAGTGTGGGCACTTCAGCCGCGGCAAGATCCGGTTCTTCTTGGTCTGCTCGATCAACTTATGGCAGTGGGGGCATTCAAACTCCACCGGCATCCGCACGTCTTGAGTTTCGGTCGTCAGGTAGGCCAGGGCGAACCGCAGCGAGTCGGCGCCAAATTTGTCCAACACGTCGAGCGGATCGACGCCATTCCCCTTAGACTTTGACATCCCCTCGCCAAACCCGTCCAAGATCTTGGGATGGATAAAGACGTGGCGGAACGGAATATCGCCGACGTTGAATAGCCCGGTCAGCACCATCCGCGCCACCCACAAGGTGATAATATCGCGGCTGGTGATGAGGACGCTGGTGGGGTAGTAGAATTTCAGTTCGGGCGTTTGTTCGGGCCAGCCAAGCGTGGAATGGGGCCACAGAGCCGAGCTGAACCAGGTATCGAGGACGTCGTCATCCTGGCGGATGGTCTTTCCAGGAATCGCATACTCCGGCAGGTCATCCTCCAGCGAACAGACCAGCCATTGGCCTTGCTCGTCTTGGTGCCAGACCACGTCGTCGCGGCCGGCAAAGGCTTTCTTTAGTTCGCCCTCGGTGGCGTCGGGCGCGTGCCAGATTGGCACCCGATGCCCCCACCACAGCTGCCGGCCGACCGGCCAATCGCGCTTTTCGCCCAGCCAATCGAGATACCCTTTGGCGTAGCGGTCGGGAAAGATTTTCACGCGGCCATCGCTGACGGCGTCCATGGCACTTTGCGCCAGGCGGTCCATGCGGACGAACCACTGGTCGGCCAGGTAGGGTTCAATGGGGGTCTTGGAACGGTCGGAATGGGCCAGCTCGATGTCGCGGTCCTCGACCTTTTCCAACAGGCCCAGCCCGTCCAGATCGGCGACGACCCGCTCGCGACCCTGCTTCATGGTTAGGCCCTGGTAGGGGCCGGCCTCGGCATTGAGCGTGCCGTCGGGATTGAGGATGTTGGTCATCGGCAGCGACTGCCGCCGGCCAACTTCGTAATCGTTGGGGTCGTGGGCCGGCGTGATCTTGACGCACCCGCTGCCCAGTTCCGGCTTGGCCCACTCGTCGGCCACCAGCGGGATCGGCCGTTTGACCAACGGCAGCATGACCAGCCTTCCGGCCTGGGCCATGCCGCGCAGCTTGATCAGCGTGGGCAACAGCGTCTTGCGCCGCTCTGCCAGATCTTCAAGTGAAGCTTTGAGAGCATCCTTGTCCTTCTCCGCCGCGTCGGCCAGCTTGCCGCGCAGATCGACCTCGGCCTTATCGAGGGCCTTCGCCGGATCGGGATGAATGGCCACCGCGGTATCACCCAACATCGTCTCGGGCCGGGTGGTGGCAATGGAGACGTGTGTCGGCTCGCCCGGCTGAGGATTTATCACCGGGTAGCGGAAATGCCAGAAGTGCCCTTTGACCGGCTCGTGAATGACTTCGTCATCACTGACGGCCGTTTGCAGGTAAGTGTCCCAATTGACCAGCCGCTTGCCGCGGTAGATCAGGTTCTCCTGAAACATCTTGAAGAACGTCTGGCGTACCGCTTTGGCGCAGACCGGATCGAGCGTGAACCGCGTCCGCTGCCAGTCGCAGCTACAACCCATCTGCTTGAGTTGCCCCAGGATGCGGGTTTCGTACTCTTTCTTCCAGTCCCAGATCCGCTCGACGAGGTTCTCCCGCCCCAGCTCGTGCCGCGATTTTTTCTCCTCTTGCAGCAGCCGCCGCTCGACGACGGCCTGGGTAGCTATGCCGGCATGGTCAGTGCCGGGCATCCACAGCACGTTGTAGCCTTGCATCCGCTTCTGGCGGATCAACACGTCTTGCAGCGTATTGTTGAGGGCATGTCCCAGGTGCAACGCGCCGGTGACATTAGGCGGCGGGATGACAATCGTAAACGGCTCTCCCTTGGCCGGATCGTTTGGCTCGCTGTGGAAGTAGCCGTTTTTTTCCCAAAACTCGTACCAGTGTTGGCGAACGGCGGCGTGGTCAAACTGGGTGGGAAGAGAAGACTGCATTTTTGATTTTTGATTTTTGATTTTTGATTTTTGATTGGAGAGTTGCCGCGAGGCAATTCCCGCGAATGCCAAGATGGGGCACAGTATACCGAGTTTGGCTACAAGCGCCGCCGGCAAGGTAAGGACGCCGCGGCTTGTGGCAAGGTTCGTGCCGTTGTGCCACGTCGCTGTAGGAGGCGATTCCATCGCCGCTACCAGTATGGGCCGGCTTTCTACGGCGGCAACCGGGCTATTCCCCGGAATTGGCCAATAGAAACGGCTGTCGGGCTTCGTCCTTGAAGAGCTTGTATTCGATACTGTCCACCAGAGCGATCCAACTTGCCTCGACGATGTTCTCGCTCACGCCGACGGTTCCCCAGGTGTCGCTATCGTCACGGCTCTCGACAACCACCCGCACTCCGGCGGCGGTGCCGGCTTCGGAGTTGATCACCCGCACGCGGTAGTCCACCAGCCGCAGTTCGGCCAGATTGGGGTAAAACCCGTTCAGGGCTTTCCGCAAGGCGGCATCCAGAGCGTTGACGGGCCCGTCCCCTTCGGCCACTTCGTGTCGCACCTGGTCATCCAGGCGGATTTTGACGGTGGCCTCGGTGGTGATTTTGCCTCCCAGGTCGGACTCGATCGTGACGTGGTAGTTCAGCCGCTCAAACTTGGGCCGGTAGGTGCCGGCGCATTTGCGGACCAGCAGGTCGAACGACGCTTCCGAGGCTTCGAACTGGTAGCCGATGTTTTCCATGCGGACCACCTCGGCCAGAATCTGGGCCATAAGCTGGTCGTCCTGGCGAATATTGTGCTTTGTGGCCAGGGCCATGATGTTGGACCGGCCCGACAGCTCGCTCACTAGGAACCGCCGCTCGTTGCCGACCAGTTCGGGATTGATATGTTCGTAGCTGCTGGTGGCGCGGGCCACGGCATGGACGTGCATGCCTCCTTTGTGGGCAAAGGCACTCTGGCCGACGAACGGCTGGTTGGAGCGGAAGTGCATGTTGGCTAATTCGTAAACGTACCGCGAGAGCTCGGTCAGGTGCTCCACGCCGCCAGAATCGAGCACCTGGTAGCCCTGTTTCTTGAGCGCCAGGTTGGCGATGGTGGTGATCAAATCGGCGTTGCCGCAGCGCTCGCCCACACCGTTGATGGTCCCTTGTACCTGGACCGCGCCA
>JBFWUW010000105.1:0-17545 GCA_050247075.1 Pirellulales bacterium | reverse complement strand
TCAATTTATGGGTGTCCCCTGGCTGCGGAGAATGCCAGCCGCTAGAATCTTAGCAATGACAGCGCGACGCTCGTCGGGCGTCATGGAGAAAGAGTCGTCGAATGGTCGCATGAGGAGCCTCCGTGTGGAGATGCCCACAGCGGCCTTCGCTTGGCGACCGGCGCGGTGTCTGGCGAAACAAGATGGTTAACAGCCTCTATCTGTTAACCTACCCAGTGACTGCCTAAGATGACGAAGGGACAATTCGCCCCATGACGAATAACTTCAGCAAACCTGAAACATGCAAAAGTGCGGGATCTCTGATAAACACCAACTTCGTCTTCGTTCTTTGTACGTTGATTGGCCTGGATATATTGAGCGAGCCCGTTAATGGGCAATCCGCTTTTCGTCCTGTCGATGCGGGCCTGAAACCTGTCACGCAGGACACGGACAATTCTTCCGAACCCACGAGGGATCCGTTTGCAAGGATCGCCCCCCCATGCTCGGTGAATGCTCTGCCGGTCGCTGGCCAAGGCGATGAACGGAAATTTCAGCTCAAAGTAACGAATACGAGCGACAAGACAATTTCGCGGTTGGTCGTGCGGGTCTACTTGTTCGACGGGAAAGAAATCGTCCAGGAGTTTTCCACTACGAACGACAGATGGTTCGGCAACGAGCAAGGCAATGAACTCGCCAAAGGCGAGAGCTTTGTCATTGTCCTCGAGAGTTCTCCAATCCCCGACGATGTTGACTCCGTGGCGGGATTGGCGAAGTCAGTAAATTGGAAAGACGGTACCGAGTGGCCGACATATACCGGACCGCAACCAGATCAGGAAGGAGACGCACCCGTTACGCTCCGACTGAAAGGGATTGTCCACGATGGTGAATTCTCTGCACCGCTGGTCGAATTCTTTAATCACAGCAAAAAGGACATCGAGCGACTGGAGTATCAGATCGCCTACCTGGCTGAAAACGGAGATCAGCTACATCAAGGCAGACGCACGCGGCTTGGTGACATCAAGGGTGGCGAGGGATTCGCACATGTTGGAGAGCAAGGAGTTCCGAAGGAAGCCGCCAAGGTCAGTTTGTCGCTCAATTTCGTCAACTTCACGGACGGCAGCCGGTGGATTGCCAGAGACTGAGGAACACCATTGATCGGATTCCATCCCTAAGCCCCATCGGTATGAACGAAGTCGCGCACGACATTCTACCTGCAGCGTTTTTGTTCGCAGACCACGATCATTTCCGCCCACCGAAAGGGACCAGCCTGTTAACTTTTGGGGGTCTGTTAATCAGAGACTTCGAGAGTTTTGGCCCGAGATTCCGGGCAGCGGAAGGAACCTTGAAGGTCCCTTTCGGACCCCGCTGGTTCTCTCTCGAAACAGAGAGCGCCGTGCAGATCGCCAGAACGTCGCAAACCCTTGCGGGAACGGGGCGTAAACGCAAAACGCCCGGCAGCCGATCTCTCGACGCCGGGCGTTAACTGGTTTGGCGTTTCTTTCCGTAGAAAAGAAACGAGCTCCCCGACAAGGACTCGAACCTTGGACTTAGCGGTTAACAGCCGCTCGCTCTACCAACTGAGCTATCGGGGAATGAGATGCTAATGCTAATACATGCCCGCCTGACGGGCAAGGCGGCTTTTTCGTGGGGGTCGGAAGTGGGTGTCTTGGACATGCTGGTGAAGCTGAGTAGCGGGCCGCTATAATGGGCCGTTTCGCCACGAATTCTCCGTGCCCCAGATGCATTCATGCCCCAGACCGCGGCGGACTCGGCTGCTGCCCATCCCGGATGGGGCCGGATGTACGTGCTGTTAGCCACGCTGTTGTGGAGCAGCAGCGGGCTGTTTGTCAAGTCGGGCGTGTTTGACGATTGGCCGCTGGCCGATCGCGGGGTGCTGCTGGCGTTTTGGCGAGCCTTGTTCGCGGGCTTGTGCCTGTTGCCACTGGTCCGCCGTCCGCGTTGGCGGCCCTCGATGCTGCCCATGTCGCTGGCTTTTGCCGCCATGAACGCGGCCTATCTCAGTGCGCTGGCCATGTCTACGGCGGCCAACGCCATCTGGCTGCAAAGCACCGCGCCGTTGTGGGTGTTTGCCTTCCACCGCTTCGTTATGCGGCAGCCATCCAACCGCCGCGACCGCTGGCCATTGTTGCTGTTGCTGGCCGGCATCGGCACCATTGTATGGTTTGAAGTGCAAGGCCAAGCCGTGGGAGGTCTGGTCTGCGGATTGCTGTCGGGAATAACCTACGGGGGCGTCGTACTGGGGCTGCGGCATCTGCGCGATGAGGATACCGCCTGGTTGATCGCCCTGAACCACCTGGTGGCGGCAGCCCTGATGTTGCCCTATGTGGCCTACCTGGACCAGTGGCCCACCGGGAATCAGTTGGCCGTACTGGCTGCATTTGGCGTGGTACAAATGGGCATTCCGTATGTGCTTTTCGCGCGCGGCCTGCGGCATATCAACAGCCAGGAAGCGACCGGCATTGGCCTGCTGGAACCGTTGCTCATGCCGCTGTGGGTTTTCCTTCTGGCGGGCGAATCGCCTGCCTGGTGGACGCTGGCGGGGGCGGCCTGCATCTTGGCGGGGCTGATGCTGCGTTACGCGCGGGGCGCGCAGCGGCCAACCCTGTACCAAGTCGGGCCAGAAGCGACTTTGCGGCCCTCGCCCTTCGCCGGAAACAAAACCACCCTCGACGAACATGAGTGAACTGGCCTGGCATCAAACGTACTACGATGGTGAGCCGTGCGGCAAGTACGCGCTGTTGCGGGCCGATCGTGGGCCTGCGTCGGACAGCGACGAATACCTGCGCCGCATGGGCGACGTTGGGAGGGCGCTGCGCCAGGCCGAAATTAGGACCATCTTGTTGGCACACGGCACGTTCGTCGGACGCGATGTAATGGGGGTGGTGAGCCAGATGGAGGCGTTTTTTCCCAACCAAGCCCGAAAGTTGGCGGGAGCCATCAAGCAATTTACCGACGCCATGGCCGGAGACGTAGGCAACTATCCGCCCGACTATGTCCAACGGTTGGAGGCGGGCTTGAATGCCGCGGGAGGCGAACCAATTGCGGTGCGGCAATTTCAGTGGTCGGGCCAGAACCACCATTTGGGGCGGGCCGACGGCGCAGTGCGGTTGCTGGATGAACTGCTGCAATCGCCCGACGGGCGGGTGCTGCTGTGGGGGCATAGCCATGCCGGCAACGTGTTTGCCCTGCTAACGCACCTGCTGTCGGGCGACCGGCATCGGTTGCGGCTTTTTTTTCGGGCAGCCCGGCCATTTTATCGCTGGCCCGGCTGGAAGTCGGGCGGCTCGCCGCATTGGTTGCGTGTCAGGGCGGCTTCGCGCAGCGCGGCCCTGCCCGCCATTCGGCAACGGCTGGATATGGTGACGTTTGGTACGCCGCTACGATACTCTTGGAACATGGACGGCTGTTCTCGCCTGCTGCATGTGGTGCATCATGTGCCACAGCCGAGCTTGCCCGATTATCGGGCGGCATTTCCGCCATCGATGGAAGCGATTCTGGCGGGCAATCGGGGTGACTTCGTGCAACAGGTCGGCATCGCCGGAACCAACGTCATGCCAAACGTACTGGCCTGGAAGAGTTGGCTGGCCGACCGGCGGTTCAACCAACTGCTGCAATCGGGCCTGCGCTCACACGAGCTTTATCAGCGATTGGCCTTGGGTTGCCGCGTGGCCGATGTCGGCCAGACCGTGCTGGTGGACTACCAGCAGCCGCCGAGCCCAATTTCACAACATCTGGCGGGCCATGCTGTTTACACGCGGCGCGAATGGCTGCTGTTTCACGCCGAGGAGACGGTGCGGCGGCTATACGGGGGATAGTGGATTGTCGCCATCGGAGAACAGTCCTGCTGGCATCGGCGATGGAATCGCCATTTATGAGTTGATCTCGAACCCCTTACGGTTTTCGCGCTTCAGAAAGGCGTTCGCCTGTGTGTCGCCGATGATTTCCCGCTTGGCCGGATCCCACTGCAGTTCTCGCCCGAGGCGCATGGCGATGTTCGAGAGATGGCAGATCTCCAACATCCGGTTGTGCGACCAGACATCGGAAATCGGCTGCTTCCGCGACTGCATTCCTTCGATGAAGTTCGCGGTGTGGTTGGCGCTGACCTTGCCCCCGTAGACGGCTTCAATTGCCCCGTCTGGCAGTGGGTTTTCCTTAAGATCCTCGACCGGCTTGCCGGTGATCTTGCCGCGGTTGACGAAGAAGCGGCCTTCCGTACCCTCAAACAAGATTCCGTTGTCACCCGCGCTGGTGATGATTAGCTCCACGTCGTTAGGCATGGCGGCGCGAATGGTGAACTGGGTCGCCGCGTTGTACTGGTCGTCCGGCACCGGATTTCCGTCCTTGTACTCGACCGGTAATTTGTACTCGACGGGCGTGATCTTGCTGGGACCGGTTTCCGTGGCACCCAAGGCCCAGCAGGCGATATCGACGTGATGGGCTCCCCAGTCGGTAAGTTTTCCGCCGGAGTATTCGTGCCAGTTGCGGAACGAGTAGTGGCAATTACTGTAAAGCGGTACCCCGCCGCCGTAGCCTTGCCGAAGCTCCGGCAGCGCCCGATAAGGAACCTGGGGTGCCGGGCCAAGCCAGAAGTCCCAATCCAGCCCGTCTGGCACGGCGGCCGTCGGAATCACCGGCGAGGACTCCATACTGTCGATGCCGCAGGTCACTTTGCGGACCGTTCCGATGCGGCCGTTGCGGATGAGCGCGATCGCCAGCAAAAAGCGTTGGTCGATCTCAGTCCGCTGCATCGTGCCGACCTGAAACACCCGGCCAGTCTGCTGGACCGCCTGCTCGATAAGCTTGCCTTCATCAATGGTCAGCGTGAGCGGCTTTTCGCAGTAGACATCCTTGCCGGCCTTCATCGCCTCGATGGCGATCTTGGTATGCCAGTGGTCGGGCGTGGCGATCATCACCGCGTCGATGTCTTGGCGGTCCAGAATCTGGCGGTAATCCTTGTAGGCGTCGGGCTTCTTTCCTTGGGCCTTTTCCACTTTCTCGACATTCTCCGCCAGCACCTTGGCATCAACATCGGCCAGCGCTACGAAATCGGCAAAGCCAAACGACTTGCTGGTAATCGCCCAACCCTGGTTGCGCAGGCCGATCGTCGCGAAGACGGGCCGGTCGTTCGATGACTCAAAGCCGTAAGCCCGCCGCCCGGACGGCAGCAGCACGCCCGCCGTGCCCGCGGCGGCCACGGTCTGAAGAAACCGACGCCGTGAAGTTTGGTGAGAGGCGGGCATGGGAAGATTCCTCAGGAAGAGTTCATTTGTAAGCGGATGAACAGGCCGTTTGTGTTGGGCGATCTGTCTTGATTTGCCAACAGCCAACCTGGCGAGTGGGCGGCGCGTCGACTCACGGCGAATCAGGCCGCAATGGCCGACTTAACCACGATTCTAATCACCTGGCTGCGGTTCACCATACAAGATTTTACCTAACGCTTGAACAATCGGGGCGGAATTCAAGTGAACTTTGGAAGCAGGATAGGTATCGGGGTGAGCGGGGCGTAAGGCTTGGGGTAGTGGGGCCGACCGAAAGTAACAATTACGACCAACAGATTGCTGTAGACGAAGGAGTTGGTCTTGAACAGCCGGCAAGTTGCCCGCTTCCGTTCACCGATTTGTTCTCGATTGCCTGGCGGCACGATCGACGACCCATGCGGCATCGGCATCAGTTAGTTCGCTGCGCCGCCGACATGCACGATGAAACACCGGAAGCATCTTGGAAAGGTCACAGCCAAGCAACCCCGCGCACCAGACAGGATTGAACTCTATCACTGCGCAACCCCGATCTTCGATGATCCCGATGTCAAGCGTGAACACCGGCGGAAGCGACACGGAATCATCCGCGAGTAGCATTTCGCAAAGCGACAATAAGCCGGCGGCCTCTTCTTTTGGGCAGGGCCATCGATCATCCTGATCCCTGGCGAGCCAGCCGCCACGGATGTAGGGCGAATAGGTAATCACGTTTCGCTCCAACACGATTACGCGGTATTCTACATCCCAAGAAACGGGCTCGGATACCAAGACGGGCGTCTCACGGGACAAATCATCCGCACAGAGAATGTATTTTCCGGCGTTCCATACAGCGGCATCGAACGCTTTATTTGTGCAGTCGGCGGGCTTGATGAATGAGCGATCGCGAATTCGCAGTGCATCCCCGAGTGTCATGTACTTGATTTCGCGTCGCGTAAATTTGAAAGGCAAATGTGCCAAGAGATCAAACGATGGTTCAATCAAGGCGAGTTGATGCTGTTGCGATACGCGAAGCGCAGTATCAGTTTCGGCATACAGGCCGAAATCGTTGCCGTGTAGTTGCGTCGGAACGTTGCGGCGGCCAAGCCATTGGTGATGCCATCTCGCCACATTGGCGATGATGGCCAAACGATCCGATTCAGGTTGACAGGTGCGTGACAAAAGTAGTGTTGGCATACGGACTCAATGCGTGAATGGTAAAAGAAAATGCCGATCCGATGACGGCGAGTCCGACGAAGAGCGCCAGGACATGCACAGCGATTGTGCGAGAGGGAGCAACAGCGTGTTGCTCATGTCTGTTGAGAATAATGGCCCGACGGCAATTTGGTCAAGCCGACTAACGACTCGGTTTGCGGGACCGCGGCCTTCGCGCCTTTGCGTGAAGATCACTTTTCGTTCGGCGTTTTATTTGATGTTGTCCGCCACACGGACGCGGCTTTCTTCGCTATTTGCTTGCAGCGCCCCCGCGACATGTGATTAGAATGATATCCGCGTGCCACCAGCGCCAGGTCGATTTCCATACTCCAGAACAAGCATCCCCCATGAACATCCATCGCATCGGCTTCCTCGCGTTATCGCTGCTCGTTTCCGCCAACGCCGCATTGGCCCAGGTGCGCACGGCGGACATTCCTTACTTGGAGAAGGGCCACGAGCGCCAAGTGCTGGATATCTACTCGCCTGAAAAGGGGACCGGCGAAAAGCGGCCGGTGATGTTTTGGATTCATGGCGGCGGGTGGCAGGCCGGCGACAAGAGCGACGTCGGGCTGAAGCCCAAGGTGCTGGTGGACCGCGGGTTCGTCTTCGTTTCCACCAACTACCGCTTGTTGCCCAGCGTGGAGATGGATGTGCTAACCCGCGATGTCGCGGCGGCATTGGGCTGGGTGCATAAGAACATTGCCAAGCATGGAGGAGACCCCACGCGCATCTTTGTGGGCGGACATTCCGCCGGTGCGCAATTGGCGGCCTTGCTGTGTACGGACGGTCGTTACTTGAAGGAGCAAGGCGTGCCGATGGACGTGCTCAAGGGTTGCGTGCCGGTAGACGGCGACACCTACGATATTCCCAAGATCATCATGACGGCGGAACACCGGCAGACGCTCTACGGCGGCAAGATGTTTACCTTCGGCCATCGGCAGAAGTTCGGCAACGATCCCGAAAAGCACGTCGATTTCTCGGCCGTGACGCACGTAGCGCCAGGCAAGTCGATTCCGCCTTTCTTGCTGCTCTACTTTCCCGGCAACCCCGATACCGCCGCCCAAGCACGACGACTGGAAACCGTGCTGAAGGAAGCCAACATCCCTGCCACGTCCTACGGAAAGCAAGATAGCAACCACGGGCGCCTGAATGACGACCTCGGCCAGCCAGATGATCCGGCGACGCAAGAGTTCTTTAAGTTCTTGGACCCGTTGATTGGCGGAAAATAAGCACAACTCGTGCTCCGCTCGGTTCAGCCCGACAAGTTGACGTTGTGATAGATGTCCTGCACATCCTCGCAATCGTTCAGCATCGTCATGAACTTTTGAAACATGGGCAGGTCGTCAGGCCCCAAGGTCTTGCTGGACTGGGGAAGGAAGCTGATTTCCTGGACTTCCAACTCAATCCCCGGAAATGCTTGCAACAACGCCGTTTTGGCTTTGAAGAATTCGCTGGGTGGCGCAAAGACCGTCATGTGGCCATCCTTGCTCTCGATGTCGTCAATGTTGACGTCGGCGGACATCATGGCCTCCAGCAGTTGTTCCTCGTTGTCCCCTTTGAAGGACAGAATTGCCAACTGGTCAAACCACAGAGCGACCGAACCGCTTGCCCCCAACTTGGAACCGGTCTTGGTAAAGCAATTGCGGACTTCGGAAATCGTTCGCTGGTTGTTATCCGTCAAACAGTCGACGATGACCAACGATCCCCCCGGCCCAAACCCCTCGTAGCGGGCCGAAACAAAGTCCTCGCCACCCGTACCGCGGGCTTTGTCGAGCGCCTTTTCGATGACGTGGGCCGGAACCTGGTCGCGCTTGGCTTTTTCAATCAGGCTGCGCAAGCCTGGGTTCAGGTCGGGGTCCGCAACGCCATTTTTGGCCATGACGTACAACTGCGTACCATACTTCGAGTACAGCTTGGATTTTTGAGCCGCCGTCTTGAAGATGGAGTTCTTGCGGTTTTCGAAACTTCTTCCCATAGCCAGTTTCTTCGAGGTCGTGTGGCCGAAAGCGCGGAGCCTTTAAAACTTTAGCACTTCTTTGAACCGTTTTCCAGGTGGACCCGCGCTACGGACTTGGGACGAAAGTCTCGTGGTTCTTGCCGTGAGTGCGCTCGCGCCGCTTCCCTAAACCGCGTTGGAATGCGAACAACATTGCTTGCCCCGACTTGGGGCCGTTTTCGATATCGGCCTGGCTGAAAATACCCGCTTGCTAACCACCGCCGACGAGAAAGCTACCGCGACGATTTGGCGAAGCTCAAAAACAGAATATCATTCCTTGACTTTATGTTCGCCCTAGCGCGCAGTTGCAAGCAACACAAACGCTTCCTTCAAAAGAGCTTACACCGAATGGGCACACCAAGATTCGAACTTGGGACCTCAGCCTTATCAGGGCTGCGCTCTAACCAACTGAGCTATGTGCCCGCGACTGGGCGGTTAAGCGGGAAGACATGCGTCGGAAGACACCATGCACCCTCCAGAACCTGGCCAATCCGGAAGAAGGCTATTTTAGGGGCCGCGCGCGCGGTGTCAAACCCCCGGCGACCACGGTTTTTTGGAAGCGTAGGGCGTGGCGTTGATCGGCGAGGACAGCCTTTGTGGCTGGCGTTCTTGACGACTCTGCGCGGCCCGGCCTACGATGGGCAGGCAGGTTCTGATAGGCGTTCTGCCCGCTAGCATGGCTATTTGCCGCCAACGGCATGGCCGATCTTGTTTCGTGTCCGGTAGAAGCAGGCCGGACGGGTTGCTCCGTGGTCTGTTTGCCTTTAGCTTTGGCCCCTTTTTAAATTCGCCTGGTCCGCATGGAAAAAACCAAGGTTGCCATCATTGGCATGGGTACGGTTGGCACGGGGGTTTGCCGGCTGCTGTTGGACCACGGCGACCGCACGGCCAGGCATGCCGGCCGGGTGTTGTGGATCGAGCGAGTCGTCATCCGCGACGTTCACAAAAAGCGCGATATAGAATTGCCCCAGGGGCTACTTACGGACGACTTGGAGCGTGTCACCCGCGACCCAGAGATCAAGGCCGCGGCCCATTTAGTGGGCGGCCTGGAGCCAGCCCGCACGATCATGCTAAAGCTGTTGGAAAGCGGCAAGGATGTCATCACGGCCAACAAGGCGCTGCTGGCCGAGCATGGGCCGGAACTGTTCGACCGGGCACGCGAGTTGGGCCGTTCGATCGCCTTCGAGGCGGCCGTGGCGGGTGGAATCCCGATTATCGCCAATATCAGCACTTGCCTGTCGGCCAACCAGGTGACGTCGCTGCACGCCATTCTCAACGGGACCAGCAACTTTATTCTGACACAGATGGAGGAACGGGGCTGGACCTATGCCGAAGCCCTGGCCGAAGCCCAGCGTTTGGGCTTTGCCGAGGCCGACCCAACGATGGACGTGGATGGCAGCGACGCCGTGCAAAAGCTGGCGATCTTGGCCCATCTGGCGTTTGGCGCGCGAGCGCCATGGCGGGAGATTCCCCGGCGGGGGATCGACACGCTCGATATTTCGGACATTCGCTTCGCGGCGCAGTTGGGGTACCGCATCAAGCTGCTCGCGGTGGCGGAACTGGTGCCAGAAGGGCTGGAATTGCACGTCTCGCCCACGCTGGTGCGGCGAGGGACGCCACTGGCCGAGGTTCGCGGCGCGTTCAATGCCATTCAGGTGGTGGGCGACGCGGTGGGACCAGTCTTCTACCACGGCCAAGGGGCGGGGGCCATGCCGACCGCTTCGGCGGTGGCGGCCGACATGATTGATACGGTCGTGGGCCGCACGGCAATTACTTTTCGGACGCTGGAACTATGGTCCAAGAGCGATCCCCGCGTGGCCCAGCGCGACCATGCCAAGGTGCCGGGCCGGTTCTATCTGCGGTTTGATGTGCAAGACCGGCCGGGGGTGATGTCGGAGATCACCGGAGCTTTGGGCCGACAGGGCGTCTCCATTCGGTCGGTCATCCAGCACTCCGCCGATAGCAGCGCGGCCGACATGGTACCGCTGGTGATTATGACCCACCTCACCACCGAAGGGGCCGTGCAGGCCGCCACCCACGAGATCGACCGGCTAGGCTGCGTCAAAACCCGCAGCGTAAGGATGAGGGTGAGAGACTAGGCGATTTTGGATTTTCAATTTTCGATTTTGGATTGACACAGGGGATGCAAAACACGCGATGTTCCCCTGGACAATCCATGAGTTCCAATCGAAAATCAAAAATCCAACATCGAAAATTTCCCTAGGTTTGCTATGAAATTCGCCATTGTGATCCCTGACGGTTGCGCCGATGAGCCGCAGGAGGCGCTGGGGGGGAAGACTCCGTTGCAAGCCGCGCATACGCCCCATATGGATGCAATCGCGGCAGCCGGCGTAGTGGGACGGGCCAATAACGTGCCGCTATCGTTGCCGCCTGGTTCGGACGTGGCCACGCTCAGCCTGCTGGGCTACGACCCCATGAAGTATTTTACCGGGCGGGCACCCCTGGAAGCTGCCGCCCAGGGGATTGAGCTAGGGCCAGACGATTGGGCCATTCGCTGCAACCTGGTGACGGTCGAAGATCAGACGATGCGGTCGTTCACGGCGGGCCATATTGGCAACGACGAGGCCCGCGGGCTCTTAACTGCGATGCAGGCCGCCTGCGGTAATTCCCGCTTGGAATACAAGCCAGGCGTGAGCTATCGCAACTTGTTGATCTACCGTGGAGCCGGCCAACCGGCCCCCTTTAGCCGTGAGACAAGGGCCACGCCGCCGCACGATTTGACCGACAAAAGCGTGCTAGATGACTACCCTCGCGGGCCGGGGAGCGACTTGCTTATCGAGTGGATGAACCAGAGCGTTGGCCTGTTCGCCGATCATCCGGTGAACGCGGCCCGGCGCACCGCCGGCAAGCCGCCGGCCACCAATATCTGGCTATGGGGACAAGGCCGGCGGCCAGCTTTGGATTCGTTTGCCCAAGTCTACGGCCCGCGCGGCACGATGATTACAGCGGTCGATTTGTTGCGTGGCGTAGCGGCCCTGCTGGGTTGGAACCGGATTGAAGTCCCAGGCGCGACCGGCTACCTGGACACCGACTACGCGGCCAAGGGCCAGGCGGCCATCGCGGCCCTGGACCAGACCGACATTATCTGCGTGCATGTCGAGGCCACTGACGAGGCCTCGCACGAAGGGCGTGCCGACGCCAAGATCAAGGCTTTGGAAGAGATCGACGAAAAGATCGTCGGCCCACTGCACGCTGCGCTGCGGCAGCGCGGCGACTACCGGATACTCGTTTCGCCCGACCACCCCACGCCGCTGCGGACCAAAACACACTGCCACGGTTTTGTGCCATTTGCCATCGCGGGGAAAGGCATTGCCGCCGACGGATTGGCAACCTACGACGAAGTGGCGGCGGGCAAATCGCAATTGGCGTTTCCCGAAGGCTGGAAGATGATGGGATACTTTTTGGGGAAATCGTAGTAGGCGACTGTATCACCAGTTGGAACGGTTGATTTCGATGCAACGGCGTTTGGATACGTCGCCGCCGTTCCCAAACGCTGGCAAAATGTACTTTGCAATCCAAAATCTAAACTCCAAAATCTAAAATGTCCCTGCTTGTTCAAAAATTTGGCGGCACCTCGGTTGCCGATACTCAAAAGATTCTGGCTGCCGCCCGCAAGGCCATTCGTGCCCAACAGGCGGGCCACCAGGTGGTTGTCGTGGTCAGTGCCATGGGGCACAACACGGACCATTTGATCGACCTCGCCAACGAAATCAGCGAGCGGCCGCCGGCCCGCGAGATGGATATGCTGCTCTCCACCGGCGAGCAAGTCAGCGTGGCCTTGATGGCCATGGCCATTCACGAGCTGGGGTACAAGGCGATCAGCATGACGGGTGCTCAAATGGGCATTCGCACCGACAGTACCCACACCAAGGCCCGCATCCACTCCATCAACACCGACCGCATGAAGGCCGCGCTGGAGACGGGGCAGATTGTCATCGCGGCCGGCTTTCAGGGAATGGATGAAAACTTCAACATCACCACGCTGGGCCGCGGCGGCAGCGACACCACCGCCGTGGCCCTGGCCGCCGTGCTGAAGGCGGACGAGTGCGAAATTCATACCGATGTCGATGGCGTCTACACCACCGACCCGCGCCTGCTGCCCGAGGCTCGCAAGTTGCCGCGGATTAGCTACGACGAAATGTTGGAACTCGCCAGTCTGGGGTCGGGCGTGATGCACAGCCGGTCGATTGAGTTCGGCAAGAAATTTGGCGTGCCGATCCATGTTCGCAGCAGTTTTTCGGACTCGCGCGGTACGCTCATCGTGGCCCAGCCCGAGTCGGAAAGCCAACCCGTTAGCGGTGCCGCGCTAGCTAAGGACGAAGCCCGCGTGAGCATTCTGGGCGTGCCCGACCGGCCGGGTACTAGCTTGGCGATTTTTAGCAAGATCGCCGCCCGCAACATCGCCGTCGATATGATCGTGCAGAACGTCGGCCGGGAGGGCAAAGCCGATGTTTCATTCACGGTGATGCGTTCGGAATTGCCCGTGACGCTGGAGGCCGTCCAAGCGGCGGCCGACGAATTGGGGGCCGACGCCGTCGAACACGATGAGAACGTATCGAAGGTCTCTGTCGTGGGGCTGGGCATGGCCACCCAAACTGGCGTGGCCCAAAAGATGTTTCGCGCGCTGGCCGCCGCGGAGATTAACATCCAGATGATTACCACCAGCGAGATCAAAATCTCGGCCCTGGTCGCCCACAGTCAGGGAAACGCGGCGTTGCGCGCCGTGCATCGCGTGTTTGGATTGGAGCACGCGCCGGAGAATGGTTCCGCGCCCCACAAGAGCGGCTTGCCGGCCAAGGCCCCGTCCAGCGGAGGCCTGGCGTCGGTGTCGAGCACTAGCAACGGCAACAGTGCCATGGAAGTTGTCAACCGCCTGCAAGGCATGGAGGATCTGGCGATCAACGACATTCAACTCGATGATACTCAGGCCCGCTTGACCATTAACGGCGTGCCCGACAAGCCGGGGCTGGCGGCGCAAGTCTTCGAGCAATTGGCCAAGGACCATATCCTGGTCGATATGATCGTGCAAAGCTGCGGGCTGCGCGGCCGCGCCAATCTAAGCTGTACCGTCCCCGCAGCCGACGTGGCCCGTGGGGCCAAATTGGCCGAGGCCGTCAGCCAGTCGCTAGGTTGCGGGCCGGTCACTAGCAGCCCGCATGTAGCCAAACTGTCGGTGTCGGGGGTGGGCCTCCGCAGTCATACTGGCGTGGCCATCCGCATGTTTCAGGCGTTGTCGGAAGCGGGCATTAACGTGGAAATGATCAACACCAGCGAAGTCCGCGTGAACGTCGTGGTGGAAGGCTCGCACGGACGCAAGGGACTGGCCTGCCTGCAAGAGGCATTTCAAAGTGCGCTGCGGTAGGCGAGTAATTGCTAACGCCAGCTCTTTCGGCTGCCACTTACGGCAGCAAGCTGGCGACCGAGATGCTCGCCTGGGGCATCGACAAGGGGCTGACGGTTTCGGTCGCCAGGTAGACGGTCGTCTTGCGATAACCGTTGCCACTTGGTTCGGCGGGGTCGGACTGCGGTTCGCAAAAGACTTCCAGCCGCCGCCTGGCGATATCCAGCATCCAGTACTCCGGCACTCCACCGGCGGCATACAGGCTGGCCTTGCGGCCCCGGTCATGGGCCAGCGTTGTTTCGCTGACCTCCACCACCAGCAAAGCGGTGGTCGGGTGTTGCGGATAGTCACGGGCCGTGCCCGGTACCACCGCCAGGTTGGGTTCCGGTTCGCTGTTGTTGGACACGCGCAGAGGCAATTGCACGCGGACGGTGTGCCCCTTGCCGAACGCTTGTTGCAACGCCGCATGGACCAACGTAACGCACATGCCGTGAATGGCTCCTTGCGGACTCATGCATAGTACCTCGCCAATAATGAGCTCCACATGCTGGCCCTCAAACCATCCTTGTGCCGCCATGTGGCTGTACTCGTCCACGCTCCAGCGGCGGGCGGCCAACACGAAAGTCTCCGTGGTTTCAGCGGTCTCAGTGAAGTCATCGACGTGGGCTGCCATGCTTTGCTCCTACTCGCTTCCTACCCGGCAGTGCGTGAGCATCTCCGCGGGGGTGGTGACGTAGCTCGTGTAGAACGGGCCGAACTCCGCGTAGCGGGCACTGGCCTCATCGAACCGCATACGGTAGACAATCTCTTTCAAGAAGTCGGGGCGGCGGGCCCACAATGTCACGCCCCACTCCCAATCCTCGAAACCCAGCCCAACCGTAATAAGTTGCGTCACCCGGCCGCCAAAGGTCATGCCGGTGCGGCCATGCTCGGCCATCAGTTTGTTGCGCTCGTCAAAGGGAAGCAGAAACCAGTTCTCGCCCACCTTGCGCTTTTTGTTCATGGGATAAAAACAGGTACACGGCCACGCGGGCAGGTCGGGTGTCAGCCGCTGCTTGCGCATCATCACCTCGCGGCCTTCGTAGGCTTTGAGCTTAGCCGCATAGGCCGGGCTGCCGGCCGTCTCGCCCTCTTCCACCAGCCGCTGTCCATACTGCTCCACACTCGGCACGTATTCCGAAACTTCCGTCACCGACACAAACGAATAAGTCGGCACCAACGCGGGCCCAAGCGGGCTGGCCATCAGCCGTTGGTGCACCGCGCTGATCTTGAGGGGGTCGGCATCCAGCAACATCAGGCCAAAGTCGCCTTTGTGTCCGCTGACGATGGATGTCTGCAAACGGGCGGGCGACTGCGGATTTTCCGGATCAAGTATCTCGCCAATCTGTTGCCGGCCAGCCGCAAGCAGGCCGTCGTCCAGCGAATTCAGCACCCCGCGGTCAAAGCGGTAGTACAGGTGGCTGCAATGCCAACCCTCTTGAGGCGAGAGCGAAATCTCTTGGCTGCCGGGGGCGGGCGCGTGGCTCATATTTAGTCGTTTCCCAAAGAAAATTAGAACAGTGATCGTTGATGGGCTAACCGGCCAGGCGGGCCAGCCGGCAAGGATTTCTACCCGCCCGAAGGGGGCCATTCACCCAGGCTAACCGCCCATCCACCGTAACGAAAGCCCCCATTCGCCGCGCTGACCCAGCGGATCGTTCCGCAACCTATTGAGGAACACTTTTGCCTGTCGAAAACTGGGGACAATACTACCCGCCCACATCGGACTCAGACACCACTTCCCTGGCAACTCGCGATTGTCGCCCGCCGCAACAGCCTTTATATTAAGGGCTTGCGAAGCTCGGCTGATTACCGGCTTCGGCCTTCCCACCGGCACGCCGCCACTCGCCATGTCGCAACCGCTAGAGTCTATCTCTGTCTCGCAGGCTAAGCCGCCGTTTTATGTCGGCGTCGATTTGGGCGGCACCAACATCAAGATTGGCATTGTCGATGATGACGGCCGTTCGGTCGCCTTTGAAAGCATCCCCACCGAGGCGGAAAAAGGCCCGGAGGAAGGTGCCCGCCGCATGGGCCAGGGGGTGCTGCATCTGCTGAAAAGCACGGGCCTGAAACCGGCCGCCGTGGGCCGGGTGGGGCTCGGTTCGCCCGGCACGATGGACATTCCGGCCGGAATGTTGCTGCAACCGCATAATTTGCCAGGTTGGTTCAATTTTCCGATTCGCGACCGCGTCAGCCACCATTGCGGCTTGCCGGTGACGTTTTCCAACGACGCCAACGCCGCCGCCTATGGTGAGTTTTGGGTCGGTTGCGGACGCGAGTACCACAGCATGGTGCTGCTGACGCTGGGGACAGGGGTGGGCGGGGGCATTATCATTGGCGATCTGTTGGTCGCGGGCGAGAACAGCCACGGCGCGGAGCTGGGCCACACTATCATCGACTACAGCGAAGACGCCCGCCGCTGCCCGTGCGGGCAGCTCGGCCACCTGGAGGCCTACGCCAGCGCCACAGCGGTGATCGCCCGCGCCAGTGAGGCACTTCAGGCCGGCCGCAAGTCCAGCGTGACAGGCCGTATGGAGCAAGGCGAAGAACTGACGCCGCTGCTATTGGCGGAAGAAGCCGAAAAAGGGGACGCCTTCGCTCTGGAAATCATTCTGGAAACCGGCAAGTATCTGGGGATTGGCATGGTGACCTTTGGCCACACGATCGACCCCAGCGGCATTGTCTTAGGCGGCGCAATGACCTTTGGCGGGCACGACAACGCCTTGGGACGCAAATTTCTGGCCCGCATCAAGCAAGAAGTCCAAGAACGGGCCTTTCCCGTCGTAGCCAAGAAAATGAAGATCGACTTTGCCACCCTAGGGGGCGATGCAGGCTACATCGGCGCAGCCGGCGCGGCCAGGTTAGAGAAGTGTCGAATGACGCGTGTCGAGTGACGAAGCAAAATTCCGCCTGAACACCGAAAACCGAAAACTCAAAACTAACAACTCCCCGCTTCCAGGACCTCCCCTTGCCTTCGCTCGAAAACCGCCAAATCCGCAACTTCTCCATCGTGGCCCACATTGACCACGGCAAGAGCACGTTGGCCGACCGGATCTTGCAGAGAACCGGCACGGTGGCCGACCGCGACATGCGCGCGCAGATGCTGGACGACATGGACCTGGAGAGGCAGCGGGGCATTACCATCAAGGCCCGGGCCGTGGCCATGCGGCATACGCTGCGCGGGCAGGTCTATGAATTGAATCTGATCGACACGCCGGGCCACGTCGATTTTCACTACGAGGTCTCGCGCAGCCTGGCTTGTTGTGAGGGGGCCGTGCTGCTGGTCGATGCCTTTCAAGGGGTCGAGGCGCAGACCGTGGCCAATGCCTTTGCCGCCATCAACGCCGACCTGACGATCGTGCCGGCCATCAACAAGATCGACCTCAAACACGCCCGCGTGGAAGAGGTGCTGACCGAAATGGAGCAAAGCCTGGGCATCGACGCCGACGAGGTGCTGCTATGCAGCGGCAAGAGCGGCATTGGCGTGGAGGCCTTGTTGGAGGCCATCATCGACCGCGTGCCGCCCCCCAAGGGAGACCCCGCCGCGCCACTGCAAGCGATGGTGTTCGATTCGCTCTATGACGAATACCGCGGCGCCATTACCTACGTGCGGCTGATGAACGGCACCGTCCGCCGCGGCCAAAAGATTCGCTTCCTCAAGACGGGCACGGTGTTTGAGGTGCTGGAACTGGGCCAGTTTGT
>JBFWUW010000104.1:0-17936 GCA_050247075.1 Pirellulales bacterium | reverse complement strand
GCAAGCCCGACGATCTGCCGGACTTTTGCCGCGGCATCCTGGCAAGGTGCCAGAGGGCGTAGGGCGTTTTTCGCTACAAAGCATTGCAGCAAAGGTACTTGCAATCTTCGCCCAGCGCCTGTTGGGCGTGTGCCTGGGGAGAAGTAGTCGCTTTTTGGGGCCTGTTCGATACGCCGCGGGCCAGTGCGCTCACCGCTGCCGGCGGATTGGGTTTTCGGGCCGTTGTGATGCCGACGATGGAATTTCCGCGCGACCAACGTTAATTGTCTCACAATTTTCTTGAAGTAAATTCAAATCTCATTAAGATAAGGGGCAAGTTGGTGTCAAATCTGCGGTATTCCGTAAGCAACCGATTCTGGTTCATCCGCGATTAACGATTGGTTTTTTTGCTCGGCGATTCGCCGAGATTATGTGAGGTATTTTGGCCCTGCCGTTTGGGCGGCAGGTCGTATTTATTGTCCTTTTTTAGGAGTTTCACCATGACGAAGACCAAGTTGCGCGGTCGAGCGGGGTTCACGCTCGTCGAACTGTTGGTCGTAATTGCGATCATCGGGATCTTGATCGCGTTGTTGCTGCCTGCCGTGCAGGCCGCTCGAGAGGCTGCCCGCCGGAACCAATGCTCGAACAATCTCAAGCAATTGGCATTGGCCGCTCACAGTTTCCACGACACGCACCAGAAGTTGCCTCAGGCACGTCTTTCGGAGGAAATTGCCAACTCTAGCATGGCCTCGATGGGCGGTACGACTGCCTCTTGCACGGCCACCAACGCGAATGCCTTAGGACCGAACTGGGCGGTGATTTCGACGCCGTTCTACGAGAACCAGGGTATTTACGATGCCATGCGGGTTAGCCTCAAGGGCCTGACTTCGCAAGCTCCAGATTACACGTCCGCGAATCCCACGCTGGTTGCCAACCAAGTGGTGCAATACAAGTGGTTTCCAGATGCCTCGCTGCTGGACGGCACCTATTACCGCAGCTCCGCCCTGTCGGTCCATCAGTGCCCGTCCGATTCGGGCCATGATGTTCCCTACAATGGTCCCGGTGGCTTGGTCTCGAACTTTTGGGCGCGCGGCAACTATGCCATCAATGCTGGGCCTTGCGAGTTGGTGATTGGCGGCACGCCTTCGCTCTGTACGTTGAACGGCAATGTTCGCCCATTCAATACCGGTGCCACGGGCGACGGCTTAACCGCGGCTGGTGTCTCGGAAGTCAACTGGGGTGTCAAGTTGTCGACGTTGGTGAGTAAGGACGGCAGTGCTTATACGGCGATGATTGGGGAAGTGCGAGTCGGTTTGGTGGCGGAGGACATCCGTGGCACCTGGATGCTTGGGTTGCCGGGTGCCAGCATCATCGCTAATGGTGCCATCACCACGGTCGTTCAGCCCAACGCCAAAATACAGAGTTCTGATATCGTGCAGGGTTGCACGGGTTCTGAGGCGGCCGCTGGCGGACAAGCGTCTTTGGCTCGCTTGAAGATGGGATGCACCGAGTACTCTGGTACTGGTGCCTCGCAGGGTGGCGTTCGGTCCAATCATCCTGCTGGATGCAATGTTGCATTTGGTGATGCATCGGTCCACTTTGTCACCAACACGATTCCTCCCCGTTTGTGGTACAGTATGCTGAGCTACCAAGACGGCGAACCTGTACGGTTCGAAACCGAGTAACCGTGGCAGTTATTTTTATGTGCCCGATTGTGTCAGCGATTTAGCTGGATCGGGAAGAGTTGAATTGACTCGACGATCTTAATAAAGGGTCGCGAGCTGGCAACGGCTCGCGACCCTTGTTTCCTGATTGCCAGCCGTTGTCCGGCGCGCCCCTCACCATCAATTCTTCTTAACCGCGAACGCGAGCGATACCTAGGACGCTCACGGCGGTACTGTGCCCGATTTTGTCTCTTACGACTGAAAGGAAATTGGAAATGAAACTCTCAGTTCGGCTCGGTTGCTGGGCAACCTGCCTGTTGTTGATGGTGGCGGTTAGTGGATGCGGGGGTGAAGGGGGCCCGAAAACAGTAAAAGTCAAGGGCAAGATCACCAAGGACGGCGCTGCCGTCAGCGTACCAGCCGGCGGATTGGGCACGATTAGTTTCAATGAGCTCGTCAATGGCAACATTGGAGCAGAGATTTTCCAGGGGATCATCTCCGCCGATGGGACCTTCGAGGTAGATGTCGCTCCGGGAAAGTACCGGGTTGCGGTGCTGGTACTCGACAAAGCGGGGGGAACGGATGCATATGGTCGAAAGTATGATGCCGCACAATCGACCATCGAAAAAGAGGTAACTGGCGCAGTCAGCGATATGGAGATCGCGCTGCCGTAAGCCCCGCAGCCGTGGAGAGCCAAAAGCCCGCTGTTGCCTCCGAAGTTCATCAACGCCAGTACTCGCCCGAGTACTGGCGTTTTCTTTTTGCGCGGGTTACCGGGATTGGCGGGAACTTTTTGCTCCGCTGGCTCGACTAACCAAGAGGCAAGCCATTTCATGCGCGCTCTCGCCAAACCGCGAACCAATCTGACGGAGAAACAGTCATGCCATTCCGAAATCTGAAGCTGGCGTTGACCTTGGGCCTGGTTTTTCTGCCCGCAATGGCGCTAGCGCAGGGCGTGCTGGTGGTGGTTGATCCAGACCAGATTGTGCGACTGCCGCGGCCCATCATTATCTATCCACCCCATCCTCCCCGGCCCATTCCTGACCCGGCCCCCGTCTCTTACAAGATCAAGGAACTGGCCGTGCAGGCCAGGCTGGCCGACCAGGTAGCCCGCGTGAACGTGTCGCAGTCGTTTGTGAACACGGGCAGCCGGCAAATGGAAGTCAGCTTTATATTTCCGCTGCCGTACGATGGCGCGATCGACCAACTGACGTTGCTGGTGGACGGCAAGGAGTACCCCGCCAAGTTGCTGCCCGCCGCCGAGGCCCGCGGCATTTATGAGGCGATCGTCCGCAAGAACAAAGACCCCGCCTTGTTGGAGTGGGTCGGCAACGGCATGTTTCAGACCAGCGTTTTTCCGGTGCCGCCGGGAGCCGAGCGCAAAGTCACGCTGCGTTACAACCAGCTTTGCCGTAAGGACCATTCGCTGACCGATTTTATCTTCCCTCTTTCCACCGCGCGTTATACCTCGCAAGCGGTCGAAAAGGTCGATATCCGCGTGGCCATCGAGAGCAGCACCGAGATCAAGAATGTCTACAGCCCCAGCCACGCGATTGAGATCCAGCGGCCCGATGCCCGGCATGCGATCGTCTCGTATGTGCGGGAGAACGACATTCCCAGCAGCGACTTCCGCCTGTTCTACGATGTCGCGGCGGGCGAAGTCGGCACCAGCGTACTGAGCTACCGGCCCAAGCCCGACGAAGACGGGTTCTTCTTGTTGCTGGCCAGCCCGCAAATCAAAGCGGCCAACGCCGAACGCCTGCCCAAGACCGTTATTTTTGTGGTCGATCGGTCGGGCAGCATGAGCGGTAAGAAGATCGAGCAGGCCAAGAACGCGGTCAAGTTCGTGCTGGACAGCCTGCGCGAGGGAGACCTGTTTAACATCGTGGCCTACGACAACGCCGTGGAGAGTTTTCGGCCCGAATTGCAGAAGTACGACGAGCCGGCGCGCAAAGCCGCGATTGGCTACGTCGAGGGGATCTACGCGGGGGGCAGCACCAACATCGACGGAGCGCTAACTTCGGCCCTCAATCAGCTCAAGGACGGCAGCCGGCCCAACTACATCATCTTTCTCACCGACGGCCTGCCCACCGCGGGCGAGACGAACGAGAGCAAGATTGTGGCCAGCGCCAAGAGCCATAACAGCATCCAGGCCCGGCTGATCAGTTTTGGCGTGGGATATGATGTCAACAGCCGCCTGCTCGACCGGCTGTCGCGCGCCAATCGCGGCCAAAGCGAATTCGTGCGGCCCGATGAAAACATCGAGGCCAGCGTGGGCCGGCTGTACAGCAAGATCAGCTCGCCGGTGATGACCGACGTGGCGATCAAATTCGAGATGGATGAACTTAAGCCCGAGGATGGTAACGCCGTCAATCGGGTGTTGCCGCATGATGTGGTTGATCTGTTCGAGGGGGAGCAACTGGTGCTGGTGGGCCGCTATCGCAAAGCCGGCAGGGCCAAAGTTACGATCTCCGGCCATGTCGGCGGACAGCAACAGCAGCTAGACTTTCCCGCCGATTTGGTGGAAAAGAGCCCCGATGAGTCGTATGGTTTTGTGGAAAAACTGTGGGCCATGCGGCGGATCGGTGAAATCATTGACCAGTTGGATTTGACCGGACGCAACGAAGAACTGGTCAAGGAGCTCGTGCAGCTCTCCACCACGCACGGCATTCTCACGCCGTATACATCATTCTTGGCGGACGACCAGAACAACTTTCGCGAGCTGTCGTCGAATGTCAGATTGACCAACGATGGCCTAGAGGCCCTGGAGAAAGCCGATGGCAAGGCCGGTTTCGCGCAGCGGGCCGAAAAGAAGCGCTTGCAGTCGGCCTCGTCGCCCGCCCGCGCGGCCGCGCCAGCGGGCCAACCCGCGGCGGATGGCGCCGCCGGGCCGCGAGGCGGCGGCCTCGGTGGCGCGGCCGTCTATCGTGATGCCGAGTCCGACCGAGAGGTGGCGGCCGAGGCGGTCAAGAACATCGGCAACCGGGCCTTCTACCAACGGGCGGCCGACAAACGCTGGATCGACTCGACCGTGACCGAGGAAATGGAAAAGCAGGCCAAGCGGGTCACGCAGTTCAGCGACGAATACTTTCAACTGGCCCGCCAGCACGGCAAAGCCTTGGCCCAGTACCTGGCTCTGGACGAGCCGGTGCTGGTCAATCTGGAAGGCCAAGCCTACTTTATTGATCCCGCTGGAAAAGAGTAAGTCAAGACTTTGGCCACCGGCTACTGTCCGTTGCCAGAACTTTCCCTTGCGAGTATTGCGCGAACCGCGTGGTATAGCCGGTGCCGGCCGGGAGGGAGAGCGAAGACAGGCACGGTTCAAACCGAGTTTGAATCATTGCTTCTCCTGAACCGTGACGCCATCCTCGCTAAACCGGACTAGCGTTGTGCCGGTAGCCCGGCGGATTTGTAACTCGCCATCTTGAGAGATACCAACTCCAAAGGTTCGCCGGTCCTCGGCGGACCAGTCGTAAACGGCCGCGAAGGTGACATGTCCTCCTTTTGTTCGCCGGATCATGCAAGGAATCTTCGGCTCCAGGTTGTACCCGGGGCATTGGGCGGAAAAAATCGTTTCCGGCGAGCTGGCCGCTAGCCATACCCGCAGCTTGTGGGGACCAGCCGTGATATCGCAGCGGGGGTCGGTTCGAGACGGCGACCAGCGGACGATGTTGGAGAAATGTTCGTAGCCGTCGCTGGAGCCCAAGGGGCCATCGGCCGGGGCGGACTCGGCATTGTCCAGTGTGACGGAATCCGCGGCGCAATGCATCAGCCAGTCGATGGACTTGTCGGACGGTGCCTCGACATCGTAAACGTCCAGCAGACGGTCATCCTCCAGCAGCAGATACCGCCGCAACCTGGTCTTGGCGTACGCTTCGGAACAGTCCGTTGCGCAGGCTTCAAAAGTCTCATGGCTCTTCAGCCACAATAGCTTGCCAGTGCAAGGCAATTGGCTGTGGCCGCCGATAACGACTGTATTGTGGGCGGCGGTCTGCCGGTACCAGGTCTTGTGCTCGCGGTGGCTGTAATCCAACCGGCCGGGATCGAGCAGCCATTCCCGCCCTTGGGCGTACAGTAAGAGTTGCAGCTTGTCGGGATGGCCATGCCCGCCACCATGTTCGCCGTAATCCAGCATGGCACAGGAGGCCGCTTCATCTTGTCCACGACGCAGAGCCACCAGTCCGGCACCGGCCAGATCGCGCGAGGGGAGGCGCGGCAAGGCGGCCGTTTCCGCGCCCGGACCGAGCAGTTCCGCGGCCTTTTCGGCACTGCCGCGGGCGTAAGACTGCGCGAAGGATGGGTCGCGCAACGTCTTCCAGGCCCAGCGGAAATGCCCATCGAACGCCGCCAGATTCAAGGGATCGCTATCGTTGACCGCCGGAAACTGCCCATTGGGATAAGCATACAAAGCCGGAAATTCCAGCATCAATCGCAACCGGGGTTCGGTATGCAACGGTAATCCAATCGGGCACGCGGCGTCGACCAGTTCCTCCATCGCTTGCAGGGCATAGCCGTGGTAGGCCATCGTCCCTTCGCGCCACATGCCGTCGCTGCCAATGGCCCGCGCCAGTTGGTCCCGATAGCCTCCTCGCATGGTGACGACCTTGCGGGCCAGCTTCGCATCGGCGTTGACGTTGGCAATCGCCATCAGCCCCGCGTTGTACCAGGTCTGATGGTTAATCGTGCCGTAGTTCCAGACCAGCAGCACGTCGGCCACCGTCTGAAACAAGCCTTGCTCGGCCTTGCGCCGGTCTTCATCGGTCCAGACCGCGGAGGAGCGTGTGAGATCGTAGGCCTTGGCCAGCGATATGATCCCCACCGCTTCATCCAGGCTCTGGCAAAAGCGCCGTCCGCCGATGGTGGCCAGCACGCCTTCGCGGCCCCAACGGTCGCGGCGGCTGGGGTATTGCGGATAGTTTTCGGCATATGCCAGCAAGATCCGCCGCGCTTCGCGGGCAAAACGCTCATCGCCCGACAAGGCAAACGCCCATCCCAAATCGAGCGCGGCCTGGTCGGCTTTGTAGTACAACGAGGTACGGTACGCGGCAACCGTGCGCTCGTCATCGTAGACTTTTTCGCAACGCGGGCAGCGGTGTTCCGTCTGCGATTGCGGCGTCAGCGAGGTGCCATCGTCGGGACAGGCATAGTAGAAGATCCAATCGCCCCATTTGCTGGGGATTGCGACCGGTTCGCTCAGCAGGGTTTCGGCCGTGGCCAGCGCCGCGGCCCGCCGCCGCTCCCACTCACCGCTGGACTTCCATGCCGCCAACTCCGCTGCTGTCGTGGCCAACCGCGGTGGAGGGGGAAAATGAACCTCCGCGGGCTCATCCCACGCGCAAGCGATGTTTGCAGCTAAGGCAGCCGCCAGCAGCAGCCCAACGCGCGAAAATGGAAATGTAATATGCATGCGATCAGTGTAATCAATACGGGCCGTAGCCACATGGCTCTTGCCAGGTTGGCATGAGTCGCGCTCGAATGGCCATGCCCTGCAAACTCGCCTCACATGAACAGCCACACGCGCATCGAGCCGGCAAAGCAGTAGCTTTGCGGCTATGTCCCCGGTCACCCTCTCTTTCATCCTTCACTCATGGTCATCGTGATGATGGTCCACGCTGCCGACGAACGACTTGCCGCCAATTTTGACGTTCAGCCGCCCGCTCGTTCCCTCGACATCCAGGGCCTCGGCCAGGGCGGCATCGCTGGAGGCAAAACGGGAAGACTCACCCTCGGCATCGTCCGACTGCGGATCGGCCTGCAACTTAAATTGCGCGGGCTTGCCATCGACAACCAGGTTGAGCGTCAGCTCCGCCGCGTCAATCGACACGGCCCCTTTGGCATGATCGTCCAACAGATAAATGGTCACGGTCTGCTGTTCGTCATCGTGAACCAGTTCGGCATGGTATTCCTCGTTGCCCAGTTCAATCAACTGGCCGTGGTGCGGTCCCATGTCGGGATGATCGTGGCCAGGATGGCCATGCTCCCCGTGGCCATGTTCCGCATGGCCATCGCCATCATCGCCGCCATGCGCCGTGGTTGAACCGCCGGCAGTCCCCTTGGGCGGCGGCTGCCCATTGCAGCCGGCCCCCGCCAACAACCCAACCATCAAACCAACCCCCGCCACACCCGACAACAATTTTCGCATCACAAGCTCCTTCTAAATAGATAGTCTTCAACGCGCAACAGACCGAACCGCGTGGGCTAAAGCCCACACCACGGCTTAGATTCCTACTAGCGAAACGTCTTCATGCCTCATACCTCATACCTCATCCTTCTCTTCCAGCTCGTCCCGTCCCGCCTCCGCTATCTGCCGTTCGGCCTGGTTTCGGCCAAAGCACCAGAAGAGCGCCGGGTGGACGAAGAAGTCGAGCAGCGTGGAACTTATGAGCCCGCCCAGGATGACCGTGGCCACGGGGTACAGGATTTCCTTTCCCGGCTCGCCCGCCGCCAACACCAAGGGGATGAGCGCAATTCCGGCGGTCAGCGCCGTCATCAGCATCGGTGCCAGCCGTTCCTTGCCGGCCCGTTCGACCATCTCGGGCGTGAACCTTTCGCCTTCGTGCCGGACCAGGTGCAGATAATGGGCGATCAGCAAAATGCCGTTCCGCGAGGCAATTCCCGAAAGCGAAATGAATCCCACCATGCTGGCCACGGTCAGCGACTGGCCGGTCAGCAGCAAGGCCGACACCGCGCCAATCGCCGCCATCGGCAGCGCGGAAAGAACCTGCAACGCCAGATTGACGGAATGGAACAGCGTGTAGAGCGCCAAAAACATGCCCGCCAGCGATACCAGGCTGAGCAGGCCAATCATGCGGGTGGCTTGCCGTTGGCTTTCAAACTGGCCGCCATATTCAATGAAATACCCCGTGGGGAGCGATTGTTGAATCGGCTCCAGGCGCTGTTGAATGTCTGTCACCACGCTGTTCAAGTCACGTCCGGCCGTGTTGCATTGCACAATGATTCTGCGGCGGACATTCTCGCGGTTGATGGTATTGGGTCCGCTGCCGCGCACAATGTCGGCTACCGTCTCTAACGGCACGATGCCGCCCGACTTGAGATTGATCGACAACCGCCGCAGCGTGTCGATGTTGACGCGAAAGGGTTCGTCCAGCCGCACGACCAGGTCGAACTTGCGTTCGCCCTGTACGACCTCCGAGACGACGCGGCCGTTCATGGCGGTTTCGATGAACTCGTTGACTTCGTCGGCGGTCAGCCCGTATTCCATCAGCTTGTGGCGTTTGAGGCGTATCTGCAGTTGCGGAACCTCCGTCTGCTGTTCGACCTGCAGATCCTTGACGCCAGGCACCTCGGCCATGGTGGCCTTCATCTTGTCGGCGGTGCGGCGCAGCACCCCCAGGTCGTCGCCGTACAGCTTGATGCCGACCTGCGCCTTCACGCCCGACAGCATGTGCGAGATGAGATGTTGCAGCGGCTGCTCGACGGAAATCACCACGCCGGGGACTTGCGTCAGTTCCTCGCGCAGATTCTCCAGTATCTCCTCGCGAGATTGCCCCGCAGCGGGGTCGAAGCTGATGATGATCTCCGAGGTATTGACCCCTTCGGCATGTTCGTCCAACTCGGCCCGGCCGGTACGGCGGCCAAAGTTCAGCACGCCAGGCACGTTCTTGATGCGGGCATCGACCATGCTGGCGATTTCGTTGGATGCTTCCAGCGATGTTCCCGGCGGCAGCAGCGCATTGACCTGCACGCTTCCCTCGTTGAAGGGGGGCAGAAAGTCGCGGCCAAGCTGCGCGACGGCAATCACGCTAAGCGCCACCGCCACCGTCACGGTAGCCAGAATGGGCACCGGGTGCCGCACGCTGACACGAATGGCCAGGCCGGCTGCCTGCTTGAGTACGCGCAGCAACCAGCCAACTTTGTCATGCTGCATGAAGCGGGCCTTGGGCAGCAGCCAGTACGACAGTACCGGCGTAACCGTCAGCGACACGGCCAGCGATGCCAGAATCGACACGATGTAGGCAATGCCCAAGGGCGTAAACAGTTTGCCTTCCATGCCTTCCAAGGCGAACAGCGGCACGAACACCAACACCACCAAGATCGTGCTGAACACAATCGAATTGCGGACTTCGCTGCTGGCCTCGTACACCACCCGCAACGCGGACTTGGGCAGGGCCAACTGCGCGTTCTCGCGTAGCCGGCGGAAGATGTTCTCCACATCGACGATGGCGTCATCGACCAGTTCGCCAATGGCTACCGCCAGCCCGCCCAGGGTCATGGTGTTGATCGACATGTCCATCCACTTGAACACCAGCCCCGTGACGACGATCGACAAAGGTATCGCGGTCAGCGTGATAAAGGTTGTGCGAAAGTTCAGCAGAAACAAGAACAACACAATCACCACCAGGATGCCGCCATCGCGCAGGGCTTCGATGACGTTCTCGATGCTCAGGTCGATAAACTCCTTTTGCTGGTAGATATCGGGGTTGATCCGCACGTCACCGGGCAGAGACTGTTGTAGTTCCTCCAGAGCTTGCGTGACCTTCTCGGTGAGTTCCCGCGTGTCGGAGCCGGGTTGCTTGGAGATTACCAAGATCACCGCCGGCAAGCCGTTGACGGCGGCATCACCCCGTTTGACCTGGGCGGCCTCCACCACGCGGGCCACCTGGCTGAGCACGATCGGCCGGTCGCCGACCGCCTTAACCACGACGCTCTGCAGATCGGCGATGGTTTGCACGCGCCCCAACGAGCGGACCAGCAACTCGTTACCCCCTCGATTGAGATACCCGCCGGTGGCATTGGAATTACTGGCCTGGACGGCCGTTTCGACATCTTGCAGGCTGATCCCGTACTTACGTAAAGCGTCTGGATCGACCAGCACCTGAAACTGCTTGCGTCCGCCTCCCGTGGTTACCACCTGGGCCACGCCCGGTATGGTCAGCAAACGCTGCCGCACAACCCAATCGGCCAGCGTGCGAACTTCAATCGGCGAGGTTTGACCTTTCTCGCTGTGCATCGACACAAGCATGACTTGTCCCATGATGGACGAAATTGGCGCTAGTTGCGGGCGCACGCCCTTGGGCATGCGGTCCATGGCCAGCGCGATTTTTTCCGCCACGATCTGCCGGTCAACGTAGATATCGGTTCCCCAGGCAAATTCCACATAGATCACCGATAGGCCCACCCCCGACGAACTGCGCACCGCCTGCACGCCGGTTGCGCCATTCAGTACGGCCTCCATGGGAAAGGTGATCAGCGTTTCAACTTCCTCCGGTGCCAGGCCATGCGCTTCCGTCAAGATCGTCACCCGCGGGCGGTTCAGATCGGGAAAGACATCGATCGGCAGGTGGTACAGCACGTAGCCGCCGTAGACCAGCACCGCGACAGCCGCGGCCATGGTCAGCAGCCTAAAGCGCAGGGCGAATTTGATAATGCCGTTGAGCATGTCGGGAGTTGGTTTTTGTTGAGAGGTGGCGGATGCAAGTTCCGGGAGGCTCTAGGATTTGGCTCGGAATGAGTTCCGCGGTTTTCTCCCTCTCCCTTTGGGAGAGGGCCGGGGTGAGGGCTGCCGCGCAATGGAGAATCGTTCGTTGTATCCCCTCTCCCCAACCCTCTCCCGGAGTACCGGGCGAGGGGGCAAGGAAAGGAAGCTGTTTCGGACTACATCCTTAATGGTTGTGCCCGGCGTGTGGGTCGATAGCTCCTCCCGACTTGTTCTTCAAAGCCAACTGCAATTGCTGGGCGGCCGACAAGGCAATGGCCTCGCCGGGGAATAGCGATCCATCGTTGGCCACCACGACCGAGTGCGGGTCGCGGTATTCAACGCGTACCGCTTGCCGGTCGAAGTGGTCGCCGTTGGAGCGAAAGACGTAGTTTTCCACACCATCCTGGGCGACGGCATCCGCCGGCAAGACAATGCGGTCGGCCCACTCTTCCACCGGCACTTGCAGTTGCATCCGCTGGCCCGGCTTGAACCGCCACTCAACGAATCTTCGGCCATTGGCGGTGCGCGTGTCGCGCACGATTTTGTTGGGCAAGGTGACGTAAAAGTGCAGGGTGCGAGATTCGGCGTCCATGCGGTTGGCGACGTAGGCAATGTGCAGTCCTTCGACCTGGCCGGCCGACTCCGTCTTGAACTCCAGCACGGCCGAGACCGGCGCGCCCCGTTCCACCGCTTGCGTGACTTGCGGCGAGTCCTGCTCGAACGCTTCCCCCTCGATCAACAACTCGGCGTGGTCCGCCAGCATGGCCAAGGAATCGCCCAACTGCACATGTTGGCCGCGCTCGACCTTCAGTTCTTGCAACTGCAGAATCACATTCTCGGACGACAGCGGCATGGTGCCTTCTTGGCCTGGTGCCCGCACCACCAACGTGCTGAGCAGCTTGCGATTCTTGACGATGTCATCCACCTGCGATTCCGTCAGGCCGTGCAGCAGCAGAGATTGGCGCTGGGCGTGGGAGACCGCTCCCAGTTTTTGCAGTTCGTACTTGCGCTCCAAGATGGTTTTGGGGGCGATAACGCCCTGCGTGATGGCCTCCAGGCGGGCAATCTCCTTCTTGACCACGTCCAGTTCCTCGGCCGTCTTCAACAGGTCCGCCTGCGACTGCACCAGATCCTCATGCGTCAGCCGCAATTCAAACAACGGCTGGCCGGGCGCCACCGCCTCGCCTTCCGTATGCAGGATCTTGACGACAAACCCGGTCATGGGGGCGATGATGTCGAACTTCGACCAGCCAGGGCGTTCGGCCACGGTGCCGGGTACGGTGATCGTCCGCTGGAACGTCGAAAGGGCCACTTCTCCCTCGCGCAGGCCGATGCTGTCGCGGGCTTGCTGGCTCAGTTGCAGGGAGTTCTCTGCGCTGTGTCCCGCATGGCCATGATCGTGCCCAGCATGTTCGGGCGAGCCATGTTCGCCATGTTCGGCGTCCCCATCCGTCGGAGCGGTTCCCCAGGTTTGGCGCAATTGGGGCCAGGCAATCGCCGCGGCAATCACCAAGCCGGCCGCCAGCACGGCCAAGATGGTCGGAAGCTGCTGGCGTAAAATCACCACTTTGGGCGCAAGAGTAGATTGCATACAGATACCCGGTTCGCAAACGAGAGAAATGCACTGGAACGGCCCTAGAGGGCCACATTGTGTTGCCCCGGCAACACAAGGCATTCAAGATCGCGGCGGAAAGAGAATTTCCGCCGCCAGGGATCAGATGAGCATGCGCTCAAACAGAACGTCGGCGCGCAGTTCCGCTATGGCAAGTGGATTGTGCATGCACCGACCGCCAATCGCCCGAGCGAAGATGCCCGCCGCATCAGCGCGGCAAGAAATTACCACCGGCCAAGGCCGCGGGCGATTATGCTCGCGAATTTGCGGGCTGGCCTTAACCGAGAGGATCGTCACGCAATCGCAATGCCCGCAATGGGCCGTGGCGGCTTCGCACCAGGTGCCATGCCAACCGCCAGAACAAGCGGCCTCTGGACCCGTTTTTACGGGGCAACTGGCAAACTGTCGATGGGGCTGGGTGTGATGCCCGCACTGCCGGTCGGCATCTTGAGCGTGCACATGGTCCGCATCGTAGAACGCCGAATCGCCCGCCATATGCGCAGTGCAACCAAAGGTGAGATGAATCACCGTGGCCACCATCGCCATCAGGCTCACGACCGCGCGCATGGAATTGCGACTCCAGTTGAACTGTATCCTCCTCCATTCTGATCCGGCGAAGCAGGGGCCGTCAAGTGCAACCCAGGCACCGCGGATACTTAAAGATGATGCGGTGACGGTACGCTAAAGGCGCACCACAACCCTGCCCAAGGGTCGCAAGCAACAGCGGACACACCTTGGTGTGGAGCTTTACTCGACATTCACCGCCACTTACGATAACCGCAGCCTCGCGGACCATGCGATGGCCGTAAACTTCCGCGAATTTTTCTCTAGGAGCGACAACAATGCGACGACTTTTTTCTTGCTGGATGCCGGCCCTGTTGGTTGCCGTGGCCGTCCAAATGGGTGCTGCACAAGGACAGGCAGCCGATGAATACGCTTACGACCTGGTTCATTCGTCGGTCAGCTTCAAGGCCAGGCACCTAGACATCAGTTGGATTCATGGCCGTTTCAACGAGGTGGAGGGCAAGTTCTCGCTCGACCGCGAGCAGCCCGCCCAATCGACCTTTGAACTGACCATCAAGGCCGACAGCGTCGATACAGCCAACAAAGCCCGCGATGAACATCTGCGGCAGCCAGACTACTTCGATACCAAGCAATTTCCGACGATTGAGTTCAAGAGTACCAGCACCAAGCCCATCAAAGGGGGATACGAAGTCACCGGCGACTTCACCATGCACGGCCAGACCAAACAGATCACGCTGGTGTTAATGGGGGGCGAAGAACACGAATTCAAGGGGACCAAGCGAGTTGCCTTTTCGACCGACTTGTCGCTCAAGCGCAGCGACTATGGCTTTGACAAAAACGCCATTGGGCCGATTGGCGACGAGGCGTTGATCTACATCGACTGCGAGGGGGTACGGAAGTAAGCGATGCCCGACCCGCTGCCGTACTTGTGGTCGTTCGGCCTTTCGGCCGTCGCGGCCGGGCTGGTTGTGTTGGCGCTGGCGGGGCCGCGACGCCCCGCTGGCCTGGCGCGGCTGAACATGGCTTGCCTGTTGGCGATGGGCCTGGGCCTGGGGGCGGGTGCCGGCATCCTCGGTTGGCGCTGGCCGCCCGCGAGCGGACTGGATCGGTTCCTGACGATTGTCATTCCGGCGGCGCTGTTGGCGGAACTGATTTTAGGATTGCCGCGCGTGCCCCGTCGCCTGGGCCGGTGCTTGCGGGCGGCTCTGGCCATGGCGACTCCCTGGGTGCTGTTGCATGGATCGGTCTACCTGAGCGCTCCCGCGGAGGGCTCGCCAGCACGGCTAGATGCTTTGATACTGGCGGCCAGCGGCCTGTTGCTAGCTATCGTCTGGGGACTGACGGATCGGTTGTGGCAGCGATCTGGTGGAGTCGCCTTGCCGCTGGCGCTTGGCCTGACGGCCCTTTGCACCGGCCTGATGGTGATGATGGCCGGATACATCCGCGGGGGCGCGATGGCATTTCCCATCGCGGCCGCGATCATGGCTGCCGCGATCGTTTCCATGATTACGTCACCGCGGCTGCAAGCACCGTCGCTGGCGGGACTGGGCGTGGTTGGCCTGTTTGGCTTGTTGTTCATTGGGCGGTTCTTTGGCCGGCTGCCGCCAGGCAGTGCCATCATCTTATTGCTGGCTCCGTTGCTCTGCTGGGCAACGGAGTTGCCATTCTTGCGATGCGCGAAGCGGTGGCAGCGAGAAGCACTGCGGTTGGTGCTGGTGGCGATCCCGCTGGCAGTCCTGTTGATCGCCGCCAAACGGGGTTTCGACCGGGATATGGCGCCGCTGCTACCGTAGCCGCACGGCCGCCGCCAAGTTGCTACATCACCGGTTGGTCGCGGCGAGACTCAAACAGCAGCGTACTGACCAGCTCTTGCATTTCCGAAACGCTGCGGACCAGCATCGGCAGCACGTCGTCGGCGGGGGGCGCGGCATGCAGTTGGCATTGCAGGTAGTCTGCGCTTTTCACCAGGTCTTGTGCGGTGTGAGACAGGCATTGCCGCCATTGGGCCTGCCGCGATTCGTCGGTGGAGACCGGCGATTCGTCGCGGCCTTTGTGTGATTCCAGCCAAGTGGCGTACCAACGCAGCAACGTGCCGCGGCTGATGCTCCCCACGGGAAATCCATCGCGGACCACGATCACCCGGCGAATCGTCACCCGGCAGAGGAAGTCGTAGATCGACTCCACCGGCGTCGATTCCTCGTAGCAGACGACGTGCGTCTTCATCGCTTCGTGAATCGGCCGCTGCCAGGTGTCGGGCGATGTCAGCAGCGACAGCACGTCTTTCTCGGACAAAATGCCCGCTAGCTTCCCCTCGGCGTTGACCACCGGTGCCGAGTTGATGCGGCAACGCAAGAAAAATTCCGTGGCCCGCTGCACGGGCTCATCCTCGCGCAGGCAAGAGATCATGCCGCTCATCACATCCTTGGCGGTCAATTTCCGCATGACGTGCCGGGCATCGTGCAGATCGTCCAAGCCCAACGTGGTGGAGCCGTGCAACTCGCCGTACCGCACCACGCGGTTGCGGCCGCATTGCTTGGCCACCAGCAGGGCCTGGTCGGCCAGCTCGATCAGGGCTTCTGGCGCGGTGGTGTCGTCCATCCGCTCGGCCACGCCCATGCTGACGGTGATCCCCAACGAATGGCCGCCAATTTCCATCACCATCTTGGCAATGGCAGTCCGCGTTCGCTCGGCCCAAATGCCCGCGGCGAACTCATTGGTTTCTGGCAGCAGAATGCAGAATTCCTCGCCGCCGTGGCGGCCGACCATGTCGCTCACCCGCACGCAGCCGCGCAGCGATTCGGCTAGGGACATGAGGACTTTGTCGCCGACCCCGTGCCCCAGGGTATCGTTGACCTTCTTGAAGAAGTCGATGTCCAACATGACACAAGACAGCGGCAGCTTGAAACGCCGCGCACGGCCCAATTCGCGTTCGAGCTGTTCGTAAAACGCGCGCCGCGTTGGCAGCCCTGTCAGGGGATCGGTCTTGGCCAGCTTCAGCAAACGCTGTTCCTGGTGGACAATACGTTGTCCCGACTTCATCCGCGGCAACAGCTCGGCCTGCAACACCGACTTGCAGACGAACTCGTCGGCACCGGCGTGGAACCCGGCGGCCAGATCGTCCGTATTGGAACGGGCCGTCAACAACATAATGTACGTGTAATTAGGCAGGCCGGCGGCCCGCACGCGGCGGCAAAGCTCCAGGCCGTCGATATGCGGCATCGACCAGTCGGCGATGAGATAGCTCGGCTCCCGTTCCTCCACCAGCGCCATGGCTTGTCGGCCGTCAGCGGCTGTCAGCACTTCGTAGCCAGCTTGTGCCAGCATGGTCCCCACCAATTGCAAGATGGCGGGGTCATCGTCGGCCACAAGAGCCAGCGGGCGGGCGATTTCCATGATCGACTTTCCACATTCGGCGAACTGGGAACTTGAACAACCAAGGCATGCGCGCATGCCCAAGAGTTTCATAGGCCACGGCCGCACACCCGGCAAACGGCGAGTGGCGTTGGCGGAATGCGGTCTTGCGGGCGGTGCGGGTTGTAACGAGCGAGAAACGCGAGGAGCGGAGAAGCCGTCAGCTATCAGCCGATGATCGCCCGCGGAGATATGTCGGGGATGATAACAGAAATCGATGTCATCTCTGCTCATCGTGATTTACCGCTACTTGGCGCACTGCCGTATTGGCGGGTCAATGTCAATTTTGTAGTCGATGTGGTGCCTTCGGGGAAATTTCACCGCCATTGCCGGCATTGGCAGCCGCGCCGGCGATACCCCAAACCTCCCAGGCTTTCGCGGCGGGCCGCTAGCGGCACCGGAAAACGAGAACAAGCGGCAAAATCGTCAAGGTTTATCTTTCTTGTTTAACTCTTGCGACCAGAGATTCCGATACTACCGGCACATCCGTTGCGCGAGGACTTTGCCAGCCAAGGCTTGCGCGACAATACGCTCGTAACACAGCGGAGTCGAACGATGTCGTTGAACCGCATTTTGTCTATCCCGGTATTCGTGGCCCTAGCGTTCTCGCTAGCCTCCGAGGCATTTGCCCAGAGGTACCACATCGGAGATATCCAGCTCTTCCGCCCAGCGCAGATTACCGATTACGGTGACGAGCCGCACTCCAACTACGGCTTCTATTTTGGCGTGGATTGGATTGGCTACCACCTGTCGAATCCGCGTCGGGGACTCGTCGGAGCGAACATCACCCGCCAGGTGTTTAACTTTGGCATAGGCGATGGCACGACGGGCGGCGGCGGCGGCTTGGCCAACGCCACCAGCGACCTGGACACCGCCGGCTTCGACGCCCGCTTTCATAATGGAGAACGGATCGACTTCGGCTATGTCGGCACGGACGGCACCGGCTGGGGAATGAGCACCTTCAATCTGCACGGCCGAACGACCAACGTTTACGGCTCGAACGTCAGTGTGCTGTTTAATGATCCCCAGAACCTGAACAACGGCTTTCTCGACTTGACGGGTCCGGCCGGCGTTCCCGACGGTTTCGACGACGATCTCAACAGCAATGGTGTCTACGGTCGAAACGGTGTTGATACCGACGTACCGCCAGATGGCGAGCCTGACAGTCCGTTTCCCACCGATAACGGCGACCGCGTGACGTTCCCAATGAACTTTCCCTCGGTGGTGTTGCGGTTGACGACACGCACTTACAGCACCGACGTTCAGCGTACCTGGCGGACCAAGGGGGGGCAGTTTGGGGGATGGA
>JBFWUW010000103.1:0-18199 GCA_050247075.1 Pirellulales bacterium | reverse complement strand
GGGCGCTCCATTCGCCCGACCGCCGCCTGCGATTTGCCGCCTTGGCGGCCATTATGCGGTATCAACCTACGCAGCCGTTCGCGGGTTCCAGCGAAGTGCTCGATTCGGTGGTCTATTTTGTCGGCGCGGCGGGGTCACCTCGGGCCCTGGTGGCCGACACCAGTTTTGTCGAGGCCCAGAACATGGCCGGACTGCTGCGAGAACTTGGGTTTGAAGTCGATATCGCCACGACCAGCGACGAACTGCTCAAGGTCGCCAGCGTCATGCCGCACGAAATGGCGGTCGTGGATATTGCACTGCCCCGTTGGCCTATCGACCAGGTGCTGCAGCGACTGCGGCGCGACGGCCACAGCGGGGCGATGCCTGTCGGTTTGATCGCGCCGTTGGATGCGGACGACCGGCCCGAGATTCTGGCTCGCCGCGATCCGTTGGTCCAGGTTTGGGTACGGCCGGTCGATCCATTCGGCATGCAGGTGCAGGCCGATCGGTTACTGGCCCTCATCGGACGGAACCGCGTCACTGATGCCGAGCGCGCCGCGCATGCCAGCCAGTCGCTTGTTTGGCTGGGTGAGTTGGCCGCGCAACAAGACTCGCTGTACGAACTGCGTCGCGGAGAAGAAGCCGCCATTCGTTCGCTCGACGACCCCGACCTGGTGGCCGCCGCCGTGGCTTTGTTGAAAGAGTTGCCCACACCCGGTGCCCAACGGGCATTGGTCGATCAGGCCAGCCTGACGGTCTTGCCGTTGCCGATCCGCCAGAACGCCGCACGGGCTTTTCAGCAAAGCCTGGTTAAGCACGGCCCGCTATTGACCAGCGAGGAAATCAACTTGCAGTACGAACGCTATAATCAAAGCGAATTGCTCGACGCCCAAACGCAAGAACTGCTGGGGTTCATCCTGGATTGTCTGGAAGCCGGACGCACCATGCCGGAAAACGTCCCCGCGGGCACACTCGAAACGGAGTCACTACAAGACTGAAGGCCCGTTTGTAGTAGGCGATTCCATCGCCGATGGATGCGCGTGATGCCGTTCATCGGCGATGGAATCGCCTCCAACAATACGGAATCGCCTGTTCCAACCTGTTCAACGAATCTCACACAACGATCCGGTGGCGGCCGGGTGAAAAACACCAAACACTCCCGACTTAGGCTGATAGCTCGCGGCACCCCCGCCGCTGGCCGGCCCCCTCCCCGCCCGATCGCGCCATCCCCTGGCGCCCCGCCTGACATGAAGCCAAACTTTTCCTCGCCCGACACCCGCAAAAACGGGCCGCCCATCACCGGCATTATCGGTTCTGGCCCGGCCATGGAGACGGTCTATCGCATCACGCGGCAAGTCGCCCGCTCCAATGCTTCCGTGCTGCTGCTGGGCGAAACCGGCACCGGCAAAGAGCTCATCGCCAAGGCCGTACACCAGATCAGCCCGCGGAATGCCGGCCCGTTTGTCCGTGTCAATTGCGGGGCCTTGAGCGAGAGCCTGCTGGAGAGCGAACTCTTTGGCCACGTCCGCGGCTCGTTTACCGGGGCCATCGACAACCGCACCGGCCGGTTCGAGGCGGCCCACAGCGGCACGATTTTTCTGGACGAGATCAACTCCACCACGCCCAAGTTGCAAGTCAAGCTATTGCGGGTGCTGCAAGAGCGCGAGTTCGAGCGCGTGGGTGACACGCATACCGTGCGCGTCGATACTCGCGTCATCGCCGCCAGCAACCGCGACCTAATGGAAGAGGTCGATGCCGAACGGTTCCGCGAGGATCTCTACTACCGGCTGAATGTGGTGCCGATCCACTTGCCGCCGCTGCGCGAGCGCCGCGAGGACGTGGCCGAGCTAATCGAACACTTCTTGCGCATCTACAACGAAGCCAACGACACCTACGTCACCCATATCGAGCGGAAAGCCCTGGAGGCGATGCAAGATTACCACTGGCCCGGCAACGTCCGCGAGCTGCAAAACTACATTGAACGGGCCGTGGTGATGGCCCCCGCCGACGAGCTGACCTGCGACCTGCTACCCGCCGCAGTGGTGGGGGGGGCGGCACCACGTATCAGCCGCCGCGGCCCAGCCGATCTGGAAACCCTCTCCGCCGAACTGGTCCAGCAGGGGCTAGCCACGGCGGGCCCGCAAGAAGACAACCTGCATACGCGGATTGTCAATCGCGTGGAGCGCGAGCTGATCCTGCAAGTCATGGCGGCCTGCGACAGCGTGCAGATCAAAGCCGCCGCCAAGTTGGGCATCAACCGCAATACGCTGCATAAGAAGCTGAAGGAATACGGGCTGGAAAAGAACGACGAGGAAGCGGCGGGGTGAGGCGAGATTATCATGCTTGCAAAAATCAGCATCACTTGTTTTGCCGCCAGTTACATCGTCGCCTGGGCGATGGAACTGGCCCGGCTGTTCTTGCGCAGTGGCATCCGCCGCGCGGTGATGCTGGCTTTCACCACGGCCGGTTTGGCGGCGCACACGATGTTCTTGATGCATCGGGCGTCGCTCGCCGCGCAATCGCCCCTGTCGAGCTGGTACGACTGGTACCTGGTGGCGGCCTGGTGCCTAGCCGCGATGTACTTGTACCTCACCCTGTGGCGGCCCGAAAACCCCATCGGGCTGTTTGTGCTGCCCTGCGTGCTAGGTTTGGTCGGCGTGGCAATGTTGAGCGGCCAGAAAGAGCCGTTCCCCGCCGCTGAGGCTGCCCGGCATTGGGGCCTGGCGCACGGCCTCAGCCTGCTGGCCGGCTCCGTCGCCGTGCTGGCCGGCTTTGCCTTCGGCGTGATGTATCTGCTGCAAGCCTGGCGGTTGAAGCACAAGCGGCTGTCTCGCCCCGGCCTGCGGCTGCCCAGCCTGGAATGGCTGCAACGGATGAACGAACGAATGATCGTGGCCAGCGTTTTCTTGCTGACGCTGGGATTTCTGGCGGGCATTGTCTCCAATCGCATCAACCACACCCTCGTCCCCTGGAGCGATCCCGTTGTCTGGAGCAGCAGCATTCTCGTCGGCTGGATGCTGGCCGCTACCATCTTCCAGGCGCTGTACAAGCCGGCCCGCACCGGCCGCAAGGTTGCCTATTTAACCGTATTCAGCTTCATGTTCTTGCTGATTACCCTGGCGATTCTCAAGTTCACCAACACATCGCACGGAAGTGGCAAGACGAAGACGGAGCTGACGTTTGGTCATTCGTCGCACGGAGGCGGGCGATGAAAGTCCAGATGGTGGGTTGCAGCCACCACAATTCGTCGGTGCAGATGCGCGAGCGGTTGGCCTTCAGCCCGCAGCAGGTGGAGACCGCCTTGAACGACCTCCGCCGGCGCTTTCCCCAGGCAGAGGCCGTGCTGCTCTCTACTTGCAACCGCGTGGAATTGTACACAGCCGCCACCGAGGCCCAGTGCGCCCCCACGCACCACGATCTGGTCGGGTTTTTGGCGGAGTTTCACGGCTTGCAGATGGACCAGGTGTTCGACGACCTGTTCGAGCGCGAGGGAGAAGACGCAGTGCGGCATCTGTTCACGGTCGCCGCCAGCCTGGACAGTATGGTCGTGGGCGAACCTCAGATTCTGGCCCAGGTCAAACAAGCCTACGAACTGGCCAAGTCGCGCGAAAGCGCCGGGCCGTTGACCCATCTGGCCTTTCAAGCGGCGGTGAAAGTGGCCCGCCGAGTCGCCACGGAGACGCGCATTGCCGAGAAGCGGGTCAGCATCCCCAGCGTAGCGGTCGATTTTGCCCGGCAGATTTTTGAAACGTTTGACGACAAGCAAATCCTGGTGATCGGCGCGGGAGATATGGGGGCCGAAACGCTGCGTTACCTGCGCGAGGACGGTGCCCGCCACGTCACCGTGGCCAATCGCAATCGTCAAAGGGCCGATGATTTGGCGGCCGAGTGGCAAGGCCGCTCAAGCGCCTGGGAGAATCTCGACCAAGAACTTATCGCCGCCGATCTGGTCGTCAGCACCACCGGCGCGCAGCAGCCCGTCGTCTCGCTGGAACGCTTCCAAAAGATCGAACCGGCCCGGCGGCAACGGCCGCTGTTCATTCTCGATTTGGCGATTCCGCGGGACTTCGACGCCCGCATTGGCGACGCCGGCCTCAACGTCTATCTCTACTCGATCGACGATCTGGAAGAGACTTGCCGCCAGAACCGGCAAGAACGGCAGAACGAATTGCCTAAAGCTATCGGCATCGTCGAGGAAGAAACGGCGAGGTTTATGGCGGAACTGCATCATCGGGCCACCGGTCCCCTCATCGCCCGGCTCAAAGCCGGCTGGCAACAGCCCAAGGATGACGAGCTCCGCCGCCTGTTCAACAAGCTGCCAGAATTGGACGATCGCTCGCGGGCGGAGATTGCCCAAGCTTTCGACCGTCTGATCAACAAGCTGTTGCATCCGCCGCTGGAGTCGCTGCGGGAAGAGTCTCAACGCGGCACGCCCCACGGCCTGCTCGACGCCCTGCGGCGACTGTTCCACCTGGACGGCTGATCGCCAGATTCTTCAAGCACAACGGAGAATCGTCTCCCTTCACAGTGGCCTGCCTGCGCTACCACCGGTGCCAGCAACAGTATCACGGCCCATAAACATTGAAAACCGAAAACTGAACACCGAAAACCTTCCCTCTCCCCTTGCCCCCCGCCGGCGATTTCGGTACAAGCCCCGCCTCTACCTTTTTTTGACGGATTTCCTCAAGAAACTGAGCCTTCCGCTCGGAGGTTTACGATGGCTGCGCGCTGGCTGGGCATGGCGCTGATTCTTTCGCTGAGCTTTAGCGCGGATGCCGCGCGCGGCCAGGCGGAGGAAGAAACCTTTCCGTACACCGCCTTTGTCAATGTGGAAGGGGCGTACTACCGCAGCGGGCCAGGAGCCAGCTACTACCCGACGGGCAAGCTGCCCTATGGCGAACAGGTGGAGGTCTACCGGCACGATCGCGGCGGCTGGTATGCCGTGCGTCCGCCGCTAGGCAGTTTTAGCTGGGTGGCCGCCAGGCATCTCAAGCAGACCGAGGGCCACCTGGGAATGGTCATGGAGGAAGATGTTACGGCTGGCGTGGGAAGTTCTTTCAGCGACATTCGCGAAGTGCAGCAAGTCCGTTTGGACCGTGGCGAGGAAGTGGAAATCCTGGAATCGGTCACGGTCGGCGACGGCCCCGCGGCCGAAGTCTGGCACAAGATCGCGCCGCCGGCTGGCGAATTCCGCTGGATCGCGCGCAATCATCTGTCGCTTGACCCTCCCCCGCCCCCCTCTGCGCAGCGCACGGGCCGGCGCAATCTGCTGATCGACGACGAACCAACCACGTCCGCGCCCCCTCTGCGCGGTGCCGCGCACAGGGCGGCCGATGAATTGTCCGCGGATTTTGAAGAGGCCGCCGATGAACTTGCGCAGTCCTTGCCGGCGCAGGCCGGGCGGACCTCGCTGGTCGATGGCTGGCTAAAATCGCACAGAAAGCGGTTGACCGACGAAACGGGCGAGGCCTCCACCGTGGCCGAGCGCCGCGCGACTACGTCCGTGCCGGCTTCCTCTGCCAGCACCATCGGGCACGAGCTTGATCTGGTCAATTTGGAATTGTCGCACATGGTGGCCGAAGAGCCTTCGGCCTGGTCGTTCGACGAGCTGCTGGGCCGGGCCGAAACCGCCTTGACGCGCACCTCCGAACCGGACGAACGCCGGCGGGCGAGGACGTTGGTGCAGCGAATCAGGAATTTCGAGGAGATCAAGCTGCGGCACGCCAATCTGTCGGCCCGGCAGTACGAGCAAATTGCCCGCGCGGAATGGACTTCTACCGATCCAAGCCAATCGAATGCAACCCGCCAACCGGCCGCGGACGGCCCGCTGGCAGGCAACGCATCTGCCAGGAATGGCAACGATGCCGCACAGCCCGGCCCTAGCAGCCGCCGCATATCGCAGCCCGCGACCGTGGCACAACCGGTTGCGGCCAAGATTCCAGCCTCCGCGGCGGCGGCAACGTCAACCGCCCCCGCCAAACCGCCGGTTGTGTCGGCACCCACGGCCGATGACCGCTTCGATGGCATCGGCAAGCTAACCCGCGTCGTTTCACAAAAAGCAGGCATGCCGCAATATGCCTTGATGGACGAGGCGGGCGCGGTAAGGCAATACGTGACTTCGGCCCCTGGCGTCAATCTGCGGCGTTACATCGGGCACCAGGTGGGAATCACCGGCATGAAGGGCTACCTGCCAGAACTTGGCGCCCATCATGTCACCGCCAAGCGGGTCACGGCGCTCGATGGCAAAGTGCTGCGTTAGGCCGGCCTGCCGCCTGGTGTCGGCCTTGCCGCCGGATCGCGGTATGTTCAGAATGTCAGTTTGTGGGTTTTCGGTGATTGCCGGAAGGTTGGTGGCAACCAACGCACGGATACCGGCCAGACTCACCATACGCCGCCGCTATTCCGACCGTGCCAATCATCTGCCATGAGCCGACGTCATCCATTGCTGCTGCCAGAACTGGGCCTGGGTCCGGCCCCGGTTTGCACCAGCTTGTGGCTGGTGCGGACGGGTAGTGAAGTCTCGGCCGGCGATCGCGTTTTGGAAGTGACCGCTGGCGTGGTCTGTATCGACCTGCCTGCTCCGATCAGCGGCGTGTTGGTCGAACAACTCGTGGCCGAGGACGAAATCGTCCACACGGGCCAGCCATTGGCATGGCTGGAGGAATCCGCCGAAACGGCGGAAGGCGACACGGCGTGAATACGACGACTCCTTCTCCGGTGGTTTTTCGCTCCAAGATCGATCTCTGGCTGGGCGTGCTGCTGGTAGGCGGGGCCGTGGTGGAGTTGTCCGTGGCGGTGGCGATGCTGGTCTCGCCAGTCCCATGGAGTTGGGCGATTGCCTTGCCTGCCGCCGCGGTCGCCGGCTTTATGTTGTGGGTGCTGTTCGGCACCTGTTATACGCTTGGCGACAATGAATTGCTGATCCGCAGCGGGCCGTTCAAATGGCGTGTGGCTTTGGCCGATATCGAGGAAATACGGCCGACTCGCAATCCGCTCAGCGCGCCAGCCTGTTCGCTCGATCGGTTGCGAATTGCTTTTCGACGCCGCGGCAAGCTGGCCGCGACCATGGTCTCGCCTGCCGACAAGACAGGCTTCCTGGCGGCCTTGTCGCAAGCCGCGCCCCATGTGCGGATTGAATCGCCCAACCGCTAATGCTTCGCCAATGTCAAATTATGGGTGCCACTGGCGGCTCGACCGCCAGCGGGCCGGTGTGTCGCCACGCCACTGGAAAACGAGTTGCCAATGGAATCGTATCGGAGGCATACCACTCGTGGCTCTTGCTCCAGTTCCACAAGAATTCGACTGGCCCACTGGCGGGCAAGCCGCCAGTGGCACCCTGCGGATTGAATCGCCCAGCCGCTAGCCGATTTGATCGCGTCGCCAAACACCCAGCATCCGCGGCGGACATCCCGGGCCGGTGTCGTCCAGTAACTCCAGCGGGGGCGGTAAATTGAATGGCGGCAGGCACAGATTCACCCGTCGAAATTCACCGGTGGCAATCGGTTCGTTCAGCGTCACATCGGGCGCGGTGGTGGTGATCAGCCACGGAATGGAACCGCGGCGGAAGTTGTCCAGCAACTTCAGGCAATCGCCATGCGAAAGGTGTATCAGGCAATCGCGGCAGAAGAGCGCGTCGGCGTCTGGCAACGGCTCGCGGATCAGGTCCAGGAGGACGAACCGTCGGCCCGGCTGGGCCAGTTCATGCCGCAGGCTGGCGATCAGGTCGGGTACGATATCGGCCCCCACGTATTCATCCAGGTCGAGCGGCACATGCCGCATCCAATGGAAGTCGCCGCAAGGGGCATCGAGCAGCCGCCTCACGCCCAATCTCCGCAACAGCAACGGCAGCTCGCGCCGCAGCGGGCCGGTAAAGTCCAAGGTAGAACCCGCCCCCGACGCCGACTCGTGCGGGCCCCATTCGCGCGCGTGATAAATGCTAGAGAAAATATCGGCCGCCGATTTCCGGGCTAACTTGCGCCGGCGGGCAGCTCGGCGCAGTTGGCGATACCCCTCCACCAATCGCGGGCAGCGGCGTTTAAGCACCGATTTGAAGGCGTTCCACATAAGACAGAGCACGCACGATGCGGCTCACGGCCCCGGCTGGCGGCGCTTGACCAGCGTGATCTGGTTGCCCGTCGCGTTGTAAGTAACTTCATCCATGAACGAACGCATCAACAGCAGCCCGCGGCCGCTGGCTTTTTCCAGATTGGCGGGGTCGGTTGGGTCGGGCAGCTTCGATGGATCGAAACCAGGCCCTTCGTCGGTAATAACGTAACGGGCCTCGTCCGGCGACTCGTTGACCTCTACGAACACCCGGCGGTCGCAGTAGGGCTGCTGCTGGCGGCGTTCCTCCGTCGCGCGATGGTACGAGTCATCCAAACTTTCGCGCAGGGCCGAACTGACTTCCAGATTGCCGTGTTCCACCGCGTTGAGCAGCGCCTCACGCAAGGCCATCGCCACCCGCAAGCGGGCGTTCTCGTCGCAAATCCCCATCCGTGCCAGCCCGGCTTGCATGCTGCTAACGGCGATCGGAATCAGCGCGGGGTCGTTGGTCAGCCGGTAATCGGCCCTGGCGCGAGTGACCGCTTCTTGAACAACTTCCAGTGCGCGGTTGGTACGCGCTACCGACATGACTTCTTCCAGTGTCTTGGCCAGGTCGCGGTCCATGAACCGCTTGGGAATGTACCCCGCCGCCCCCGCGCGCATGGCTTGTGGAGCCGTCTCTTCGGTTCCGTAAGATGTCAATAAAATGACGGGCAGGCTGGACCAGCGTGTACGAACCTGTTTGACAAATTCCAGACCGTCCATGCCAGGCATCATCAGGTCGGAGAGGACCACATCGGGCCGCTGGCGATTGATCGACTCGATCGCCTCGGCTCCGCTGGCGGCCCGTTCGACGGCGTATCCCAGTTGCTCCAGCCGCGCGGCTAGTTCGCCCGCCTGTGTAGGGCTGTCATCCACGACCAACGCCCGGCCCGCCAGTTCTTGGGTCATCGAATGGTTTCCTGAAATGCTTTCAATGTCCAACTTCTTCCGCGGCAGGATATTCGACCACTCATGAACATGCCAGCCCAGGCATCACTTTGCGGCCGCCGCGTTCCACGTGACTTCTATTCTAGATTGTGCCTGGCTGCGACTTTCGTTTGACCAGCGTAATCTGGTTGCCGGAAGGATTAAAGCGGACTTCGTCCATGAGCGAAGCCATCATCCGCAGGCCGCGATTTGATCCCTGGGCGTCGGTCTCGGCTCCTTTCGCCAACACCGGAGGGGTAAAGCCGGCCCCTTCATCCTGTACGGCAAACACGGCTTCGGCATCGCTCAAGCCGACAGCGATCCGCACCTTGCGGTCGCAATAAGGTGATTCATTACGGCGGCGGTCGATCAGTTCCTGATATCCCTTGCCACCATCCTCCAACTGGTAGGCATTGCTCATTTCGACCGATGTCAGCTCCAAGTTGCCGTGGAACATGGCGTTGTGTATGGCCTGCTCCAGCGCCACGCCAATCCGCAGCAACTCGTTCTCGTCCGAAAAATTGATGCTAGCCAAGGCCCGCTGCACGTGGGCAATGACCGCTGGCGCCAGGCTGGGGTCGTTCTCAATCGTGAAATCGACTTCATACCGCGTGAGAAACTGTGACAGCCGCCGCAAGTCGCGGTCAGACTGTCCCACCGTTAACACGCCATCCACGGTCTCGATTAGATCCTTGTTTAAAGTCCGCTTGGGAACGTAGCTGGCGGCTCCGCGAGCCAGCGCCTTCATGGCGATTTCCTCGCTGCCAAAGGCGGTCATCAGCACCACCGGCACTTGCGGACGGCTAGCACGGACTGCCTCGACTAGTTCCAACCCGTCCATGTTTGGCATGTCGAGATCGGTCAGTAGCAAATCGGGCGGATTGGCCTCTACCGCGCGCAACGCTTGCGCGCCGTCCGGGTAGACTTCAACCTGAAAGCCGCGGGCCTGCAACATGGCCTGAATCGCCTGGGCTTGCGTCGCGCTATCTTCGGCGATGATGATTCTGGACATCCGCGTTTCCTTCATGCGAACACGGCGGCTTTCTCCGGTGTGACCAGGGCAAGGCACAACCGCGCACCGTCTTTGGGTAATCAAACCGCCTAACGGGTGGCGATGCAAGCTTTTAGCCGCGCGAAAAGCGAAATAATCCGGAATGCAGGGGGGCGGCGATGCTGTCCCGCGGTGCCGGCCAGGCATGCATGTGATTATTCCAGCCGGCCGTTGAGCCTGCCGCGCCCCCTACGCCGCGGGAGCGTTTTGCGATAGGCTCAAGGGGTCCGCATTTGGGCGGCGCGCTAGCGATCCAAGGGGCCACGGCACCGCAATCCACTTCCGCCACGGAACCATTTCGATGGGTTTGTTCTCTCGATTCAAGCAGGGTCTGAAGAAGACCCACGATCTGCTCAATACCGATATCCGCGACCTGTTCAAGAGCCAAGGGCAACTGGTTGACGATGCATTCATCGAAAAGCTGTTCGCCGTGCTCATCAAGACCGACATGGGGCACCAGGCTTCGACCGAACTGGCCGAAGTCGTGCGAAAGGACTTTCGCGGCCGCGTGGTGGAAATGCCCGCGGTGATCGAGGCCCTCAAGAAAAAACTCAAGGCCTTGGTGGCCCAGGATGACGTGCCCATCCGTTTTGCCGCCCAAGGGCCGACCGTGATCATGGTGGCCGGCGTCAATGGGGCCGGCAAGACAACCTCCATTGCCAAAGTGACTAGGCTGTTCCGCAAGGCGGGCAAAAAGGTGGTGTTAGGGGCTGGTGATACGTTTCGGGCCGCCGCCGTGGAGCAACTCACGATTTGGGCACAACGGGAAGGGGCTGAGATCGTCACGGCCCCTTCCGGCAGTGACCCAGCCAGCGTGGCCCATCGGGCCGTGGCGGCGGCTATTGAGGGTAAGCACGATGTCTGCATTATCGACACCGCTGGCCGCTTGCAGAATCAGCAAAATCTGATGCAAGAGTTGGGCAAAATCCGCCGAGTCATCTCCAAGCAAATCCCCGAGGCCCCTCACGAGACGCTACTGGTGTTGGACGCCACCACCGGCCAGCACGGCATCAGCCAGGCCAAGGGCTTTACCGAAGTCGTCCAATGCACGGGGCTGGTGCTGGCCAAGCTCGACGGCACCGCCAAAGGGGGCGTGATCGTCCCCATTCGCCAGCAGGTGGGCCTGCCGGTCAAGTTTATCGGCGTGGGGGAACAAGCCGACGACCTAGAACCGTTCAATTCCGACCAGTTCGTGGATGCAATGTTCGAGGGTATCGTGCCGGGGACGTAAAAGCTGGCTTACTTGGCGTGGTGCCGCCGCCGGACTTCTTTCTTGGCGGGCTGCCGCAAGTGCTGCGTGGCCCGGTAGCCATGTTCCAGAGCAAACCACTCGGCGTAACGCTCGCGGTCGACCGAACGGTTGTTGCGGTCATCATGCAAGTGGCCCAACTCGTGGATCAAAATGTTGTTCAGGTAAAAATCCTTGATCGCCGCCTCGCTCCAGACCAGCCGCCACAAGCCGCGGGCGTATTCCTCCCAACGGCCGCCGTACATCCGGGCTTCCACCAATTGGCTGGGCTTAGGAGGCTGGGGATAGTATTCGATCAGGTTGGTTTCAATCGGGTAGAGATAGACCGTTGTTCCCCACTGCAAGCCGTAACAGGGAAAGCTTTGTTTCTTGCGCGTCATGCGGCTGAACTGCACGACCTCCAGATTAGCCAGGTACCGCGGTGGCAGTTGGGCTAGCCGCTGGCGCACTTCCTCTGGCGTCACGACATGGCGGAAGCCTTCGCCCGCCGCTTGCACGATGACGCGATAGGCCGAGCCGTCTTCGACCGGCTCGTGCCAATCTTCCGGCGGCACAAACGGCAGCCGTTGGCTGCGGGGCTCAATCCTGGCGCGTTTGCTCAGTCGAGCAACGCGGGCCACCGCGCGGGGCGACTGCGCAGCGTGCTGGTGGGGCGAACGGGACTTGCCGCGAACGATAATCTGCTGATGGCGACGCATGAGGCCACGCCTAGGGGTTCGATGCACTCCTGGCGGGACCAACTCCTTGGACGACTAACTGGCTGCGACACCGTCAGTCCAGACAATCCTTTGTACTGCCAACCCAGGTACTGGATGGAGAACGAGCAATAACACAATCCATCCTAAGCCAGGGCTGGGGCCTAAAACAAGTGAACAGACTTAAGATATTTGATAGCAGTGATTTACGACTACGAAAAGGCATCCGGTTGTAGCGGTTTTAGGACTAGCTGGCCGTCACCGGCGACGTTAAGACGGGTTGAAATAGATGTTTAGGTCGAATGCGAGATATTCGCAATATAAAGACGATAACGATGACTTGCGGCATGGGAGTGGAATTGCGCTCCAAAACGCGAAGACCCCTTGACGCAAAGCGACGATTAAAAGCCGCAAACGCTTCTGTATCAAACGGATACGAAAATAGTTGGGAGTGTTCACTCCAGGTAGGCATGATCGAAAACGGCAAGCACATGCTCTGGGAAGATGGAGATGTCTGCAAAACGATTGGTCGCCACACTGTCAATTTCCCTATTCACGCCAACCTTCCTGATTAGTCGCTAAAAACCGATTCTGACAGAAAGCAGTTGCTCGACGGTTCTACATGCTTCCAGAACAACCTGTCGCCTGAGTTCGCCCTACGAAGGTGTCACGCGAGCGGCCAACACAGCCAGCACCGTGCAGGGCGATAGTACCTGAACACGCCCCGTTGTCCCGCAATGTCAACCCAGGATGCCATCGCCAGAACTTTGGCCGAGGACTACAATGCCCGCGAGGTTGGACAACTGCCGTTTTGCCACGAAGGATTCCTTGCCATGATCAAGAACCGCCTGATGACCCCCGGCCCCACGCAGGTACCGGAACAGGCTTTGCTAGCCCTCGCGAAACAGATCACGCACCACCGCACGCCGGAGTTCGTTAACCTGCTCAAAGAGGCGGTCGAAGGCCTCAAGTACGTCTTTCAGACGACGGGCGATGTGATCGTGCTGACCAGTTCCGGCACGGGAGCCATGGAAGCGGCCGTCACCAACCTGGTGCCGCGCGGCGGTAAGGTTATTGTGCTGGAAGCTGGCCGATTTGCCCAACGCTGGGGCGAGATCTGCCAGGCCTACGGCATCGAAGCCATTCGCCATAAAGTCGAGTGGGGCCAGGCCGTGGAACCCGATGACGTCGCCACTTTGTTGGAACAGCACCCCGACGCCGTGGCCGTCTTCGGCACCCTGATGGAAAGCAGCACCGGCGTAGGCCACGATGTGAAGGCCATCGCGCAGGTGGTCTCCCAAAGCAAAACCTTGTTTGTCGTGGATGGCATCAGCGGGGCCGGAGTGATGGAATGCCGCACCGAGGAATGGGGCATCGACATGCTCATCGTCGGGTCGCAAAAGGCGCTAATGCTGCCGCCGGGCCTGGCGTTTATCGCCGCCAGCGAGGCCGCCTGGCAGCAGATGGACAAGGTGCAGCCGCAAGCGTTTTACTTCGATCTCAAACAGCACCGCAAGAAAATTAAGGACGGGCCCGACACCCCTTGGACGCCAGCCCATACGCTGGTGGCGGCACTGGTCGAAAACCTGCGGCTGATTCGCGCTGAGGGGATGGAGTCGATCTGGGCCAAGGCCAAAACTCTCAGCAAAGCCACGCGGGCCGGTATCGAAGCCATCGGCCTGGAAGTCTTTGCCCAACGCCCGGCCGATGGCCTGACCGCCATTCGCATACCGACGGGCGTGGATGGCTCCAAATTCACCAAACTGCTGGAAAGCCGCTACGGTGTGAAAGTGGCCGGCGGTCAGTCGCACCTCAAGGGCAAGATCTTCCGCGTAGCCCACATGGGGATCGTGGACGAGCTTGATATTCTGGCGACCTTGTCCGCCATCGAACTGGTGCTGGATGAACTTGGCAAACCAGTCGAATTTGGCGCCGGTCCCGGCGCGGCCTGCAAGGTCTTGGCCGAATCACGGGCAGCCGCCGTGGCTTAGGGTTTTGCCGCGGCCCAATTTTGCGCACCGCTGGCGGCATTCCATGGTACCTGCTCGGCCAAGTGCGATGAGACCCGCTGTCGTGTTCCAATTGAAGGCCAGGTCGCGTCGGACGGCCAGCGGCCTGTCCTGCCGTAACGGATCGCGGCATTCAGGTCTCCGCAACCCAGCCAGAGGGCGAGTTTTCCCTTCGTGAGTAGCTTCAAGACGCTTAACTCGGTTAGGTTGCGGTCGCGAAAATCCTCGAGACCCTTGGCAAAGCGGCGTACGACGTGCGATTTCTCCTCGTCGCGAAGCAGCAACTCGCAAGCTTCGGAGTGATCGTGCCGCTATCAAGTCGGGCCGGCTGTTCGCGGTTCCCCCACGTTGAACACCGAACAAGAGTCAATTACGCTTCAGTTGCCAGCGCGAGGCTCCCAGCGTTTGGAACAAGTGGTTTTCTTGCAACCACTTACCTGCTAAAAAAGCAACCGGCAATTGCGCGCGTTGAGAAATTCGTGTAGGGTCCTCGGTTTGCCCTCGTACTGTACGCGGCTACCGTTCAGCGGCCGCGTCCGGGGCGGCCGCGTCGGGGGCGGCCCAATTCCGCAACGAAATGCGCGTCGCTTCAAAAGCCCTCATCGCATCAAGCGGGCACAGGCGGATCACCATTCAGGAGTCAACCGGCGATGGAAATTTCGGAACAACTGCGCCAAGCCATCTATTGGCTGCTGCTGCTGTTAGAGATAACCGCGTTGATCGCGGCCATTTCTTGGCCGCGCATCCCAGGCAAACCGTGGCTGGTTAGTTCCCTGGCATTGACCACGGTCAACGCACTCTACTTTCGATGTTTCGACGCTTGCGTCCGATGGTTCACGGAGGAGCCTCGCTGGGGACTCTATGAACGATTCGATAAACTCAATTTATTCATGATGTCCTTGAGCCTTGCCGCGGCCGCTCTATTGATCGTCGGTTTGTTTCGCGTCCGCTCTTTCCTCAAATCTCCGGCGGCCAGCGGTCTGGCCGTGCCTCCGCCGCCCCCAGTACCGGCTCGCGCTTCGTGGCCCGCGCGCGGCGGCACGTTTTTCGGTCCCTATCGCGTTCATGGTAGAAATTCCGTAGGGTTGGCCAGGAATGCCACGATATCGATTTTGGAGGACGACCGTGTGGTGGTGGATGGCAAATACGACCCGCCGGGCACTTTGTTGTTAGCATTTTTGGCGACCATCCTGGGCCTCGTCTTCTTTGTCGTCATGCTGCGCGCGCTGGGGTTTGCCGCCGCTCCTGGCTGGTTGGTGTGGTACATCATTATCTTGCTGATTCGTCGTCGGCCCGTGACATTCAACCTGAAAACCGCCGAGGCAATTGTCACCGACTCCAGCGCATCGCGGGTGGCATTTAAGGCTCCGTTGGGCGGTCGAAGCCGGTGGTTTGCGCTGCAAGTCCGCGAGCGATTTGGCGATGTGCTGGCAACCCTGAAAACAGCCGTTCCGCCGGAAAGGCTCAGCGAAGGCCCAATAGCGCGCCCCAGCCTGGTCCCCATCGTCTTGCTGTTGATTCTCATCCTGACGATCCCGCTGTTCATCGCCCTTGTTTTTTACTTCACGCAACGCTGAAGTGGTCGAGACAGCGCATCAAGGCCAGGCAACGCCGCGCTCGGCAAACACCGCGGCCAGTTCCGCTCGAAGTTTGCTGGCCTGCCCCGGCTGGCCGCTTTTCAGCTCGACCAATTTCTCGGCAATCGTCTTGGCGGCATCGACGGCACCATCCACCAGCAAATACTCCAAGACCATCTTGCCAATGATGATCCGTTGCCAGGGAGCATCGACTCCCAGGTTTTGCAACCGGTGGTAGCAATGTTGCACTGTCGTGCCCGCAACCCGCTGCTTTATGGCCACTACGACGCGCCGTTCTTCCAGTCCGCGGAGAAAAGAGAGCAGGGCTGGAAACTTCTTCTCGGTCAGGCCTTTGGCGCGACTCGCTATGTGGTCCACCTCCTGCATGACATTCTCAAAACCATGCGATTCATGATTCACCACAAGTTGGTCGAGCGCTGTGTTCAAGTGGGCAAGGCCTGCAATGGTGTCCATGCATGTTTTCGCGGCGAACCTACGCCCACAACTCCAGCAGCGGCCGGCCCGTCGTCAAGAAGTGCGGGCGGGAGAGGCTGTCGCGCAGTTCCAGGTGGTGGTCGATGCCCAAGGCGTGGTAGATCGTGGCGGCCAGGTCGCCCGGCGTGATAGGCGCCGTGGCGGGGTAGGCGGCCAGTCGGTCCGACGCGCCGACGACCTGCCCGCCGCGAATGCCGGCCCCGGCCAGCACCACCGAGTTGCAGGCCGCCCAGTGGTCGCGGCCGGCGACGTTGTTGATCTTGGGTGTGCGGCCAAATTCACCCAGGCAAACGACCAGCGTTTCGTTCAGCAGGCCGCGCTGGTCCAGGTCTTCCAACAGGGCCGAGTAGCCGGCGTCGAACGGCGGCAACAGGCTGTTCTTGAGCAGGTTGAAGTTGTCTTTGTGCGTATCCCAAAAGGCGTCGTCGCGAGCCCAATTGACGGTCACCAGTGGCACGCCTCCTTCCACCAGCCGCCGCGCCAACAGGCAGCCTTGCCCAAACGGACTGCGGCCATAATGCTCACGCAACGTTGGCTGTTCCCGCGATAAATCAAACGCCGCCCGGGCGCTGGCCGATGTGACTAGTTGAAAGGCTCGCTCGTAGTGGCGGTCGTAGGCCCGCTCGCCGGCGGCCGCCGCCAATTGGGCACGGCGGGCATCGACCTCGGCCAGCAACCCGCGGCGCTGGGCAAAGCGGCCGGCGGCACTCTCCTCGATCGACGGAAAGGGCCTAAAATCCTCACCCGAAGGATCGTTCGGAATAAACAGCGGGTCGTGGGCTGCACCCAGCCAACCGGCAAAGAAGCCAGGAAAAATATGGTTGTTGGCCGAAACTTGGTTGGCCGGTGCGTTCAAGCTGATGCCTGCCGGCAACGTCCGCTGACCGCCGCGCAGGTGCTGCAACACCGCGCCGAACGTGGGGAAATCGCTCGGCTCGTTTTGCGGATTGGTCGCCGGGCGAATGTGCCGCTGCCCGGTGAGCATGTAGTGCATGGCCACGGTGTGGGTGTTGTCGGGGTGCGACACCGACCGCAAAATCGCCAAACGCTGGGCCGTTTGGGCCGTCTTGGGCAAGTGCTCGCCCAGCCAAATGCCCGGTACGTTGCTGTCGATCGGCCGAAACTCGCCTCGGACATCGACGGGTGCCTCTGGCTTGAGATCCCACAAGTCCTGGTGCGCCGGCGCGCCGAACAGAAACAGCAGAATACAACTCTTGGCCCGGCCAAATACGCCATCCATCGGCCTGCCTGGTGCCGCCCCCAATTCTTGAGCGATGGCCCGGCCACGCAATAACTGCGGCAGCATCAGCCCCGCCGAGCCAATTCCGCCCGCCCGCAACCATTCGCGGCGAGAAACACTATCGCACTGGGAAATGCGTTGAGTGGAGATGGAGAGCATTGGCCGGGCGCGCTGAGGATGGCGGAGCGGTGTGACGACCGGTGGCTAATTGTACCCCAAGTGCAGTCAACCAGCATCCCGTGGGACGGAATTTCATCACCACTGAGCCTGCCAGGGGAGAACCGGGCGATGTCACAATCAATCCGTAAACAACACAGTCACTGGCAACTTATTCAAGGCCGCTCAAGGCTGCTTTTCTGTTGAAGCCAATTGCTGATCGCACTCGGGATGTAGCAGGTGGTCGCCACTTGTAGCAGCGAACTTTATCCGTGGCGGCTTCCGCGAGACAATTCGGGCGCCACGGGATCGCGATGAAACGTGCTCCAGCAGTCTTTTCGCCTCTGGCACTGCACTTCCAGGACGGCCCTTGTCCCGCGATTGCGCAAAGGGAACTCGCGCAAACAACAAGGCGTCGCAACCGATTGAGTCAGATTCGACCGAAGTCAAAATCTGGCAACCGCTTGCGACGCCTAGTGTTGACTGGCACCGAAGTGCAGTACCCCCACGGGGATTCGAACCCCGGTTACCGGGCTGAGAACCCGGCGTCCTGGGCCTCTAGACGATGGGGGCAAAGACCCGCCGCTGGCGGGCCTCATGGTGTTATCGGCCGGCAAGCGGCCAATAGTTAGTTTCGTACCGGACGGGGTAGCGGCTGTCATCGGGGGGAAGGGGGAATCGGGGGAGGGTTTCAGGCGTTGGGCTGCTGTTGTTAGCGCCGGTGTCTGGTGCTGCG
>JBFWUW010000102.1:0-18364 GCA_050247075.1 Pirellulales bacterium | reverse complement strand
GAAGACGCTGTTCACCACAACCGGCGCGTCGGGTGCCGTCACGTTCACGCTGCCCGCGCTCGCAGCCGGCCTGGGGCCGTTCGAATTTCTGAACACAGTCAACCAGGACATGATCATCGCGTCGGCCGCCGGTGACGACATCGTGACTGATGGCGATGCGGCGGCGGATAGCATTGCGTTCTCCACGGCCTCGCACAAGATCGGTGGCCGGGCACGCTTCCGAGCCAATGCCGCCGGAACCGCCTGGCATGTTGAGATCCTGTCGCCGCCGGCCTGCGTTGTGACCGTCGCGACGTAATCACAAGATTGAGTGCTGCGGTTAGCCGCAAGACCAATACAGTTTTCGGAAAGATCCCATGAGTACCGCAGTTGCCGATAAAGAAATTGCTCAAGATCAGTCGCCGGATTCGGCCCCAGCGCCGAAGAGGCATCGTACGAACGTGCGGCTTCAGGCCGGATGCTTTGTTGTGATGGTCGGCGAGCGCTGGTTCAAGTGTACCGACGTGAACGAAGCGCTCGACAGCAATAAGTCGAAAATCGGGTTGTTGCTGTCGGACGTTGGATATGACCACAAGGTTGGCATTCCCGACAGGGACTGCAAAACGTTCACGTTGCGGCAGTACTACCAGAACGGGTCGCCGACGCTGGACTACACCGACAAGGAGCTCGAAGATCTGATCGCGGGCTGGATGCGACACGCATCCACGGACGGCAAGGCTCCGCTCAGCTTTGAGAAAACGCTTCGCGTGGGCGTCAGGGAATTCGAGCGGCTATACAAGGACTTCGCCGCGGAATTGGAAGAGAAGCTGGCTGCCACCAGGCTGCCGGATGTTCTTTACGTCCCGCAGGCGGTGTTTTAGGTAACAGAGCAAAAAACGTTGGCTAGGGTTTGGCCGCCCGAAAATCCGCTTCCACCAGCGGACACGCCAACGCAAACACGGTGGACGCCCGCGGTGGAGGGCTACGGAGAATGAACCGTGGCCGTCGCAATCCCTCAGCTACTTCAGCCGGCTGTCATCAATGCTCGCGTTGATCGCCTGAAGGTGATCAACACCGAACTCCAGGGATTCTGGGGCATGGGTAAGGGCGGCAGTGCCGAGCGCACCAGTCCTTACGGCCGTCGTGGCAGCTACGACGTGTTCAACAGCACCCGCCGCGCGGCGCCGCCGTCGCGACCTGGCAGTGCGGCTACGATCATCCAGCCGAATCCGATTGGCAACGTGCCCTTCGCGATGCCGCGGTTCCACCCCTCGATTCCGCTTCTGGGCGAGCTGCTGAACAATCTGCGCCCGGTGGGTGGCCCGGCCAATGTGACCGATACGGCTGGCGCGCAGTACATCGCCGACCAAGAGCAGTTCATCAAGCAACAGATCACCAATGATCGTGAATTTCAGGCGGCCGCCATGATGCGCGGCAGCTACACCTACGCGATCGACAACCCGTACCAAGGCCCGTCGATGGCCTACTCGGGTGGCACGTACACCGTCGACTACCAGGTTCCGTCGGGCAATAAGAGCAAGCTCAACATGCTCGGCGGCGGCGACATCCTGGCCGCCACGTGGAACACAGCCGGCACGAAGATCATCGACCACCTGCTGGCCATCAATGCCGCGTTCATTCAGTTGACCGGCCGGCCATTGCGCCACGTATTCTGCTCGTCGATCGTGTGGGGCTACGTGGGTGCCAACACTCAAGTGCAGGCCCAGGCCGGTACGGCGAACACCTATTTCGATTACATCACACGCGACGAAGAGACGGCAAATTGCACGGCCCGCCTTCGCGCCTTGCCGTGGCTCTTGTGGCACATCAGCGACAACGGCCTCGACACCGGATCGAGTTTCGCGTTCGAGAAGTTTTTCGACGACACGCACGCTGCCTTCACGATCGAGCCCGATGCGATCGTGGCCCAGTACTGGCAGTGTGGCGAGCCGATCAGCGAATGGGACGGCGCCCCGCAAACGATCCGCACGGGCGAATACTACTGGGCCAAGCCGACTTCGAATCCGACCGGTTACCAACTGTTCGGCTTGCACAACGGTATTCCCGTATTGCAGATTCCGGCAGGCATCGCCTACGGCTTGGTCAAGTACTAGGCCGCTGGCACGACAACACAACACCGCAGAGGCGGGCGGCGGACTTTTACAAAGAGCCGCTGGCCCGCCTTTTAGTTTATGCAGACCCTCTACATCGGAGAGGACAACATCGTTCAGGTGGGCACCGTCGAACGGCCGCTAAAGCGAGCCAGCGACGGGGCGACGATCACCACGGCAACGATCACTGGACAGCTCAAGAGCGAGGATCTGACCGCCGCAATTGGTTCATCGATTTCGCTGCCCCATATCGGCGATGGTGTGTACCAGGGCTCGTTGCCCAGTGATCTCAGCTTGACACAGGACACCATTTACTTCCTCGACTTGACAATCAGCGGTTCGCTTGACGGGTTTCGGCGCGTGAAGTGCCAGGCCCGCTACCACCACGAGACTCCTTAGCGATGGCCGTCACACCCTACTGCACCGTCGATGATCTAGAGGCCATTTGGTCGGTCGAGGGTGTTTCGTTTCGCGCCGACGATGACGACGAGCACTCGTCGACGGCCATGGTCAACGCTGCCATCGAGAAGGCCACGGTCGACGTCAACTCGTATCTATTTCAGCAGTACACCGTGGCGGTGCTCACCCAATCCGCCTGGGTGAAATGGTGCACGGCGATATTCGCCTGCGTCGAATTAGCCCGGCGCCGCGGCAACGCGCCACCCGACTCCATGCTGGCTGAGTACAACCGCTATTTCGAGATGCTGAAACTGATCGCGTCGGGCGGCGCCGGATTGCCTGGCGATACCGGCCTGGCCGCGCCCGAACACGACAACACTCCCTGCGTGACGAACTTTCGCGTCGACAGTCGCTATCGCGCCAACGTTCGCCGCGTAACACAGACCAGCACGCGAACCCAACAGTCACCGAACCGCAGGGGCTACGATTCGGTCGGCTATCCGTGGCCCTACTATTGGTAAAGGAATCCGCCATGCAAAGAACGATCAAGCGCACAAACCCGAAGGGCCAGGATATCACCGTATCCAGTGATGGCCGTACTTACATCAATGACTCTTTCACGCTGCACTTCCAAGAGGGCCCGATTCCGAACCACGGCGTTCGCAACGGCGCTTTCGAGGAAGAGTTGCTGGCTGTGCTGATTGATCGAGCCGAACGGGCTGGGCAGCACGAACTGGCCGCGCAGCTGAAGCAAGCTATGGCCATTCTTGTGCCGGAGCCCATCGACGCCACTTAACCGCCCATGCCGCGCTACGTAATCTACACCCGCCTGAGTCGCAGTGAGCTAAAGGCTCGCCTGGCTCAGCTGCCGCGCATTCTGTCGGGCCATGTTACCGACTCGCTCGGCATTGCGCGCGGGTTCAAACTTCGCCTGGCCGTAGCGTGGCTATCAAAGATCAAGCAGGCGTTCATCGTCAAAGCGCGCGGCGGCACGGACGAGTGCGGGATCAGCTGGCCGCCGCTGTCACCCAAGTATCTGGCCTACGGCCGCGGACCGAAGTCGACGCGCACCGCCGGCAAGCACTCGCCGGGCGGCAAAGACGGGTTTATGAGCAAGACCCAGCTCGCCGCGTGGCGGAAGATCTACGCTCGCAACCTGGCGTGGCTGGCCGTCGACTTGCCGCTGGTCGAATCCAAGGCCCGCGCGGCACAGATCGCATGGGCGGCCATGAAGCGGCAAGGGGTCAAAACTAAATTACAGGTGTTCGGCAGTCGCGTGGTCGAGATTCTGCGCGACCGTGGCTTGTTGTTCAACAGCCTGAGTCCTGGCATCCTGAGCGAGCGTGGCCCCGACGCCAGCTACTCGCCGCCCGACGGCCAGGCCTTGATCGACAACCCCGGTGAGCTACTGGTCGGCACGAACGTCGACTATGCGAAATACCATCAGGGCGATGACGAGCAACCAGGCCGGCGGCGCATCTGGCCGCGCGCGGACGAGATTCCCGCATCCTGGCTCGAGGATTTCAGTGAGACGGCCGCCAGCGGCATTCCCGTGGCCATCCAGATGATCGCGCGAGGTGCAGCATGAGCATCGAAGCGCTGTTGGAGGCTGCCGAGACACGGCTGATCGAGCAGCTGGGGTTTGCCGAGGGCGAAGTCAGTATTGCGCCCGATGGCAAGCCGCCGGCCAAGATGGGCGAGCGATTCGTGTCGCTCGATGAAAATTCGATCCAATCCACCGAGCGGGCGAGCCTGAAGGAAAACTACGCCATCACCGTGTACATCACGATCCGCACTGGCAAGCTTCCGGCCGACAATCGAAAGAAGGCGTACCTGAGCCACCTGAAGGCACTGACCGGTATCGAGCGCGCCGTCATCAAGGCCCTGCACGGTCGACAAGAGGTGCGGCTGGCCGCCTGCAATCTGTTGGGCATCAGCAACGAAGCCATGCAGGCTGAAGATCAAGAGGACCGCGACAACGCACCTGGGGGCGATGCGTCGCGCGGCCACCCATTCACCATTCCGCTGTACTACACCGGCCGGCAGCGTACCAATACGCGGGCAGATTGGATTCTGGGATCGGAGGCGAGCCCCGCACCGTGCATGGTCCGTGAACTTCAATTTGCCGGCGGCCTGCGACTTCAATCACTCGACACTATCCAGTGAGGCACTGATACCATGGCTTCCCTTGTCAGCGTTCGGCCCGGCGTGCATACCGCCACGTGGAATGCGGTGGGGCTCGGCATCACAACGGGTGAAGGGTTCAAGCTGAAGTTTCGGCCCGCCCGGATCCCGATCAACAACACGAACCTGTACGGCGATTGTTTGATCGACGGAATTCACAAAGGCGCCGGGATGGTGCAATTGCTGGCCACGTTCAAGGAGTGGAACGCCGCGGTGCAGGCCGCAATCTGGCCCTGGGGCGCCGCCAGTCCGCCGACGCTGGATGGCACGATTGGCACGATCGGCAAGCTGCTCACTGACTACGCCAAGCCGCTGATACTCACCGCTCAAGCCGGGTCGCCCGCGGCGGCCGCTAGCGCCGGCGGCGTCAGCACGGCCAACACGTTCACCGCTGGCATGGCCGTGCTCGCGCCCGAGAACGACGTCGAAATGCTTTTCGGCGCCGTCGAAACCGACGTAGCGGTGTTGTTCGACCTGTACCTCTACGATGACAGCGGGACCAAGCGATTTTTCAAATGGTCCAGCGTGTGACGTGACATGGCATGGCCGAACCGCTCGTATTCAAGTTCGAGTTCACCGACGAAGAGGGTCCGTCTCAAGCGAGCCCCGGCGCCGCCGCTCGCGCTGGCGCCGGTGGCACCGGGCCACAACCAACGTCGCAGCCGGGCCAGCCACAACAGCCACGCCCACGGCAACCTGGCCGGCAAGAGCCTGAGTCGCTAGCCCAAGCGTTCCTCGACGCGATTCAGCGAGCGTCCAAGCTGTCGTCCCTCGGGCCGTTCGCGCGAGCTGGCGCCGGCGTATTTCGCCCCCTGGCCGACATTGCCACGTTGTTTGGTGAGTTTCGCCGGGGTCGTGCGACTGAAGGGCCGCCAATTCGACCCGGAGCTGCAGCGACACAGCCGCTGCCAACAGCTTCGCCGGTCGCTCCGGTGCCCCAGACATTCACCATATCCCAGGCCGTGTTCCACGCGGAGGGCGCGAGGATCCTGATCAATGGTGGCCAGGTGGTTGTCGCACGGTCGCCGACCGGGACCACCCCAAGTGTCCAGCCGTCGCGGCAGTTTCCGCCTGGCCTGCCCGCACCGCGGCCGTCGGCGCCGAGCAACCTGCCGGCGATTGCACCGCCACGTGGCGTGCCAACGTCTGGTGGGCCATCCGCACCATCGAACCTGCCAGTTCCCGCGCAAATTCCAGTGATTCAGGTAGGGGCATCCGGTGGAGCCGTTGCTGCCGAAGCTGCACCTGCGTTGGGGGCCGCGGCCGGCGCTGCAGCGTCACTTGTGCTGCCGCTCACCGCCCTGGTTGTCGCCACCGGCGCTGCCGTCGTGGCCATGCGGCTACTCTGGCGCCGATCGACCGAGAACGCCAAGGCCCTGGCCGCATACGATGCCACATTGGCGGCCGCCCAGGCTCGTGCGCAGGTTGCGAGGCTCCAGCAAAACATTCAATCCGCACGGTTCCTTGGCCCGGAGTTGTCGCGGCTGACTGCCACGCAAACTCGGTTATCTCTAGCGGGAACACGGATCGTGGATATTCTCGAAAAGCGATTCCTGCAGGAAGTGTTGCCGCTGCTAGAGGGCATCGCATCTGTGGCTGAGCAATTCGAGAAATTCATGGAAAGCGAGGCCGGCGGTATCACGAGCCAACTCATTTCGATCATTTCGCGACTGTCGCCTGGTGGCGCAATTTGGGAAGGACTGAAGGGTGTCAGTAAGGCAACCCAGAAAGACAGCGACAAGCGCGACCTAGCACGCGGCGACTTCTACGCCATCTTCCAAGACCTGCCGGACCTGGAGTTGGATGCAAAGGATGCTGACAACCAGGCCGGCATCGAACGCACGCCGTTCACCGCCGACGCGTTCGGACCCGTGGGGGTGCCCTAATGGCAATTACTGCACTCGCCGCGCTCAGTGACAACGATGCTGGCTGGGGCACCATCACGTACAACAGCTTCACGTTCCCTGGACTGCGCGACGTGAAACTCACCGGCAAGCCGGAGTACGATCAGGCCGGACGGGCAGTCATCTATACGGTCTACACGCTACGTGTGCATTGCTTCGTGACCGGTGGCAGTGAGGCCACGCACAGGGCCGACATGGTTACCCTGCGCCAGAAGCTGCAGGATCCCGGACAAACACTCGTGTACAGCGGCCAGGGAGTGGGCGACATTCAGGTCAACGGCGGCGGCGCGACACACACCGACGTGCAGTGGGGACCAAAGCCGCAAGTCGTCGAATTCATTCAGATTGGAACGTTGACCACGGAAGTGATTTGGGAATGCTCATTTGCCATCAAGGAAGGCGCCACGTCGCTGGCATCGAACCTGGCCGCGTTTTGCTATGCCATCGATTGGGACTATGACGAGGCCGGCAGTTGCACGCGGGTTATCAACGGCTATGTGCAGATCGCTCAAACACGGTCCGGCGGCGGCCGCACAATCACAACGTCGGCTGAAAGCTACCGCCATTCGCTGCGCGTGTCGATCCCCAACGGCTTTCGCCGCGGCCCGCGTCGATTCTCGCTCTCACACGATCGCAACCGGCTCGACTTTTCAATCACCGACATTCAGCTGGAGGCTGAAGCGCCGCCCACGGGCGCGCTGCGGGCCGAGTTGGATTACGAGATTGAATCGAACCCACCTGGCTTCGCACAGTACACCGCCACGTTGGCCGGCACGATCGAAACACCGCCAGGTGTGCCGACGATCCGAGCCGGAGAAATCTTCGTGCGCGTGATGCTCGACAAGTTCAGGAAGCTCAAGGCCGCAGCGCGAAGCGGCGCCGTGATTCCCTTGCGGCTGCGGTTTGGTCGCACGCTTGGCACGCGACAATCGCGATTCGGCATAGCCTGGCTAGTAACCGGCTGTCTCGACAACCTGCTGCGCGATGGCGGAATCTGGCAGCCGCTAGATGGCGAGAGCTACACAGTGTGGTGGTCCGCGATGCAAGCCGCTGGGGTATTTTCCAACAGTGGCAGTAGCTCTCTGTTTTTTATTCCATCAGAAGACGCTGTGGTCGACTTGGCCGGATCGCAATCCAACGGCAGCGCACTGCCGTTCATGGGGGGCGGTGGAGGATTCAACCCAGACAGCGCCACCGCTTCGGCGGAGTTCGGCCTGGGCGATCTGCAAAAGGAAAACTCATGGCTCTCGTTTGAGAATCGCTTAAAGGTGATGCGTGAGCACGCGGTGATCCTGCACCACGCAGCCGAGCAGTTCCTGCCAGGCACGCTAGCCGCCGGAAACATTGCGACGGACACCGGTGTGTCGATGGCGGTCAGTGTCTCTGGCGAAGGGTCCGCGCACGTCGCACAGTACCAGGGCACACCTCGCGATTTGATTCTCATGCAAGGCAAGGGGATGCGGATCAACCCAAAAGGCAAGGACTGGCTGCCGGCTGTGCCGCGGCTCGTGTCGGTCAGGGGTATTCCCGTTGAAGAAGTAAAGGTGGTCACCGACGGTCCGAAAGCCATCGCGTGCTTCTTTGGTGCCACAGTCTATTCGCTCCGCTGGGCGGTGCTCTACCGACTCCGCTCCGGATACTTGAACCAGATTCCGTCGATGGAAAATCCTGCACTCTGCTGCGACACCAAGAGCGCGTCGTGAACCCGTGTATCATTTTGGGCCCACAGTGTAGCGAACCTATGCCTAAAATTCGGTCTACCGTGCGAAGATCCCGGGGGTTGCTAGTAGCGGGGCCCGCTATCTCGTGGGCCCCGCTACCCGTGCGCTATGGTCACCGAAATCACTCAAAACGAAGACTTTGCGTCGTTCAAGATCGACGGCCATGAATTCGACGTTGACCTGTACGCCGCGCGCGACGCGCTGGCCAAGATCGACGTTAAGTATCGAGACGATCTGTGGGAATGTCTCGATTGCCACGTCACGTTCACCCGCTCGATCGACGATCTATCAGCCGACTGCCCACAGTGCCACCAGCCGAATACGCGCAAGGATGAACGCTGGCTTGACGACGTGGCCGCCTACGTTCGCACGTTCGGTGTGGCACGGTGTGGCCGCAACGGCGCAGGTAAGTTCTACAGTGCCATCATCGACGCGATCGACTCGATTAAAAAAAAATCGAGCCCGACGCTAGAATCGCATTCTGGTTCGGAGGTGTCGATAGCAGCCGATGGGGAAGCGGCCGAAAGTACGCCTGGCTAGAGCTGCTGGACCGACTACGCATCGAACGCACTTTGCTCACTGAGGATCTAAGCGGCATGCGGCCATCACAGATTCGACAGCTGGCAATGATCGCGTGGGGCGACCGGCAAAAGGCCGGCGAGTTTACATCGCGCGTGCAACACCAGCGGCTCGATTCCGTCGAACGATCGGAGTAGCACGGCGATGCCAGTCGACGAACAGCCGATCTATCAGCCGCCTGATCGTGAACTTGCTTCCGGCAGCCTCACCGTCGACTACCTGGCCGCGCCATTTTCGCGTTCGCTGTTCTGGAATTTTGACCGGCCGTGGTTCACGCTCTTTCAGGCCGAGGCCATGCTGCTGGATCAGCAGGTATGGTTTGGACTGCAGCTACGCAACGCGCCGTTGTTGCAAGCCAAGGTAGAGGTCAAGGGCCCGTCGCCGGAAGTTGCCTCATTTGCACAAAAACAGTGGGATCGATTCTGGCAGCGGAGCGCCCACCAGGTTGTGGCCACCAAGTATTTCGGCTACGCCGGATTCGAGGTGCTCTATTGCGATGATGACGGGACCGAGTTTGAGGGACTGAAGGATTTTCACCCATACGATGTGCGGCCGATGATCCAGCGGCAGCCGCGGCCGGCAGCCGGGCGCATCGCCGGCGTGGGCGTGCACGGTCAGCGCAAGACACCATCGGGCGAACCGCCACAATCGTCGCCCACGCGGCTGTACGGCATGAAGGGATTATGGCTCAACCATAACCCGCTCTATGCCAGCAACTTCGGTCGCGCGGCCACCGAAAAGGCATATCCGGCCTGGTGGGATAAGACGATGCCAGGCGGCGGCTACGCGCTGCGCCGGCTACGCGCGGTGAAGGACGCCTGGATCGGCGACGTCATCAAGTACCCGATCGGCAAGCAGTTCGTGCTGCCGGATGGCACGAAGATTTCCGGCAAGGATATCGCCAAGGAAATCGGCGAGCTACGCGCCAGCGGTGGGGCCATCGTCATTCCAAGCGACGTCGACCCGCTCACCCAAAAACCGTACTTCGACTACCTGAAGCCGGAGAGCATCACCGACAGCGGCGTAGTCAAGCAGTGGATCGACGATGCCGATTGGGACATTTTCGACGGCTTGCTCGTGCCGCGCGAGGTGGTCGAAGCGGCAGCCAGTGGCAGCGGCTTTAGCGGCCGCTCGATTCCCATGATCATGTTCCTGGCGATGGGTGACGCCGAGTTGTTCCCCTACGTCCAGGCATTCAAGCAGCAGGTGCTGGAGCCGCTGGTGATCCGCCGATTCGGCAAGGCCGCGAACAAGTTTGAGCTGAAGCCAGTGCCGCTGATTGAAACGTTCGCGGAGAAGATGGGCGGACAGCAGACTGGCGGGCCGATCGGCGGCACGACGGCACAGAACGGTTACCACCAGGGGTCACCGGATGGTCGATCGGTGCCGCCACGTTTGATGCACCTCAGCGGCGAGGCCATGCAGTTCGCTGCCGATGGTGCGCACGAGTTCTCAAGCATCCAGGTGAACGTCGCCAGCGATGTTCGTGAACGCGTGCTGGCGATGGCCGCCCAGATTGAAGTTCAGGATCTAGCGGAAGACGGCCGTGAAACCGAACCACACATCACGGTCCTGTTTGGCCTGCACGCTGACAACGCAGAGGACGTTCGTGCAATCGTCGAATCAACCCCACCGATCATTGCGCGGCTTGGCAGTACGTCGTTGTTTGAATCAGAAAACTACGACGTTGTGAAGATTGACATTGAAAGTCCGTCGCTTCACGAGCTTCACGAGTTGCTTGCATCGCTGCCGCATACCGATACCCACCCGACCTACCAGCCGCATTTGACACTTGGCTACGTAAAGTCAGGCATGGGACAAAAGTACGCTGGTCGTGGCGATCTTGCGGGCACGCTGCTGGTGTTCGGCAGCGTGCTGTTTTCCGACAAGCAGCGCAACAAAATCGAAATTCCGTTGCTGGGTAGTACCATTGCCATGCAGTTCGCCACGGCCGAAGAGGCGCCCGGCACGACTGGCAAGCGACGTGCTGCCGGCCGCGGCCTCGACGACTTTGGCCGTACACGCGACCAAGTGTTGCGCCGACTCACCGCGCTCTTAAAAAAAAACTAGCGGGCGGGCTGTTTGTCGATGAACTGGCCGAAGTGGAAGCACTACTGCACGAGGTTCGCGAGCGCTTTGCAGGCTCACTGGCCGAATCGATCATGGCCGGTTGGGTGGAAGGTGCGCGAGCCAGCGCCGGCTTTGTGCCCGATATCCCGCCACTGCCGCCGGCAGGTGCTCCACCTGGGCCCCCGACGGTACCGCCTGCTCTGCCGGCGCCCGGTACGCCCCAGGACGAACCGGAAATAGAGCTGCCCGGGCTTGAAGCCGCGATACGTAAGCTGCTCAATCGACAACTGCTCAGTGCCGCGGATTACTACGCACTCGACGCCGCGGCGAAGCAAGAGGCGTTCACGATTTCTGGCGAAGTGACCGAGGCCACGCTGGCGCAGATTCGCGAGCTGCTGGCTGAGAATCTAGAAGGCCCGGCCAACCGCGAGGCATTCAGCCGTGCCGTGCGCGAAGCATTCGACAGCCTGCCGATCAGCGACAGCCACTTGGAGCACGTGTATCGCAATGCGGCCAACCAGGCATACACCCAGGGGATGGATCACGTGCTCGATCATCCGCTGGTTGTCGACTCGATGCCCTACCGGGCCTATTTCGCAATCCACGACAGTCCGCGTGTGCGGTCCAATCACCTAGCGATGGAAACGCTCGGGCTCGATGGTACCAACGTGTACTACAAGGATGATCCCACTTGGCTGCGATTCAAGCCGCCCTGGGATTGGAATTGCCGCTGCGGCTGGGCGCCGCTGTCAATTCGAGACGCGGCCAGGCTAGGTGTGCGTGAGGCCCAGGAGTGGCTTGAGACGGGTATCGAGCCAGCGCATTTGTTTGTGCAGCCGCCGCCGTTCGCGCCGTCGCCGTCGTGGGATCTGGTGGGAGTATAGCCGATGGCCAATCAAGCCAGTGGAATGCGCTTTGCGGGTCAAACGCTGGTTCAGATGAACCCGCGGAAGTATCCCGACGCGCGACACAAGGCCAACGGCTATCTCTGTCCGCTCGGGCCACAGCCTGGTATCGGCTACGTGCTGGTCACGCGCGGCACGTGGAACATCATCAACAACGCTGGCCGCAACAACGCCTATTCTTTGGAGTTGACGAGCAGTGGCACCGTCACGTTCCCTGGCCTGTACATCGTCAACGCGATGAAGGTCTCGGGCGGCTGGACGGGCGACCCCAACGCGGTCTACATGCTGAAGCTGACCGACAAGCGCTGGCACGCGCGCATGTCGGACGTGGCAATCCAGGTCAATGTGCGCTGTCCCGCGCCGCCGGCCACTTCGGGCGCGTCGTTGTACTACGCCGATTCGCTTGACTCCGGCAGCGTGTATACATGGGCGCGGGCCTGCCAGGTGCTGTGGGAGGAAATACCGAACTTCGGTGCGTTCCCGGGATTGCCCCACACGCCCGACGGCAACCCCGAAGGCTTTCAGTTTGTCGGGGTGTCCGCACTCGATGCCCTATCGTGCGTGCTGCAGCGCATCGGCTGCACGATCAACTACAACCCGCTGACAACAGCCGTATCGATCGTGCAGACGGGTGTGGTGCAAGCCGGCTTGGATCTGGCCCTGGCCCTGGCCAACCGGCAATCGCATCTGCTCGATGCCGAGCCGTTCGACGTGCCGGCGGCGCTCGCGCCGCAGACGATTCGCGTCTATTTCCACAAGCGCGATAAGAACTACGGGACCGAACACAACACCCAACGGACAACGGGCACGTGGGTGACCGAGAGCTGGCACAGCGAGGATGTACCCACCAACGTGGCCGGTGCCGTGACGGGCACGGTCGTTTCGCTATGGGACGACCTGCCGGCGACGTGTGATTTCGACGGCACGGTGAATAACACCTCAGCCCTAGCGACCCGTGCTGCCGAGCGCGCGGCCGACTACCTTGGCGACATAACCATCGGCTCCGCGCGCCGCCGCACGGTGTACCAAGGCGTGGTTGCCGGCATCCTGCCAGGCTCGCAGATCAAGTACGTCCACTGGCGAAACTTCGGGGCCGAGGCGCCGGTGACTGGCGGGCTGGTAACTGAGATCGGCAATTGCCCGGGCTTGGTGCGAATGTCCGACACGAGCTCGGGCCTGACGGCAATCGATTGCGAGGCATCGGCCGTCGGCGAGGCACTCATGCCGGCGGACTTGGCACGGCCGACATATCCGATCTACCCGCCGCATTTGCAGATCGTTCGGGTGGCCGGGTCAGGCGGCGGTACGGTCAGCAGCGAGGGGTCGTCAGGACTCTTTACTGGCAAGGTTCTGCGTGCTGACGCGACCGGCAACTATGCCGCATCAACTCCGTACAGCGATGGCGAAGACTGCTGGCTGGCAATGACAAATCCGCTCACGGGATCACAAGCGGGTGGAACGTTATTCGCTGGTGACCGTTACTTGGCGAAGCTGAACGGTTCTGCCACGGTGTCAGGCAGCACGCGGCCACTTTACGTGCTGCTGCGACCGGAGAACCAGACATTCCACTTCACAGCCGGGTCGACAGTTGGCGATGGTGGCTCAATCTCAATCACGCTTAGTGACGGCCGTTCAATCTCTGCAACTGCTCGCGGAGATATTACGTCCGGTGATTCAGGCATCGCGTGGCGCGACATGGGCGACAGCACGTGGAACGCGATGGTGCCAGGTTCCGGTGGAGGTGGCGGAACGACCTTCAAAATCTATTATTCGCACCTGTTCACTAACTGTGCGGCCAATGATCCCACTACCTTTGTCGGCAACCTTACGTCATTTTTGACGGGTGTGGCGGACGTAGCTGGTCCGATTGAGGTGACCAACCTATTTGGCGAAGTAGGCGTGGCACTCACCGAGTGCCTGGTGTTTCAGTCCACCGTCACAGGTGAATACATTCTGGCTCGTGCGTTCCGCAACGAAGAAACCCTAGAGTGCTACGTCTACCAGCCATTTAACCGACAAACGGCGCGGTTTGAGGCGAAGGTGCTCCGTAGTTACCAAGGAGACAGAGTAGGCGAGTCAGTAATCGTTGAAAACCAAGCCGACCCTTTCGACGTCGAAAATCCCTATTTGTTTGAAGGTGAATTTCAAGCGATTTGCCGTGTTCAGTACGATCCATTGACTGACCTTTGGCGCGTCGTTTGGGTGGAGTGTCCCGAAGAGACCCCTGAAGTATCTCCGGGTGAGCAATCCCAACAAATCAGTCTACTTACCATGATGGATGGAGCTTACGTTTCCAACGCTGCAATCCTCTAAACACAAGGAAATCAAACATGGCAGGTGTCTACTTCAACGGCTTGGTGGAAAACGTGGCGGCGTCCGTCTCCGCCAACATGACTTTCATTCAACTCATTGCTGCAACCAACCAACGGGTGCGCATCAAGCGCATTGGCATCTACGGGCAGGGCACGGCGATTACTGACACGCCGGTCACATTCGAGGTGCTCAAGCAGACGACGGCTGGCACGTCGTCATCGCTCACGCTCGTCAAGCAAGACGACAACGCAGGCGAGACGTTGCAAACAACCGGGCTGAAAACCTTCACGGCCGAGCCCACGGCCGGCAACATCAAGTTTGTCGCCAACGTGCCTTCCACGGGGCGCCAAGAGTGGCTGTTCCCACTCGGCTTCGATTTGTTTATCAAGGGCGGTGAGCGACTGGGCGTCCGAGCGCTTACGGCGGTGCAGGCGTCCGTCTACACGGTTGAGATTGAAGCCGAGGAATAAGCCAAGTGGGTATTCAGGTTCAACCGTGTTGCTGCCCAGACCCGCATCACTTCTTTCTCGCCAGTCCGTTGCGATGCTACAACGACTTGGAGGAAGACCCAGACCACCCCGGCTATTGGGCGGTTGATTGGGTTCTTGGCACACCTGCTCAAGTAGCTGGTTATTCTGGGAGGGTAGCAACAAACCCAGACAGTTTTTCAGCAACCAATTTTGACGTGGTGGGCGTTGGTGCGTTTGAAAGGCTGTTGGTTATGTCAGGGTTCATAGTCTCCGGTCATCATCTCGGAACCATCAAGCCTGACGGAACCAATCTTTCTACAGGACCAGTACAGGGGGTAAGTGGGCAAGCAATTGGACCAACCCAAGTAGACTACGCTCGCCGTCGCACATACTTTGTTCAAATGCAGCCACCAAGTGGCACGCATCTGTTTCCGGCCTGGCAGGCACCACACTCATTGAAGGTCGCTGCCAATCTGACGGACGCAGCCGCAACGCTCTACACTTGGTCAGCATCCGAAATGCCGTCGTTTTACGGGATGGTTTACATCCCCGAGCAGGATTCGGTCTACGTAGGCGTTACCCTCTGCTCTGGAGCAAGCCTACTGACTCCATCGATCAATGCTCAAGTCCATAAAATCACGTCTACAGGAGCCCAGAGTGTAGTTGTCGACATCACGCTCCCCGCAGGCTACACCACAGCCGCAGAGTTCATCGGTTCGCTTGGGCACGATCCTATCACAGGGAAGATTTACTTCTCCTACTTAGGAGATACATCCAACAATCCGCGAATCTACCATTGCAATTATGACGGGAGCGGCTTGGCGACTTTTGCGGGGCCGTTCAATCCAGCAACCATCGTTCTGGGACAGCATGGCCCGATCCAGGTGGATGTGTCAGGGCGACGGGTGCTCTTCGCTCGCCGACCTAACCCTGGCAGCCTCCAGATATTTTATCGAGAAATCGGTGGAGCAACGAGCATCTTGCTCTACGATCAACCACCAATGCTGATGGGTGATACCGCTATCCCGCGATTTGTTTTTGGTCGTGGATTCATTGAGATCGACGGACACTGGGGCGGCTGACTTGGCTTACTTTGCCATCGCGGCTAGCCATTGCCACAGACCCAGCGCCAGCAGAGCAGCCAGCCCCGCAGCCACAAGCCCCATGATGCTGTCGAGAGGGCGGTTGGGGTCGATCATCGAGGTTCCACCCCACGCAAACTATTCCGAGAATCCGAGACATACCGGCATCGTGGGTTCGGGGCCTTGCCCTTCTAAGTAGTCAACAACCTTCACGATAAATTCGCGCGCGTTTCCAAAACGAGCGTGCAATTCGTTCAGCGCCTTGCGTGCCTGCGGCGTTCCGATTTTCATCAAAGCCCACGCCGATGTTTCCCAGACGAATAGGTCATCATCGAGCCCAGCTTGTTTTAGCGCTGCAACGCTCCTGTCGTCGCCTACTCTGCCAAGTGTTCGCGCAGCATGCTGACCAAGCACCTTGTTGTCGTCATAAAGAAGTGGAGCGACCGCACCCTGACACTCGTGGTCTCCAATTTCCCAGAGTGCATCAAGTCCACAGGCGCGTACTGCATTGTCGCGCGACTTCAGCAACTCGATTGCTGCGGTGCGGCATTGTTTGGAAATCAGTGGGTCGCGCTCCGGCTTGCCCAATTCGTATGCGTACTCTCTGGCAATTCTCAAAATGATAACCGCCGCCTCGATTCGGTTGTCTTTCGACTTCGCGGTCAACGCTTGCGCGCGCCACTCCCGAACTGTTTTCGCCGCCCTCGCCTCATCTTCAGTACGAATTCTTCGATCCAGTCGCCCGGAGGCGTCAAATGATGGCTCCGGCGGATCCGCAAGTAAGGCAACGCTCAAAAGTGCTAGGAGTACGGAAGGGAACATACGCACCATCCCCCAACATCTTGGTCGTCGCGCGACCGCTCGCGCTACATAAATGGGTCACATAACGCTTGACGTTTTACTGGACGTCTGTACACTATCACGCTAGCACACCAACGGGGCACGTAGACCCCTGCACCCGGCTGCCGGCCTCCGTAAACGGTCCGGCCGACCTTATAGCACGAGGTCGGTTTCCATGTTGCACGTCCAGGAGTTGACGGTGTTTGTTGTTCATCTAATTCGAGGCGGAAGTGTGGAAAGGACGGACCAAATCTTGCATCGCAACGAGGTTGCCGGCTACCTGGAAAGTTTCAATCGCTGCATAGACGGGGAACTCGCCACCGTCGTGCCTTTCAAACTAACCCGTTTCGACCGCCACTCGGATCGCTAGCGGCAAGTTACGCTCGGCATAAATCTCCGCAGCCTGGACGCTGTTGCCGGTTTGAGACTCCGCGCCTTCGCGGCCGTACTGCTCGCGGGTCATCGTGGCCCGCGTGTGCCGCAATTGGTGTGGGTGCCAGCGCGGCAGCTCGGGGATCTCGCTCAATGGAACTTCGCGCGCCTTGGCCTCGCGCTTTCGCCAGCGCTCGTGCTTGTCGAAGCCGTAGCCAATCGCGTGATAGTATCGATCAGTGCTGTAGTGGTCCCGGTAGCGACTGGCACGGAACGTGGACGCCTTGCGCTTGCCGTAGCGCTTGTGCTTCGCCGTCGCCGCACGCAACGCGAACCGCTCCTGCACCGCGCGGCGGGGCGAAAAAATGCGCTCGTCACTCGGCAGCTGCAAGTAGGGGATCAACAGCGACTGCGCTTGCGGCCCGAGGCAAATCGTTTTGGGCTTGCCGCGGTGCTCGTTCTTGTGAACCGCTGGCCGGTACAGCCAGACATCGGCGCGGAACTCAATCGCCTCGACGGTCATCGCGCACAGCTCGGCAGACCGCATGCCGGTCAAGTAGTGCAGCTCAACCATCGTCGCGATCATGGGCGACAGGTACGGCAGCACCTGGCTGGCGTCGGACCAGGCGACCGGCGCGACGGGTGGCCGCTCGGGCGCCGAAGTCTTTCCCTTGCGCAGCTCGCGGATGGCCTTCAGCCTGGCCAGCTGGGTCGGGCCGACCAGCTCGTTTTCAACGCCCCACTGGAATACCGCTCGTAGTCGATTGAATTGGGCGTTGACGTGCTTCCGGGCCCAGCCCTTACGGATCATGTCGCGCCGCACGCGCTTCAGTCGCAATGGGCCGATCGACTTCGCCGGCCGGTCCGCGTAACGCTTCCGCAGCGGCGAGATGGCGTTGGCGTAGTGGTTGAATTCCTTGTTGTCCTTCGTGCTGTAGTACGGCTTCGCCCACAGCAGGAACTCGGCCAGCAGTTCCTTGACCTTGACCCGCTTGCCGCGCGGCGGCAGGGGCTTCCTACGCTTGTGCCTGATCTTCCACTGGGCGACCTTGGCGCAACAGGCCCAGTAGTCATCCCAGCTTTCTGGCGCGTTGTAGGGGCCTTTGAGATAGCGCGGGTTCTTGCCCCAGATGGGCGCGAACTGAATCACCGCGCGACCCGACGGCTTGTGCAGGCGGTATTTGGGAAATTTGATCCACGGCGGGTATTCACCCGGAAATACTCGGGTATTCGCAGGTTTGCGACCGTTGCTAATCATCGTAATTTCAGGCAATTGTCATCACTTTCGGAGCCGTGTCAATCATTGCGTTAGGAAACCGTTGCTCTATCCCCTGAGCTACAGGCGCTTGGGACGGCTAGGGACGGCTTGAGCCATCGATACCATTCTCGCCCGCAGCAACGGGTTTGGAAAGCGGCTCACAGGCCGCTTTGGGCG